>CAZJQP010000019.1:0-61515 GCA_964548225.1 uncultured Blastocatellaceae bacterium | reverse complement strand
AATTACTTTCATTCCCCCATTCTAGCAGAGTTTCTATTTCTGTCTTGGTATTAGATGAAATAATTTCTAATGATGCGAAAAACACACGCCCATGCGTTGTTATTTCTCCCAATGAAATGAATTTTCACATTGATTCCGTAATAATTGCTCCGATTTCTTCTATAACGCGGAAATATCCGACAAGAATTTTGTTTGATTTTCTTGGCAAAAAACGTGCTGTTGTGCTTGATCAAATTCAAACAGTAGAAAAATCGCGTTTGACAAAAAAAATCGGTGAAATTGAAATACAAACACAAAGCGAAATTTTAGAAACATTGCAGGAATTATTTGCCGCTTGAAGTTTCCAACACCCACAATTTACCGTTCGACTACACAAAAAATTCTTCCATCAACACGGACATCACTTCGGGCGCGTTGTCGCAGATGTAAGTATTACCTTTGAGCCGTCGCATCTCACCGTTTTTCAAGGCTTTGTAGGCAGGTTCGAGCGAATCTTTTAGCGTATCTTTATCGCCTGCCGTAACTAAAATCGGGCAACCGAGCGTGGCAATCTGATTTTCAAAATTGTGATTAAAGACTGCAAAATATGCTTCGTGATAGCGTTCGCCCGCGTGAAGATTTAATAAAAATTCTCGGTGCGTCAAAGAGAAATCGGCTGTTTCATCTTTTTTCCGAAGACGTTGCCAGAGATTCAATAAATGTTTTCCGTCTGCTTCAATGACAATTGGCTGAACGCTTTTTTTGAACGAATCTTTTTGCTCTTGAGAAAGATAGGGCGGTCCCGAAAGAAACATTTTTCGCGCAAATCTTTTATCAAATTCCATCTGCACGGCGATTGATGCGCCTGTGTGATGCCCGAAAACAAACGGATTTTTTAAACCGAATTTTTCCCAAGCCTCGCGCAAACTATCTGAGTAAATCTTCATAGTTGCGGTTTCTTTCGGAAAATCAGACGCGCCGAACCCCAAAGTATCCGGCGCGAAAAGATAAAATTTCTCGGCGAGAAGCAACATAATTTTCTCATACATTGCCGAACTTGAAGCCGTTTGATGAAAGAGCAAAACGGGCGGATTTTCAAAATTTCCCGCCGCACGATAATGAATCAAACCGTAAGTGGTTTCAATATAACCCTTCTTAATCATTTTATTTTTTCACAGACAAACTTGCGGTTTCGACTGAAATCCATTTAGTTTCGGTAAATTCTTCGACTGAATATTTTCCGCCGCTGCGCCCAATGCCGGACATTCCGTAACCGCCGATTGGCGCGAGCGCGTTTGATTGAAACGGATGTGTTCCGATATGAACCGAACCGGCGCGGATTTGCCTTGCGGCAGTGAACGCTTTTTCCAAATCTTTTGTTAAAATTCCCGCGCTCAAACCGTAGTCCGAATCGTTGGCAAGTTCGATTGCTTCCGCCAAATCTTCAACTGTTGTAACACTTACGAGCGGTGCAAATGTTTCTTCGCACCACGCCAGAGAATTTTTCGGCGGATTGAGTAAAACCGTTGGCGCGTATCGCAAACCTTCTAAAATTCGTCCACCTGTGAGCAATTTCGCGCCTTTTTCGATTGCGTCTTTAACGTGATTTTCTGTTTTTTCGATTGCTTTTTGATTGATTAAAGTTCCGTAAAAAGTCCGTTCGTCGCGCAAATCTCCGAGAAAAAGCGATTCAGATTTTTTAACCAATTCGGCACAAAATTCGTCAGCGATTTCCCTTTCGACAAGCACGCGCGAATTCGCCATACAGATTTGACCGGAATGTGTAAAAATTCCTTCCGCCGCAATTTCAGCCGCTTTTGCCGTGTCGAAATCCTTCAAAATTATCAAAGGATTTTTTCCGCCGAGTTCAAGCTGTAGATGTTTCATTCCGTTAATTGTTTGTTTTCCAACGATTTGCCCCGTTGCAGTTGAACCTGTCAAAGCTACGCCG
The DNA here is from genome assembly GCA_964548225.1 of uncultured Blastocatellaceae bacterium. Taxonomy (GTDB): domain Bacteria; phylum Acidobacteriota; class Blastocatellia; order Pyrinomonadales; family Pyrinomonadaceae; genus CALMEH01. The sequence goes on along the minus strand of CAZJQP010000019.1, from coordinate 59,585 downwards.
CGAACTCGTTTGTTCGTAATTAACGCTTCACCGATTTCCGCGCCAAAACCGTTGATGACATTCAAAACGCCGTTGGGCAAACCTGCTTCCGTCAAAATTTTTGCAAATTCCAGCGCAATCAGAGGCGTTTCTTCCGAAGGTTTTACAACTACCGAATTCCCTGCCGCGAGTGGAAACGCAACCATTTTCGCAAGCAATGCCAGCGGCGCATTAAACGGAACAATGCAAACCACAACGCCAATCGGTTCACTAACAACAAAACTCATCTGCGTCGCACGTTCATTCGGCAAAGTTTCGCCGTAAAGCCGTGTCGCCTCGCCCGCCGCCGCACGAAAAAGTCGCGGCGTGTAACCAGTTTCATATCTTGCTTTTGTAATACAACTTCCGCTTTCGTCAATCAAAATTTCAGTCAATTTCGCCGCGTTTTCTTCAAGTTTGTCGGCGCATTTAAGCAAAATTCTCTCACGTTCCCAAGCCGCGAGATTTGCCCAATTCAGAAATGCTTCGTGTGAAGATTCAACCACAAATTTTGCATCTTCAGCATTTGAACGCGATACATCAGCAATTTTTTCGCCCGTGAACGGATTAAAAACCGCGAAAGTTTCAGTTGTGTTGATAGATTTTCCGTTGATAAAATTCATTCGTTTGTAGTTCCGTCTTTAGGCGGTTTTTCTTTCAATATGCTCTCGTTTCGCCAAAATTTCTTTCATCTTTTCATATTCAGTTTTCCATTCCGAAGTATTCTTAAATTCAATCAAATTATCAGGATTTTCATAAACGCCGTCTCTGTCGGATAATTCAAAAGATTCTTCGCAGATGTGCAGACGTTTGAAACGTGCCAAAAGTCTTTTGGTCGTCATTTTTCGAGGTCGGAAACGCTCATTGAACGTAATTTTCGGTTTTTCTTTTTCATTATTTTATTCGCTCAACAAAATTCCGCCCGAAGACGTGACTATAAACTGTTTTTCAAATTTTTTATCCTTCCTCTCCACTTTTAATCGGCGTTACCAAAACCTCATCAACCCGTTTTCCGTCCATATCTACGACTTCAAAAATGTAGCCGTTCCATTCAAATTTTTCGGCGGTTTTGGGTAATTTGCCGAAGCGTTTTATCATAAATCCCGCGAGCGTTTCATACATCCCTTTCTCGTCTGTCGGGAGCGATTTTATTCCTAAAATGTTGGTAAAATCGGCAGTTGACAGCCGTGCATCGAGCAACCACGAACCATCGTCGCGTTGGACTGCGCTTTCGTTGCGAACTCCTTGATGCGGCAGGTCGCCGACAATTGCTTCTAAAATATCGTTGGTCGTAACAATGCCTTGCGTCAGCCCGAATTCGTCAACGATGACGGCAAAATGTGTCAAAGATTCTTGGAAATTTTCTAACACCTCTAAAGCCGTTTTGGTTTCTGGAACAAAAATCGGTTGTTTCAATACGCCTTCCAAATCAAACGGCTGTTCAGACAAAAGACTGTTGAGCAAATCTTTGGCTTTGACAAACCCTTTGACGTTATCCAAATCGGCTTCGCAAACCAGCAACCTCGAAAAACTACTTTTCAAAATCTCTTTTATAATTTCCTCTTGCGAATCCTGTAAATCTACCCAACCAATATAGTTACGCTGTGTCATCAACGCTGTAATTCGTTGATCGTCCAACCGAATCACACTTTCCATCAATTCCTGCTCGGTTTCTTCAATTACGCCTTCGATTTTCCCTTGAGCAATCAACGCCTTAATTTCCGACTCGGTTACAGTTGTTTCCGAACTGCTGTCAAGACGAAAAAGTTTAACAATCGCATTGGTCGAAAGACTCAAAAACCAAACAAATGGAGCCGTTACTTTTGAGACAAATTTCATTGGACGCGACATCAAAGTCGCAATTTTTTCGGGAGCCACCAATGCAATATTCTTCGGCACAAGTTCGCCGATAACCAATGAAAAATAGGTAATCAGCAAAATAATGATACCGAAACTAATTTCTTCAGCGTAAGGCACGAGAAATGAAATTCCCTGAAAAACCGGAGTCAATCGGGCAGAAAGTGACGCACCTCCAAACGCTCCGGCAACAATCCCGATTAGCGTAATTCCTATCTGAACGGTTGAAAGAAATTTGTCGGGCGATTCAGCTAATTCAATGGCAGTTTTTGCTCCCGCATTGCCTTCGTCCGCCGTTTGTTTCAGCCGAATTCGTTTTGCCGAAACAATCGCAATTTCCGACATCGAAAAGACTCCGTTCAAAATCAACAACACGAAAATTAAGAAAATCTCAAAACCAATTTCTTGCATAATGTCGAATTATAAACGGTTTGAGTTAATTGCGCTAAAATCTATCGAACGAAAACGCCGAAATATCAATTTTGCTTTTTTCATTAACTGAAAGCTGTGCAAGGATTTCACCAATCGCCGCCGAGTGTTTGAAGCCGTGTCCCGAACACGGCGAAGCAATGATAATTCGTTCATTTTCGGGCAGTTTGTCAATCAAAAATCGTGCTTTCGGCATTACGGTATAAAGACAGGTTGCGGTTTTGATAGTTTTTCGGGAAACGCCGTTGATGCGGTTTTCGATGTATTTTTCAAAAACTTCGTCAATTTCCGTGCTTGAAACTTCCCGATTTACTTGGTCGGGATTAGTCGTTTCCAAATATGTTTCGGTCGCAATTTTCAAACCGCCAAATCGCCCGTCAATTGCCGGAAAACCATAAACAAAATCGTTTTCCCAACGTCCAAATTCCCAGATAAAAATTGGAAAATTTCCGAGTTTGAATTTTTCGTAATTATCCGTAATATCAAACCAATAAAAGACTTGGCGATAAATGTTGAATAAATCTTGGCGTGATTGTTCGACAAAATCTTTAATCCACGCCCCAGCAGAAATGATAATTTTTTCAGCGTGATAAATGCCTTTATCGGTAATGACCTCAACCGAATTTTTATCGTGTTTGATTTCTAAAACCTTTTCGTTTCGATTGATTTTTGCCCCGTATTTTTCGGCTAATTCGAGCTGTGCCGTAACACAATTTTCGGGGCGCAAAAAACCTATTTCATCTTCAAAATAACCGCACTCATTTCCGTCTAAATTAAACTGTGGAAACTCTTTAGTAATTTCATCAGCCGAAAAAACTCGATGCTTAATGCCAAATTTTTTTGCAGTAACCACAGTTGTTTCGATAAACCCTTCACTGCCGTGCAAATTTGCCGCGCCGTGCGGATTCGATATTATCAAACCGCCTGTAATTGTTAGCAAATCAGCAGAAATTTCGGCTTCGATTTCGCGGAAAATTTCGTAACTTCGCAAAGCCAACGGAACATATTCTGCACCTTCCCCAATTGCCTTTCGCGTTACGCGAGTTTCTCCGTGCGTTGAACCGAATTTATGCGGCGGCGAAAATCGGTCAATACCGAGAACTTTCACCGATTTTTTCGCAAGTTGATACGCAGCAGAACTGCCCATCGCGCCCAAACCAATGATGATTATGTCAAAATTCATTGGCTCAAAGTATATCGGCTAACATTGCCGTTTTCAATAAATATTCTCGCGCTTTTGCTTCATCGTTTGCGGCTTCGCGTAAATTGCGGTTGCGTTTTTCGCGCATTGCCGCATCTGATTCGGCTAAGTTTTTATAATTCTCATCGGTCATCGCTTGCACCATTTTGACGGCAGTTTCTTTGCGTTTTTTGGCGTATTCGTCTAACAAATTTTCGTTCGCGCCGTTAAAAATCGCAATCAAGGCTTTCGCCAAATCTCGCGCATCGTGAATGCCGGAATTCATTCCCATTCCGCCCGTCGGATTGTTGATGTGTGCCGCGTCGCCTGCCAAAATTACGTTTCCGACACGGAATTTTTCCGTAACTCTTTGATGAACGTGATACGTCGAAACGGCTTTGATTTCATAATTTAAGTCGGTTTCAAGGAATTTTGAAATGCGTTTTCGGACGTTTTCGATTTGCTTAGCTTCGTCAGAATTCTCATATGATTTGAGACGAAAAACCAATCGAACCGTGTCGGGCAAAGTCATAATTATCACCCATTCTTCGGGATCGAAAATATAGGCAACCGTTCCCATCTTTGGAAAAATTTCGCTCAAATCAATGTTGCTTGAAACGAGCAAAAATCGGTCTTCGTAAGTTTTCCCGTCAAAACCTAAAGCTAAATTTTCACGCACTTTTGAATTTGCGCCGTCGCAACCGATTAAATATTTACATTCAAATTTCGCAATGCCTTCGGACGTTTCAGCAACAACTTCAACACCATTTTCGGTTTTCGATACGCTTAAAAATTCGTGATTGAACAAGACTTTTCCGCATTTTGTTTTTTCCAAATGCTTCAAAATTATTCGTGTTACGGTGCTTTGCGGACATTGAAAACGAAACGGGTATTTCGTGTCATTTGCAATTAAATCATAAGGAAAATCGGCAACGAGTTCGCGGCTCGCACGTTCCCAAAATTGCAAACTTTCAATCACCAAACCGTTTGCTAAAATATCTTCAATAATTCCGATTTCCTCAAAAAATTCAAGCGTTGGCGGATGAATCGTGCTTGCCCTCGCTTCGTGGCTGAGTTCGTTTAATCTTTCCAAAACAATCACCGAAATCCCGACTCGTGCAAGCGCAAGCGCAAGCGACATTCCGACTGGTCCGGCTCCGGCAATGATAATGTCTGTTTTCATAAATTTGTTATAAAGATAATACAACCTATCCAAAAAAATCAACTCAAATTTATTTGACGGCGCATAAATTTTAATGTAATTTGTTATTAACTTATAACAAATTTCAAAAGACAGACGAAATATGCTTAAAAACTTCTGGTATCCGATACAATTTAGCGATAAAGTTACGACAAAACCACAACGTCAAAGAATTTTGGGACAAGATTTGGTGGTTTATCGAATGGAAGACGGAACGGCGCAAGTAATGTCGGATTTATGCGTTCATCGCGGCGGCGCGTTATCGGGCGGTTGGGTGAAAGGTGGCTGTATCGTTTGTCCGTATCACGGTTGGGAATACGAAAAAAATGGGCAATGTTCAAAGATTCCGGCGAATTTGGAAGGTCGTGAAATTCCAAAACGTGCCAGAGTTGACGCATATCCAACGCAGGAAAAATATGATTTTGTCTGGGCTTTTCTCGGGGATTTGCCCGAAGAAGACCGTCCGCCGATGCCCGAACTTCCGCATTGGAACGACACCGAATTTAAGAAAATCAAAGGCGAATATCATTGGAAAGTCAATTATGAACGAGCAGTTGAAAATTCGATGGATATTTCCCACGCCCCTTTTGTTCACGGCGGATCATTTGGCAATCCGAATAAACCGCAAGTTCCTGATTTTGAAATAACTTACGGCGAATATTCAGCGGAAACAACCGTTTTTATTGAACCGACTCCGCCGAAAGGTTTGTGGGGAAAATTTCAAAAACAAGAGGTGAAACCCGTCAAAACTCGCGCCGGATATTATATGCCGTGCATTACGCTTTTAGAAGTAACGCTGCCGATTGGTTTGATGGTTTTATACAATTTTCACACGCCGATTGACGAATTTCATTCCGTAACGCGCTGGATAAATTTGCGAACTTTCTTTAAAGGAAATTGGGCGGACAAAAATGCTTATCAGCGCGTTTTGAAAGTTTTTGAGCAGGACAAAGCCGTGCTTGAGGAAGTCCGCCCGGAAATTTTGCCGTTTGATATTGCTGCCGAATTGCACGTTAAATCGGACAATTTGCAAATCGCTTACCGCAAATTACGCAACAGTTTACTTGAAAAAGGTTGGGGAATTGATATGCACAAAATCCGCTCGGAATTGACGGGCAGAACTTTTACCGTAATTCCTTCGCCGTCGCGCCGCGAAGTTCCCGAACTCGCCCGCGCTTGGGTAATGAAAGAAGTTCCGACGACGCAAGATTCAGGTTCAGACGCTGTAAATTAGAAGAAACTTATCCACAAATAGACACAGATTGTTTTATGGTTTTTCGTGAGATTTCGTGTTATTTCGTGGTTAAAAAAATATGACTTTAGCCGCAGATTTAGCTTTTTCAACTTTAGATAAACTCCGTGAACGCTTGAGTTTAGCGGAAGTTAGAACAATTTCTTTAACTTCGCCGATGATGCCCGAACCTGTCGGGAGTTTGCGCGTTTTTTCGGGCGAAAAAATCTCGAAAGCAGTTTATATCGGAATGGCTGTGCCGTTTATCAAACTCGATAGCCATATGATTTTTGCGTTCACAAAAACTGATTCGGCGATTCCGCATTTTACGCTTGATTCGGTTAATAATGATACGACTTACGCTTTTCATCTTGATTTGATTCCGCGTGTGGATTTGGGGGCGAATCTCGAATATTTGGACGCGGTTTATGGCGAATTGACGGAAGAATTTGAACGCGCCGGACAAATCGAAGGTTTGACGAAAGCGCATTTAAATCAACGCCAACTTGCAATTATGTCGCCTTGGATGCTGGTTAATCGCGCCGAAGCGGAAGCGTTTAAAGAAATTGCGGATTCGGTTAATTTTTATCTCGAGCATTGGTTTTCTCTTCTTGAAAATGGTCTTTCAAACGAAATTACAAATCAATTTTCGGCGGAATATTTGGCAGAACGCGATAGGAAAAACCGCGAAATCGTTTTCAATCCCGATGTTGACAAAGTTTGGGCGCAAGTTGATAGATTGGTCGGCGCAGAAATGTCGGCAAAAATGCGGGAAATTTTGAAATCGCAGGAAATTTAGCCACGAACAAACACGAAATTTTATTTAAAGACTTTTCGTCAAATTTCGTGTTTGTTCGTGGCAAAAAATATATGAGTGAAAAAACTTCAAATTGGCAAAAAAGCATCGAAGGTGAATGGCACGGACAGCCTTCGATTTTTGAACCGGACGGAACGCACGTCGGTTGGAACAAAGTCTATCGGCAATCGGCAAATATTGACGGAAAAACCCTTTACACGATGAACACAAAGTTAGACGCAACGGGTGAACTGCGGGCGCGGATGGAATTTGCCGATTTTGCGTTTGGTGTGATTGACAGCGACCACGACCGCATTTATCTCGGACCGGATTTTATCGGTTCGGGACAACCTTACGGCTCACTTGTTGACGCAATTTATTATTCTCCGGCGTGGACGGGCGAACTGAGAACAATGGTTCATATCGTCAATGGAGATTTACAGGTTTATTCGAGCCTGATTTACGACGGTCCGACTATTTACTGTGTTTTCAACGGTTTATACCAAGTCGCTTTCGATTATCACGAAAACGAAGAAACCCGCAAGCGAATTGATGCCTTTGTCGAATCTGAACGCACAAACGGCAACAAACAGTATCAATTAGATGCCAAACGTGCCGGAGTTTTCACAGGCGAAATGGAAGTTTATGACCACAATCAACAAAAAGTCGGCACAAACAAAGTAACTATTCATCATCGCCCGATTTCTCTCTTAAGAGCCGAACAAACGGTCGAAATTCAAGGTGTCATCAACCGCAAATACACTTACACACGCTATCGCAACAACAACAAACACACTTTTGAAGGTCCCGAAGTATTTGGAAATTCAATTGGTTACGGTCGAGCATTATACACAACCCAACACATCCACGGCGAAGCGGTAAAAATTCGCGGACGTGAATTTCAAATTGATGATGATTTTACAATGTCGCTCGTTTGGGAATTTCACAAGTCGAATAAATTGCAATATATGACGTTTGGCGTTTTGAAATGGGAAGCTACGGAAGATGTGTTGACTCCTAATTTTGGAAAGTAAAAAATTTATCCACAGATAAACACAGATAGACACAGATATTTTTCGTGCAAATTCGTGTAATTTCGTGGCAAAAAATTAAAAGTTTGTGTCTATAAAAAATCGAAAATTTCTCGGCATCGGATTGAGCGAAGGCGTTAAACCTATCAATCTTGCAACACATTACTACGCTTCACTTTTCGGATTGTCGTTGTTTTTATTTTTCGGTGTCATTCAGCCGTTTGTAATGACAACAATTTTGAAAATTCCGCAGGATCAGCAAGGTGGAGTTACCGGAAGTCTCGGCGTATTGAATGAAATAACCTTGTTAATTTTAACGCCGCTTTTCGGAGTTTTGTCAGACAGAATCGGACGCAAAACCATCTATGTTTTCGGTTTTTTGATGCTCGGATTTGCGGCGATCCTTTATACATTACTTGACCAAACTTGGGAACTTTATGCTTTTCGCGTTGTAACGGCGGTTGGTTCGGCGGCGATTTCCGGGATGTTTGCGACAGTTATTGCTGATTACATTATTGACCGCGACCGTGGAAAAGGCACAGGTTTAATGGGCTTTTTCAACGGTTTGGGGGCGATGTTTGCCGTCTTGGTTTTAATCGGATTGCCAACATTTTTTTCTAAACGAGGCTTCGAATTTTCATATAGTTTAACGCTCACTTTCTTCACAGTTTCGGCACTCGCTTTTTTCAGTTCAGTTGTTTTGATGCTCGGAATCAAAGGCGGATTAGTTTCGCAAACTGCTGAAAAGAAAAGTTTTATTTCATTAGCTAAAGAAGGTGTGGTTGCTGCTAAAAATCCCGCAATTTTGCTCGCATATATGGCGGCGTTTGTTTCACGCGGAGATTTAGCGTTGGTCGGTTCATTTTTGACTTTGTGGCTCAATAAATACGGCATCAACAGCGGTTTGAGCGAAGCAGATGCGGCTCGCCAAGTTTCAATAACGATTGTAATTGTTCAATCTGTTGCACTTTTTTCCGCTCCGATTGTCGGTTTAATGGTTGACCGATTAAACGCCGTCGTCGCCGTTGTGATTGCGGCAATCTTCGCCGCGATTGGTTACAGTTCTTTGTTTTTAATCGAAAACCCGTTTGAGACGAATATGAAAATTGCTCTAATGTTGGTTGGATTCGGCGAAATTGCGGGCGTGATTACATCGCAAGTTCTAATCGCAAAATTTGCACCAAAAGAAGTTAGAGGCTCGGTTATCGGTTTTTTCGGATTGTGCGGGGCGCTGGGAATTATGACGGCATTTGCGGTCGGCGGTTATCTTTTTGATAATTGGACAGAGTCTGCGCCGTTTTTGATGTTTGGAGTTTTTGGCGTTTTTGTCGCCATATTTGGTTTGATGATTCGCAATAAGGTTAAGGTGGATTTACCAATGAAAACAGTTGTGATTACAGGCAGCACTCGCGGAATCGGTTTCGGTTTAGCAAACGAATTTTTGCAACGCGGTTGCAAAGTTATTGTTTCCGGCAGAACTCAAGAAGCGTGTGATAAAGCAGTTGCAGAACTTTCGGCTAAACATAAAGCAGAAAATATTTTCGCCGTTCCGTGCGATGTTACAAAATATGAAGACAATCAAAATCTGTGGAACAAATCGGCAGAAAAATTCGGCAAAATTGATGTTTGGATCAACAATGCGGGAATCTCAAACGCATACATTCCTTTTTGGGAAGTAACGCCGGAAACCGTTAAGAATGTTACGGATACAAATATGCTCGGAGCAATGAACGGCTCGCACGTTGCCCTCAAAGAAATGATTAAACAAGGTTCGGGCGAACTTTATAATATGTATGGTTTCGGCTCGGACGGACGCAAGGCAGATGGTCTAACTCTTTACGGTGCAACTAAATACGGCTTAAAATATCTGACTGAAGCTCTGACGAAAGAAGCCAAAGACACAAGCGTAAAAGTTGGCAGTCTTTCACCCGGAATCGTGCTGACCGACCTTTGGGACGACCTTTACGAAGGAATGCCCGAACGCAAGGAAAAATCAAAGAAAATCGTCAACATTTTGGGCGATAAGGTCGAAACCGTTACACCGTATTTAGCTGAAAAAGTTCTCGAAAACGATCAAACCGGAGCAAAAATCGCATGGCTGACCGGACCAAAAGCCTTTTGGCGATTTGCCACAGCGGCGTTTAATAAACGAAATTTGTTTGATGACTAAATTGGCTTTAGGTTTTTGGGATTCCTTTTTTGGGAAGAAGATTTTGCAAAAACCAAAGAACACTTTGATATGAAATGCAGAGTTTCCGTCGTTCAGTTCGGCGTTGGCACAGACGTTGCCGAAAACTTAAAAACTTGTCTGCGAATGATTGACGAAGCCGCCAAGGTTTCGCCAAATTTTATAGTTTTGCCGGAATTTTCCAATCACTGTGCAATTTACGAAAGTCAAGATTATGCCAACGAAGTCGCCCTTGATTTGAAAAGCGATTTTCTCCAAGCGATTGCCGATAAAGCTATCGAACACAACACTTACATAAAAATAAATGTTACGGTTAAAAAGCCGAATGATAAACCGACAGTTTCAAATTTGCTCTATTCACCGAAAGGAAAATTGGTTGGGCGAGCCGACAAACAGGTTTTGATGGGCAACGAAAACGTCAATTGTTCGCGGGCTGAAAAGGCGGGCGATATTGTCGAAACCGAATTTGGCAAAGTTGGAATGTATGCTTGCGCCGACGGTTTGCTGATGGAAACGACGCGGCTTTTGGCGATTCGCGGGGCAAAACTTTTGCTAAATTCACTCAATTCATTTGCCGAAGATGAGGCGAGTTTGCACATTCCGGTTCGCGCCGCCGAGAATAAAGTTTTTGTCGCAGCTTCTTGCAAAGTTGATTATCTTGTTCCAAGACATATACTTAGCGGATTTGCCGAGAAAATGAAAATCAAGCCTGAAGCATTGCAGGGTGCAGGCGAATCGCAAATTGTCGCGCCTGACGGAACGGTTTTGGCGAAAGCAAAACGGATGGGCGAAGATGTGGTTTTCGCTGATATTGATTTATCGGAAGCAAAAAATGAAGATTTTCTCGCCGCACGAAAACCGAAAATTTATGCGCCGATTGCCGAAAAACCAGTGGAAAAAGATTATCATACGGGCGCAAAATTAATTACAGCAGCAATTTGCCAAAGCCTCGAAGCAATTGCAAAAACCGATGCAAAATTGATTGTTCTACCTGAACTATTCGGAAATATTGATGAAATTTCACAAAATTTAAAAGATAATCTTGCGGTTACTTCGATTCGTGAAAATGATGCCCACATCGGCGTTTTGATTGATAAAACAGGCGTGATTTTTAGGCAAAAACAGATTCACCGATTTAAAAGATACGATTGGATTTCTGATTTCGGATGCGAACTGAAAAGTTTTCAAACAGAATTTGGTAAAATTGCAATTATCGTCGGCGAAGATGCGCTTTTTCCCGAAACTTTTCGGCTGGCAGCTTATCAAAATTGCGAAATTGTTGCCGTGCCTTTTCAAGTTGAGGAGCGTTGGGAAACCGAATTCGGCTTGCCCGAACGCGCTGTTGAAAACCGTTTTTCGGTTGTGGCGGCAACTCGTTTTAATGAAAATTTAGGCGAGTTCGGCAAGAGTTTAATTGCAACAATCGGCGAAGATTTTACACTTTGGACAGAATGGAAAAACCGTCCGTTTGACGGTAATATAAATTTTCCGATTCTATATCGCGGAAACGAAATCGAAGCGGGAATTTTTCCGGCAAATGCGGGTAATCGTTTCGTTTCGCAACAAACCGATGTAGTTGACGGACGTGCTTGGTATTTGCTCAAACCGTTGACAAACTGAACTTTATGGCAATTTCAAAAGACGAATTTCGTGCCGCACTCGGAAGATTTCCGAGTGGCGTAACAGTGGTAACGACCAAAGACAATAATGGCAAATTGCACGGCATCACCGTCAGCGCGTTTTCTTCCGTTTCGCTTGAACCGCCGATGATTTTAGTTTGTGTTGACAAACGCGCCGGAAGCCACGACGCATTTGCGGAAACCGGCGCATTTGTCGTGCATATTCTCGCGGAGGAAAACGAAGCCCACTCAAATCAATTCGCCTCACACAGTTCCGACAAATTCAACAACATCGAATATCGAAAAGGAATCGAGGAAATTCCCGTTTTGGAAAACACGCTCGTCGCGCTCGAATGCCGCCTCGCCCACGCCCACGAAGGCGGCGATCACACGATTTTCGTCGGCGAAATTCAAAACGTCGAAATCAAAGACGGCAACCCGCTCGTTTATTGGCAAGGCGATTACCGAAAACTGTCGGAAGTAAAAAGTAAAAAGTAAAAATTTGATTGACTTTTGTTGCAGAAAACTCCCTAAATGAATAGAATTAGAGCAAAATTAGAATGAGTGTCTGGTAAGAAACAAAATCTGCTCTAAGATTTATTTTGAACTCAAATTTGCTTGACGCAAGGCTTCGTAAAGCACGATGCTGACGCTATTTGCAAGATTTAGACTACGGATATTTTTGTTCGGCATCGGAATCGTTAGAGCGCGTTCCCGATTTTTTTCGAGAACATCTTCGGGCAAGCCACGAGTTTCACGCCCGAAAATTAGACAATCGCCTTTTTCAAACTCCCAATCGGTGTAAGATTTTTGCGATTTGGTTGTAAAATAAAGGAAGCGCGAATCGGGCAAGGCTTCATATAAATCATTTAACTCAATGTGTCTGTGCAGTTTAACGTCGTTCCAATAATCCAAGCCGGCGCGTTTCAAAGTTCGGTCGTCCATCCGAAATCCGGTTACGCCGACGATGTGCAAATCGGTGAAAGTTGCCGCACAGAGCCGCGCAATATTGCCCGTGTTCGGCGGAATTTCAGGTTCAACGAGTGCGATATGAAACATATATTTTTAGAAAATCGGCGTTCAGCAAAATTTGCTTTTCATAATTCTCACTTGTAAAAGTTTTGCTGTTGAAATTATAATTTCTATAATTTCGATTTTACAAATCATATAAGCATCTTAAAACCATAAAAATTCATCAATTATTATGCTAAGACGTGCCGTTTGCGGGCGGTTTATGCTACAATCCGCAAGAGTTTAGTATTTACAACAGGAGAATATTTAGTGTTATTGCGTTTTAATAAATTAATCTTACTTGCGTTTCTGTTATTGTCATTTTCAAGCATTTTCGCACAGGAAAAAAATAATCAAACAAAGAATTTGACGGTTGACCAAATCGTCGAATCAACAATTATCGTCTATGGTTTTCCCGGTGGGCGCGAGACTCTTAATCAAATTCGCAAAACGACTTTTGAACGCGGAAAACTTACTCAAATTAGTGCCAACGGCAACCCGGAAACATCAAATTTTGAGCGTTACACTTTACGCGGCGAAAATCTCGAAAAAGAAAAAATCCGCCTCGAACAAGAATTTCCGGGTGTGCGCTATGGTTTGATCTACGATGGCGAAAAAGTTTTCGGAGTATTTAACGAATCAGTTTTTGCCCCACGCGAAGAAGTTTTATTCGCCTTCCAAAATCAAATCTGGCGCGGACTCGAAGCCTTATTGCGCTATAAGGAAAACGGCTCGACGCTTGTCTTAAGCGGTAATGAAAAAATTTCCGGTGTGGATTTTTATCGGATAGACGTTACGGATAAGCAAAACCGCAAAACCAGATTTTTTGTCAGTGCGAAATCATTCCGTGTAATGATGCTCGAATATACGGAAAACAACGTCAAATATTTACGCAAATTTTACGATTACAACTACGCACAAGGAACGCTCGTGCCTTATAGAACCGTGCTTTGGGCAGGCGATAAACAAATTGAAGAAACCGCGACCGCGACCGTTTCATTCGGTTTAAAAATCGAAGAAAGCACTTTCAAATCCAATTAAACAAAATCTTTTGCAACTTCCAAAGCCGTTTTGCGTGTCAAGAAACGTAAAGCGGCTTTTGTTTTGTTTGCCGCAATGTTGTAAAAATTTATGAATGTATGGCTTTGGACAAATTCGAGAAATCGGGCGCGGAGGTATTGCAAACCGTCGTGCCGTCTGAGAAATTGTCCGACCATCAACTAATCGAAGCGACGAGGACGGGCGATGAAGATGCCTTTGCCGAACTCGTTAATCGTTATCGAAATCAGATAACCAATTATCTTTACCGTTTTTTGAACGACTACGAGGAAGCCGTTGATTTATCGCAAGAAACATTCGTCCGCGTTTATTTCGCGCTTGATCGCTATCACACGGAATATGCTTTTTCGACGTATATTTATCGAATTGCGACGAATCTGGCAATCAGCGAGTTAAGAAAACGCAAACGACGAAAATTGCTGTCGCTGACCGGACTTTTTCAAACTGAAGAAGACAACGACACCGAATTTCAACCGCCCGATGAAAGAAATACGCCGGACGAAGACTTGCTTGAAAACGAACAAAGCCGGACGATTGCCAAAGCAATTTCAACTTTACCGGAAAAATATCGTGCGCCGATTGTTTTGCGCGATGTCGAGGGCAGAAGTTATGAGGAAATTGCCACGATTTTAGAACTCGGATTAGGCACGACAAAATCGCGCATTAGCCGCGCTCGCGGACTTTTGAAGGAAAAACTGAAACATTATTTTTAGATGAGTGAACAAGAATTACAATCAGAAATTTTGAGCGCAGACGATGCGAAATTACGCGAAATGTGTGGAAGTTTGAAGCGTGTTTCTGCGCCGAACAATTTCAATATGCGTGTCAAAGCACGAATTGCCGCGCACAATCCGCAAGCACAGCGTAAACCGTTTTTCACGTTTTTGAAGGTTGCCGCGCCGCTTGGTTTGGCAGCAGTTTTTCTCGGCGCGGTTGTTTCAACCAATTTTTACACGGCTGATGAAAAGTTGGTTTCGCAAATCGCGGCAAGTTATGAGTCAGCACCGAAATCAGCAGTAAGTTTGTCGTCGGACAATGAAATAAATGCGCCACTTATCGCATCAAACAACGGTTTTAATGCAAATTTTGAAAGCAATTCGCCGCGAACGGTGAATGTCAATATTAATGAAGCATTAGCAACAACGCGCCCAAGCGATCTCGGAAAAATTTACCAAAAAAACAATCTCATAAATAACAATAGCGGTGGCGGTTCACGCACTTCTGCTTTTTCGCAAACGCCGATAATCCGACCGCGAGAGAATTCCGATTCGAATCCGAATGCGGCTAAGACAAACAGCGAAAATATTTCGTCTGCCATCGAGAAAGGTTTCGATTCAGTCGGCATTAAAGCGGTTTCTTCGGGCAACGGTTGGCACGTTCAATCCGTAAGTAAAAATTCTCCGGCGGAACGCTCGGAAATTAAACCGAATGACTTGATTGAAACCGTTGATGGTGTAAGATTTTCGGAAATGAAAGATTTTAAAATAAATATTGGAACAAAACTTACGCTCGTGCGTGAGAATGAAAGAATGGTAATAACATTGAAATAAATTCAATTCATACTTTTCTCCTCCTCCAGCCGATTGTCGTTCAGCAGTCGGCTTTTTTTATGGCAAAATTTCTTTGATTGCCTGTTCGTAAATCTCGACTTTTCTCTTGGCGCGTTTTACGTCCGGGTGTTCGTCCGAATATTGTTTTTGCAAAACCCAAACATCAACTTGCAATTCGGTGCGTCGCACAATCAATTTGCCGAGCGCAGTTGATAATCTCGAAACGTCCGTAACTGCCGAAAGTTTGTCCAAATCTTTTTGCAAAAGGCTGATTTCATAACGCAAATTCTTAACTTTGGGAAATTCTTCTGTATAAGAAATTAAAAGTTCTTCGAGTTCGGCTGTGAGTTCGGTTTTTCGCAAAAGAACTTCCGCATAAGCCGGAGAAGATTTCGCCGCGTTTGCCGTCGGCTTTTGCGTTACGGTTTTCGTCGTCTGCGCCGAAGCGTAAGATGTGAAAATAAGCGATAAAATAAAGATGATTTTGAATAATTTCATAATATTGGTTTCCCGAAATAAACATTAAAAATTTAACGCAAAGACGCAAAGGCGCAAAGATTTATTTTTACCTTTAAAAACTTTGCGTCTTTGTATCTTTGTGCCTTTGCGTTAAAAAAATATCTCAAGCGGCAAACGCATCACAAGACGTGATTTCCAAATCTTTATCGGCTTCGGTCAAACCGTCGCCGAAGGTTTTGCGCGACATCAGCGTTTCAAAATAAATCGTGATATTTTCCAAAATCTCCTGCGCCGAATGCGAATGATAAAGCGTCTGCCGAAACTGCGCTCCGCCGACCAAGCCTTTCGTAAATTGTCCGGCAAGCTGTTTCATTTTGCCGAGCGCGACGATTTCGGGCATTTCTTCCGAAACCATTTCAAAAAATTCCAACAGCACAGATTTTTTTTCTTCCAAATCCGGCTGATACGGCTCACGTCCAGCTAAAACGTCTGCAATCTGCCGAAAAATCCAAGGATTCTGCATCGCGCCGCGCCCGATTAAAATTCCGTCAACGCCCGATTCCTTCCATTTTTTCAAACCGTATTCAATCGTCGTAATATCGCCGTTGCCCGAAACCGGAACGCTCACAGCTTCTTTGACAGCCTTGATAACGTCCCAATTCGCCAAGCCTTTATAGCCTTGTTCCTTCGTGCGCCCGTGAACTTGAATGTGTTCGACACCGCAATTTTCCGCCATTTTTGCGACTTCCACGGCATTTATCGTCGAATCCGAATAACCGATTCGCATTTTCAAAGTCAGCGGAATCGAAATTGATTTTTTTATCTCTGTGAGAATCGTTTCCAAACGCGGCAAATCGCGCAACAAGCCCGAACCACCGCCGTGTTTGACGACTTTCGGCGCAGGACAACCGCAATTTACGTCCAAAATATCCGCGCCGACTTCTTCCGCCATTTCCGCGCCCAAACGCATCCGCTCGTGCTGTCCGCCAAAAATCTGCACCGCAAACGGGCGTTCTTCCTCATCAAAACGCATCTGCCGCGCCGATTTCGGATTCCCGCGAGTCAAACCTTCGACCGAAATAAACTCCGACACGACCAGCCCAACGCCGCCGCGCCGTTTTATCAACCGCCGAAAAGTATAATCCGTTACGCCCGCCATCGGCGAAAGAATCAGCGGCGGATTGATTTCGATATTTCTGATTTTGAAAGGTTTCATTCCTGCTTGTTATTTAAATCTTGCAATATCTCGGCGATTTGTTCAAATTTTTCTATCGGCAAAGTTTTGAGCAATTTCGACAAATCTTCGTCGCGGTTGCGTTTCATTTTGATTAAGGCTTGCGCGTCAGGGTTGGTTTGATTTTCCGGCGGCAGCCATTCAATCAAATCGTTCGGCGTGCAGTTTAGCGCAAGACACAGCTTTTCGAGATTCTCGAACGTGATGCGCCAGACGGCATTGCTGAGAAAATTTCGCGCCGTCGCCGGGGCAAAGCCCAAATCCAGAAGCATTTTATAATGATTGTTCACGCCGCGCAGACTCATAACCCGTTTTATGTTTAGATAAAGCATTTTCCTCTCCTTTTTTTGATTAGATATTAACTACACTCCTAAAAATATAGCATACAGCACGTTTTATGTAATCTACACTATGTTTTATGTAATCTGCACGATGTTTTATGTAATTTACAGTATGTTATCTGCAACGCACAGTATGTTATCTGTAATCAATACAATGCTATCTGCAATGTGTCAAATGTTTTCTGTAATGTGCAGTATGTTATGTGTAATGTGCGGTATATTTTCTGCAATCTACACTATCTTTGAAGTGAAAATAAATTGTTGCGTTCTGTATTAATAAGAGTTGCAACGTATTTATCGCGGATTTTTTCAACGTCGTCGGATTGGCGGAGAGTGAATTTGATAACAGGCGTTTGCGTTTCGAGAATGAAAACTTTCGATTCTCCGACACCGATGAGTTTGTTCCAGTAGTCGCACGGTTTTTTGAGGTCGCAGTCGAAGGCGAATGCGCCGATTTGGTATTCTCTGCCTAGAAATCCGGTGATGGTGAAATTTCCTTTTGCGTCGGTTTTGGCGTAGCCGAAACTTCCGACCGAAAAGTTGTAGGCGATGTCGCGCAGACTGATGTATGCACCGTCAACGGGTTTGCCGTCGGAAAAAACTATATTGCCGCTGATTTTTCCGGTTGTGTATGCCGTCGGCAGTTTGAATGTGATGGTTTTGGCAACACTCGAAGCGTTGATTTCAAAAATTTCCGCTTGCTCGCGTGTTTCGGCATTCGGGTAAAAGACGGTCGGATACGGTGATAAATCGGTCGGGCTTTCATTGAAATTGATGCTCAAAGTATATCGGTCGGGCGGCAGATTGACGAAGGAAAATTTACCGCTCGCACTGCTGGTCGCAAAAAATCTGCCGTCCATAACCATTTTTTTCGAGTAAGTCGGGACGAGTTCGATTTCAGTGTAAGCAAGTGGTTTGCCGTTTGATTTCAGAAGAGTTCCGCGAATCTGTGCCGAAACATTGGACGCGAAAAGCAAAATCAGCAAGGTCAAAAAATATTTCATAACAAAAATGGCGCGGACATCTTTTCGATGGCGCAGATTTTGGAACAGTTTGGTAACACTTAAATCTTACAACAAATCTCGCCGGAAATGCTAGATTTTTTCTCACCGCAAAAACACAAAGACACAAAGGAAATTAATAAAAATCTTTGTGTCTTTGTGTCTTTGTGGTGAAAAAATCCTAATTCCGAAACGCCTTATTTTGCTTTATGTTTTTCCAAAAATGCTCGAATGTCGTCGCGCATTTGAGTGTTCACGGTGTGGTTTACGTCAGGGTAAAGTTTAAATTCGGCGTTTAATTTGCTTTGTTCGTAGAGCGATTTTGAAATTTCCCAACGCTCGACGGGCGTTTTGCCGAAAAGCTCGAAAATCAAATCTTTGTCCGCTTCTTCGTAA
This sequence comes from uncultured Blastocatellaceae bacterium, assembly GCA_964548225.1. Taxonomy (GTDB): domain Bacteria; phylum Acidobacteriota; class Blastocatellia; order Pyrinomonadales; family Pyrinomonadaceae; genus CALMEH01. Next base: position 40,984 of record CAZJQP010000019.1, on the reverse strand, counting down.
CCGTCGCCGAAAACGACTGAATCGTTATCGTCCTTGTCGCCGAGAAAAACAAAAAGCGGAACTTTTCTTAAGGTTTTTAAGTCAAATTTCGCCCCCGAAACGGTTTTGAAATCGCCCACGCCTATCGGATAACGCAGAGTTTTTTCTTTGTAAGATTCGACAGGCGCAATCGCCCAACCGCCCGGCGAACCGATGGCGGCGGCTTTGACGCGGTCGGGATGAAGGAAAGTAAAACGGTTGGCAAACATTCCCGAAGCCGAAAATCCGTTGATTAAAACTTTCTTCTCGAATTTCAGTTTCTCTTTTGCCAATCTTTCCCGCGCATCGTCAATCATTTTGATAAGCTGAACATCAAACCGCGCATATTCTTTTTTATCTGTCAGCAAAGAATCGCGGTCAAGTGCGTGTGTGTAAATTTGCCAATCGGTTTTCGGGCGCGGAAAAACCGGCATCATTACGGCAACTTTCAAAAGCGTCGCAATTTGTCCGACTTGCGCCATACGTTTTTTCACGTCCGCTTCGTGAACTTCCAACGAATCGTCAATTTTTCCCGTATTATTCGGCAAAACAAGAATCGTATGCGTTTGTTTTTGCGCTTCGGCTGAAGAGCGCAATTCCGCCGGAACGTAAAGGTAATAAGGATACGAAAAACCTTTTTCGGTGTTTGCTTCGACCTTGACGGGAGCGGTTTGAGCCGCCGAAACAGCCGACAAGACAAAAATAAGCGTTAGACAAAAAATGAATATTCTCATATCTTTTTTGTCTAACGCCAGCTTAAAAAAAATTGTTCCGAAATTTATTTTTTGCGCGTCAATTCAACGCCCGTCGCTTCAAAAGTAATTTCCGTAACCGTTCCGTCGGCGTTGCGATTGTCAAATTTTGCGCCGTCTTCTTCGATTAAATGGTCAACCATTTCCTTTGTCAAAGTTTTCACCGTAAAAACGCCCTCAGCTTTGGCAAACGCTCCGGCAGAATCCAGCGGGACGAAAAATGCGTGGTCTTTCATTTTCACACGCACCGCCTTTCCGTCGGCATTCGGCGCGAGTTCCAGCCAGCAACCTTCCGTTTTGCACGAACGCACAATCACGCCTTCAACACGCACCATTTTGCCCGAATATTTCGACGGATTCGCCATCACTTTCGCTAACGAAACTTTTTTCGATTTACCAAGTGCCGCGCCGCGTTTCAAAACGCCGTCCGTCGGAATCGCTTCTGTTTTATCCTTGTCCGTCGGTTTTGCTTTTTCCGTCTTTTCTTGGGCAAAAACCGCAAACGAAAAAGCCAAAACCATAATCATTAAACCTATAATTTTTTTCATAAAATATCTCCAAATTAATAAATACTAAAACTATATTTAGCCGCCAATACTAAAGGTAAATTCCACCACTTTTTGTATCGTAGTCAGTTTGTTGTCTATCTCTCGTGGCAAAAACCTCATCAATCGCGCTGTTCTAATCGCGTTTTCAGTTAGTCCGTTTGAAAGTCCTGAAAGAATGGTGATTTTTTCAATGTTTCCGTTTTCCGAAAAAGTAACACGCAGTTTTATTTTACCTTCAGTTCCCGAAGTTCTCGCCGCATCAGTATATCTGGGACGCGGTTTGTAAAGTATGAGTAGTTTTTTATTTTCCGCTTGTTCGCTCTCGTTTTGCGTGTTTGCATCTGATTTTTGAGAGTCATCTTTATTTCCTTTTTCAACTGTAAAAGGCGTTTCCGGCAAACTCGAAATAAGCGCAGAAGTTTCTTTAATTTTTTCTTCCAAAGGCGATTTCAACGTAAAAAACTTCTTATCGTTTAATCTTAATGAAGCGAAAAAATGTTTCAAAGTGTCGTTGTTTTCACTACGCGCACCGCCAAAAATGCGATAGATTCTATCTTTACTCCCGACAATTATTTCCATTGAGTAAAAATCCGTAGTTTCTTTTATGAAAATTTTGCCCGTAAATTCTTTAAAATTAACTTCATCGGCTTTTTCATTGGATTTTGAAAGAGTAAGCAACCAAAAACCGAGAGGCAGATCGTTGACTTTATAGCTTTCAACTAAAAAAGAACCGCCATCTTCAAACGCCGTAACATATCTAATATCGCTAACTTTTAGTTTCCTTGGTTTTGGAACATCATAATTGTTTTCAAATCCTTTTTCGTCTTGTAAGACTTGATAATTCGACGGAATGGCAACCGAAAAATCTTTTGTATCGCTTTCAATTCTTGTCCAAGCCAAACTTTCCGTCGTTTGTGCCTGTGAAACGCAAGCCAGCAAAATTGTAAAAACTATTAAGTAAATCAGCTTTTTCATTAGTTTTCTCGCATATTTTCAGTCTTTCTAAAATAAATCTTTCCCGATTTATTATTTTTCTCAACGCTCGGCTGAAATTTACCCCAAAATGTCAAAATCTTCTCGTCTTTGCTACGCTCTAAAGTCAAAAGCAAATCGCCTTCCGTGTATTTTTCAAAAACATTATCTTCGCCATAACCCGCGAAATAAATGAAAAGTTTATTATTTTCAACCTTTGCGATGCAAATCAAATCAACGGAAGTTTGAAAACCGTTAGACTTGAGCGTCGCCATCAAACCGTCGGCAGATTCGCGGATTTCGAGCAAATGATAAATATTTATCGCTGTTCCGCCCGCAGTTTTTCCGCCGTCTTCGTCGAATTGATACGCGCCTGCCCACGCGGTTTGCGCTTTTATTGCAACGAAACAACCGATAAATGTTATGATTAAAAAACTGACGGCAAACTTTTTCATAAAAATTTTCTTCTGAATTTAGGCAAAATTATAGCAATGAAAGAAAAGTATCTTCTTTGAGCCGTTTCTGCACCGAATTGAACCTTTCTGCAAATGCCTGTGATTGCAACACTTAGCTTTTGCTTTCGTTTTTCCGTGCAAGACCGTGCAAGCAGAGTGTCCCCACAAATTCCCCCACAGTAAAATGCCCAAATATTTTAATAAAATCAAAAGTTTAGGGCAACTTGGTAAGTTGCCCTTTTATTTTATCATCTATTTTTCATTCAATCCTTCAAGTTTCTCACGAAACCGTAACCAAAAGATTCGTTCATCCTTCGACTTTGTAATCGGCAGAAACGAATCAATATGCTTGATAATCGCTTTTCTTTCGCCTGTGTCGGCTTTTTTGTATTGAGCAATCATCTTTTCTTGCTGATTGTCCAAATGTGCTTGTTTCGCGTCCCGTTGTTGCTGTGTTAAATTGTTCATAGTGTTTAGTTCCTTATCCAAAGGGATTAAATGAGAGGCTTAGACGGTTGCCGCCATCTAAGCCTTTCGCCGTTAGTTGTTTCGTTTCAAACCTTGCCGATAAATGTTCGCCGTCGCTCCGGCAACCAAGTGATAGCAAATCAAACCTTTCTCAGATGCCTTGCATTCACACTCGCCGAACTTCTCGCCGTTTTGGACATCAAAGCGGACGTGATAGACGTTTGAATTATTCGCCGAATAAACGACAAATAATCTGTCTTTAATAAACCGAACTTTCGGCTTTAATTGACGGCATCTTTCGATTGCCCGTTGCGTATTTTCCGTAGTTAATTTAATCATCATTTTTTCCTCACAAAATATAGAATTCAGTTGTTTCCAACTATCTATAATTATAACCCTCGCGTGTTAGTTATTCAAATTGAGAAAGGCGATTTACACACTTTTGCGTGATATTTTTTTGTGATGTAAAATAGATTTATGATTCAAGGATTTCTAACCACCAAACAAGCGGCGGAAAGGTTAAATGTCGTGCCTTCGCGGATTCGCCGAATGATACTTGACGGCGTAATAAAGGCTGAAAAAGTTGGACGTGATAATTTTATCGCGGAAAGCGAAATCGAACGTCTTGAGAAACTAGACCGCAAGCCCGGCAGACCGACAAAAACAAATTAAGAATGGCGGAAGATTACGACCTACGACGAATACAAATGTGCTGGAGTAATCTTTAGCGGACTCGTTCCAGCGGAAAAACTCCCCCGTAGAATATTCGCCGATACTGCTTTCCAACGCTGCAACTTTATGAAAGCCATAGATGAAATAAATCAAAAATTCGGCAAAGACACCGTTCGCTTCGCATCGGTCAAACCCGAAGGCAGATGAAAAATGAAACAAACCCGGAAAAGCCGGAAATACACGACAAGTTGGAATGAATTACTGTTTGTAAATTAGTCTATTCTTTTTTACAATAACGAAACTTCGGTTTTTACTTTTTTGCTTTACATCTCGAATCGCTGAATAAAATGCCCAGAATCTTCGACAACATAGAATTATCCTTTCTTCCGACTTTGCAGGAAAGCCTTCGCATCGCCGAAAGAGCCGATTTTTGTGTCGGCTATTTCAATCTTCGCGGTTGGAAGGAAATAGCCGCACATATTGATAATTGGAAAGGCGGAATGGAAAACTGTTGTCGTCTTTTGGTCGGGATGCAGTCTGCTCCGCAAGAAGAATTACGAAAGTTTTTCAGCTTGGTTAATCAACGAGATTTAGACCAAGCAACGGTCGTTCGGCTAAAAAAACAAATTGCCCAAGATTTTAGAGAGCAATTAACCTACGGCATTCCGACAGCCGAAGATGAAAAGGCTTTGCGGCAGTTAAGCGAACAAATCAAAGCCAAAAAGGTTTGTGTCAAATTATTCTTGCGGCATCAGCTTCACGCCAAACTTTACCTAATTCATCGAAACGACCATAACAATCCGACAATCGGATTTGTCGGGAGCAGTAATTTAACATTTGCCGGACTCTCGAAACAGGGCGAATTGAATGTTGATGTTTTAGACGAAACGGCTTGCGAAAAACTCCAAAAATGGTTTGACGACCGTTGGGCTGACCGTTGGTGTCTGGATATTTCCGACGAATTAGCTGAAATTATTGACACGAGTTGGGCGCGACCGGATTTGATTCCGCCGTATCATATTTATCTGAAGATCGCTTACCATTTATCGCAGGAAGCCCGCGCCGGAATCAACGAGTTTAGAGTTCCGAGAGAATTTCAGGACACTCTTTTTGATTATCAATCAGCCGCCGTTAAAATCGCCGCCCATCATTTGAAAAAGCGCAACGGCGTTTTGATCGGTGATGTCGTCGGTTTGGGAAAGACGCTGATGGCGACTGCTTTAGCAAAATCTGTCGAGCAAGATACGGGACACAGCACGCTTATTATTTGTCCGAAAAATCTCGTCAAGATGTGGCAAAGCTATGTTGATAATTACGGCTTACAAGCGAAAGTTATGTCGCTCAGTATAGTTCTCAAAAAGTTAAAAGACGTTCCGGCACGTTTCCGAACAGTCCTAATTGATGAAAGTCATAACTTGCGAAACCGTGAAGGAAAACGCTACCGTGCGATTCAGGAATATATTCGGTCATCGGACAGCCGTTGCATCTTGCTGACTGCAACGCCATATAACAAGACATATCTTGATCTTTCCGCACAGCTTCGGCTTTTTATCCCGGATGATAAGGATTTAGGAATTCGCCCAGAGAAATACATAAAGAATATAGGCGAGGTTGAATTCCAAAGTAGGTATCAAGCAAATATCCGTTCGCTTGCCGCTTTTGAAAAAAGCGAGATTGCCGATGATTGGCGCGATCTGATGCGATTGTTTCTCATTCGTCGAACGCGAACATTTATTCAGGAAAATTACGCCGAAACGGATGAAACCAATGGCAGAAAATATCTGAATTTTCCCGACGGTAAACGGTTTTATTTTCCAGAAAGAAAACCTAAAACGATAAAATACGAAGTTGATGAAAATAATCCGAACGACCTGTATAGTCGGCTTTCTTCAGACGAAGCCTTTAGGGTTGTCAGCGAACTACGGCTTCCGCGTTACGGTTTGGGAAATTACATTTCTAAAACCGCCGAGCAGAAAGCATCCATTTCCGAAAAAAATCAGTTTGAAGGATTATCTCGTGCCGGACAACGCTTGATGGGCTTCAGCCGCACGAATCTTTTCAAACGGCTTGAATCCGGCGGAATGTCATTTCTGCTTTCAGTCGAAAGACATATTTTGCGTAATTTCATTTTTCTCTACGCGATTGAAAATAAACTGCCTTTGCCGATTGGAACGCAATCCGCCGAATATCTCGATACGACTAGAACCGATCAAGACGAAAACGAACAAAATTTATTTTTCGATGATGCCGACATTGATGAAGTAGAAACCGACGATGAAGATGCGCTTGAAGACTTCGATTTTCTTTACCGCAAACATTCCGTCGAAGATTTCAAAAAACGGGCGCGTGAAGTTTATGAGCAATATGAGAATGTTTATCGCCGCCGTTTCAAATGGATAAAATCGGAATTCTTCAAGCCCTCGCTGAAAAAGCAATTAGAAGAAGATGCGGTAAATCTGGTTGGACTGCTTGAAACAAACGGCGGTTGGGACGTAAAAAAAGACTCGAAATTCAACGCGCTTCTCGAACTCCTTAAATACAAACATCCGCACGAAAAAGTTTTGATTTTTACACAGTTTGCCGATACCGCATTTTATCTCGAAAACGAATTGAAAAAAGCCGGAATCGAAAAACTCGCTTACGCCACCGGAAACTCGGTTAATCCGACGGAATTAGCTTGGCGATTCTCACCGAAAAGCAACGGCAAAAACATTCCCGATGAAAACGAACTTCGCGTTTTAGTCGCAACCGACGTTTTAAGCGAAGGGCAAAATTTGCAGGACGCACATATCGTCGTTAATTTCGATCTGCCGTGGGCGATCATCCGGCTGATCCAACGCGCCGGGCGTGTTGACCGTATCGGTCAGCAATCGGCTGAAATTCTTTGTTATAGCTTTCTGCCGTCCGAAGGAGTTGAAAGGATTATCCGCTTGCGCCAGAGAGTTCAGCAGCGGCTTCAGGAAAACGCCGAAGTCGTCGGCACGGACGAATCTTTTTTTGAAGACGAATTTCGCACCGAAACTCTGCGCGATCTTTATCACGAAAAAGCGGGAATTCTCGATGACGAAGCCGATTCGGAAGTTGATCTCGCATCACAGGCATTTCAGATTTGGAAAAACGCCGTCGAACAGGAACCGAAACTCGACAAGATTATCCGCGATCTGCCGAACGTCAGTTTTTCGGCGCGCCACATACAAAAATCCGGCGGTTTGCCCGAAGGTGTTTTGATGTATGTTCGCACCGGCGAAGGCGCGGACGCGCTTTCGTGGATTGATAAAAACGGCAACACCGTTACCGAATCGCAGCTCGCTATTTTGCAGGTGGCGCAGTGTCATCCCGACACTCCGGCGATTCCGCGCCACGCGGATCATTTCCGGCTTGTCGAAAAAGGCGTTGAAGAAATCGTCCGCGAATATAAAAACACGGGCGGCGGCTTGGGGCGACCTTCCGGCGCGAGATACCGCGTTTATCATCACTTGAAAGCGTATCTCAATGAAGGACGCGGAGCATTATTCGACCTTTTGCCCGAAACAAAAGTTTTGGAAAATACGATTGACGATATTTACCGTTTTCCGTTAAAACAAACCGCGACGGACTTACTTAACAAACGTCTGCGCGAAGGCATCGGCAATCATCAGCTTGCCGAACTCGTGATGAGTTTGCGCGACCGCGACGAATTGAGTTTGAAAGAAGAAGAAATTGAATCCCACGAACCGCATATTATTTGTTCGATGGGATTGTTTGAACAAACAGAATAAAATTATGCCCGAAAATTTACCGATAGAAATTCTTAGCCGACATTTGAGCAATTTCGAGTTTCGACAGCTTTTCAACGAACTCGGTTGGAGTAACCCCGCAAATGATCGGGAAGTCGAATTTTACGTCAGCGATAAAAAATTCACCCGCAAAGAAATCTCTCAGCTTTCCGGCGCGACCGTTTTTGAAATCGCTTCGGCAAACGGCGCGATTCCCGATAAAAATTTACGGAAAAAGATCGAGGATGAAATCATCAAACTTCATCGCGAAAATGTTTTGATTTTCGTTGACGGAAGCCGCACGAACAGTCTTTGGTATTGGACTAAATTTGAAGACAAGAAAAAATATCCGCGCGAACATCTTTACATCAAAGGTCAGCCCGTAGATTTGATGCTCGGCAAAATAACGGCGATGAACTTCGACATCAGCGAGTTTGATGATGAAGGAAACGTGCCGATTGTCGCCGTTGCAAATAAACTCCAACAGGCTCTCGATGTTGAAAAGGTAACGAAAAAGTTCTACGGCGAATTTCAAACATTTCACCTTGAGTTTATCGAATTCATCAAAGGCATCGAAAACGAGCGCGATAAACAATGGTATGCGTCGGTTATTTTGAACCGCTTGATGTTCATATACTTTTTGCAGAAAAAGTTTTTTATTGACAATAACCAAAACTATCTGCAAGACAAGCTCGCCGCCTCGAAAGCGAAAGGCAACAATCTTTTTTACACCGAATTTCTCGACAAACTCTTTTTCGTCGGTTTTGCCAAACCCGAATATGATCGCAAACCCGAAGAAAAAAGTTTGCTCGGCGACGTTCCGTTCTTGAACGGCGGTTTGTTTCTGCCACATAAAATCGAACTCGACGAAAATAACGACATTCAAATTGCCGACGAAGCGTTTGAAAATCTGTTCGCGCTTTTCGGCAGATATTCTTGGCATCTGGACGACACGCCGAGCGGCAAGCCGAACGAAATAAATCCTGATGTTCTCGGTTATATTTTTGAAAAATACATCAACCAGAAGGCGTTCGGCGCGTATTACACCCGACCGGAAATAACGGGTTATCTGTGCGAACAGACGATCTACAAACTCATTCTCGACAAAGTAAACGCGCTCGCCAAACCTGCCGACGGAACAACGCCGAATATGTTTTCTTCAAACGACGGCGGTTTGTTTTTATCGAGAACTTACGGTTCGATTTCCGATCTTCTGCTCAATCTCGACGATAATCTTTGCGAAAAACTCTGGCACGACATTCTGCCGGGTTTGAAACTGCTCGATCCGGCTTGCGGTTCGGGCGCGTTTTTGGTGGCGGCGTTAAAGACGCTTTTGAATGTTTATTCGGCGGTCATCGGCAAGATCGAGATTTTGGGCGGAAGTCTGAAAGACGAACTCGACCAAATCCGCAAGGAACACGCTTTTAATTATTTTCTCAAAAAGCGCATCATCACCGACAATCTTTTCGGCGTGGACATTATGGAAGAAGCGACCGAAATCGCCAAACTGCGGCTTTTTATGACGCTCGTTTCTTCCGTCAGCGACCGGCGGCGGCTCGAACCTTTGCCGAATATTGATTTCAATATTTTGGCAGGAAATTCTTTGATCGGCATTTTGAAGGTTGACGAAAAGGCTTTCGACAAAGTGAATGCGCTCGGTGAAACGCAATCGCATTTATTTTCGGATACGCCCGCCAACGAATACAAAAAGATTCTCGAAGACAAAGAGCTGTCAATCAAACTCTACAAAGAACATTCGTTCAAATCCGAAAAAGACGAAAGCGGAAGTCAGGACACGCGCCTTTTAGTGTTGAGAAGTCATATCGAAAAACTTCGCCGTGATTCTTACGAAAAACTCAACGAACTCCTGCTCGGCGATTTCAAAGATTTAAAAATCAAGTTTGAACAAGCGACTTGGGACGAGAAACAAAACAAAATCGGCAAACCGGAAAAAAGAGAATTGACCAAAGCCGATATTGAAGAACTACAGCCATTTCATTGGGAATTCGAGTTTCCAAAAGTTTTCAAAAATGGTGGTTTTGATGCAATTATTGCTAATCCACCTTGGGAAGTATTTAAACCCAATGCAAAGGAATTCTTTGAGCAACACGAAGAACTTATCTCCAAAGAAAAAGGTGAAGAAGCTGAAAAGATTTTCTATAAAAAGAAAATGGCAATAGAAGCATTTAAAAAAGAAAGTGGTAAAATTCTTAAAAATAATATTCAAATTCGTGAATTGTGGTTGGAATATATTAACCATTTTCCGCACGTTAGTTTGTATTATCGTTCAACACCTCAATATAAAAATCAAATTTCTGTTGTCAACGGAAAAAAACAAGGTTCAGACATAAATCTTTATAAATTATTTCTTGAGCAATGTTTCAATTTGCTTCGTGATGGCGGTGCTTGCGGAATTATAGTTCAAAGCGGAATTTATACTGATTTGGGCGCAAAACAACTGCGTGAAATGCTTTTTGATAACTCACGAATCAACTCTTTATTCGGATTATCAAACGAAAAATTTATTTTTGAAAATGTCCATCACGCTCAAAAATTTTGTATCTTGACCTTTTATAAAGGCGAAAAAACCGACAAATTTGAGGCGGCATTTCGGATAAATCCGCGAGAGGCTATCAAACCTGATAAAATTGGTGAATTTTTAAATTCAGACAAAGAACATCTCAAAATTTCTGTTTCTCTCATAAAAAGACTTTCACCCGATTCAATTTCGATAATGGAATTCAAGAATAAAACAGATGTTCAAATTGCAGAAAAGTTACTTAAATTTCCTCTTTTATCTGAAGAATCTGAAAACAAATGGAATTTAAGTTTGACGCGCGAATTTGATATGACAAATGATAGCCATTTGTTCAAAACATCGAGCGGTAAAGACAGGCTTCCACTTCATGAAGGTAAAATGATTCACCAATTTACAGATACTTTCAGTGAAGGGCGATATTGGATTGACAAAAAGGAAGGTCGAGCCTCTATTCTTGGTCGGAACGAAGATAACGGTCAAACTTTAGATTACCAAGATTATAGGCTAGGCATTCGTGCGGTTGCTTCAAACGTAAACACAAATTCACTTATTTGCTCTGCATTGCCGCCGAATGTTTTTTGTGGAAACTCAATTTTGACGAGTAGAGGTGTTGAAGGAGAAACTTTAATTTATTGCGTGGCTTTATTTAATAGTTTCGTGGTTGATTGGATGATTCGTAATAAGGTTTCGCAAAACATCAATATGTTTTATGTTTATCAGCTTCCAATTCCACGATTAACAAAAGAAGATACCGAATTTTTGCCGATTGTCGAACGCGCCACGAAGTTGATTTGCACCACGCCCGAATTTGACGATCTGGCAAAAGAAGTCGGCTTGGAAAGCCACAAAAACGGCGTAACCGATGAATCGGAAAGACAAATGCTCCGCGCCGAACTCGATGCTCTCGTCGCGCATCTTTACGAGCTGACCGAAGAAGAATTCGAGTATATTTTAACGACGTTTCCGCTCGTTTCCGATGCGGTCAAAACCGAAACGCTCGAAGCCTTCCGCACCTTCGCGCCGCATCCCGACGACCGGCAACTGCTCGAACAAATCAAAGAAGGCGAAAAACCTTTCATCGAATTCAAAATCGCTGCCTGTTGGAACGCCAAAACCGGAAAGAAAGACGATGCAATGCGCCTGAAAATCTCCGAAGAAGCGACCGCCTTTCTAAACTCGACCGACGGCGGCGCAATCCTGATCGGCATCGAAGACGGCACAAACCGCATCGTCGGAATCGCCGAAGACATCAAAACCGCCAACCCGCAAAAACAAGACAAAGACGGTTACGAAAGATTCTTGGTTGATACGATTCGCCACAACTGCGGATTAACCGATTTTTCATCCGTCTGCGAACTGACTTTCCACAATCTCGAAGGCAAGGACATCTGCCGAATTTTAGTAAAACCATCGCCAAAACCCGTTTATCATCAAGGACGCGATTTCATCATCCGCGACGGCACAGGAATGAAAAAACTAAGCACGCCGGAAGCTATCGAATACATTGCTAAACGATGGAAATGATTATACCCAAACAAGTAAATGTCTGATTGGCAGCCGACAACTTTTCTTCGCTACGTCCGCACGGTGAAATCGAGTTCCCGTGCGGCTTTGATTGAAACCGACGCGGGCGCGGCTTATCTGAAAGCCGTCAATAATCCCGAAGGCGTTCATATCTTGGCTTGCGATTGGCTCGGAACACGCCTTGCGCGTCGTTTCGGCTTGCCGACTTTCGATGTTGCCGTTCTTGAATTGACCGATTTAGATGAAATTCCGATAAATGGCAAATTCGCTCAAATCGGTTCGGCGTTTGTTGCCCGTGCGGAAATCGGTATCACGATGGGAGGCGAAAAAGCTCTTGCGAATGTGACAAACACAGACGTTTTAGCGAAAATAATAGTATTCGACACTTGGACAAGAAATTGCGACCGTTATGCTCCGGGACTTGGAAAGAACGGAAAAGCGAGAGTGAACTACGATAATTTGTTTCTTTCGGAAGAAAATGCTGAAAAGGGAAAATTTATCTTGAAACCGATTGATTTCGGACATATTATAAATTGTGGGCGCGAACTAACGCCGCGTCTTGCCGACATCGGCAACATCCGCGAAGAACGCATCTACGGATTCTTTCCATTTTTCAAAAGCCACGTTACCCGTGAACAAATCATCCAAGCGAGCGAAGAATTAAAAAGCGTCAGTCCGCAGCTTTGGCAAGATATTTTAGCGGAAATGCCGAAAGATTGGCAGGTCGGCGATGAAACAAAAACTGCGATTGACCGTTTCTTAAAAGACCGCGCCCGATTTTTAACCGAAAACTTTGCGCGATTTTTGCCCGTCGAGCCAATGCAGGCGGAACTCGATTTTTCGCCGAATGAGGAGAACCAAAATGAATAATAATTTCAAACCGGCAAAAGGTTACTATTCGATTCTGCAATATGTTCCCAATCTCGAACGCGCCGAAGGCGCAAACGTCGGCGTGGTTTTGTTCTGCCCGGAGAAAAGATTTTTGGATGTCAAATTTTCCGGCGGTAACGACCGCGTGCGCCGTTTTTTCGACGGCGAAAAGCTCGACTTGACGCGCATCAGCGCAATGAAAGACGCTTTTGCCGAAAGAATCCGTCAGCAGACCGACTTTATTATTTCGGGCGAAGACTTTAATCTTTTTGTCGAAACCCGCGCCAACCAAATGATTTTGACTGCGCCGCGCCCGATTAAAGTTTTTGACCCGTGTGCCGATTTAGAAAATTTATGCGAAAAACTCGTCGGCGGACGGCAAAAAGCGGAACAAAAAACTCTGACCGAAAAAAGGATTGTTCGTCAGTTCGACGAAGTTTTGCAAAAACGTCGGCTCGGTAATCTAATCGAGCGAAACGTGCAGATTGAACTTCCGCTTCTTCACCGCACGGAAACTTATCCGTTCGGTTATCAAAACGGTCAGCCGAATTTGGTCAAAGCGGTTGTTTTCGGCTCTGACGAAAATCAAACCATTGCCAAAACTTGCCGTTTAGCCGTCGAAGGAGATGATTTGTCGGAACATAATTATAAACTCAATGTGCTTGCCGGATTCGAGCAAGCAAATATAGAAAGCCGCCAAACCGTCCGCGATATTTTAAGAAAATATGACGTGAATTTGTATTTTACATCTCAGATTGAAGAACTTGCGGATTTTATCAAAAAAACGGCTCACGCCTGACAAAAATTTCAAACTCTTTGCAGACGGATAATTTCAAATGCTTTCTGTAAAAAAATGTAACGATTTGCAGATTTTTTCCGGTTTTTCGGAAACAGTTTTCGCCGTCGGTAATCTTGAACTTCTCCGGCTTCGTAAAATCGGACTTTTTTCATCGCGGCAATGTTCCGGCGCGGCAATTTTGAAAGCATTTGATTACGCCAAAAATTTCAATGAAAAGGTTAAAAATGCTGTGTTGATTAGCGGTTTTCATTCGCCGATTGAACGCGAGATATTTGAAAGCCTTTTGCGTCGGCGAAAACGTGCGATTGTTTGTCCGGCGCGTAACTTGGCGAAGATGCGTCTGCCGGAAGATTGGAAAGCGGCAATCGCGGAAAACCGCTTGCTGTTGCTTTCGCCGTTTGCCGAAAACAACAATCGCACAACTGCCCAAAACGCCATCAAACGAAACGAGTTTATCACCAAAATCGCCAACGAATTTGTCTTTATTTACATTGCTCCCAACAGCACCACCGAGAAACTTGCAAACAAAATAAATAAATTTGGGAAATTCATTCGAGTCTTGGAAATAAATTGATTTCACGAAAGATAATAAAAAATAGATTTAAGGTTTTGGCAAGAGTTAAAGTAAAACTTTAACCTACACAATATTTGGGGGTTGTTGGACAAACAGGACACACTAATTGATTTGTGGGTAATTGATTTTCTGGTTTTTTTGTGCATAATTAAAGGCAAGGTTGTTGTAGCAACCTTGCCTTTGAACCTGTTAGCGCAGATGCAAACAGATGGCGATATATCAGTTATTAAATTACCCGCTATATCGCCCATTGTCAAGGAAGAACTAACATTCGAGATACCTAAATCTCCAAACTAACAGGTTCAATAAAAAGCTAAATCACTGCAATTAACGGCGAAAGCTATTTTCCGTCTGCCTTTTTGGTCAAAAGACGGACGGATAGCTTAGTAATATCGCTGAATTGTTGGCTTTATTATGAAAATCGCCGAAGTGAGGCGACCTATTAGATAAGGAGGGCAAAATGCCTTTTAATAACAACACTACTTATAACTTTAATTCGACTTGGAAAGAAATTCCTGCGGTTTATGGAATTTTGAACGCTCAAAAACAACTTATTTATGTTGGACAAACTGACAATCTGCGTCGGCGTATGGATGAGCATTGTTGCGATACGCAACATTTAATGCACAAATATAAACCTGCATTTTTAATTGCAGAGATTGTTCGTGATAAAACATTAAGAGTTAATCGTGAGCGTCAACTTATTAACGAGTATAATCCGCCTTGCAATCAATGTTAGGTAGGTTACTTTCGACTGACATCTTTCCAAAACCGTCATATTTACCCGTTTCACGGATAAAGAAAAACTCTTTGTTTCCAACAATAAGTTTGGCGTAACAAGATGATGTTTTAATTTCGATTACCTGTCCTGTTTCACCATCATAATAACGAAACGGACGAAAAAGGGCAGGTAATTTTAACCATTCAAACAATTTTCCGAACATAGAATTTAAGTAAAAGGAGTAAAATATGCGAAATTATCAGTTAGAAAACAATCTCTGCGAAGCAATTGGGAAACATCTAATTATTCGGCTCAAATATGACAAAGACATTTATTGGCGAACCTTTGAACCGCAGGCGGTTTATAAATCAACCGTTGACCATATAAATTTAACAGGTATTCAAACCGAAGATAAAAATAAACCGCTAAAACCGCCAAAACGTGAGCCGCGCAATTTTGAGTTGAATAAAATCTCAGCCGTCGAGATTACGGATAAAGAGTTCAACTTTGACCCAACTTTCGACTCCAGAGATAAACGATTCGCACACGGCATCATCTGTGTTATGAAGCCTATCAAGGTAAGTTAGCAAACTTTTTAATTCACACCGCGCATTTTCCACTGCATTATCAGTGCTTAAATCCTCAAAACCATTGAGGGCGGATTCTGCGTATCTTCTTATTTGCCTGACACTTGGAATAATTGTAACTAACATATATTTTATTTGAGCCGACCTGTTTGTTTTTTTGTCATCAATTCACAATTAGGATAGCCTCAATATCTTATTATTTTGAAAAACTCATTTGCTAAATTGTTACAGTTAAAATGTTTATCATTTGTTGACCATAAAAAAGCTATCAATGTCAACAAATTAGCATTTACCGAATTTGCTTATCTCATTGATTTCGCTATATTTACGAGAATAAAAACGATAATTTTGCAATGTTGCCGTGACACCTCGCCGCTCTCTTGCCTCTGTTTTGGTCATTTTCAGGCTTTTTTTGCCCTATGGCATACTCTTTTTGCCCACGCCCGACGACTCCAAGTAAATTCAACTTTTTTGGTAATGATTGACTTCCGGCGATACGGTTTCGGCGGCGGCTGAAAATTAAGCCGCAATAGTTCGGCAACTTCCGCAAACTCTTGTTCATAGTCTTTTTGCTCTTGTTCTGCCATCAGATAAAAGATACAGCGTCCAAGATGTCTGTGCAGACTTCGATAACCCGCACCGAAACGCCTTGCCGTTGCCCTTAGTGAACAAGAGTTGGCATAATCAATAATCATTTCCGCTTGTTGCGGATGTTGGCAGATTGAACAAGGCATAATTAAAGGTAAATATAGCGATTCATCAATAACAAAAATAATTCTCTGATTTCCTGATATGATGCGCCCGTTTCTTTTGCAATTCGGAGCGATTCGGTAATGACATCCCGCTGTCTAATTGTGCTTTTCTTGTATTTTGGTTGAATAAATCCTAAAAGTAATTTATGCGATACTTTCATAAAGTCCGTATCGAAATTGAGGCATATTCTACCTGTGTGTTTATTAAGATTTGAAAGCATCTTATACCTGTAAGCATTCATTTCACTTAGGCGATGATTGATAATTTCTGTTGCTGTCCAAACCGCTTGCGTAGTTCGTTGCTTTTGCCATTCGGACATTCTTAGAATTGTTGGGTTGTTTTGTATCATTTCGCTGTTCGGCGCGACAGATTTGTCGCAAATCGTTACAGTATTACTCAAAAGGATTTACACCGTTATCAAAACATCTCTTGATGTATCGTTGATAGCTTCGTTTATTGAAGTCGAGAACTGCTAATTCGTAAAAATCACTTCCGAATCTTCGGAGCAAAAACACAAAGCCGATTATGAGAATTGCTTTGCCAATCGGCAATCTTGTCGCAAGTTCAAAAATCCAATCATCTTCGGCTTTCAGCGACAAATCGAAATAAACCGTTTCCTTGCCGTAATTCAAGATATGCTCGGCAACTTCTTGTGTAAGTAAAACTTCGGCGGTTTGGTTTGGTAAACTCAGTTCTTTTACAATTTTGGCTATTTTAGTTTTTCTAAGTCTTACTTCCTGCCTCAAAATGCCACGCGCAAAATCTAAATCTGCGGCGTTCGGATATTCTTTACAGGCTTGTCTAAATTTGTCGTAGAATGTGATTTCAACATTCAAAACTTGTCCGATGTTCTTAAAAAGTATCGTTTCATCATTGATGTTATGACGGTCAAATCCGTTAAGTTCTGTTCGGGAAACCTGTTTAATTATTCGCTTGATGTTCGCCGCGCCGACCTGTATATCTTCCGCGACATCAATTCGACCAACCTTTGCCGTGAAAGCGTCAAAATTCAGTCCGCTTTTTTCAAATACATATTCAGATAAAAGATAAAGACATTGCCGGATTTCAATCTCATTACACAGTTGAATATTTGAGCCTCTCTGCCACGCCGAAAGAGATACTTCAACCATCAAGTGCCAAATGTAATCCGCCGATTGTGATAATGTCATTCGCGGCAATCTGGAATTCTTTGGAACTTTCAGAACATAGACGGCAATCATTCCCGATTTAACATTTGTCTTTTTGAACCAATTTTTCGATAAAAAATCTCCCGGCGGCGGCAGATTAAAATAGTTATGCTTTAACATAACCGTATCAAGAAATCTTTTTTCCGAATTGTTCAAAATTATCCCTCAGCTTCACTTAACCAACGGTCAATCTCAACCGCCCGAACTACATTGCGCCGTCCGATTTTGGAAATCTTCAATTTACCTTGCTCAATTTCATAGTAGATTTTTCTTTCACAAATTCCGACGAGTTTCGACATTTCCCGAATACTGTATGCTATTTTCCGTTCTTGCATTGATGTAGCGTTTTCTTGCATTGCGTCCAATTCCTCTTTGTGTTAATATCCATTTACATTATGCAACAAAACGCACAGCATAACAACAAAAAAGCAAAGAATGGTATTCAAATTCTGCAAGTAGAATATGGCAAAGAAACGCTACCTAATTCTGAAAAACTTTCAAAAAGGTCAAGAGCCAAATTTGAAGCAAACCCGAAACTTTTAGAGTTAATTGAAAAGGCAAACATCTTGCCGCCGGATTTTAGTTTCGATTGGGATAAAGAATATGAGAATTACGGATTTGAGATTGCTTTCAAGCATTGGGAAGAAAAACTTTCTACTCTTTCAATGCCCGAACATTTAAGACTTCTAACAGCAGTATTGGATGAAAGAGATGCAATTTTTGAGAACGGAAAGCCAACTGCAAAAATAACAAAAAAAGGCTTGATGAAATTTAGTCGAATAGCTTTAGAAAAAGCAAACATTGTGTTTGAAATCAGAAGGTTTCTGAAAAATCTCTATGTCTTTCATAAATTAAGTCAAGAAAAAGAAATCACCGACCTCGTTGATAAAAATGAAAGTGTTTTAGAGGTTTGGAATAAATTATTCCAAGATATAGACCATCTTTACGAACTTCCGGCAAGTAAGAAATATGCCCGATATTTGCGAGATGCGTTCATTTCTTTAAGCGAAACCTATCGCAAGAGCATTACCGTCTATTTGGCGGTTCGTGCCATCGGATTAAATGAAAAAGATGATTACGGTTGTAATGATGTTGAAGCAGAAGAACTTTTTGAAGCCTTTTCTAAATCTTTCATTTTGCGCGAAGTTAGCCACGAATACGCGAATAAATTATTTTTTCTTTTAGATTTGTTGGCTGAATTTACTATATTTCTCGATTCAAAAGATTTGAAAGCAACTGTGTCCGTAGATACAACCGGAAATGTCGAATTTCGCGCCTCGCCTTATGTCGAAGCCTTGCAAGGAATGAATATTTCAAGATTAAGGATGTGTGAATATTGTAAAAGGTTCTTTTGGGCAAACCGTAAAGATGCCTACACCTGTTCGCCGAAACACGCCCGAAACAGACGTATGAAACTTTTACGAGAGAATTGGAAAAAAAGCGGTCAGCTATATTTAGCCGCACGGAAAAACAAAACGAAAAAAAAGGAGAATAAATAAAATGGCAGTTTATAAACGCGGAAAGACTTATTGGTTTGAGTTCGTCTATCAAGGTCAAAGAATTCGTAAATCTTCGCATCTTGGCAATCTACGCAAAGCGGAAGAATATGAGCGAGCTTATAGAACCGCTTTAGTAAAAGGTGAAATCGGATTGCACGTTGAAAAAAGAGAAATGCCGATGTTCGCAGAGGCTCTGACTGATTTTTTGAAATGGGTTGAATTTGAACGCAAACAAAATACATATACACGCTATCAAAGTGCATCAAAAGTTTTGTTGCGCTATTTCGGAAAACTCCGAATAGATGAAATAACTACTGAAATGGTTGAAAAATTTGTGATGAATCGGAGCAATGAATTTGGTCGCCTACGCGGAAGAAAGCCGAAAAAAGGCGGCACAAAATATCCGCAACGAAAAAAGGCTAATCCAATAAAGCAAGAGAAAAAAAAGATTTCCCCGACAACCATAAATCGTGAATTGGGATGTCTGAAAAAAATGCTGAATAGATTGGTTAGAAATGAAGTATTAAGAGTAAATCCGGCTTGGAACATCAGTTTTTTAACGGAAGAGCCGAGAGATTTCCGCGTTCTGACCTATGCCGAAGAAAAGCAATATTTATTGGCTTGTCCGCAACCGTTACGCGATTTTGCAACTATTATGATTGAAACCGGATTACGACCAATGGAACTACGGAATTTGACCGTTGACGATGTTTCACTTGAAAACGGCGGCAGTTTATTTGTTCGTCAATCAAAGACCAAAGCCGGACGGCGTTTAATTCCGTATCTCTCAAAAAGAGCAATCGAAATTCTGAAACCAAGATTGGAGAATGCCATTGACGGTTTTCTGTTTTCGGGCGGACGCGGCTTTGTGGATAATACCCACTACAAAGCCTTAGACCGCTCAGGTGTATTGAAGTTTCGCATCTACGATTTGCGGCATACCTACGCCACTCGACAAGTCGAATGCGGAACGGATATTGCGACCTTGCAGGAATTACTTGGACATAGCAAAATTGAAATGACGAAAAAGTATGTGCATCCATCAAACGACCATAAAGCAGACGCAATGCGGCGAATGGAAAACGCCAGACTTAATTGGGAAAGCCAACAAGCAGAAAAATCGGCGCGTAAATTAACAGAAGTTTATCAAGCAAAAGCGGCATAGTTGCAAACACTCCCCACATATTCCCCCACAGTTGTTTTTTTCAAGTTTTTATAAGTTCAGTTAAATGTTAATATTAAATGGTTTAATGGATTGACGAAAAAATAAATGAAAGAAAAGTATCTCCAAATTCTAAGTCTTGTTTTGATTGCTTTTTACGGCATTTTTGTTGTCTGGCTTTATTGGGCAGAACCGAGAACTTTTGAAGAAGTTTCCGCCAAAGCCAAGCAAACAATCGAAACCGCTTCGACCAAAACCGAGGTTGTTTTGGGAACGTATGAAGTTAATAAAGAAAAATTTGATGAAGGTTTGAAAGCCTTTCGCGCCGATAATTTTGTTTCTGCGAGAGATTTTTTCTCCCGCGCCGACACCGAAAAGCGCGATGCAAAGACTCAATTTTATATCGCTTACAGTTTTTATCGTCAAGGTTTCGGCAAAGTCTATAATGACGACGAACTTTTCAAACAGGGCTTGGAACAAACAAATCGTGTTATTCAAATTGATAAAAATTTCCGTGCCGATGATGCCGATTTGAAATTAAAAATGCCCGCCGAACTGAAAAATGAATTTGAAGAAGGTTTGAAATTAACCGCTGATGATTTCAACCCGATGAAATGGACACGCGAGAGAAAGTGAAAAATTGGTGAAAAATCAAACAGAACAATTAGAAAAAGACGATTTGGAAACGATTGACGGCGAGATTTTGGAAATTCCCGAAGCGCAGGAAGTCGAAATTGCGGAAGACGAAGAAATTACAAAAATTTCGCCGCGGAAGAAAATCGAAAAACCAATCGAAAATCAAAAATTAAAAATCAAAAACCAGAAGATTTATCTGCTTTTGCCGTTTCTTTTTTTGACGGTTGCGCTTTTCGGCGGTTTGCGAATCGGCGCAGTTGACGGCGTGTTTTTGTTTATCAAACCGCCGCTCGTTGCGTTGATTTATGCGGCGATTTTGCTTGTGTTGTTTTTTCGCGCACATTTGATTCGGCTCGAAGGTTGGTTTTCGGAAGATTTTTCTTCGCTTAAAAATATTGCCAACGGCGCGGGTTTGATTGCGCTTTTTTTCGCGTCGGTGCAGATGTTCAATTCGCTTCTGCCGGAACAAGGTTTGCCGTTTTGGACGGTCGCATTTTGTTTTATGTGGGTTTTGGTGATGAATCTTTTTGCGGAATTCGACACGAAAAAACTCATTCGCAGTTTGGGCGCGATGTTCGGTTTGGCGTTTGTCGTGAAATATCTGATTCTCGCAAACTTGACCGCGCCCGCGAGCGAAGGTTTCCTGCAAGGAATTTTGCAAAACCCGACAAAAGAAGTTCTCACATATATTTTAGATTTGCCGCGTTTTTCCGCCGCCACAGGTTATATTCAATTTTTCTCGCTCGTTTTTTATCTCATCGCGCTGTTTTTATTTCCACCTGCAACAACAAATACAGAAACATGCACGAATTAAATTTGCCGTGTCTTTGACACTTTTATTTTCGTGAGTTTTTCTGCAAAATCAGGCATCTTTTCGGCACTTTGATTCATCTTATAACTGCTAACAAATTTTGAATGTTTATATTTGTTGGAGGAAAAAAAAGATGAAATACATACGAAATTTTCTAGTTTTATCGTTCGCATTTTTGATCGTTTTTGCGGTCGGCGCAAAGGCGCAAACGGTTGGAAATTCGCAACGCTCGATTGAAGATAAAGTTTTCAAAAAAATTATCGGACTTCCGTATTACGGCGTTTTCGATAACATCAAATTCCAAGTCAACGGCTCGACCGTTACGCTCTATGGCAAAGTTTATTCGCTCGGCGTTAAAAAGAGTGCAGAACGCGCCGTGAAAAACATTGACGGTGTTTCGGAAGTTATCAACAACATCGAAAACCTTCCGCCTTCGCAGTTTGATAATCAAATTCGCTACCAAGTCGTGCAAGAATTTGCCCGAAACGGTGGAAATCTCTACCGATATTTGCAAGAGCCGAATCCGTCAATGCGAATTATTGTCGAAAACGGGCGCGTATCGCTCGAAGGTTATGTTGCCAATCGCGGTGATTTTAATTTAGCCAATGTTTTGGCAAACGGCGTTCCGGGCGTTTTTAAGGTAATAAACAATTTGGTTATCGAAAAAGAAATGGTTCGATAAATTCTCACAGTATTTTGTTTAACATCACTTGACCGGACAGATTTTGTCCGGTCTTTTTCTTTTGCGTTTGATTTTTCCGCCTGTAAATCATAGACTTTTCGTTTGCCTTTTACGGCAGATTTTTGTTTAGAGTTACGCATTTATGCGTTAAGCCTTTCGCTTTATAGGCGGAAACGCGCATAAATGCGTAACTCTAAACGACAGATTTACATAATATGATTTCAACAGAAAAAATTCGCAACATTGCCATCATCGCGCACGTTGACCACGGCAAGACGACTTTGGTTGACGCAATGCTTCAACAATCCGGCACTTTTAGCGACCACGAAACAGTGCAAGACCGCGTGATGGATTCGATGGATCTGGAACGCGAACGCGGCATCACGATTATGGCGAAAAACACTTCAGTGCGTTACGGTGATTACAAAATCAATATCGTTGACACGCCCGGACACGCCGATTTTGGTGGCGAAGTCGAGCGCGTTTTGAAAATGGTTGACGGCATTGTTCTGCTGGTTGATGCGGCAGAAGGCTGTTTGCCGCAAACCCGTTTTGTTTTGAGAAAAGCACTCGAACTAAATCTTCCGGCGATTGCTTTGGTCAATAAAATTGACCGCCAAGATTCGCGCCCCGAAGAAGTTGTAGATGAAATTTACGACCTTTTTATTGATTTGGGCGCAAACGATGAGCAAATTGAGTTCCCTATTTTATATTCGATTTCCCGCGACGGGATGGCGAAGAAAAATCTCGCAGACGAATCAAATTCTCTGAAACCTCTGTTTGACCAAATCATCGAAACCGTGCCGCCACCGAAACAATTACGCGACGATACTTTGCAATTATTGGTGGCGAATATTGACTACAACCCGTTTGTCGGACGGCTTGCCATCGGCAGAATTTTTTCGGGCGAAATTGCCAAGAATCAGGAAGTTATAGTTTCCAAACGCGACGGCTCGACGCAGAAAACCCGCGTCAAAGAGCTTTATGTTTTTGAAGGTTTGGAACGCCAAGTTACTGACAAAGCCGGAGTCGGGGAGATTGTCGCGCTTGCCGGATTTGACGACATTAACATTGGCGAAACAATTACGCTGATTGAAAATCCGCGCCCTTTGCCCGTTATCGCTGTTGACGAACCGACGATTGCGATGATTTTCGGTGTCAATAATTCGCCGTTTTCGGGCATTGACGGAAAATTTGTAACTTCGCGCCAAATCAAAGAGCGTCTCAAAAAAGAATTACTCGGAAACGTCGCCTTGCGCGTCGCCGATACGGATTCCGCAGACCAATTCAGAGTTTCGGGACGTGGCGAATTACAGCTTTCAATTCTTATCGAAATGATGCGCCGCGAAGGTTACGAACTCCAAGTGTCAAAACCCGAAGTCATCACACGCAAAACTGAAAACGGTTTGGAAGAACCGTTTGAACTCGTCGTTATTGATGTGCCTGAAGAATTTATCGGAGTCGTAACCGAAGCACTCGGACGCAGAAAAGGTCAGATGACGAAAATGATAAATAACGGCACAGGTCGCGTGCGTCTCGAATACGAAGTTCCTTCACGCGGATTGATTGGTTTTCGCGGCGAATTTTTGACCGAAACCAAAGGCACGGGACTTTTGAACACAATTTTCCTACGCTTTGACAAATGGCAGGGCGAAATGAAAGGACGCGGCACAGGCTCGCTCGTCGCCGATAGAATGGGCGAGGCGACGACCTACGCGCTCTACGCTTTGCAGGAACGCGGCACGCTGTTCGTAAAACCGCAGACCAAAGTTTATGAAGGAATGATTATCGGCGAAAACGCCCGTTTTGTTGATTTAGACGTGAACGCTGTGAAAGAAAAGAAACTGACAAATATGCGTGCCTCAACCGCCGACGAAGCCTTGCGCCTCGTTCCCGTCAAAGATTTATCGCTCGAACAGGCTCTGGAATTTATCGCCGATGATGAATTGGTTGAAGTTACTCCGAAATCAATTCGACTCAGAAAGCGAGTTTTGAAGGCAAACGAACGACCACGAAAATAAAATCGGTAAATCCTAAAACTACTGAGACTTTTCCAATGAATTAAAGATGAATTGAAAAGTGCCAAAGGTTTGCCCGCGATGTTGCGGACGAAAGGCAAAAAGAATGATTTTGCCTTTCCCGTAATTGGTTTCTGCCAAGGCAGTTTTAGCATTCAAGAGTTTTTCGCCAAGCATCCAACCCGACAAAAGCGCGTTTTCTTTCGCGTATTCGGCAATTGAATAGATTTCTGCCTCGTCTGCGATTTCAAACGCCGAACTCGTAATAAAATACGCGGCGGTTTCTTCTTTCAAACCTTTAGCAAGCGGAAATTTTCTATCAACCTTTAATTGAACAATCGAACCCGGATTGTAAAATTCGCTTCGTTTTAAATCTTTCAGCACATTTCGCATTTTCAAATTAAATTGGTTGATAACGAGTTCACACGAATCGTCAAAGCAAATCAATTTTCCGCCGCCCGCGACAAATTTTTTCAAATTTTCAACGCCCGATTCGCCGATTCCGCCGGCGAATTCTTCAGGGTAACGGTCTGCGTTCAAACCGTTCACAATTGTATTTTCGCTGTCGGCGGGTAAAATTATCGCATCGAAATTTAGGTTGTTGTTACGAAAATCGGTATTTGAAATTGATTGATACGGAATCTGAAAATTATCAAAAACGAGGCGCGTCCAACCTTCGTCCATTGAAGATGTAAAAGGTTTGTAAAGCCCGATTTTCGGATTTGTTTTGAGTGGATTCGTCATTTTGTCGAAAGGCATTTTGTTCGGCGGAAGATTTAAAACGGCGCGTGCTTCGTTAATGTTTTCGACTTTTTTGAGCGTCTTTTTCGCGTTTGCCAAATCGCGTATATTCCAAACTGCGTCCGTTTCGATTCCCATTTGCAGAGGCAAAGTCCACCCCGCAACATCGTAAGGTTGTTCGGCTTCGCCGTTTGTATTAATGCGATTCGGATAAACCTGTTTTTCAAACAAACTCAAGATATTATTCTTCTGCGGTTGATTTGTAAAAATCAAAAATGAACCAAGCGGCATTTCGTGAAAATCGTTGCGTTTGGTCGGGTTATGGGCGAAATAAAGTTCTTCCCGCATTTCAAAAACTTCGATTCCCTGCCACATTAAAATTTCTATAAATCGCGCAATTGTTTCTTCATATGGCTGTCCGGCAGAAACGACAAAAGCCTGCGGCTCATTTGTTTTTCGTGTCAAATTCGCTTTGTTTAATTCATAAAAATTACGCAAATATCGCGGACGAAATTTCGCCGCCATTTCGAGCAGAGAACGCGAAGTAATCATTTCCATTTTGGCAATGTCCGATGGTTTCCATTCGCCGCCTTGCCACACTTCAGGAAAATTTGTCGCTGTTTCGAGCAAATTTGAAAGTCCGCGTGAAGGGCGCGATTTTTCGAGTTGTTCACGCGAAATCGTAACCGGCGACATTAAATTTGCACTCGCCGCTTCGCTTAAAATTCCGATTGAATTGTGAAAATAAGGTGCAGAACGAAAACCGCCGTGCCACCAAGTATCATAAACCGAGTTTGTTGCCACACCTGCGATATTTCCCGATTGCAAATCCGCCGCCATTTTGTAGCCGATAAGACCGACTTCGCGCAAAACCACAGGCGAAATTCGCGGATTCGGCGGATCAAAAAAAGGCGGAATTGTCATTCGGGAAGCCGTCTGCCCCTGTTGATGCACGTCATAAACAATCTGCGGAAACCATTCTTGCCAAAAGAGTTTCGTGATATTTTGCGTTTCTTTGAGGTTCATCATAAACCAATCGCGGTTGTTGTCGTGTCCGGCGTAGTGATGATAAAGTTCGGGCGGATTTGAGCCTTCGGATTTTGTGCCGAGCGTTTTGCGATACCAATTTGCGACCGTTTCAATACCGTCAGGATTTGCTGAAGGAATCAAAATTAAAATCGTATTTTCGAGAATTTCTTTAGTCGTTTCGTCTGTTGCCGTTGCAAGTTCGTAAGCCAAATTCATAGACATCTGCGACGCGACAATTTCTGTTGAATGAATAGAACAGGAAATCGAAACAATCGTTTTGCCTTTTTCGATTAAAAGCGCGGTTTCGTCAATGTCGCCGTTTTTAACGATTGAATTCGGATTCGCAAGTTTGGCATTTATTTGTCTTATTTTTTCAAGATTTTTTATATTTTCGGGCGCGGAAATAAACGCGACAATCATCGGTTTTCCGAGCGTTGTTTTACCAATTTCTTTAACCAAAACTTTATTGCTTTTTTCGTCAAGGCGAGCAAAATAATTTGTAATTTGTGACCAATCGGCGATGGTTTTATCGTCGGTCGGATGAAAACCCAAAACCGATTTCGGCGTTGGAATTTGCGCGAAAAGATTTAAAGGCAAAAGAAAAAGTAATCCACAGATGAACACAGATGAACAAAGATTCTTTAAAGATGTAATTACGGACTTTGGACTTTGGACTTTAGACTTTAGACTATTATTCATGCAAGACTTTTCCATCGAAGCAATTCGGGATAATAAAAAAATTTCGTTTCCTGTCAAAGAGTCTAACAAATCGCGCTTTGTCGGCAAACTGCGTTATTGGTGGAGTTTGTTTTTTGCAGGTTTTTTACTGCTTTTTGTAGCTCTGCCGGCGATGACCTTTTTGCAAATTATCAATCAGCGAATGAAACTTTATCCGTTGTGTTTGTGGGGATCAAAACTCTGGATTCGGATTTCCGGCGCGGAAGTAAAAGTTTCCGGTGATGAAAATCTGGAAAAAGACAAATCGTATATTTTCGTTGCAAATCATCGTTCATACCTCGATACGACTGCGCTTTTTGCTTACGGCGGAAAGAAAATGGGGCTAATCGGCAAAAAAGAAGTTCTAAAGATTCCGGTTTTAGGGCGCGGAATGAAATTTATAAAATTTGTAGCGATTGACCGTTCAAATCCGCAAAAAGCAATGGAAACAATGCAAACAGTGCGCGAAACGGTTGACGGCGGATATTCGTTCGGCATTTTCGCCGAAGGCACACGCGCAATGCCGGGCGAGCTTTTGCCGTTTAAGAAGGGCGCATTTCACCTTGCACTACAAACCGGCGCGGCGATAATTCCGGTGGCAATTAAAAACACCGATTATTTGATGGGTAAAAAAACAGGCGTGGCAAATTCGGGAACAATGGAAATTGTTTTGCTTCCGCCGATTGAAACAAAGGGTTTGACGGCGGAAACAGATTTAATGAATTTGCTCAATAAAACCAGAGAAGCAATCGCAAAAGAGTTGGCAGTAGGCAGCAGCAGTTAGCAGTCAAACAAAATATTGCCTCTGCAACTGCCTACTGAATGTTAGGGTTTCTTCGTCGGAGTTGGCGAAACAGTCGGATTCGGTTTATTTTCTTCAACAGGCTCATCATCGTCCAAAATTATCACATCGGTTCTGCCAACACGATAGTTTTTGTAAGTTACGCGAACTCGTATTTTGACAACGTATCCATTATCGAAAACAAGGCTGTCGTCAGAGCTTGAAAAAGCCGGAAACCAATATTTGCCGTCAACATTGTCGCGCCAAGTTTCCATTACCGGAAAACGCTGTTTGCCTTCCGGCACAGCTTTTCCTTTGGATTTTACAATCATTAAATCTTGGTCATCAACCCAAATTCTGCCTGTGAAATATTTCTGGCTCGTTTTTTTATAATCCGGAATCACCTTCGGCGTAACATCAAAAACATACAAATTCAATTCGTCAATTTTTTCTTTTCCGAGAAAGTTAAAATTATAATTGCTGACATATTGCGGTTCGATGGCAAACGGGTCAATGCCGCCAAGGTTATCAATATCTTCGGCAGTGATGGAAATTTCTTTAATTGTCGGAACGGGTGCATAAAGAATTCGCTCAAACCTTGTGCCGTCTTCCTTGAAAGTCATAAACGAATCACGCTGATAAACGCCCGAAATTTGTCCGCCCATTCCGACTGTCGAAATCGTTGCATTGCGATTAAAAGCATAAATCTTCAAGGCTTCCCGAAATTTCCCTTCATTTTCGGTAAAGGTTTTAACAATACGGTCAATTTCCGTTTGGCTTATATTCGTTTTAATGATAGTTGAAGTCTGCGCCGCCGCGAACATTGCAAAAAAACAAATAACAATTAAACCGATTAGCGATTTTCTCATAAATTTTGCCTCATTTGAAAACTAATTTTATAGATGCGGAAGTTTTGAAAAAAGATGTTTCGCCTTTAACGGGTTCAGCCGCGAAGTTTGCCGAAACTTCGCGGCTGAACCCGTTTTTGCAAAGAGTTTGTTTTTCTAATTTACTCGCACATAATCAATATAAGAGCCGTCCGTTACGTTGGTAGTGCGAATGCCGTTGCGCGTTCTAGTTACTTTAGCTTCCGCACCGGCATTGATAAGACGGTCGCCACGCATTGTTGCGTATGAAAAATTACCGTCTATATTGATGGTTACGTTGCCGTCATTGCTGATGGTCAAAATAATCGTGCCGCCGGATTGCGGATTTCGCCCCGAAAACGTGCCGATTGCCCAACTCGGAACATTTCCGCCACCGTTGTTATTGTTGTTGTCATTGGAACTTCGATAATAATCAATGTATGAACCGTCCGTTACGTTGGTAGTGCGGATTCCGTTGCGCGTTCTAGTTACTTTAGCTTCCGCACCGGCATTGATAAGACGGTCGCCGCGCATTGTCGCGTATGAAAAATTACCGTCTATATTAATAGTTACGTTTCCTTCTTTGCCGATGGTTAAAATAATTGTGCCACCGGATTGCGGATTTCGTCCGGAAAACGTGCCTACTGCCCAACTCGGAACATTTCCGCCACCGGTATTTCCGCCGTCGTTGGAACTTCGATAATAGTCAATATATGAACCGTTATTTACGTTTGTGGTGCGAATACCATTTTGAAGGCGTGTTACTTTGGCTTCCGCACCGGCATTAATAAGACGGTCGCCACGCATTGTTGCGTATGAAAAATTACCGTCTATATTGATGGTTACGTTGCCGTCATTGCTGATGGTCAAAATAATCGTGCCGCCGGATTGCGGATTTCGCCCCGAAAACGTGCCGATTGCCCAACTCGGAACATTTCCGCCACCGTTGTTATTGTTGTCATTGCTTCCGTCTAGTGCGGGAAGATCGTAAGTATCCGCCAATTTGTTCAAATCTTTCCGCATAGTTTTCCAGCGGCTTTCCAATTTGCGTGCAAAAACCAAATTGTTCATCATTTGATTGACATCGCGGGCTTCACGCATTACCGATTGCACTTCATTGCGGCTTTCCCACCAAGAATCATTGCGGTCAAATTCTCTCCGTAAATCATCAAGCGCGTCTTCATAATCGCGGACAATATCGTTCAGACGATCTTCTTCATTTGTCCCATTCAGCGAACTTTGATCTAACTGGCGGTCAAATTCGCGGGCAAAATCGTTACTGCTTCTTTCAAGTTTATTAATAATACTGCTGACATCGCGTTTGGAATATTTACCCGTATATCTGCCTTGTGCATTTGCCGCAGACGGCATAATCAATGCAATCAATGCTAAAGTAAAAGATACTAAAATCGGTAATTTTAATTTGTTAATGTTCATATTCTCCTCACTTTTCAATACAAAATCGGTTGTAATTTGATAAAAATCTAATGTTAGAAAATTCAATTATACTCGTTGTTTCTCATCGAATCAAAAAAAAGCCGGAACTTAGATTTCCGGCTTTTAAATTTGGTTTGCTAAAATCGTCAAAACAGCCTGTGTGAAACGGCTGTTCCGGCGATTATTCGACAAAATCAACTTCAACGCGATTTTTGATAATTCCTTTCTCGAAACCTTCTTCGAGCAAACGACGCACACCTTCACGCCCGCGTTCTCCATAGTCCAAAGTTAAATCATTCACCCACATTGCTACGAATCTGTCCGCAAGCTCCGGCGGCATCTCGCGTGCAAATTGCAAAGCGTAAGCCAGCGCGTCTTCACGATTTTCCATCGAATAGACGATACTTCGGTGCAGATGTTTGGAAACCTGCCGCATCAAATCTTCGCCTAAATCACGTCGAATCGCGTTTCCGCCCATCGGCAGAGGCAACCCTGTGCGTTCAAACCACCATTCGCCCAAATCCAAAACCTTGCTCAAGCCCATCTGCTTATAAAAAAGCTGTCCTTCGTGAATAAGCAATCCCGCATCAACTTTTCCGCGCTGAACTTCCTCAATAATTTCGTCAAATGGCACTACTTCGTATTGAAAATCGGGATTATAAATTCTTAAAGCCAGAAACGCGCTCGTCATTTCGCCCGGAATGGCAATTTTCAGGTTTGGAATATCTTCAGGTTTATATTGTTCTTTTGAAACAACAATCGGACCGTATTTATCGCCGATGCTTGCACCGTGCGGCAAAAGCGCATATTTATCAGAAACGTAAGCGTAAGCGTGAAAGCTAATTGCCGTAACGTCGAAAACCCCGTTTTGCGCGTCTTCGTTAAGCGATTGAATGTCCTTAAGTGTGTGTTCAAATTTCAGCCCTTCGGTTTCAAGTTTATTGGTTGCCAAACCGTAAAACATAAATGCATCATCTGAATCCGGAGAATGCGCGACGGTGATTGTTCTGATTTCAGGCTTTTCTTGCGAATTTGCTTTCATAAAATATTAAATCTGAGTGAAAAAAATGTTCGTGTTATACAAAATTTGTATTTTACCGTTTTCCGCGTGATTTTCAAATAGCAATTTCAATTCGTCTATCATCGGCACAAAAAGCGAATCTTTTTCCGAAGGCATATATGAAGACGACAACATTCTGCCTTTCAAACCTTCAAAATCGAGTGGCTGAACATTCAAAAAAGTTTTCTTTTGCGGCTTTTCTCCGAAAAAATCGCGCAAAACGTTTTCGTCCAAATTATCGTGTCGCACTTTTTCGTAATCCGTGCCGAATTTTCTCAGAATATTTTCGTATTCGACTAAAAATTGATTCGTGTCTAATTGCCGCTCATTCCAAATCAGCGCAACAAAACCTTCGAGGCGCAAAATTCGTTTAAATTCCGTTCGTGTTTTTTCCTTATCAAACCAATGAAAAGCCTGTGCCGCGATGACAAAATCAACCGAATTGTCAGGCAAAGTCGTATTTTCTGAAGTTCCATTCACGGATTTAAATCTCTTAAAATCCTTCAAAAATACTTCCGCCGCTTCGCGCATTAGATCGTTCGGCTCAACACCGAAAACCGTATTGCCATTTTCCAAAAAAATCTTCGCCGAAATTCCCGTTCCCGAACCGATGTCGGCAACGATTGATTCTCCCGTCAAATTCATTTCTTCCCGAAATAAATCCAAAACTTCCGGCGGATAAGACGGACGATATTTCACATAATTTTCAACACGATTTGAAAACCTTTCTACTGTATCTGACATATTTATCTTAAATCTTGCAAAAATCTGTTTTTTTCAGCCGTAACTGATTTTCTTCAAATTTTACAAATAAAATTTTGTTTTTACATTTTCAGTATTAACTTTTATCATAAGTCTATGAATTTACGCAGTTTCTTATTCATTCTCGTTTCGCTTCTATTTATCGTTACAAAAACTTCCGCCTTTGAAGCCGAATATTTTTATCTCGGCAAAGAACCGCTCGTGCGTGTCGGGTTGGCAACGAATGCACGTTCGGTTTCGATTACGACGACCGATTCGCAGATTGTTGCGATGAGTGACGGCGAAGCAAATAAATTGTTGGCAACGAATAAAATAAGCGTTGCGGCAAGGGCATATCGTCCGCCGGAAATCGAGATTTATAATTTTGAAATCCAAAACATCGAATCGCAAACCGAAGCAGAAACAACTGCCAAAGAAGTGCGCGAAGCAACCAACGAAAAAGCGTTAGTAAGTCTTGATACGAAAACGAATACTTGGCGCGTCCGCATCGGTGAAACGCTGGAAACGATTGAAGAGGCAAATGTTTTCAAAAACGGTTTGGCGGAAAAAGGTTTTGCGGATGTCGTGATTGTTACGGAGAAAAAACTGCAACCTTCAGACGAAGCAATCGCACTTTCCGAGCAATTAAAATCGAATCCGAACTCGAAAAACGAAAACCGTAGTTTGATAAAACCGACCGGTTCCAATCAACCGACAAACTCGAACACAACTCTCGATGCAAACATCAAAGAAATTATCATCAACGGCGCAAACCAGACATTTTCATCGTTCAAACCGATTTCGTTCGGTTCGGTTAATGAACGTGCCGTTCCGGTAAAATTAAATGGCAAGGCATATCGCGGCAGAATAGAAGTTTTCGTCAATTCTCGCGGAACTTTGACGGTTGTCAATGTCGTGCCGATGGAAGATTATCTTCTCGGCGTTGTGCCGAACGAATTGGGGTTGCCTTCGATGGAAGCACAAAAAGCGCAAGCAGTGGCGGCGAGGACTTATGCTTGGGCAAACATCGGCGGGTTTGCGTCGCAAGGATTTGACGTTTTGCCAACGGTTTATTCACAGGTTTATCTCGGCGTTTCGTCAGAAAATGCGAACGGCACACGCGCCGTGCGCGAAACTGCCGGAATCGTTGCAACATACAAAGGAAAACCGATAAATGCTCTTTACACTTCGACTTGCGGTGGGCGGACGGAAAATTCGGGAAATATTTTCGAGTTTGATGAACCGTATTTGCGCGGAGTTGAATGTTCGCTCGAAGGTCGCCGATATTTTGAGCCTTTTCTGATAAAAAGTTCGCGTGAATTGCCGAAAATCGAGAATGAAAACCAACTTGAAATGGTTCGTCTTGCTTCGCAATTTTCAGTCAACGGTTTTTTAATGGCGACCAATCGTTTTTCTGACGAATGGTTTGAAATGCCACCAAACGAAACCGAATTGCGAAGTTGGCTGAATCAAATTTCAGCAAGATTCGGCAAACCGAGTCCGGCTTTTTCGTTTGAAACGGTGAAATCAATCGGGTTCGCAAACTTTTTGGCTTCAATGCTTTACACGGAAGGCGAGGCTGAAATGAAATTGACCGAATCGGACATAAACTATCATTTGTCTTTTGACGACGGCAACGATATTGAAAAAGATAAACGTGCCAAAGTTGCGATGCTTTTCCGCGACGGCTGGCTTTCGCTTTATCCCGATTCAAATTTTCACCCGCATCGCCCGATGTCCCGAAGCCGTCTGATGCGTTTGATTCAAAACATCTACGCCAAGAAAAAATGGCTTCCGGCAATGCAGACGGGCGTTGCCAATCCGACAACGGACGGCAAACTCGTGGTCAAAGCAGGCAAAAGCGAACGACAAATTTCGGTAAATCCGAATGTTTTTCTGTTCCGTCAATTCGGCGACCAATTTTATCAAGTCAAAGAAATTGCGCTAGTCGGCGGCGAAAATATTTCGTTTTTTACAAATGCGATGGGCGAAGTCATTTATCTCGAAGTAAAACCGACCGAATTACCAACGATTGCCGAAAGAATGTCGCCTTTTACGTTTTGGAACGCCAATCTATCAGCTTCCGCCGTGCAAGCGCGTCTGTCGCGCTACGTTCGCAACATCGGCACGCTCTATGACGTGAACATCAAAAAAATCGGCTTTTCGCGCCGTCCCGTTGAACTCGAAATCATCGGCTCAAACGGCGTAAAAACCTTAAAAGGCGGCAAAATCCGTTCCGCCCTGCGCCTTCGTGAACAGCTTTTCGTAATGAACAAACGCTACGACGGCAACGGTCGCGTAACATCATACTCCTTCACCGGACGCGGTTGGGGACACGGCGTTGGAATGTGTCAATACGGCGCATTCGGACTCGGAAAAATGGGCGTGAAATACGATGCAATTCTGAAACACTATTACACCGGAATTGATTTAACGAAGGCTTATTGAAATTATGAAGGAAAAAATAGGATGGAGTGCTGGCGGTTTATCTTCCAAAGATTATATTTGTGGATATTGCGGAAAGGGATTAGCTTCTGAAAAAGGATGGTCAGGTGGAGTTCAAGGTCATCCTAATGCCAATATCTTTGTTTGTCACTACTGCACAAGACCGACATTCATAGACTATGATGAAGAACAAACTCCAAACACAAGATTTGGTGAAGATGTTGAAGATATATCGGAGTCGTCAGTATCAGAACTTTATGACGAAGCTAGAAATTGTATGTCAGTTTCAAGTCATACTGCGGCAGTTCTATGTTGCCGAAAACTTTTGATGAATATTGCTGTTCATAAAGGTGCGAAAGAAGGGCTTAAATTTATTCAATATGTTGAATTTCTTTCTGATAATCATTATGTTCCACCAGACGCAAAAGATTGGGTTGACCACATTAGAAAAAAAGGAAATGAAGCAACTCACGAAATTGCAATTATGAAGCGGGAAGATGCAGAAGAATTAATTTCTTTTGTTGAAATGATTTTACGGCTAGTTTATGAATTTCCTGCTAAAATCAGAAGAAAAACTTCTCCGCCCTCAACAATCTAAATGAAATTTTCACGCAATCAAATTATCGGTTCGCTAATTTTGCTGGGCGCGATTTTGTTGTTTGCAATTTTTAGACTCGTCTTTTCAAACCGATAAAATCACATTTTTGGCTTGTCGCTCATATAAAACGTAATTTTTCCGCCGTTCATAATTTCCGAATGTGTGAGAAAAGAACGATTTATTACTTTTCCGTTGACTGAGACTTTTTCGACATAGACGTTTTTATCGCTTTGATTTAGGGCTTCAATGGTCAGAGTTTTGCCGTTTTCCAATTTCAAAACTGCTGATTTTATTGCCGGACTGCCGA
The DNA here is from genome assembly GCA_964548225.1 of uncultured Blastocatellaceae bacterium. GTDB lineage: Bacteria > Acidobacteriota > Blastocatellia > Pyrinomonadales > Pyrinomonadaceae > CALMEH01. Next base: position 6,260 of record CAZJQP010000019.1, on the reverse strand, counting down.
TTTGATATTGGTCGTTTCCGGGCGCAACCGGATAAAATCCGAGCGTCGAAAATAAAAACCACGCCGACATTTGACCGCAATCGTCGTTGCCGCCGAGTCCGTCGGGCGTTGGTTTGTATTGATGTTTGAGGATCATTCGGACGCGCTCTTGAGTTTTGTGCGGCGCATTTGTCCAATTATAAAGATAAGCGGCGTGATGCGCGGGTTCGTTGCCGTGAACGTAGCCGCCGATAATGCCTTCGCGGGTGATGTCTTCGGTTTCGGCAAAAAATTCGTCCGGTAAATTCATCGTGAAAAGCTCGTCCATATATTTCTCAAACTTCACTTTTCCGCCCATTGCTTTAATCATTTCGTCCGGCTGATGAGGAACGTAAAGACTGTAATTCCAAGCGTTTCCTTCGATAAAACCTTGGTCGTGCGTTTGCAAAGCGTCGAATTTTACGCGGAATTTTCCGTCAGACATTTTCGGACGCATAAATCCGACTGATGAATCATAAACATTTCGCCAATTTTCCGAACGCTTGATAAATTCGTTGTAAATGTCGGTTCGATTCAATTTTTTCGCGGCTTGCGCGATTGCCCAATCGTCATAGGCGTATTCGAGAGTTTTTGAAACGCTTGAAGAATTTTTGTCATCGGGAACGTAGCCGAGTTTCATATAAAATTCGAGTCCGTCATAATATTTCGTCCGCGCCGTCTGCGCCATTGCGTCCAAAGCGCGATTTGCATCAATGCCTTGCGAATTGCCTTTGACAATCGCGTCCGAAATTACCGAAACCGAATGATAGCCGATCATACACCAATTTTCGTTGGCATAATGCGACCAAATCGGGAGCATTTTATGAACGCTTTGGTCATAATGCGCGAGCATCGAATTTACCATTTCACGATTTCTTTTCGGCTGAACGATGTTAAACCACGGATGAAGTGCGCGGTATGTGTCCCAAAGCGAAAATGTCGTGTAATTTGTAAAACCTTTTGCAGTATGAATATTTTGGTCTAAACCTTTATATTTCCCGTCCGCGTCCATATAAACCGTCGGCGAAAGAAATGTGTGATAAAGCGCGGTGTAAAAATTGACTAAATCGCCTTTGTTATCAGCAGTTACGGCGATTTTTCCGAGTTCTTTATTCCATTCGTCTTGTCCTGCTTTTTTGACTTTTTCAAAATCCCAATTCGGTGTTTCGGTTTTTATATTATTCATCGCGCCTTCCGTCGAAACGGGCGAAAGCGCAAATTTTACTTGGATTTTTTCATCTTTTTTCGTGTCGAAATCAAAATATGCACGGATTTGTTTTCCGGCGGCTTCGGGGAAATTTTTCGTCTGGTCAAATTTGCGCCAAAATCCGCGATAGTTTTGTGTTTCGTAATTTTTGAAACCGTAACTTTTGAACGGTTTGGAAAATTCCATCGCAAAATAAACTGTCCGTGTTCGCGCCCAACCGTTTGTTTGACGATAGCCGACAATTCTTCTGTCGCCTTCGACGCGCACAAAGGTCCAAGTATTTTTATCTTCGTAATTGTAAATTCCGTGCATTAAATCCAAGATAATATGAGAGTTATCGCTTTCGGGAAAAGTGTATTGATGAAATCCGACGCGCGTGGTCGTTGTCATTTCGGCTAAGATATTGTCGTCTTCGAGCAAAACCTTGTAATAATTCGGCTCAGCAAGTTCGTTCGCGTGTGAAAAGGCTGAACGAAAACCGCTTTTCGGATTATTTTTATCGCCCGGTTCGAGTTGAAGTTCGCCAACTGTCGGCATAATCAAAAAATCACCCAAATCGGAATGTCCCGTTCCCGAAAAATGCGTGTGCGAAAACCCGACAATCGTTGTGTCGTCGTATTGATAACCGGCGCAATATTTGTATGTGTCTTTGTTATATTTTCCGCCGATGTTATGCGGTTGCTGGTCGGTGTCGGGGGAAAGCTGAACTGAACCGAACGGCACAGTCGCGCCCGGAAATGTGTGTCCCATTTTTTGCGTTCCGATCAGCGGATTGACGTATTGAATATAATTTTCCGCTTTCTGCGCCATTAGATTTATTTGCAAAATAAGCAAAACCAAGCCGAATAAAAGTTTTTTCATTTTGATTCAAAAAAGGATTAGATTGACTGACAATTAATTTAGATAATATACGCAACCGTGTAAGATACAAAGCAAACAGGCGAAAACAATTAACGTATTCGATTTCAAACATACAAATTAAGACACAAACAGCAACGAATTAGGTTAAAGACCTAGTCAGATACGTTCCGAACCTAATCAGATACGTTCCGAACCTAATAGATTAGGTCTTGAACCTAATCGGATACGTCTGATGACCTAATCGGATACGTTCGGAAATTAATACGATACGTTCCGAACCTAATCAGATACGTCGGCTAACCTAATATATTGATGATTTGACCTAATCGTATAATGTTTTAATCTTAGATTGTCTATGAAAAAGCCTATCTACTCAATTGTTGGACCGACGGCTTCGGGCAAAACCGAAATCGGCGTTGCGCTGGCTTTATATCTCGGAAACGCGGAAATTATAAATTGCGATTCGGTGCAAATTTATCAAGGAATCGAGATTGCCACCGCGAAACCTTCCGCAGAAGAAATGCGCGGCGTTCCGCATCATTTGATTGATTATGTTTCGCCGAATGTCAAATATACGGCGGCGGACTGGGCGCGAGATGCCGGCGAGAAAATCAGGGAAATCGAATGTCGGGGAAATATTCCGATACTTGTCGGCGGCACGGGTTTTTATTTGAGAACTTTGCGAAATCCATTTTTTGAATCACCCAAAACCGATGAAAAATTACGCGAAAGACTGAAAATCCTCAAAGAAAAGAAAGGAGCGGAGCATCTTTACAAAATTTTACAAAAAATAGATAAAGAATCTGCCGAAAAATTGTATCCTCGTGATTATGTCCGCACGGCGCGTGCGCTCGAAGTTTTTTTCCAGACAGGCAAACGTCTTTCGGAGTTACAGCCTTTGCGCGAGAAACCTCCCGAATTTGCCGGAAGAATTAAAATTTTCGCGCTCAATCCGCCCCGCGATTTGCTTTATGAGCGAATAAATTTTCGTGCTGAAAAACATTTTGAACGCGGCTTAATTGAAGAAGTGAAACAACTTCGCGCTTCCGGCGTAAAAGACGATACGAACGCGCTCGGCGCACACGGCTATCGTCGGGTTTGCGAATATTTGCGCGGCGAACGCGATTTGGAAAGCGCAATCGAACAAACCAAACAAGACGTGCGAAATTATGCCAAACGCCAAATCACTTGGTTTAAACGCGAACCGGACGTAATCTGGCTTCAAGGTTTTGGCGATGAACGAAAAACTTTTGAAAATCTTTTGTCCGCTGTTCGTTGAAAAATCAACGGGCGACGAATAAATGACAATTGACAAATTCATCTGCTATAATCAGGAAAATCCCAAATTTATCAAAGAGGAAAAAATGGAAAAACAAACTGCCCAAAATATTCAAGACGCATTTTTGAACACGGCGCGACGCGAACGCTACAACATTATAATTCATCTTTTACACGGCGCGACTCTGGCGGGCAGAATCAGAAGTTTTGACAAATTTTCCGTCCTTTTGGATGTCGGCGGACAGGAATTTTTAGTCTTCAAGCACGCCATTTCAACTATCGCTCAAGAACGGCACGAACGCCATCGCTCAGACTCGGAATAAAAATATTTTGCGCGGAAAATTTATTACTTTTGAAGGAATTGACGGAAGCGGCAAATCAACGCAAGTTAGAATGCTGGCAAGCGAATTGCGTCTGCGCGAGTTTGATGTTCTGACAACGCTCGAACCGGGCGGAACACCGCTCGGACGAAGATTGCGCGAGGCTTTTCTCGAAACCGAAGAAAATGTTTCGCCGCTCGCCGAACTTTTGCTTTTCGCGGCAGACCGCGCCCAACACGTTAATTTCTTGATTCAGCCTGCGCTCTCGGAAGGAAAAATCGTTATCTCCGACCGCTATGCCGATGCGACTTTTGCCTATCAAGGCGCAGGGCGCGGATTTGACGAAAAAACCGTCAACCAAGTAATTGAACTTGCAACCGGCGGATTAAAGCCGGATTTGACTTTGTTTTTCGATATAACGGTTGAAAATGCGCTGTTGCGGACAAAATCTCGCAGTAACGATGAAACCGTAAAAAATCGTATGGACGCGGAAAACGCCGAATTTTACGAGCGCGTCCGTGATGCTTATCTGCAAATTGCCAAAAACGAACCGAAGCGTTTCCGCATTTTGGACGCAAACGGCTCGATTGAAGATATTAAAAAACAGGTTTTGGAAATTGTTACGGAATTCTTAAAGTGAAAAAGTGAAAAAGTGAAAAGGTGAAAAAGATTACATACTTTTTCATCAACTAACTTTTTCACTTTTTCACCTTTTCACTTTTTCACTTTGGCTATGTTTGATTCGCTCATCGGAAACAATCAAATCAAAGAAATCTTGCGCCGGATGCTCAAAAACGGGCGCGTTCCGCATTCGCTTTTGTTTGCGGGCGAAGAAGGCGTTGGCAAAAAACAATTTGCTTTGGAGCTTGCCAAATCATTTGTTTGCCAAAACTTACAAGATTTTGAAGCGTGTGGAAAATGTCTCGACTGCCACCGCGCCGAAAATTTTACTTTTCCGAAACCCGACGATAAAAAAGAAGAATTTGAACGAGTTTTTTTCAGCCGACACAGCGACATCGGGCAGGTTATTCCTTGCCGAAATAATGTTTTAGTCAATTCAATCCGCGACCTCGAAAAGCAAGCAAATTTTCGTCCTTACGAAGCCAAAGCGCGATTTTTTATTATTGACGATGCGGACAAAATGAATAATCAAGCATCAAACGCGCTGCTCAAAACTTTGGAAGAACCGCCCGAAACGACTTATATTTTTTTGATAACTTCGCGCCCCGACGCGCTTTTGCCGACAATTCATTCGCGCTGTCAAACATTGCGTTTTGCGCCGATTTCGGCTATTGAAATCGAACGCCATCTGCTTGAAACAAAACAGTTTGCGATTGATGATGCCGAACTTTTATCTTTGCTTTCAAACGGAAATATCGGACTTGCAAAAACGCTCGATTTAGCAAAATTCCGCGAACAGCGCGACTTGATGATAAAAGTTTTGCAAAGTTTGCTGATTGAGAATAACCGCGCATTTCTTTTCAAAACCGCCGAAGAAATGAACGACGCGAAAAACAAAGACGCTTACGAAAATTTTCTCGACATCTTGCAAACGCTGATTCACGACATCTGGAAAATCAAGCTCGGCGCAGACGAATTTTCGGTCGTCAACCGCGATTACAAAACGCAAATTAAAATTCTCGCCGAAAAATCAGACGCAAAACGCCTCGCCAAATGGCTCACGGAAATTGAAACTCTGCGCGAAAATTTCGCCGTCAATCTCAACAAAAAAATCGCCACCGACGCGCTTTTTATGCAAATGGCGGTATGATGGAACAAATTGCAAAAATCGGTGTCTAAAAATCTATGAAAATCATCGTTTCGCTGATAATTTTAGGACTCTGTTTATTTTCCGCATCTGCCGACGCTCAAACACGCAAACGAAAAAAGTCTGCAAAAACCAAAACAGTTAAAACAATCCCGAAAACAATTTCGGCAGGAGTCGTCAACGGCAAAGCGATAAATTTGGTTACGCCCGTCTATCCCGAATCTGCTTGGAAAACGAGAGTTTATGGCAGAGTTAATGTCAAAATTTTAATTGATGAAACCGGCACGGTAATTTCAGCAGAAGCAATTTCAGGGCATCTGCTTCTACGCGGTGCATCGGTCAGAGCAGCTTTGCAATCAAAATTTCAACCGATAACTTTAAGCGGAAATCCGGTCAGAGTTAATGGAATTATCGTTTATAATTTTTTAGCGAGTCAATGGAATTGGTTGGAAATCGGTTATGCTGTCAATTACAATTTCGGTTATTACAACATCGGAGATTTATTGGATTTACTGCCTTCGGACTTTGCGGAAGAAACAAATCTCTTGAAACAATATTTTGCGGAAAAACAAACAAACAAGGATTTTTTGCAATCAATCATTGCTTCGTTTCAAGTAAAATTATCCGACAAGGAAAAAGATTTTTGGTTATTTTCGGTCGGCTTATGGCTCGGAAAAGCAAATCGCTGTTGTTTAAATGAAGTTGAAAAACAACAGCTCATTGGGCAAATCGAGATTTTGATGTTGTCCAAACCTAGAGCGTGTTATGAACTTTAAGTCATAATTTCGGCAAATCTTTTCAACATTAA
>CAZJQP010000018.1:0-65725 GCA_964548225.1 uncultured Blastocatellaceae bacterium | reverse complement strand
AAAACTGTAATTTTTCCACCCTTGCTTACGCGCGGGTTTCTGCCTTTTTCAATCTAATTGAAACGTCGCCACGCTGGTCGGCGTTTCGTAACAGCGGACTTTCCAAACTCGCACGCGCTCATCGCCGATGCGTGAGTTTAGATATTCGCAAATGTAAGCCGCGAGATTTTCGGCGGACGGATTCAATTCTTCATCAAACGGCGGTAATTCGTTTAAATTGCGGTGGTCGAGATATTTTACAATCTCGTCCGCCGCTTTTTTCAAATCGCCGAAATCAATCAGCAGACCGATATTGTTGAGTTCCGCGCCTTTCGCAAAAATCTCGATTTTATAATTATGTCCGTGCAGGTTTTCGCACTTTCCCTTGTAGCCGCGCAACTGATGCGCCGAAGAGAAATTGCGTTCGATCATTACTTCATAAAAAGATGCCATAGCTTTATAAAATTCTAACCGTCCTTCAAACCTTTGAGCAAGTTTTCGACTTCCGGCAGACGTTCCGGCGGAATTTCTTTGAGCAAATCTTTGATGTTCGCAATGCTCTCGTTCGATTTAACAATCGAATGAAGCGCGTGGTTTTCCGACAACACATTCGTATTATCAATGCGCCATTCAAACAAATCGTTCGGCGTGCAATTTAGCAAAAAACAGAGCTTGCCGATATGTTCAATCTTGATGTGCGAAGCCGTCCCGTTCAAAAGATAAGTCGCCGTCGTCCGAATAAAACCGTTCTTGTGCAAATAATTAAACATCTTCTCGATACCACGCAAAGCCATCATCCTCTGCGGATTAAATTTCAGCATAAATCACCTCGAATCAGTATAAAAATAATCTTTCATCTTAAATTGTAAAAGAAACTTATGAAATTATCAAAGAAAAAAGTGCAATTGTAAAAGAATCTGTTCAAATTAGTAAAGAATTTGTTCAAGTTCTCAATTATGCAGTTGATATTGTGTAAGAATCAGGTGAAGTTGTAAATTATGCAGGTAAAACTCTTAAATAAACTGTTTTAATTGTGAAAGAAGCAGGTGAAATACTTAAAGAAACTTGTAAAATTGTGAAAGAAACTTGTTCAATTGTGTAAGAATTTTTTGTTATAGTTGATGCACATTTTAATAGTGATACGAACCAAATGAATTAACTTTACGGATTCGCGGCAAGCCACACCAAGAAAACTATCCACATCAGCGCAAAAAGCGCGGGCGCGGCAAGCGACAGAGGCTTTGAAAATGAAAAGCCGGTGAGTTGTTTATCTTCCGCATCTTGACCGAAGTAACCGTCAATAGTTTGGCGATATTCGGGAATAATTTTATACAATCTCGAATGCAAGAATAAAGAATATCGCCAATGTTTATACTGGAGCAGAAACCAAAAGACGGTAAAAACCAACGCCGCAACCGTCAACGGAGCGAGAAGCCCGAACGGACGGTCTTTGTTATAAAGAATCGCAAACGCCGAAAGCAACCCGATTTCAACGACGGAAAAATAATTCAAACGGTCGTGAAAAAGTCTTTCCTCGTGAAGCCCGTGCTGCCATAATCTATTGAGTTCATCTTGCGACGGCGGCGAATTATTTTCTGAAATCTGTTCTTCCATACTAACCTTCAAAAATTTGTGCGACATCTTTTAATTCTGCCGTAATTCTGATGCGCGGTAAAGAGTTTTGCAATGTTTTTATCTTAAAAGAGCAAAGCATCGAACATCTGCAAATTTTACAGATGTTCGATGCTTTACGTTTTTATGGCTTTTATTTACGGTTTATTGCGGTAAATAATTGCGCGGTGTCGGGACATCATTTGCCAAGCCGAAATTGGCTACGGCGAAGCCTGACGTTGAATTATTGACATACCAAACGCCGCCGCGATAGACGGCTTGGTCATATTTGCCGTCGCCGTCGTAGTCGCCCGGAACGGGAACGTCGCCGTTTGTGCCGAACGCAATGTAGCTGATTCCGCCCAAAGACCTTTGGATATACCAAGTGCCGTTTGACGGACGGAACACGGCAACATCCGTTTTGTTATCGCCGTCGTAATCGGCAAAAACCGGAATGTCGCCCGCAACGCCCCACGGCGTAGTAACCACGCTGTTATTAGTTGATTGGGCAATATACCAAGTCGAATTCGCCGGACGGAAAACCGCAAAATCGGCTTTATTGTCGCCGTCAAAATCGCCCGGCACGGGTTTGTCGCCGTTCACGCCGAAATTGTAATGACGCAAATTGCCCGATTGCGATTGGAGAACATAGAAATCGCCCGTCGAAGCTCGCCAAACGGCATAGTCGGTGCGGTTGTCGCCATCGTAATCGGCAACGACCGGAACATCGCCCGGAACGCCCCAAGCCACGCCGGAAAAAGTCGAATCGGTGCTTCGCAAGACGTAAAAATCAGGCTGTCCGGCGACATTTGAAGGTCGCCAAATAACGAAATCCGTTTTTCGGTCGCCGTCAAAATCACCCGGCGCAATCGTGTCCGTATTGATGCCGTGATTAACCACCGCAAAACCCGAAGTTGAGCGGTTCAGATACCAATTTCCCTCGCTCGGACGGAAAACCGAGAAATCCGTTCTGCCGTCGCCGTCAAAATCGGAGCGGACGGTGTTGGTCGGAGCAGATGCCGTAATCGTGAAATTGGCGTTGTTAATGTCGAAAAAGATGTTTCCGACGGCTTCGATTTTGATTCGCGCCTGCGTTGTCGCATTGTTCGGAACGGTGATTTGTTCCGTGCCGTCATTCGGCGTTGAAGCCAAAATCGTCGTCGGGAAAGTTTGTCCGCCATCAGTCGAAAGCGAAATTTTGACGTTTGCCGCATTGATACCGTTAGCGGTTGTTCCGGCAACGTCCCAAGTAACGGTTTGTGTCGAATTTCCAGCCCAAGTCGTTGCCGTGTCCTGCGTTGTAACGCGGAAAGGTCCAGCCGCGCCCGCGACGGCAACGGTTGTTCCGGCATCAATCATTCCGCCGCGCCGGTCGCGCAGGGAAACGCGGAAATTCATCGTCCGCGTAACCGATGGCAGATTTTCGCCGATGACGCAGGTTACGCCTGTTTCGCAAACCGCGCCCGGCGCGTTGGTCGGATGCGTTCCCATATAAGTCAACGGCGGATTATTGCTTCCCGCCGGATTGTTATTCGCCGGATTCAGGATAAAAGTCAAACTCGGAAATGTCCGCGAATTGCTTGGCACAGGCGAATAAACACGAAACAGCGGACGCAAAACGCCGTCCGTATCAACATCATAAGTGTTCGCGGGAGTTCCGAGTTGTCCGCTTGCCGACGGTGCAAGGTCGTATTGTTCCCAAGAATAAAGCAGATTTGCGACATCGCCCGCGTCCGCGTCGTTGCCGGTCGCGGTCAGGGTGAACGGAGTTAATCGTGGAATCGTGAAACCGCCTCCGGCATTAACGGTCGGGACTGTGTTGTTATTCGCGCCCGCCGTTCCGCAACTTCCGCCATCTTCCGTATCTTGAATATTCGCAATCATCTGCGTCAAACTGCGAATGTGAAACGACGGAAATCCCGTGTCAACATATTGCTGTAAATTTCGCTGATTGCAAATTCCGACATACGACATCAGCGTTGCGCCGCTGGCAACTTCAAAAGCGTTGTTCATCGAGCGCGTCGTGCAAGCACCGCCCATATCGGAGTTATTATAAGTATGACTTGCGCCGAATTGGTGTCCGACTTCGTGCGCGGCATAATCAACCGTGAACGGGTCGCCGTAAAAACCGGCACGCGCCGAATAACCTTGCGCTTTGGAATCGGCGCGGCAAACCGAAGGCGAAGAAGCCACGCCGCCGCCGCCTGTTCCGTAAAGATGTCCGATGTCGAAATTCGGCGTTCCGACACGCATCGTTACTGTAGTTTGATTGATGTTTAATTGCGCTTCCGAATCGGTGTTGTCATACGGATCGGTCGCCGGATCGTCAAAAATAATGTTTGTGGCATCGTTTGTAATCGAAGGATTAACGAGTTGGAGAGCAACCGATAATTCGCGGCGGTAAATTCCGTCAAGCCGATTGACGCTCGTCGTCAAAGCGGCAAGCGCGGCGGTGCGGACGGTTTGCGGGTCGGTGGACATCGTTGTTCCACGCGCCCATTCGCCCGTTGTCGCTACGGCAATGCGATAAGTTCTGATGTTCGTGCCGATTGAAAACGACGGCGCAACCGATGAATTTCCAAAGTTAAGATTATCCATTCCTAAAAGTTTCGAGAAACTTTCATCAGTGCCGCAGGAAAATTCGCCGGTCGGTTTGCCAAATTCGTGTTTGTAATAAACCAGATAATTTTCAGTGTCATTTTCTTGAAACGGGTCAATATAAACCATTCCTTTTGACGTGAAAATATAGCCGTGAAAACCTTTACTTGTCCAATCAAAACGCGCCGTTGCCGTTTGGTCGTCAATGCCGTAGCCGTTAAAAGTTTTCCAGTTCGGAAAATCTTTTCTCAGATGTTCCGCCAAAATTTGCGATGCTTCAACGCGAAAACGCGAAATACTGCCGTCCGGCATCGGAATCTCGATTATTACCGATTTATTTTGGGCTTCTTCGGTAAATTCCAAAGGCATTTCTTTAAGATAGCCTTTCAAAGCGTCATTATTTAGTCTGAAAGTTACATATTTTTCAGGAAATAAATCTCGCCGTCCTTTGTTCTGGATACGCGCTTCGACAGCTTTTTGCCAAAGACTGTCTTTAGCACCTGCGAATATTGTTTCCGCACCCAAAACTAAACCAATAAAAATGAATGTTACACCAAACATCCATAAAAAAAATTTATTTTTCATATTTTCTTCCAATTGAATAAAAATTTAATACGAGCGAACTTTAATGTTACGACAGTTTGAACGGAAGATTTTTAACCAACCGTTGTCGTCTATCTTTCTAAACGAGAATTTCGTGAGAAAAATGTCATTACTGCAAAAAATATTTGCAATCTGCCGAGTCTTCCGCCAAACATAATGATTTCTTCAGCAATCATAATATATTTTGCTTTTTCTTGTTCCTAATAGCGGTTTCCTTTGAAAACTATTTGGGCTAATTAAAATTTCTTATGTTGCGTTTTTTTTAGTTATAGATTTTTTGATTGTATTCGTTTTGTTTGGTTTTGATTCGTGGTTAAGTAAAAATAACCCACTACCAACAACGAAACTACACGAAAGAAAAGCACTCGAAAACTTAATTTACAGACTATTTGTTTCATCTGACTGCTTGCATTTCATTCATTTGCATCAAAAATTTGCGCGACATCTTTTAATTCTGCCGTAATTCTGATGCGTGGCAGAGAGTTTAGGAAATCTCTGCCGTAGGATTTTGTGCGAAGGCGCGTGTCGAGAAGCGCGATAACGCCTTTGTCGGTTTTGCTTCGGATTAGTCTGCCGATGCCTTGTTTGAGTGTGATTGTGGCTTGCGGAACGCTGTAATCGAAGAATGATTTGCCGCCGCTTTCGTCAATGAATCTGGTTCTGGCGGCGACGATTGGGTCGCTTGGAACGGCGAATGGAAGTTTGTCAATGATGACACAGGAAAGCTGTTCGCCGCGCACGTCAACTCCTTGCCAGAAGCTCGATGTGGCGAAAAGAACGGCGTTTGGGGTTTTGCGGAATCTTTCCAAAAGTCCGTGTTTCGACATCGAACCTTGCACGAGGCACGGGAAATTTACGCGCATTGAAACTAATTCGTAAAGCGCGTTCATCCCGAAATTGCTGGTCGAAAGAACGAAAGCGCGTCCGTTGGTAATGCCTAAAAGTTTGATGATTTCGTTTGCCGCGTGTTGTGTGTATTCGGGCGCACGCGGGTCGGGCATCGCTTTCGGAATGTAGATAATCGCCTGTTTTTCGTAATCGAAAGACGAAGGCGCAAGAAGCGTTGCGGTTTTTTCTTCTTCCAAACCGAGTCGGTCTTTGATGAAATTGAATTTTCCGTTGGTCGAAAGCGTCGCGCTTGTGAGAACGACGGTTTCGGTTTTTTCAAATAATTTCTCCTGCAAAAGCGCGGAAACATCAATCGGCGAAGCGCGAAGAAACATTCCGCGCCCGCGTTTTTCGAGCCAATAGACAAAGTTTTTTTCCGCTTGCGAACAGATAAAATCTAAATCAAATCGCGTTTGCCGCGTTCTCTTTAATAAACTTTCGGCTTCGGGCAATTTTTCGGCATACACATCAACCGCAGTCGCCAATCTTTCGAGCGCATTATCTAAAGCAAAATACGCTTCGCCTAAAGGTGTCGGTTGAATTTCGCCGTTTGCCATCTTTCGGGCAAATTCGTTCGGCAGAAGCGGAAATCGTCCATCTTTCTCGCGCACTTGAGTAAAACGAATCCAAAATTGATCTGCCAATCCGATGATTTTCGCGCCGAGTTTGGTCAAATCGCGTGTCGCAATCGCGTCCGTAATCGGAAGTGAATCGGCATCGCGCACGAGTTCATCAATTTGAAAACTCGAAACCTGAAAGCCGAAATAATCGGCGGCGATGTCTTCAATTAAATGCGCTTCGTCAAAAATAACTGCGCCGTAATCGGGCAAAACCTTGCCGTATTGATTGCCGCGAACATTTAAATCCGCAAAGAAAAGATGATGATTGACGATTACGATGTCGGCATCTTCGGCGCGTTGGCGCATTTTTGTAATAAAACACGCTTCAAAATCAGGGCATTGCTGTCCGATGCAGGTTTCGCTTTTGGCGTTGATGCGCGTCCAAAACGAAATGTTTTCGGGAAGATTTACTAATTCGGCGCGGTCGCCCGTTTCGGTTTCACGCGACCATTGGCGCACTTCGTCGAAATAATCCATTTCGTCCAAACCTTCGAGAATCGGTTGGTTTTCCGCCTTTTTTATTTTGTAAAGACAGGCATAGTTTGAACGTCCTTTCATATACGCGGCAGAAAATTTCTTCGGCAAAACTTTTTGCAGAAAAGGAATGTCTTTTTCCATCAATTGTTCTTGCAAATTTTTCGTTCCGGTTGAAATAATTACGCGCTTGTTTGTTGCCAAAGATGCCGCGATTGCCGGCACAAGATAAGCCAAAGTCTTGCCCGTTCCCGTTCCGGCTTCGACAATAAGATGTTTCTTTTCTTCAAATGAACGAAGCACGGCTTCCGCCATTTTGATTTGCCCGGCGCGATGTTCATAGTTTTTATGATGTTTGGCGATGAGTCCGCCTTTTCCAAAAATTTCTTCCACTTTTTTTACTTTTTTCCTTTTTTATGGCAAATTCTTTCAATTTGTATTGACGAATAGGGGGATTTTCTGTTAAAAATGATTGTCCATTACTTTTATAATTAGTTTCAAATGACGTTTCAAACAGGCTCGGATTTCGTAATCTATAATATCAAACTTCTGATAAATTTATCGGCTGTTAGATGAATTTGTCTGTTCCGAATGGTTTCAGACGCATTTTTTTTTGTCCTTATATTTTTCGTCCTTATTTTAAGGTATTAAATTCTTTTCGCTACAAGAAATGTAGCAAACATTTTCCCGTTTTAGCTTTGAGGAGGGCTACTAATGCAAAAAAGTTTTACAACGAAAGACCGACGCAGTCTTTTGTTTAGTCTATTGTTTTTAGGATTGGTCGCGGCATTGATTTTTGTCCCGGCGCAATTCATTTCAAAGGCTGGAAGCAATGTCAAGAAAGGACTTGTGCAAAGAACTTCCAGTCAAGATGAAGGAATCGTCAAAATGTATGACATCCGCGAGGATAAAACACAGCTTGACACTTTAGCAGATTTTCGTTCGAGAGTCGGCAAAAATGCAGTTGACGTTGCTGACCAACGCGAAAGATTCGTTCGCGGCGAAGAATATCTGAGATCACAACTGCCGACGGCGAAGGTTGATTATAACCTCGACATTCGCATTCCCGAACTTATTACACCCGATGTTTATGCGGCAAAAGTTCAATGGCTGACGCAACCGTCGAGCGCAAAACGTGCGGACATTCTCCGCAATTTTGTTAAAGAGCATAATTTGTTGGTCGGTTTGGATAATGCACAGGTTGACGGTTTGAAAAACGTCGCCGATTACACCAACCCCGATGGAAATCTTTCGTTTGTTCACCTTGAACAATTGATTAAAGGCATTCCCGTTTTCCGTGGCGAAGTCAAGGCTGGTTTTACGCGCAATAACGAAATTATCCGCGTTATCAACAACCTTGCTCCGGGTCTCGATTACGAAGCACTTTCAACCGATTTCCGCAATCCCGCAGACGCAGTTTCAAAAGCGGCGGCACACATCAATCACGAATTGACACCTGCCGACAAATCGCGCAACGAAGCCGAATCAACCGATTTAAGAGTCGTTTTCGGCAGTGGCGATTGGGCAACAACCGCTGAAAAAATGTATTTCCCGACCGAACCCGGCGTAGCCGTTCCGTCGTGGAGAGTTTTGATTTGGCGACCGCTTAATGCTTATTACGTTATTGTTGACGCGCAAACCGGAGTTGTTCTGTGGCACAAAAATATCGCAGACGACCAAACACAATCGGCAACCTATCAAGTTTATAGAAATCTTGCATCTTACAATGATTTCGCCGATGCACCGGCATCACTCTCGCCATATGGCGGAGCGACAAGCAATCCGGGAGACAATACGCAAGGTCCTTTGATTTCACGAAGCAGTGTTTCCTTAATCGGTAACGAGGGACCGCTTTCGTTTAACAACAACGGTTGGATAACCGACGGTGCAAATATTACCGATGGTAACGCCAACGAAGCAGGTATTGACCGCGATGGCACAAACGGTGTTGATGCACCGCAATCGGGTGATACTGCTTGTCCGGGCGCAGGTTGCCGCGTCTTTACTTCGACGTGGAATCCGCCGCCGGGAATGCCCGCACCGGGCGATGATCCGCTGACTCCGCAAGCACAACGCGGCGCGGTTATCCATATGTTCTACGTTATGAACCGTTACCACGATGAACTTTATCAACGCGGATTTACCGAAGCGGCTCGTAACTTCCAAAACACCAACTTTACCGGAATGGGCGTTGGCAACGACCGCGTTTCATCCGAAGGTCAAGACTCTTCGGGAACAAACAACGCAAACTTTGCAACACCGGCAGACGGCGGACGCGGACGTATGCAGATGTTCCTTTGGACATCCCCGACACCCGACCGCGACGGCACGGCTGATACGCATATCATCATTCACGAAGTTACGCACGGCACATCAAACCGTCTGCACGGCAACGGCTCAGGTCTCGGTAACCAAGGCGGAATGATGGGCGAAGGATGGGGCGACTGGTATGCTCACACAATGACAGCAGAACCGACCGACGATGTGAACGGTATTCACGGGCTTGGTGGTTACTCGCTTCTTAACTTGAGCGCAGGCTTCGCCAACTATTATTATGGTATTCGCCGTTTCCCGACTGCGCTTATCGCATCAACGGGCGGTCCGATGAACAAACCGCACAACCCGTTGACCTTCGGTCATATCAACACCGGTTGCGATACAACGCTTGGCACAACAACGACTGCTGTTGCCAGCGCATATCCGCGTAATCCGGCGATTGCAACTTCGGGCAACTGTTCGCAAGTTCATAATGCCGGTGAAATTTGGAAATCGGCTTTGTGGGAAGTTCGTGCGTTATTTGTCGCTCGTAAAGGCTTTGCAGTTGGAACGCGGGACGTTCTCCAAGTTGTTACGGACGGTATGAAATTAACGCCGATTAACCCGAATATGCTTCAAGAACGCGATGGTATCATTGCGGCGGCAACGGCTCTTCCGGCAACGGGTGATTTAGCCGGAGCGGATGCTTTAGATGTCCGCGAAGGTTTCCGTCGTCGCGGTTTCGGTTTCTCGGCAAGTGTTCAATCGTCAACAGCCGTTACTGAAGCATTTGACGCGCCGACAGTCGGCGGTGGTGCAGCATCCGTTACTTCGGGCAACAACTTGCTCGAACCGAATGAGTGCAACACGCTGAATGTTTTGCTTAACAACAATGCAGGTGTTGATGCAACCGGAATCAGCGCGGTTCTTTCGACCACGACTCCGGGCATTACCGTAACACAACCGAACTCGGCTTATCCGAATATGACAGGCGGTCAACAAGGTGCTGCCAATACGACTCCGTATCAGGTTTCGATTGATAACACCGTAGCTTGTTATACTCAAGCGAATTTCACGCTGACCGTAACATACGCGGGCGGCGGCGGCGGTTCACCGTTAGTTCATAACTTCTCGATGCCGATCGGTATTCCGGGCGATGCTTATACATTTGCGGCAGGCGGAATGCAAACGATTCCGGCAGGCGGCACAGTCGTTGCGGGCAGCACAGCTGACGATGCGGCGGTTACTTTGACGCTTCCGGCAGGTTGGACATCATCAATCTACGGTGTAGCAGTTACGTCTTTAAGCGCAAGCACCAATGGTATGCTTACCGCTAACGGCGCAGCGGCAACAACGTTCACCAATACTGCACTTCCGGGCGCAGTCGGCGGAACAAGCCCGACGCTCTTCCCGCTTTGGGACGACTACGATATGGATCCGGCTGATACGGTGGGCGGCGGTATTTACACAAATACCATCGGCACTGCTCCGAATCGTCAATTCGTTGTCGAATGGAGAGCAACGCACTTCGCCGAAGCCACAACCGCAATCAGCACGAACTTCGCGGTTGTTCTGACGGAAGGAACGGCTAATATCACATATATCTATACTTTGACCGGTGTTGGGGCGCAAGCCAATGGTGTAACTGCAACAGTTGGTGTTCAACGTCAAGCGACAGGAACGCAGTTCACGCAGCATTCGTTCAATACGGCAGTTATTATGCCGGGAACATCGCTTAACGGAACGCTTCCGGCAGGACAATGCACACCGGGAACAGGTCCGTGTAATCTGGTTCCTGACAATCCGCGTGCCGACTTTGACGGCGACGGTAAAACCGATCTTTCGGTATTCCGCCCGACAGAAGGCAATTGGTATCTCCAACGCTCGACCGCGGGCTTCGGCGTTGTCAATTGGGGTATGGCAAGCGACACAATCATTCCTGCTGACTATGACGGCGACGGTAAAGCTGACACAGCTGTTTTCCGTCCGAATGCAGATCCGGCAATTAATGACTACTTTGTCTTGAACAGCAACGGATTTACATTTACCGGCACTTCTTGGGGACTTCCGGGCGACGTTCCGATTCAAGGTGACTACGATGGCGACGGCAAAGATGACAGAGTTGTTTTCCGTCCGTCAAGCGGAACATGGTATATCTTGAACAGCGGCAACGGTTCGAATACGGTTGAGCCTTTCGGATTACCTACGGATATTCCGCTTTCGATTGATAATGACGGCAATGGCAGAAACAATCTGGCAGTCTATCGTCCGTCTGAAAATACTTGGTATATCGCCAAACCGACCGGAACTCCGGCAACGAATTTCGATGCTTATCCATATGGTTTGACCGGCGACCGCCAGGTTCAAGCAGACTATGACGGCGACGGCAAAGATGATGTTGCAGTCTTCCGTCCGTCAACCGGAACATGGTATATCCGCCGCTCGACAAACGGCAATACCGATGTTGTTCCGTTCGGCGCGATGGGCGACGTTCCGGTTCCGGGCGACTACGACGGCGACGGCAAAGATGATGTCGCGGTTTATCGTGGCGGCACTTGGTATGTCAACGGCTCAACCGCAGGTTTAACTGTTAGTGCCTTCGGTGTCGGAAGCGATACGCCGGTTCCGGTTAGATACCTTCCGGGCGCAGCCGGTAGCGGCGGTGGTGGTGCTACAACCGTTACCTATTCGGGCGCGGCGGTTAATGTTCCTGACAATCTTCCGGCTGGCGTGAACATCAATCTTCCGGTTATGGGAGTCGGCACGGTTTCGGATTTGAACTTCATATTCGATCCGGCTACCCCGGCAAACTGCGACGGAACGGTTAATGACGTTGATTGTGCCGTGAGCCACAGTTGGGTTGGCGATTTAATTGTTAAAATTACTCCGCCCGATGGTTCGCCGACAGTAACAATTGTTGACCGTATCGGTGTTCCCGTTCCGTCAACGGTTGGTTGCAATAACAACAACTTCAGCCTTATTACACTGAACGATGAAGGCGGATTACCTCCGATTGAAACTCAAGGTAATCCTACCGGAACAACTTGTAATACGAATAACTTGTTCCCGTCGGGTAATTTCGCTCCGAACAATCCGCTTAGCGCATTGGATGGTGAAAATGCCGATGGAACTTGGGTTATCAATGTTTCCGACAATGCCGGTGCTGACACTGGTGCTGTTCGCAGATTTTCGTTGCAGTTCAATTCAGGTAACTAAGGCAGTTCAATTTTGAACTATGGATTAAAGGCGAGGCTGAAATTTCAGCTTCGCCTTTTTTAATGTCAATCCGGGATAAGAAAACTCGACTGAAGCGCAAGCGTCTCGCTGGCAACGCCTTTGAAAAAGGCAAAAGCGGCGGCGTAAATTCAACTTGATTTAACGCAACCTGTTACACCGCTGAAAAACGCGGCGTTTGCAAGTGGGACGCTCTCGTTCTAAACACTGTCCCGAACTGGCGTTATTTTTAAGTCTGCTTTGCATCAATAAGGATATGTTTTTTGATTGAATCGTGCCAACAAATCTTTTGTTAGTTCTGCAAAGAGTTTTTATGAGCCATTACTACTTTTTCTTAAATCTGTTGACTTTCGCGCCGTGAAAGAATATCTTCAAAATTAGCCTCATTTACTTAAACTATTCATCGGCAAAAGCCGTCTAAATAGTTACTTCCTTTGGATTGAATAAAAAATTGGAGTTTTAATACAAATGCAAATCGTTACCGGAAAAGTATTTTTCGTCAAATTGTTCGTCATCTTCGTCGCCGTTGTCTTTGCCGTTTTCGGCTTTCAGAAATATTCTGCGAAATACGAAAAAGTCAGCGCATCGGTCAATGGTCCGAGTGCATCGCACACGGGCGCACCGGGCGAAGCAACCTGCACGTCCTGCCACGTTGATTTTCCACTCAACAGCGGACCGGGCAGTGTTACATTGAGTGGAGTTCCCGCCAATTATCTGCCAAACCAACAAATTTCGCTGACGGTTACAACCGCTCAAGCCGATGCGGTCATTTACGGTTTTCAGCTGACGGCGGTTGATTCGCAAGGTCGGCGTATCGGAACTTACACGCTTCCGACGCAAAACCCTGCTCAGTTGCAATCCGTCAACGGCATTGTCGGCGGAAACCAGCGAACATATATCGAACACACTTCGGACGGGGTTATTCCGCCAAACTTCGGGTCGAAATCTTGGACTTTTACCTGGACGGCTCCCGCACAGAGAGCCGGAAAGGTTAGTTTTCACGTTGCCGGAAATTCCGCCAACAGCGACGGCACGGCTTCGGGCGATTACATTTACACATCTTCAAAAGCCACGCTTTCAGGCTCGGCAGTTTCAAACTTTGACGCGGACGGAACTTCAGATGTCGCCATTTTTCGTCCGTCAACCGGCGTTTGGTATTCGCTCAATTCGACCAACGGGCAAACGCAAGTCGTTCCCTTCGGCACAAACGGCGATAAAATTGTGCCGGGTGATTATGACGGCGACGGCAAATCCGATTTCGCCGTCTTTCGTCCGTCAACCGGCGTTTGGTATGTCCAAAAAAGCACCGGCGGATTCATCATTTTGCAGTTTGGCACAAACGGCGACATTCCCGTTTCCGGCGATTACGACGGCGATTTGAAATCGGACATCGCCGTTTGGCGACCTTCGACCGGCGTTTGGTATATTTTCCGCTCGTCAAATTCAACGTATGACATTCGCTCATTCGGAATTTCAACGGACAAAGTAGCGCAAGGCGA
The DNA here is from genome assembly GCA_964548225.1 of uncultured Blastocatellaceae bacterium. Classification (GTDB taxonomy): domain Bacteria; phylum Acidobacteriota; class Blastocatellia; order Pyrinomonadales; family Pyrinomonadaceae; genus CALMEH01. The sequence goes on along the minus strand of CAZJQP010000018.1, from coordinate 51,963 downwards.
TTATGATGCGGACGGCAAAACGGACATCGCTGTTTGGCGACCTTCAACCGGCGTTTGGTATATCTGGAGAAGTTCGGACAATAATTTCAGCATTTTTGCTTTCGGCACAAACGGCGACAAACCCGTGCAAGGAGATTATGACGGCGATGGCAGAACAGACGCGGCAGTTTTCCGTCCAACAGGCGGCGTGTGGCATCTCTTGAGAAGCCGCGACGGTTACACTTCCCTGCAATTCGGAATCTCAACCGACAAGCTCGCGCCCGCCGATTTTGACGGCGACGGCAAAACCGATGTCGCCGTCTGGCGCGACGGTGTTTGGTATGCCTTCAAAAGTTCCGATAACAACGTCATTATCACGTCCTTCGGCAGTGCGGGCGACGTTCCGGTTTCAAGCGGCTACATTGCTGAATAAGATGTTTTCTAACGGATAAAGAGATAAGGGATGAATAAGAACTCTTGTGTCTTATTCATCCCTTATCTCTTTATTTAATTATCCGGTGTTGGTGATGGAATTGGCGTTGGCACAGGTGTTGGCGTTGGCGTTGGCACAGGTGTCGCTGTCGGCACAGGTGTCGCCGTCGGAATGGGTGTCGGGGTTGCCACCGGCGTAGCTGTCGGAACAGGCGTTACTGTTGGTGTCGGCACAGGTGTCGGGGACGGTGTTGGTGTTGGTGTTGGCGTGATGATCGGTGTCGGTCCCGGATTGGGCAAATCCGTGTTGCCGTATTCATCCCGCGGAACTGCCGCTTCCAAATATTGTAGGTTGCGGACTCCGGCTTGCATCGTGCTGTCAACCCGACGTTTGTTGCCGTCTTGAAGCGGATTGGCGGTTTCAACCTCGATGCTCGATTCAATCATCCGCACGAGCAAGGCTTCCGATGTATCAATCTGGTCTTTCGGCTGTCCAAAAATCACGGCACTGTCATCCGGTTTCAGAACATATTGAAATTGTAGATTCGTCAAATGTTCGGCAACCACACTATCAATAAATCCGCCGCCTTTTACGCCAAAAACACGCCGCACGAGTTTGTTTTGTTCATCAACGAAATAATGAACCATTTTGACTCTCGATAAAACAACCGAATACGTTCCCAAGTTTGTAACCGAAGCAATTTGTCCGCCCGCGCCTGTGCTGTTGAGATTATAAGCGTCGCCGTTTGCCCAATAAATTGCATTGCTACCCGTGTCCACGCTCGTAACCGTGCCGAACGCACCGGAAACGCCGTTGGAGATAAAATAAATCTCGCCCACTGCAAAATCTCCAATGCGAGCCGCCGGAATATTCATCTGTCCGGTTGAATAATTTACGTCAGCCGTGCCTAAATCAATCGTCGAAAAACTCGTATCGCGGGCAAGCAGTGTCATTCGATCGCTTCCTGCCAAAAGCCGCATTGTCGGACTGACAAAACTCACCGTAGTTCCGCTCGGCACGTTGTTGTCCGAAATGACTGAGCCGAGATTGACATAGCCACTATTGGACGGGTCTAAGTTGGAAGTTGAACGCGCCGTCAAATTTTGCGTGGCAAAACTCGTCCGAATCCAAATATTTGACAAGCCTTTCAAACCATCACCCGCCGTCAAAATATCGCGTGTCAGAAATTCCTGTGAGTTCCGCAAACTTTGTTGCGCTATCGTCATTTCGTAATTGGCATTCGCGGTTTTGATAACGCCCTGCATCAACGAAAAAACCGTAACCATAACGATGATGGTTAGTGTTACCACGACCAACAGTTCCATTACCGAAAAGCCTTTTTGATTGATTTTTCTCAAATCCCTATTCATTCCTCGTCCCTCGTTTTACATCCGTTAATTGAGGCTTTGCCGAAAGCCGGTTGCCTGAACGTATTGGAAAAACGGCGTTCCGGGCGGAAGTTTTTGCGGCGTGAGAAAGGTGTTGTCAAACCCCCAATTACGGCGCGGCGGCATATAGATTACTGACGTATCGTTTTCCCAGTTGGCAAGAGCCTGTGTCGAGCGGAAAAGCGGAATAAATGAGCCGGAATAACTCCAAGCCATCGTTGTTCCGCTCAGATTCCATAATTCTTGAAAACGCGGATAATTGATAATTCCGCCATTGCGTCTGAGTCCGCCCGAATCTCTGCCTGGCGTTTGCGTCATTGCGGAAATGGTTGTTCCGGCGATAATTCCGGCACGAACCGCTGTGCCTTGGGTCGTGCCTGCGCCTTCGTCCGCCATTCGATAGGCTTGCCCGCCGAGACTTCGGGCATTGCTCGAACCTTCGGGGTAAAGTGCGCTTGAAGCATCAAACCAAGTTCTCGAAAGCGGGAAAATCGCATCGCAAACGATTGATGAAGGCACTTGTGCGCCCAAAAATCCGCCGTCGTTTAAGGTCGAACCGCCCGCCGGAATCGAAGCCACGCCCGTTGTGTTAAAATTTCCCCAGATATAAACCATATTTTCCGAAGCAACCGTAATGCCTTTGGTCGGCGAAAGTTTTCCGGTTGCGGCGGTTGTGCTTAAAGTTTCACCGTCGAAAAGACGCACGGCACGTCTGAAATAATTGCTCGTATTCGTCCAACTCAACACGCTGTTTGAACGTGCCAGACGGGTTGCGTCCGTAACTGCCGCGCCATTGCTTGGGGTGCAACAGAGCGTTCCCGAATCAGGAAGTTCCGTTATGTCTTTCTGTAAAGTTCCTTTCTTACTTGTGCCACCGACGTTCCAGCCGAAGTCAATTACGTCTTCTCCCGAATCTAACGCACCGTTCGGACCATAGATGTCTTCGTTATCAACTAAGCCATTAGTGCTGGCATAAGAAGTTCCATCTGCGAGATATTCGGCTTTCACGTGGTCGCCGCGACGGTCGGAAACATAAATGACATAACCTTCATCACCATTAATATTCGTGCTGACGGCATTTGTTCCCGAAAGCAGATTTGCATCATAAACACCATCTACCCAACGCGCAATGTTTCGCATATTGAGTTCGATAACGCTTGTCATTCCGCGTTGGTAAATATCGTATTCGTTCAGAGTGCTTCGCACCCAACCTTCACGGACGTTATAAACATTTATCGGCACAATCTGATTGTAAGTTCCGGTCGGATTTGCCGAGCGAATATAATTTCCCGCGTCTTCGTCAGCCGCCGTCGTAGTCGTGTTGATAAAACCGCGATTGGCGTAAAGCAATGCGGAAGGATCGGAAATTTCGCCGTCGGCAATCGTCTGCGAATTGCGAGTTAGATTAACTAAATCGAAAGTTCCGCCCAAACGGTCGCGGCTTCCCTGAACGTAAGCCGCCCAAAGCGGTCGTTGCAAATAAACGATGCCGTTCGGTTCACCTTCCGTAACGCCCATACTCAAAATCGTCTGCGTTACGTCAACGGTCGTGCCGTCGGGTTTGACGATTTCAATCAAAATTCTGCCCGAAATACCCGAACCGGGCGGAACGTAATCAGCATTCACTTGCGGAACGGTAGCTTTCACGGTGCGAACAAATGAAGTGGTTGCCGCGATGGTAGAATCAGGGTTTTGTTGTCTGATAGCCGCACCGCTAATCGTTCCCGAATTGTCAATCAATTTCAAAACATTGCCGCCGCCCAACGCAGTCGGCATAAATTGTGAGAGCAAAACACCTTTGCCGGCGGGAATTCCGGCGACATTTCCCGAACCGCTTCCGGCGGTTTCATCATCAATCAAAATTCTGATTTCCGCTTTTGTGTCATAGCGCGAAGTAGAAAGAATTTCGCTGTCCGAAGGCAAAGAACGCTTTATCAATTCGGCAGGCGAATTTCCGGCAAGTTCCAAAGGCAGACGCAGTTGAGTCGCGCCGGTTGTTTGCGTCATTATTTGTCCGCCGAAACGATTTGGTGTGCCGTTTGCCGTTCTGACCGATTCGGTTTCCCAAAGAGGATTTGCAATTCCGGTCGGACTGTCGGGAAAAAGTCCGCGTAAAATCGAACCTAAAATACCGCCGCCGCCGCCGATGGTTAGGTTCGGTCCTCCGACTGTTCCGCCACCTGCCATCACGCTTCCTTTTCCAAGCTGGCTCTGGACGTTCACGCCATTGACTTCAACCCAAACATTTGTGTTCCCGCTTGATGTATTGGCTTCGCCGCCGCGTGTTGCATCGCGGACAAATTCACCTGCCGCTGTGATGCGGTTCAAAAATTTCGTATTACGAAGTGCATAAATATTTCGATTCGTATGTATCCGTCCGTTAAAAGTCATCAAAGGTCCGGGATGAATTTCGATGTCTTCATTTGAAAACATTCCGAATTGAAACAGTGGCACGAGATAATTGTTAAATTCGCGTTCGAGTTTGACTTCACTGCGTGTTGCCGGACGCGAAGCAGTCGAACTCATTTTATAGGGAATAATGCTGGCATAAAGTCCGGCGTAAGGACCTTCGGCAATATTGATGCGCGGATAAATATTGCTCGGTAGATTTTGCACCGCCCGCAGTTCGTTCAAACGCGCCGTATCTTCTTCGAGTGTTTGATTAAAAGTAAAACCTTCGGCAGTTAAAGCTGTCGGATAACTGCTCGTAATCGTGTATAAATCGGCAGTAGTCGGAGTCATTTTGCGGCGGAAAAGATTGCTGAAATCATTCGTCATTTTTTCCATAGCCGATTCCGTAGCATAAAAAGTCTGCGTTCTCTGCAAATCGCTTCCTGCAATCCGTGCTTCGGTTGACGAAAAAGCCAAAGCCGTCAGCGCGATAACTGACAAAATTGCCACGATAATCATTGCCACTGCCAAAGCCGCCCCACGTTCCGATTTATCTTTAAAATTCTTTTTCACCTTTCCACCTTCTTGCTTTTCCACTTTTTCACTTTGCTATCTGGTTGCCCGTGCTTCGTCATTCAAATAACAAACGCCTGTCAATTCGCCGATTCCGCCGCTTGCACCGAAATATTGAACTTTAACTTCGATTTTTTTCAACGAATCGCTCAAATTTGTAATCGTAATCTGCCGCCGATAACCGGTTCGCACCCAACTCGCATCATCAAAATCATCGCCCGTGCCGTAGGTCGAATCTGCGCCCGCGTTTCGCAAATCATCGTCCGTGCCGTTCACACCATCCGGTCCCGGATTTAGCGAAACGTCTTTGAAACCGACGCTAAACCCGTTGAAAATACTCGTCGAGCCGGTGTTGTCCACATTTCCGACATTTTCAATCTGCCTGAAATTGAGCCGTTGTGAGTTTCTGAGCGATTCGATTTCTTCAATCGAGCCGACAATTACCAATTTCGCGTCTGAAACATTTCGACTTAAGGTTGTGAACTGCAATGCAAAAGTTATCGCCGCGGCAGTTCCGATAAGCGCAATGCTGACGATAAAAATAGCAATCACGGCTTCAATCAATGTGAAACCGTTCTGCTTTTTGTTCAAGGTTTGATTTTTATTCGACATACTGATTTACGCTTTGTTTGTATCGCCAAATTTTGACTCGTCCGCCTGCGCCAAGCACCGAAATTGCAAAAGCCGTATCAATCGGGTAGCGGCTGTGATAGAAAAAAATCGCTTTATTTTCAGGATTGTTGGAAACATCTAACACCGAACCGTCAGGCTGAAATGTGATGTTGACCAAATTTGTCGTTAAAGCCGTCAAATTCGTCGTATCACTCAGTGCAACAGTCGGAATACTGCCCGGTCGTCCATAGATTATTTCACTCGCATCAACTCCCGCACCTGCCAAATCGAGTGTTTTATTTTTCGCGTCGCCGAAAGTTCCGAAAGCTCCGCCGTGAATCGTAATTCTTTTTATCGTATTGTCGTAACGGAAAGTTATGGCACGTCTTTGCGACATTGCTTCCTGTCTGGTTTCCGTGAGTGTCGAAGCTACCTGCCGCTGAATCGAAGAAAATTTCATCAAACGGCGCGAAGCAATAATTTGCGGCAGAGCGAGAACTAGAATAATCGAGCCGATAAGCAATACGACCATCAGTTCCGGAATGCTGAAACCTTTTTGTTTTTTTGTAAGTTTTTCCCTATGTTTTCCTAACATTTTATTTTCTTTCGGTCTTTGCAAACCATTAGAGAAAAATCTCTACTACACCATACCTTGAATAATAAAATTTTTCCAAAAAAAACAATGTTTATTTTTTATTTGTGTTTTTGTTTCAAGTAAAAGAGCAGTTTTAATTAACAGATATTTGCTTCGATAAGAAACGTGAGCGGCAATTCCCGAATGCCAAGCCGTTATTTGTTCTCATTTACAAAAAAATCACCCGTCAACCAAGAAAAAGGCTGACGGGGAAAATCGGAAGAAACAAAATAGTTGTTTTCATATCGGCAAGGTATAGTTCAGAGAAGTTTTGTCATTTATTTTCAACATTTTGAGTTTTGCATTGAGGCGCGGTCAGAACGCAGATGAGATTTTCAAAAGCAAAACTTCTCTGAAAAATCGTTAATCGTTAAAAACACGACTACGGTTTAGTGGTTGTAGTGTTCTGGGTTGGAACATTTTGCTGTTGTTGCTGCAACTGTTGTTGCTGTTGTTGTTGCGTCGGATCCGAGTTTGAAGACGGATTGCCAAGCGGAACAGGTTGAATAATCGTCGTTGAACGATTGGTTACGCCGACTTTACCGTTGGTCGGATTTCCTTCATAGTCCGGGCGATAGATACGCGGCGTAATGAAGAACAAAATTTCGCTGGTGTTGCGTTGCGTCGTTTTGTTTCTAAACAGATATTTCAGAATCGGAACGTCGCCGAGTCCCGGGGTTTTGCTTTTTGAGCTAACTTCCAAATCCGTCAAAACTCCACCGACAACCGTTGTTCCGCCGTCCGGCACGAGAACTTGCGTTTTCATCCGTTGGGTATCAATTCCGGGCGTTCCGCCTGTTCCGGCGGCAAGCGCGGGATTGACGGTATTATTTTCCGCCGTAACATCCATAATTACCGTTCCGGCATCGCTGATTTGAGGTGTAACTTCAAGACGCAAAGGAACATTAACAAAGGTCGTCGTGAAAACCAAACCTCCGCCGTCTTCTTCATCATTGCTTCCGGCATTTCTTTGAACGGTCGTAACCGGAATTTGGCTTCCGCTTTCGATTTCCGCTTTGCGGTTATTCAAAGCCGTAACGCGCGGGCTGGCAATAGTTTTGCTTTGACCTTTTTGTTCAGCCAAATTCAATGCTGCCGTGATTTGCGCCGTGCCGAAAGCTCCGGTCGTTAAGAAAAATTGTCCGGTCGGAACGCTATCGGATTGTCTTCCGGTTACTGCTCCGAGAACGCCGCCGCGGTCAAACGGATTAGCAATATTTACACCAAGCTGAACGCCGATGTCGCGGAGAAAATTGCGTTGCGCGATAACGATGCGGGTTTCGATTTCGACTTGCGGTTCGGGTTGATCGAGAACGGTTACGAGTTGTTTAATACTGTCAATGTTTTCGCGCACGTCCGTAATGATTAGCGTATTCGTGCGTCCGTCAACTTCGATTGCGCCGCGACGTGAAATACGACGTTTGATAATTCCTAAAAGTCCTTGGTCATTGCCCGTGCCACCGCCGCCCGAGGTGCTTGAACTGCTCGAACTGCTTGAATTTTCCGTGCCGCCTTGAAAACCGCCGCCGGTCAATGCACCGGAAACACGCGCGTAATTCAAACGAATGATTTCCGTATAAAGCGGCGATGTGTCGAGTTGATTGTCTTGAATTTTACGGCGCACTTCCTGCTCATCGGCAAGAATAGTTTGTTTTGCAACGCGCAAAATCGGACCGTTGACTTGAATCGCCAAACCTTGTGCTTGAAGAATCGAATCGAGTGTGATGTTCCACGGAACATTGTTGATGTTAACCGTAACTTTTGTTGCGTCAACCGATTTGTCAATCACGAAATTGATGCCGTATTGTTCGGTAATATAACTCAGAATTTCGCGCACGTCCATATTGACGACGTTCAAATTAATCGGTTCGCCGACAAATCCCGGCTCACCATACATTTTGCCTTGCTGTTGCACATCAACTTTTTGTGCCGCAACCGCCAAAGCCATCGAACTGATTATCATTAAAGCGAAGACGGCTCGTTTAGCTGTTTCGCGCAGAATTTGAAGAGAATTCATTGTTTCCTCCGTTTGAAATTATCTCTGTTGAAAAGAGATGGATTGTTTTGAAATTAGAAAAATTAAAAAATTTTATTTACCTTTTTTAGAAACACGCGGTTTCTTATTCGGCTTGGTTGTCGGTTTCGTTTCTTGTTGTTCGGTTTGCTGTTGACGATTCATTTCATCAAGTGGCGAAATAACAATGTCCGACTGCGTTGTTGTTGTAGTTCCCGTAGTATTCGTATTGCCGTTTTCGGTTTGGCTCGTTTGCGTCTGCGTTTGTGTTTGCGTCTGCGTTTGCGCCGTAACCGGAGCCGTGCCTTGAACTACTTCTTGGTCGGTGTATTGGCGCAAGGTTTTATTTTCAACCGAAGTTACGAATTTGTTATTGCTCATTTTCGTAATTCTGCGGAAAACAAGACGGTTTTCCTCGATGGCAACAAGTTGACCGTCAAAGAATTTATCGCCCGGATAAATCGTGTAAGAAAGGCTGATTGGTTTGGCTTCGACCATTGCGGCAAATCCGCGCGGTGTTCGGAAAATTCCCGTAACCGATAATTCGTCAATCGTTAAAACGGACGTAACCTTCGGTATTTCTTCACCTCGTAAAGCGGCTTCTTCGCGGATGCGTTTGTAATAAGCAATGCGTTGTTCGGCAGATGGTGCGGGAACAACAACAATTTGCGGTTTAACAGGCACCGGCTTAGTCGTAGTTGTCGAGCCATTGGTCGTAGTTGTGGTTGTCGTTGTCGGCTTCGGCTGTTGCGGAGTCGGGCGTTTCGGTTTGCAAAACGGATCGTTTCCGGCACATTGCGCCTTTGCTTCGCTTAAATTTCCGCCGAATAAAACGAACGCGAATGCGGCTAAACTCAAAATCAAGAAGCGTTTCATTTTAGATTTGTTCATCATAGCTGTTCTCTCTCACAAAATACTATTCATTATTTGGCAACCGGCGCGGGTTGCGTAGTTGCAGCAGTTTGTTGCGCGTTGGGCTGTCCGGGCGTGTTTGGTTGTCCCGGTGTGTTCGGCTTAGTTGTTCCAACATTGTTAAGATTTTCCGCCGAAGCATAATAAGCCGTCAGCAAAAATTGAGCGTGCAAGGTGCGGTCATTCGTTTGCGTCGGCAGTTGGTTTAATTTGAAATCGGAAATCGAGACGATGCGTTGGAGCTTCGCCATTTTGTCGAAAAAGTCGCGCAAATTGGTAAAGTTCGTGTCAATTTCAACTTCGACCGGCTTTGCCATAATTTGTTCTTGCTGAGTATCATCGCGCGGTGTAAAACGCATCACGATCAGACGGCTCTGGCTTGCTGTATCTTGAAGTCCTTGCAAAACATTGGTAATTTCGCGGGCTTCCGGCAGAAGAACCTTCAATTCGTCGTATTCCGCGGTTTTTGTTGCAAAAAGCGTGCGAAACTCATCAATCCGTTCTGTAGCAATGCGAGCTTGCTGATTTTGCTGTTGAAGCTGTGCTACCTGATCATTCAAGGCTTTGGTTTCTTCGCGCGTTACGCTCGTCAGGAAATACCAAACTCCACTGTAAAGCAACGCGGCAACGCCGACTAAAACTAAAAGTTGAAAGTGCCAGGCTAGGGCTTTAAATTTTTCCATCATATCGGTTTCCTCGGTTTAGAGTGATTTCACGCATAAATGCGTAACTCTGAACAAACATCATTAATTTTTTTGCGGGTTTGCCGCCGGTTGTTGCGGTTGCGGTTGTGTTTGCGGCTGATTGGCAGCAACGGTCGTATTCGTCGTGTTCGCTTTCGTCGGTGTGTAGGCACAGCGGATTGAAAATCCGACACTAACGATTTTCGGAGGTTCAACCGGGGTTGCCGAGTTTGTCGGCGCACTTGGTGTCGAAGTTTGAATAGCTTCTTCTTTTCTCTGTGTTTCAATACTCAGATTCGAGAACAAACCGCCCGAAAATTCCAAACTGCGTCCGAATTGCGTAACTGCTTGTTCATCGGGCGAATTGCCTTTGATAGTCAGTTGGTCGCCTGTTTGTTCGACCGATTCGAGATAAAGTCCCGGCACCATCGAAATTCGTTCGCGTAAGGCTTCCAAAACAGCACTCGGTCCGGCTTGCGAATCGCGTAATTTCTTAATCATTTCGATGCGCTTGTCAATATTTTGAATCTTTTGTTCGAGTTCTTTCTGCTCTTTCAAAACAGCGGCGAGTTCTTGTTCGATGCGTTTTTGTTCGACTAATTCTTCTTCGGCTTTGCTTTTCGCCATCTGCGAAGTGATAACATCAAAGCCGACAACTAATGCCAAAAGTAACGCTGTGGCAATGCTCATCAAAAGCAGGCGGGACATCGGACTGCTGATTTTCCGGTCAACAGCAACAACTGCGCCGCCTTGACGCTCCGTAACGGAATTTAAAAGATTTACTTTAATCATCTTGCTTCCACTCCTCTGACAGCCAAACCGACAGCAACTGCCATCTCCGGCATAATTTCGCTCAAATAATCAGGATCGAATTTGCGCGTATCAACTTTTATCTGACGAAAAGGATCTAAAACTTCGACCGGTAATTCGAGTCGTGTCGAAAGCTCTTCGGCAAGTCCGGCGAGTTTTGAACCGCCGCCCGAAATCAGAATTTTTTGCACGACAACTTCTTGTTCTTCGGTAGTTGCGCGATAAAAATCAAATGTTTTTTGAATTTCCATCGCCACCATTTCGGTTACGTTGTTCATTAAAGGCTCAATCGCTTTTTCTTCAACGCCTTCTACTGCTTCCGCAACACCGCGTTTGACAGCTTCGGCTTGTTGATAGCTCAAGCCCAAATTTCTTTGCAAAACGTCGGTAAATTGCGAACCGCCGACAGTGATGTCGCGTGTGAAAAGCGAGCGTGTGCCTTGCACGATGTTCACATTCATTGTTGACGCGCCGATATTTAATAGGGTAACGACTTGCGAATCGTCCGGTTGATAGTTAACTTCGTAGCAATTTTGCAGAGCAAATGTGTCAACATCAATCACAACCGGTTGTTTTCCGGCGAGTTGGACGGCTTGTTTGAGATTGTCAATTCTTTCGCGCTTGCAAGCCGCAATGAGAACCGATGTCGAATCTGCCGTTTCTGCCGTTACTTGATAATCGAGGCTGACATCCGATAAATCGTAAGGAATATGCTCTTCGGCGTGCCAGTCAATAGATTCTTCGAGTTCTTCCGCACTCATCGGCGGCAAAACGATATTTTTGATGATGACCGAATGACCGCTTACGCCCGTTACAACCTGATTAACATTAATCTGATGGTCTTTACAGACGTTTTGAATAACTTCTGAAACCGTGTTCAACTCCATAATTTGCCCGTCAACAATCGTGTTATCGGGCAGATTTTCAAATCCTAATCCAACCAGATTCAAACTGTTTAATTTGCCATCAAGTTCGACGATTTTGATCGAACTCGAACCGACATCTAAACCGGCAACGCTTTTCTTTTTACCGAACAGCATTATTTTTCTACTCCTTTCGCGGCTTTACGCCAATCGTATTTTAGTTTTAGTTTTTCGACCCAAACGACGCTGGATTTTGGCTTGTCAGAAGAGTTTGCCACCTTCAGAATGACTGCAAAGACGGGATTCGTATTTGGTAGGTCAGACGGTTTGCCGAAGCCAAAATCTGCGCGTTTATGAATTTTTTGTCTGATTCGCCGGACTTAATGCCTTTAGGCAATGTGTTGCTCCAGCGGAAAACTTTTTGCATATAGGTGGCGATGTGAACTACGGCGTTTCGCGCCGCTTGATATTAAAGCTACACGAATGAAAAATATTTGTCAACAATTATTTACAATGTTAAACCAAATTGAATAAATTAATTTCAGAATGATTGATAAGTTCGGTCAAAATGACAAAAAAGGCAGAAACCTGTATGTAAGCAAAAGTGCAAAAACCTCAACGGTTTTTCTCTTGCTTACATCCGAGTTTCTACCTCATTATTGAGATTTTATGGAATAAACGCGCTCGGAGTCGGCAAATCTCCGGTTGTGCCGAATTGCTGAATCAGCGTTCCGCCGGTGGATTTTGAGATATACCAAGTTGTGTCTGTCGGACGGAAAACCGCCGCGTCGGCTTTGCCGTCGCCGTCGTAATCGCCGGGCGTGGGACGGTCGCCGTTTGCTCCGAGCGGGAAGGCGAAGAAACTCAAATCTTCTGAGCGCAAAATAAACCAATTGCCGTTTGACGGTCGCCAAAAAGCGATGTCGGCTTTTCCGTCGCCCGTGAAATCGGCTTGGATGGGTTTGTCGGTTGATAATCCGAATTGTGTCGCAAAGACAACATTTGTCGAACTTCGTTGATGCCACCATTCTGCGCCGTTTGCGCCGTTCGGACGATAAATGCCGATGTCGCTTCGACCGTCGCCGTCGTAATCAGCCGTAACCGGAATATCGCCCGATGCGCCGAATTGCTGAATCGTTGTGCCGCCCGAAGAATTTGAGATAAACCAAGTTCGAGTTTCGACACGATACACCGCCGCATCAGCGCGACCGTCGCCGTCGTAATCGGCGGGTTGCGGAACGTCGCCGTTAGTGCCGAACGGAAAGGCGAAAAATGTGTTGTCTTCGCTTCTCAAGATAAACCACAATCCGCCCGAAGGTCGCCAGAAAGCGATGTCGGTTTTGCCGTCGCCGGTATAATCTGCCGGAGCGATTTTGTCTGTGTTCAGACCGAAAGTTGCGGCGGTAACTTGATTTGTAAAGCTCGATTGCCGCCACCATTGACCGTTTGATGGGCGGAAGATGGAAATGTCTGTTTTACCGTCGCCATCAAAATCAGACGTTAAATTATTGAGCCGCGAAGTCGTTGTTGTAACTTCGAGCGTAAAAGTCGAGATGCCGCCCGTATCGCCCGCTTCGTCGTCAACGACGTAGAGTTTCCAGATGCCGTTCGGGTTTGTGCCGTTGAAAACGTCGAGATTTGCCGCGCCGTAGTTTTGTGAACCGGGACCGGGCGCGGGAAAAACGTCAATTCCGCCGGGTTCGATGTTGGCGGGACCGTCGCCGTTGAAGGGTTTGTAAATTCCGCTGGCGGCAGTCGTCGTCGGAAAATTAGCGGCGGCGGATTGGTCGAAGATGTAAGTTCTTGCCGTTACGCCGGGGTTTCCGCCGCCCGCGTCGGACATCAGAATCGTGCGCTGACCGTTTGGACTTTCGAGCAGAACATCGAAATCGCCGGGGAAGGTATGGAAAACATTGGTTAAGATAACGCGAACTTTTGTAATCGTGCCGGTCGCACCATTGATGTCGGCGATGGACGGATAATTCGACGGCACGCCGGGCGGATTGGTGTTGGCGGTGCGGTCGGGCGGAAACATCGCGTTAAAATTGGTAAAACTCTTGCGCGGGTCGCCTAATAATCGGGACAAAAATATGTCGGGTCCTTGCGCCCCTGAAATTATGATTTTGCCGTCCGGCTGAACGGCAATCGCTCTTGCATATGTGTTTGTGTGCGTTGACGCGGGAAATAAAAATATCCCGTCGCCGTGAAACGAGGTATCCAATGCGCCGTTGGAATTAAAACGGATAAGCGCAGAATTGTTAAGGTCTCGTCTTTGGGAAACAATTATCTTGCCGTCGGGCTGGAGTGCGGCGGCGGTAGTTTCCTCGAATGGCGCATCATTCGTTGTTGCAATTCCGTCAACATCAAAACTCGTATCGAGCGAACCGTTTGGATTATAACGAACTATTGCCGTATCAACATTTTGACCGGGGTTTCGGGTATTGCCGGTGGCGATAATCTTTCCATCCGGCTGAATCAGCACTTTACTGATGCCTTCATCTTGCCGGATTGATGTAGTCAGCTTACCGTCCGTGTCAAATGTCGTATCGAGTGAACCGGTTGCGGTAACACGCATCAAGGCGAAATCAAGATTAGTGCCGGACGTAGATCCGCCGGCGACGATCTTACCGTCGGTTTGAAGCGCAACGGAGCTTAAAGAATCACCGGCATTAAACGATGTCTGGACAACACCGTTGCCGGTCGGACCAAACGATGCGTCCGGTGTTCCGTTCGCGTTTAAGCGGACGACCATAAAATCCTGAACCGAAACGGTAGTTCCGGTATTGCCGCCCAAGATTATTTTACCGTCCGGCTGAATCGCAATATCAAAAACAACTTGGGTTTCGGGCAAAACAAAAACAGCGATGCCGTCGCCGTCGAATGTTGTATCGAGCAAGCCGTTGCTGTTAAAACGAGCCAGCGCAAGATCCGCGTTTTCCGACACAAAATAACCGGCAACGATTATTTTGCCGTCCGCTTGGATAGCGAGCGTGTTTGCTTGATTTAGACCCGGAACTTGCGCCAAGCCGTCGCCGTCGAAAGTAGTGTCAGGCGTGCCGTTCACATTAAAACGTGCAACCTCGAAACCGAACATTCCAACAACAACCGCTTTGCCGTCGGGCTGAATTTCGATGTCACCGCTTCCACCGGTTCCGCTGACCGTGCTGTAAAAAACCTTGCCGCCGCTCCCGAAAGTTTGGTCAAACTGACTCGCCGCCGCCTCTGCGCTTTGCGGCAGGAACAGCACAATTAAATTCAACAGAACAGCCAGACTCACGGCTTGTTTCATAACACGGGAAATTCGATTGTCGCTCATTTTATTCGTTTTCATAGTTTTTTCGTTTAGAGTTACTGCTGATAGTGTGTTCAAAATAAATCCGAGGAAAAAGCCATCGGAGATGGCGAAAGCGTGTAGCCCATAGCGCAAGCTATGGGAATCGTTGCCAAAAAAAACGGTTTAGCTATCGTAGATAGCGGCAGAATTTTTCGCTCATTAACGAATCTTTCGCCCGCCTACGCGGGCTTGGTGATTCACGCTTTCTATTCCCATAGCTCGCGCTATGGGCTACACGCTTTCACTCGCTACGCGAGCTAAGACACAACTTTTTGTCGGATTTATTTCTCAAATATCATCAAGCGTAACTCTGAATTATCGTTTCAAGTTCAAAAAGATTATCTTTCAAGACAAACCTGCTCGCGCCTGCTTGCAATGCTTCGGCGCGGATTTCCGCATCGTCAAACGCCGTAACCATACAGATATTCGCGTTGGGAAATTCGCGGATAATCTCGCGGATTGCCGTGATGCCGTTCATTCGCGGCATTTCCCAATCCATCAAAACCCAATCGGGCAGATGTTTCTGATAAAACGCCAAAGCCTCCGCGCCGTCGGCGCATTCAAAAATCTCTCTGACCGACGCGGGCAGATAATCGCGCACGACTTCGCGGACTTTGGCGTTATCATCAACAATCAAGACTTTCATCATCGAAAGTTAGAATAATTTGAAAAGCGAAGCGCGGGAATTAGAAGTTCTGCGTAATTTATATGCGTGGAACTGCGTATTTTTAGGTTTGAGACGGCAAAATCGTCTGTTGATTGTTCGATAGCTCATAAAATTATGCCGTGCGCCTTGATGAAACCGTCAGACGGCGTTTTATCGCGTGAAACAGCGTGTTGGTAACTCGAAACAGCGTGTCGGTGTCGCAAAACAGCTTGCAGGTATCGCAAAACAGCTTGCAGGTGTCGTGAAACAGCTTACAGGTATCGTGAAACAGTGTGCGGATGTCGTGAAACAGCGTGTTTGTAGCTTGAAACAGTGTGCAGGTATCGTGAAACAGCGTGTTGGTAACTCAAAACAGCGTGTTGGTAACTCAAAACAGCTTGCAAGTATCGTGAAACAGCGTGTAGATGTCGTAGTGCGCCATTTTATTGCTTGGTGCGGTGTAATTTTAAGCTAAAGCAATTCAGATTTATGAAAAACCGCAAATTTCAGAAGCGAATGACTGCCTTGCAAGCCTAGTTTTTGGCAAATATTCTGCCGGTGTTTTTCGACGGTGCGCGGGCTGATGAAAAGTTCTTCGCCGATTTCCTTGCTCGTCAGATTTTCGGCGATGAGTTTCAAAACTTTGCGTTCGGTCGGCGTTAAATCATTTATCGAAGGTTGTTTTTCGGTTAATTGAACTGCACGGCGACTGCGATTTATCAGAAATTTCGTCAGCGCGTGGCTCGCGTAATGTTCGCTCTGAGCGACGGTTTTGATGCACTCGACAATATCGCTCAACGCGCTGTCTTTGAGAACAAAACCTTTCGCGCCGAGGTCAATCGCTTCATTAAATAAATCCTCGTCGCGGTGCATCGTGAGGAAAATAATTTCGGTCTGTAATTTTTTCGATTTTATCTCCCGCGCCGCTTCAAAACCGTTCATTACAGGCATATCAACATCAAGAATCGTAACCTGCGGCTGATGCTTTTCAATCGCTTCAATCGCCTCGCGCCCGTTATTTGCTTCCGCCAAGACGCGCAAACGTCGGTCTTCTTCGATAGTTTCCCGCAGACCTTTCCGCACTATCGGATGGTCGTCGGTGATGATAATTGTAATTTCGCTGTCCATAAAACTAGTGAATGGTTTCACGAAGCGCGAACATGATTCCGTCGCCGCGAACATTTTATTTATTCCTGATTAGGGCTTAAATAAAGCTCGCTTCGGTAATCGTCTAATCCTAATTTAATGAGCTGTAGCCAACCTTGTCTGCCGAGCAAACTTCGGTTGACGGCATAGCTTTCGGCAATATAAACGTAAGATTGAAAACGCAAGCCAAGAGTTTCGAGTTCAACTTCGTGTGCATAAGCGACGATTCCGCCGCCGAGCGTTGAGAATTTTTCCCGATAGCCGCTTTTGACATCTATTTCAAGATCATCCGCCACACCACGTTCAAAAAGACAAAATTCCGCACCCGTATCAACTTTCGCTAAACATTTGGTCTGCAAATCTCCGTAACGCAGAATTGCCTCAATCGTAACGCCAGTATTGAGTGATTGGTAGATTGTCTTTTTCTGAAATTCAATCGGAAAACTCATTCTCGCCAAAAACCTCCACTGATAAATTTCGGGCGATTACTACCCTCGACAAAAACAATCAGCACATTGTTCACAGAGAGTTTCCGCGCTTTGGCTGCGGCTTTCTTATAATTATCGCCGACGGCAACGAGTGTATCGCCATCGAGTGCGACATATTTACCATCGTATTCATCACGATTTGCGGCAAGCCATTCATATTCGCTCGAACGGTCGCGGATCGGCAAATCGGTAGCGATGATTTTGGCGGGAAATTTTGCTTTTGGGTCATTGTCTTTGGTTTTAAGCCACCGAACAAGAGCATTTTCGGGGTGTTCGACTGTGCTTGATTCCGGTTCTTCAGCTTTTTCTTCAAGCAAAGTAACAACCGCCCGCATTTTTTGCTTAACGGTTAAAGGCTCGAGCAAAGTTACGACTCCGTTCGTATCAATTTCGGCTTCGACTGCAATTAACATTTGAAATTACCTCTCACATCTAATACTACCACGACCGTCAATTCAATTTACAATCTTTATGTAATTGACCAATTAATTTGGCGCGTTGACAAACCGAGGTTTGGACTCTGAACCTCGCTTACGATTTGGGGAAAACTACAATCCGAATCTTCGTTCCCTCGCCGATTTTTGAATCAATCACAAACTCGCCGTTCAATAATTGCGCCCGTTCTTTTAATCCAATCAAACCGAGTCCGCTGTTGATATTTGCCGTGTCAAAGCCTTTGCCATTGTCTTCAATCGTTATCAAAACTCTATTTTCATCGCGTTTAATCTTCACAATCGCGTCCGAAGCGTCGGAATGTTTGATAATGTTACCCAACGATTCCTGCACGATGCGATAGATGCTGATTTCCTGTGTTTCGTTAAAAATCCCATCAATCGAATCAATCTCGCTTTCAATCTCGATAACACCCGAAACCTTTTTGAGCATTGCGTTTATCGCTTTCGTCAAACCGAGACGGTCAAGCAGTTGCGGGCGCAAATTGTTCGTAATTTCGCGCACTTCTTCGAGTGCTTGTGTCGCTGATTCCGAGATATTATTCAATTCTTTGGCAACGCGCTCTCTGTCGTCGCCTTTGTTTATTCCGAGCATCGCACGGTTTTTGATGACGACCAGATTTTGTCCCAAACCGTCGTGCAATTCCGCCGCGATTCGTTTTCTTTCCGCTTCTTGCGATTCGATAAGCTGGCGTGAAAACTGTGTTTTCGTTTCGGCAATTTCCCGCAGATGCGAAACGCGGTTGTGATAAATCAATCCGATAACCAAAGCCACCGCCAAAACCGCCAACACGCGAAACCACCACATTTGATAAAAATACGGGTGAACGATTATTTTGATTGTCGCACCATCAGAGTTCCAAACGCCGTCGGCATTGGCGGCGATGACGTGAAAAGTATATTCGCCATGAGGCAAATATGAATAACTTGCCTCGCGCCGCGTTCCGGCTTCAACCCAATTTTCTTCGAAACCTTCGAGCTTGTATTTGAATTTTGTCTGCTCCGGTTTTGTCAAACTCAATCCCGTATAAATGATTTCCAAATTTGACTGATTCGGCTGTAATTCAATTGCGGATTGCGGATTCCGAGTTGCGGATTTGCGGTCAATCGAAATATTTTCGATTATCACATTTGGCGGATTTGGATTGATTCTTTCGACTTCGGGATTAACAATCGCCACGCCGCCCATCGTCGCAAACCAGAGTTTGCCGTCTTTAGTTTTTATCGCCGCCGGAATTCGTCCGCCGTTGCATTCGGCGTTGAGCATTCCGTCCTTTTCGTCGTAGGAAACGCTGTTGAGTTTCGGAATTTTGCCGTCTGCAAAATCGTTCAATTCCTGACGGCTGACGCGATGAATGCCGCGATTTGAAGACATCCAAAAGTTGCCGCGATTATCTTCCAAAATCGCAAATACGCCGTTATTGAAAAGTCCGTGTTCGACGCGGTAATTAAAAAATTTGCCGTCTTTGTAACGCACAAGCCCGTCGCCGTAAGTTCCGAACCACAACACGCCGTCCGCATCTTCGTAAATCACACGGACAAATCCTTTCGGACTGTTTTCAGCATCGGCGAAATTAGTGAATTTTCCGTCTTTTAATTTTGATAATCCGTCAAAAGTTCCCAACCAAAGATTCTGCTCACGGTCAAAGCGCATCGTGATTATTTTGTCGTTTCGCAATCCGTCTTTGATGGTGTAATGAGCGATTTCCGCGTCATCTTTGTATTTGTATAAACCTTCATCCGTCGCAATCCAAATATTGCCTTCGCGGTCTGAAGCAAAGTCTGTCGCTCCGTTTGGAAGATTATCTTTGCCAATTCGTTTGACGGACGAAGGTTCTTCAAACCGTCCGAATCCGCCTTCGCCTTGGAAACCGAGCCAAACCCGCGATTGCTCATCTTCCCAAAAACCACGCATATAAAGCGGAACGCCGGAGGTATATTTCAATCCCAAATTCGTAATTTTTCCGTCAGCATAACGATTAACGCCTTCGACTGTGCCGATGAAAATATCTCCTTTGCGGGTTTGTATTAACGGATAAACTTCATTCCGGTTAAGACCGTCTTTCACGGATAAAGATGTAATAAGTTGCCGCCGCAAACGTCGCAAACCGTTGGTTGTCGCCAGCCAAAAATTGCCTTCGCGGTCGGTGATGCCGGAAGTTGCCGAGACAGGTTTGCCCAAATTATAAGAAGTGAATTGCCCGTCCTTAAATCTGACAAATTGCCCGTTTAATTGTGCTTCCGCGTTTGCCGCGCCGAAAACAAACCAAGTATTTCCTTCCGCATCATCGAAAATCGTTTGCAGATTTAATTCTTTCAGAGCCGGAATTTCATTGTTTGTGAACGCCGTTACTTTCGCATCCGCGAGGCGGTAAAGTTTATCTTTGACCGAAAGCCACAACGCGCCTCGATTGTCTTCGTAAATCCGAAAAAAGTTCGTAGAAGTCAAATTTTCTGAAGGCAGATTGAGCGGATAGTTTGTCGTTTGTCCGTCTTTTTGCCGCGTAATTCCGTTTTGTTCGAGCGTCCATTTCGCGCCCGATTTTCCGTAAAAAAGTAGTTTGACTTTCGGCTCTTTTTTCTCCTCAGCCGGAACTAATTTGCCGTCCAGCAAATAAAAACTTCCGTCATTTGTTTCGATAAGCGCATTTCCTTGTATGTCCGCCGCGATAGAAGCCGGAATGGTCAAGGTTTCGGGAGTTTGATAAGAAACAAACTCGCCGCCGCGATAAATCGTTATCACGCCGTTTTCGGTAACAGCCCAAACCGCACCCGCTTTATCAACAAAAATCCCTGAAAACCGATTATTTAAAATGCCTTTCGTATTACCTTTGTCAAAAATCGTGAACTTCACGCCGTCAAAACGAGCCAACCCGTCAAATGTCGCTAACCACAAATAACCGTCCGGCGTTTGCGCCACGCCCGTTACCGTATTTTGCGGCAGACCGTTCGCGGTTGTCCAAACGTCAAAACCATATTCCTGCGCCGCCGCGTTTGCAGAAAAAATCAAACACGCCAACACAATTTGAAACAAAATATTTCGTGCTTTGCCGTAAAGCATAAACTTTTCGCAAGTGAATTTATTTATAGCATAGTTCCGGCAATTTGTTTGATTTTTTCAGCCGTTTTGAGCGGAATTTCAAACGGAAAAAGATGCGAGCCTTCAAGAAAATGAAAATCTATCGGGAAATGTTTCTGCATAAACGAAAGTTTTGCCAGTCGCGCTTCTCTCGAATTTGTGCCGCCGATGTAAGCGGTCGGGACTTTTAATTTTCCGCGAAGATTGGGAAGATGATGCGGAATCGTGCGGTAAATCCGCGCTTCGATTTTGGGCGAGAAAAAAAGTTCAAAACCTTTTTCGCTGTTTGTTAAGCCGTGTTCGACATAATCGCGCAAAACGTCTTCGTCAAACGCATCAAATTTCGGTTTTGCCTTAAAATGTTCAAAGGCTTCTCTTTTCGTCTGCCATAGATTGCGACGAAAGCGCGTGATTTTTGAAGGTGAATAGCTGTCAATCAGTTTCGTAATTTTCAAAACGCGCAAACTATGACTGCTGAAACGGCTGATAATCGGCGCATCAAGCAAAATTATTTGTTTATAAAGTTCGGGATTTTCCGCCGCTACGAGCAGATGTAAAATTCCGCCAAGACTGTGTCCAACGCCGATAATCGGCTTTGAATATTTTGTCGAAAGTTCTTCTTGCAGTTCATCTTTGAGCAGTTTCCAATTATCCGAAACAGGAAATTTCGGATTATGTCCGTGCCGTTCGATAAAGCCGATTTCAAAATCTTCACTCAAAGACGCGAAAATTTTGTTGTAAGTTTTGGCGGGAAAACCGTTTGCGTGTGCGAAATGAATAGTTTGTTTAGTGGACATCTTTTTAACGCAAAGACGCGAAGACGCAAAGAATTTATTTTTTTGGCATTTTTGAATTTACGCAAAACTGAAATCATTAAAATCAACTATTAAAAACTTTGCATCTTCGCGTCTTTGCGCCTTTGCGTTTAAAAATCAATCATTAAATCTGTTCAGCAATTCCCAATAACCGACATCAATCCATCTGCCCAATTTATAACCGACTTCGCGGAAATGGGCGACTTTCTGAAAACCCTTTTTTTCGTGAAACTTAATGCCCGAATCATTCGGCAAAGAAATTCCGGCAATCAGCGTGTGAATGTCGGTATCGGCGAGTTCATCAAACAATTTCGTATAAAGCAAAGTTCCGATGCCGCGCTGTTTGGCTTCATTTTTGATATAAATCGAAACTTCCGCCGCATACTCAAAGGCTTGATGAAGCCGAAACTGTGTCGCGCAAGTATAACCGAGAATTTCGCCGTCTTCTTCCGCCACCAAAAACGGATATTCCGCACTGATTTCGGCAATTCTTTTACTCATTTCGTCCGCGCCCAAAGGTTCGGTTTCAAACGTCTGGTGCGAATTTTTAATGTAATGATTATAAATTTCGGCAATCTGCGCCGCGTCTTCCGATTTTACTTTGCGAATTTCCATTTTGTTTTAATGATAATTATAATTTTTCCGGTTTCCACAAATCAATAAGAGCCGCAATTATATTTCCTATAAACAACCACTGAAAAGTTATTGCCAAAAAATTCAAGAAAAGAAATAAAGCCGAAATAAAAGAATTCTGCTCGAAAAAAGGAAAAATTGGCGACAAGATTATTCCCACAAATATCATCGGCAAAAAATTCAGCAAATATAGCCATTTAGTTAAAATCGGCTCATTATGAAAATGAAAAGGTTGCGTATGTTTTTGACCATAAATGGCGAAAATGACAACTATCCAATGCACGACAGCAACGGCAATTGCAATCGGATTTGTCAAAATATTTCGCAAGATTTTCATTTTCTAGTTTCTCTTGGCTGACATTTATTTTAATTCCATTTTGGCGATAGATTCAAGATGAACTTCGTCAGGACCGTCGGCGATTCTGAGCATTCGGGCGATAATCCAGAAATTTGCGAGCGGAAAATCTTCGCAAACGCCTGCGCCGCCGTGCGCTTGAATGGCGCGGTCAATAATTTTCAAGACAAGCGGCGGAACAACCGCTTTGATCATCGCAATTTCTTTTCGGGCAACTTTGTTTCCGAAATTATCCATTGCCCAAGCAGTTTTCAAAACCAACAAACGCGCCATTTCGATTTCATTTCGCGCTTCAGCAATCCAATTTCTTAATACGCCTTGTTCCGCCAAAGGTTTTCCGAATGCAATGCGCGATTTTGCGCGGTTTTTCATCATTTCGAGCGCACGTTCGGCAACACCAATCAAACGCATACAATGATGAACGCGACCGGGACCAAGGCGACCTTGTGCGATTTCAAAACCGCGCCCTTCGCCCAAGATTAAATTTTCTTTCGGCACGCGGACGTTTGTAAAAGTAATTTCCGAATGACCGTTCGGCGCATCGTCAAAACCGAAAACCTGCAAATTTCTTTCAACCTTTACGCCTTCTGTGTCCATCGACACAAGAATCATTGATTGTTGCAGATGTTTTGGCGCATTTTCATCGGTTTTGCCCATAAAAATCGAAAGTTTGCAACGCGCATCGCCCGCGCCGGTTGACCACCATTTGCGACCATTTAAAACATATTCATCGCCGTCTTTTTTAATCGAAGCACAAATATTCGTCGCGTCCGACGAAGCAACTTCCGGCTCAGTCATCGAAAAACATGAACGAATTTCGCCGTTCAAAAGCGGTTTCAGCCAAGTTTCTTTCTGTTCCGCGCTGCCGTAACGCTCCAAAACTTCCATATTTCCCGTATCGGGCGCAGAACAATTAAAAACTTCGGCTGACCAATAAACTCTGCCCATAATCTCGGCAAGCGGCGCGTATTCAAGATTTGTAAGTTCCGAAACTTCGGGCAAAAATAGATTCCAAAGACCTTCACTTCGCGCTTTCGCTTTCAAGTCTTCAATAAGTCGAAGCGGTTGCCAACGGTCGCCGGAATTTATTTCTTCGTGGTAAGCCTTTTCGTTCGGATAAATATTTTCATCCATAAAGACTTGTAGCCGTTTTTGCAGTTCTTGTGTTTGTTTGGAATAATCGAAATTCATAGGTTTGGAAATATCATAAATCACAGACAGATTTTTATGAAATGGGAATATAAAACTATCAAATGATGAAAAATAATTTATGATTTCCTTCAATGTAAAATATCTATTTTTGACGATAATTCTTTTTCTCATCGAACTTGCAATTGCTTTATTTGTAGAAGATAGCGTAATTCGTCCGTTTGTCGGAGATGTGTTGGTCGTGATTTTGATTTACTGTTTCTTGCGGATATTTTTAAATTATTCGTATTGGAAAATCGCGCTCGGAGTTTTGCTTTTTGCGTTCACAATCGAGATTTTGCAATGCTTTGATTATGTAAAATTACTCGGATTTGAAAATAACCGAATTCTTTCCGTCGCGCTCGGCAGAACTTTTGAATGGCTCGATTTCGTGGCTTATTTCGTTGGATTTTTGCTAATAATTTTAACTGAAAAATTTTATGAACGATACCAAACCGATTAGACAAGGCGAAGAACTAAACGCTGAAAATCTCGCCGAATTTTTGCGCGAAAATCTTGATGTCAAAACTGATGAAATCGAAATTTTGCAATTTCCCGGCGGAAGTTCAAATTTGACTTACTGCATAAAAATCGGCGTATCCGAATATGTTTTGCGCCGTCCGCCGTTTGGCAATCAGGTCAAATCGGCGCACGATATGTCGCGGGAATTTAATGTTCTCGAAAAACTTTCGGAAGTTTATAAACCTGCACCGAAACCGCTTATTTATTGCAATGACGAAGCAATTATCGGCTCGGAATTTTATCTGATGGAATGTCGCAAAGGTTTGATAATTCGCGGAAAATCGCCCGAAAGTTTGGAAGATTCGCCCGAATTGCAGAAAAAAGTCGTCAAATCTTTTATTGAAAATTTAGTGAATCTGCATACGCTCAATTATCGAAAAATCGGCTTGGAAAATCTCGGCAAACCCGAAGGCTATGCGGAAAGACAGGTTACGGGCTGGACGAAACGCTATTTCAACGCGAAAACCGATGAACACATCGAACTCGAAGCGGCAATCGAATGGCTGAACGCAAACATTCCTGCATCAAACGGCGCAGGCTTGATTCATAACGATTACAAATTTGATAATATAATGCTGAATCCGAATGATTTGACCGAAATCGTCGCCGTTTTAGATTGGGAAATGACGACGATTGGCGAGCCTTTGATGGATTTGGGTTCGTCGCTGGCTTATTGGATGTCGAAAAACGAAGGCGAAGAATTATTGAATATGCCGTTTAATCCGCGAGTTTTGATGGAAAATATTTCGCGCTCTGAATTGGTTGAAATCTACGAAGAAAAGAGCGGCAGACAGGTTTCGGACATCGTGTTTTATTACGTTTTCGGCACATTCAAACTTGCCGTTATTGCCCAGCAAATCTATTTTCGATACGTCAAAGGATTTACGCGCGATAAAAGATTCGCTGCGTTTAATCATTTCGTTCACACACTCGGCAAAATTGCAAAGGTTTCAATAACTTTAAATACGATTTAGACCTTTGGTTGACAAAATGCAACAAATAACATAAAACATTTAAGTTCACAGTTTTACTTTATTTTTCTATGTGAGATTAAATTATTTCTCACTCAATATTTTTTAAATTGATACTTTGACATCAATAAAACATCTCCATTTATCTTATAGGAAGATACAGACAGCCCAAGATATGTCAATTTCATTTGAATCAGTAAAAAATAGAATAGTTCAAGATTATAAAAGTAGAGGCTTTAAATCTTTAGTTCTAGAAGACTATCATTCTGACAAGCCCGTTCCATTACAATTTGCTTCAATTTACAGGCGAAATATTCATTTGCTTTTGATATTTTTTGCTTTTGCAATATTCTTTGCGTGGTGGCAACAAAATCTCAGTTTTGGCTTTGAAGATTTCACTTTTCTAAAACCTTATGTAGTTTTTTTAATGACAATTGTATATGTTTGGTATTTTTACATTGTTTATAAAGAACTCATTTTAGATAACCCTCCTGAGAAAATTTTCTGGCAGCAACTTCTATATCCATCTTTTTTGGGCGCAGCTTATCTTTTTTACTTTTTATATTCACTCCTAAAATATCCTTCTCTAAAAATATTTTATTTGTCTTTTTTCTTACTTCACTATGCTCTTTTATTTTTTCGAGATTATTATGAAAAACAGATGAAACTCTCACGGAGATTAGAGAAACTTGCGTGGTGCATAATTGAATTTTTGGTTTGTATAATCTTTGTTCTAGCGATAGTTTTGTTTATTTTTGACGCACCATTTCACATAGAAAACCTTCCCCCAATTCAAAGTAATCTACATATCATCAGTCATTTGATTCAAAGTTTCGGCAAAGATATTGCAGTTTTTTCATCAATTATCATCTATTTGACAGTTACTTACGTTATTGTAAGCGGAAACAAAAATTCTAATTATAGAACTGTTTATTCTGATTTACTTCGTTCAATACGGCTTACAAGCAGTCCGGCTTTAACTCATTTTGTTCAGCTACCCCCAAATATTAGAATTCTTGATTTTGGATGTGCAAACGGACAGCGTTTATTTGAGTTTTTGGGTTGCGCCGGACTTAAATCATCTAATAAAAGTCTGGAAATAATCGGTTATGACAATATTTCAGAATGGAGAGACGATTTTATGGAAATATTTCCAAATGCGTCATTCAAAAATGATTTTTTACAAATTAAAAATGAAAAATTCGATATAATTCTTGTTTCCCACATTTTATACACGAGTAAAGCACTTAAAGAACTCAGTAAATATATTAATAGGCAAAATGCAGGGTGTTTCATTGTATTCAGGGGAAATGCACTTAACTCAATTTTTATGGGATTAAGTTACTTTAAAAGCACAAAATTTGCTGGACAATACAAAAGCCATATCTGGTATGATTACTGGTTATCACGTTTAGTCAAAAAATGTAATCTTGAAAGAGCAGATGCACAAATTGAAGCAGATATAAAACCCCGATTTGATGAAATTGAAAAAAGTAACCGAGATTCATTTAACCCGCCTGATATTATCATAAGCCAAGTTTATACTTTAAAGAGACACACAATTAAACACTTGGTTGATTTTATAGAATATTTATATGATGAAAACTTAGATTTTACTATGTATGATTATCTAGATGAATATGTAAAATATAATGATCTTACAGATATATCTATTCCTTGCGATGATATGGCTTATGTATATGTCAAGAACTAGATTTTTAGTATGTCTTTAAATATTAAAAATCTTAAAAATTCATCTTTTTTCCATCTCGGAAGATATTTTCTCGGCAATAGGAGATAATAGAATCGCCTTGTAGAAACCTAAAAACAAGTGAAATTTATGTCTTTCCCCGATAAGAAAACTGAAAAAGTTCAAGAAAAGATACTATCATCTGCCAAATTGAGATATGACCGTTCGATTGTCGAAGGCTCGCTTCCGCGGGCGGTTTGGAAAATTGCCGCGCCGACGACGGTAGCGAATATTTTCGGCGGCTTACAAGGTTTGGTTGACCATATCGTTGTCGGAAACGTCGTCGGCTACACGGGCAACGCGGCAATCGGCGTGAGTTGGCAGATTTTTCTCGTGGTGGTCGTTTTCGTGTCTTCGATTTTTATCGGAATGAGCATTTTGGTAGCGCGATTTGTCGGCGCGGGCGAAACCGACAAGGTCAATCGGACGGTTTATCAGGCATTTATCACCGCGATTTTTATTGCGGTTGCAGTTATTACACCGATTGGATATTTTGCTTCGCCTCTGCTTTTAAATTTTGTCAACGCCGATGCAACCGTCCAGACGGAAGCCTTG
This sequence comes from uncultured Blastocatellaceae bacterium, assembly GCA_964548225.1. Classification (GTDB taxonomy): domain Bacteria; phylum Acidobacteriota; class Blastocatellia; order Pyrinomonadales; family Pyrinomonadaceae; genus CALMEH01. The sequence continues at coordinate 24,737 of CAZJQP010000018.1, read as the reverse complement.
CCGTATCTTCGCATAATGTTTTTATTCAGCAGTGGAATGATGATTTTTTTTATGTTGAGCAGTGCATTGCGTTCTGCCGGAGATGCGAAAACGCCGATGATTTTGGGCATTGTGATGACCGCACTGAACATTTTTTTCAGCATCATTTTTATCAGCGGTCTCGGTCCGATTCCCGCATTCGGAACAAAAGGGGCGGCAATCGGAACTTGTATTGCTTCGGGTTTGATTGCGCTTTACGCTTTTTGGAAACTTTGGAACGGCGGTTGGGCAATTTCGCTTAAAAACAACTACGGTTACGCGCCGGATTTTAGTGTTATTCGCAAACTTTTCAAATTTGGCTTGCCCGCCGGATTTCAAGGAATTGCGATGAATCTCGGCGGCGTTTTTCTGCTCGCGTTTATTGGCTCACTCGCCCAAAGCGCGGCGGCGCAAGCGGCTTATGCGGTTTCCTACACACAGCTTTTTTCGCTTATTTCGTGGACTTCGGTCGGTTTGATGGGCGCAACGGCGGCGGTTGTCGGGCAAAACTTAGGCGCACAACAAACCGAACGCGCCCGACAAGCCGTTCACACCGCCGCAAAATTCGGACTTATCGGTTCGGCATTTGTCGGTTTTTTCTTTTTCTTTTTTCCGCATCAATTATTGGCAGTTTTCGGTATGACCGACACGACGGCAGTCGAAATCGGAGTGTCGCTTCTTAGATTTTTGAGTCTTTCGGGCGTTTTTGTTGCTATCGCATTGACTTACACGGGCGGTTTGCAAGGCTCAGGCGACACGAAAAGTCCACTTTATATTTCAATCATTTCGCAAATCATCGTGCCGCTCGGCATTTGTTTTGCGCTGAAACAAACCATCGGTTTAGAGCCTTGGCACATCTGGTTTGCGATTCTCGCAGGACATTTTACGAGATGCGCCTTGAGCATCATCCGTTTTCGCCAAGGCAAATGGCAAAACATCAAAGTTGATATAGAAACAACCGTTGCTTGATTTTAAGACTATTTTTTATTTTGCAAACCAAAGAATCCGTCTAAGATATTTTTCTGTAATGTCGTTGCGTTTTCTTTTTTCGTTAAGATCAAATTCCCGTTTTCGACTTTCGCGTTGAGTCCGGCAATTTCAAAATAATCAGTAATTGGAAGCTGCTTTATGCCAAAAATATAATCATTGAAAAAACCCGTCTGATCCGCGCCGCTTACTTCCGACATTTTCTGCTGAATTTCTCTTAAATTATATTCTTTATTACTTCCGCCGTATTTTTTAAACAAATACTTTATTAAATCATCAAGGCTTTTGCGATTATTTGTCGCTTTGCGAATCATTAAATCCTGCGCGATTCCGACGAACATTCCGCCGCCGTAAATTAATCCCCAATGATAGTGTTTTTCCTCGCCCTTGGTCAGAGAGATTTTACCGACTCCGTCGTCGTTTTTATATCGCTGGTAAAAAAGACTGTTCAAAACTTCGAGAAACGATTCATCCGTCAAAAAACCGACGTGATGCAATGCTTTGAAAGTGTAGTAATTTGTAAAACCTTCCTTGAACCATTCGGTTTCATCGGTCGCGGGAACGAATGATTTTCCGTTCCAGAGATGGAAAAATTCGTGCGCGAAAATGAACCGCGAAAATAATTTCGACGTTTTATCGCCGTCCTTGCTGACCAAAATGCTGATGTTGTTGCCTATGACTTCGCCGTCGGTCGTGTCAGAAGAGTTGATGATGACGACGGCTTTTTTGAATTTGTTATCCGGCGGCGGATTTGGAATGCCGCCCATCAGATCAATGTAATAATCCAAAACTCCTTCGGCTAAATTTTTGAATTCTTCTTTTTGTGTGATAACCTCATCGCCGCCGAGCGCGAAAACGAGTTCGAAATCTTTTCGTTTGAATGAAAGTTCTTTGTGCGTTCCGGCAAAGATGAGCGAATTCGCCAGTTCGGACATATTATTCGCCCTGAATGAATTTTTTTCGTTCTTCTCCGGTTTCCACGGAGTCGTCACCTTCCAACTTTCCGGCAGAGTAAAATTTATTTTTATATTTTGCCGGTTTTCGCCGTTGAAAATTAAAAGAGTTCGTCCCGAATAAAAAACGCCCCAATCGGCGGCAAAAGCAACGCCGTCAATACCGCCCGACCATTTGTAGTTTTCGTGATCAAGCATTATTTCATAGCTTAAAATCACTCTTTGCTTTTGCGGCAGATTCATTTTCCATTTCGCATCAGGCAATTCTTCGACCGATACGGAATTTCCTTTTTCGTCCGCAACTTTCAAATTCCGAACAAATGTCGCCCACCTTTTCGGCAATTGAGTTCCGCCCGGACTCATATATAAAACATCGTCTTTCGGGACGAACGAAACTTTGACTTTGGCAAGTTTGGAATTCCCTTTTTCAATCATGATCGAATACGAAATGTTATCGGTTTGATCTTTATTTTGAGCAAACGATACAGAAGTATTAAAAAGAAAAGTTATCGAAACAAAAATAATTGCAGATGCTAATTTGATTAAAAATTTCATCGGATATATTTTTACGGATTTATTAAAAGATTTATTAAAAGCAAAAATCGTTACGAACTAAATTCGATTTCTGTTCCCGGATTGTCCTTTTGTAAGTATTTTTTATTGAATATTCTGAATTATTGATGATTTCTGCCAAAATTTTCAAAATCATTTCCAACAATTAATTATTGATTCGTGGCAGACTTATTTTTGTTGTAAAATTATTGTTTTTATGAGTAACAGAAAACTCGGCATAGCAGTAATCGGTTTAGGTGGCGCGGTCGGCACGACGATGGTCGCCGGAATCGAACTTTTGAAAAAAGGCAAAATTGACACGACAGGTTTGCCGTTGGCAAATTTGGATGAAAATTTAACGAAAAATCTGGCGAAATATGAAAAAATCACATTTGCAGGTTGGGATTTATTCGGCGAACATCTGGGACACGCGGCGGAAGAACACGACGTGTTAACTCATAAACAATTCGTCGTGGTTGAAGAAGATTTGCGAAAGATCAAACCTTGGCGGGCGATTGAGAATAAAGATTTTCTCGAAAATATCGAAGGCGAAAATAAGTTTCCCAAAAACACTTCGCACCGCGAAACGATTGAAAAACTGCACGAAAATTTGCGGGAATTCAAAAAATCCTGTGATTCGGTGGTTGTCATCAATCTTGCTTCAACCGAAAAATTGGCAGACGAAGGCAACGAGATTTTCAATTCGCTCACAAGTTTTGAAACGGCTTTGGACGAAAATTCAAAAGAAATTTCGCCCGCGATGCTTTACGCTTACGCCGCGATTGCCGAACAAATTCCCTACGGAAATTTCACGCCGTCCGTTTCCGCAGACATTCCCGCGCTGATCGAATTTGCCCAAAAACAAAACGTGCCAATCGCCGGAAAAGACGGCAAGACGGGACAAACGATGATTAAAAGCGTTCTCGCGCCTGCGTTTCGGACACGCGCTCTGAAAGTCGAAGGATGGTTTTCAACGAACATTTTAGGAAACCGCGACGGTTTGGCATTATCAAACGCCGAATCTCTCGCCTCGAAAGTCAAAACCAAAAGCAGTCTGCTCGACGACATTCTCGGCTACGAAGTCGAAGACCACATCGTTGACATCCGCTATTATCGTCCGCGAGGCGACAACAAAGAGGCTTGGGACAACATAGATTTGCGCGGTTTTTTGGGACAATCAATGCAGTTAAAAGTAAATTTCCTCTGCAAAGACTCAATCCTCGCCGCCCCGCTCGCCATCGAAATCGCAAGATGTTTAGACTTAGCCAAACAACGCAACGAATCGGGCATTTTAGAAGAAATCTCGATATTCTTCAAAATGCCAATGACGCGCAAAGAAAAACCCGAAAACGCTCTGCATAAACAAGAAGATATTTTGATTGATTGGTTAAAAATAAATGAGAGATGAGAGATGAGAAGTGCGAAAAACCTCTCATTTTTCACCTCTCATTTCTCACCTTTCTTCACGCCTGAGATACAGCACGCTGAAGGTGTCGAACCCGTAACTTTGGAGAGCAGATAACACATCGGCGGGTCATTGGCGTTATAAAAACCTGCACGGACAAGCCCGAATCCGGCACATTTCGGATTCTCGTCGCAATCCGCTTTGCATTTTTCGTGCGTTGTTCCACGATAGAAAGTCAGCCGTTCGCCGTCCAGACTTGCGTTAAAATCTATCGGTTGCCAACGGTCATTGACGCTCGGCGTGTTGTTAATCGTCGGCGTTATCGTCGGCGTAGGTGTGTTAATTTTAATGTCAACCTTGTCCGAAACACTAAGCATTCGCCAAACCACAAACGCGCCTCCGAAAAAAATACACATCGCCAATGCCGTAATAATAATCGCCAAAATCGTGTTTGATTTTTTCGCTTCCGGCTCAATCCGTGCGCCTTGCGTTACGCGAGTCGGCGGCAATTCAAACGTCTCCGCTTTTTGACGCACAACCGTTTCCCGTTCGCTAAAATCCTGCGTCGGCATCGGCAAATTGTCCGCCGAACCGCGCAAAACCGTCCCGTCCTGCAAACAAAACTGCAAACTGTCATCGGTATAAGTATTCTGACAACGCGGACAATATTTCATAAACTTTCTCTCGACACTTTTTCGGAAATAAAAATTATGAGTTTCCTTTTCAGCAACACGAAACAGCCGATAGTCTTAAAAACTGAATCATTATACAACAATTTTCGCGGTCGCAATTTATTTTTTTTGACGGATTTGTGCCAAAGAAGCGTATAACCCGAAAAATGTCTGCACAAATAGGAAGATATTTTGATTGATTGGTTACGAAAATGATAGATTCCAACCAAACGCTTAGTAATTTTTGTTTTCCGAAAAAGTATTTAGTGGTATAATTTTTAGCGGAGATTTCATACTTTTCATATTCAAATTTCGTATTTATCTAAGGATTTTTTGGAGTTAAAATGGCTTCGTCGAGTCAAATTAAAGCATTACTTAAAAGCTACATTGATAGCGATGATTCGCGGTTTTATGCGACAGCGATGCAACTTGCTGCTGACGAAGCTAAACGTGGACACAACAAGGTTGCGGGCGAAATCCGTAAAATGATTGACGATGCACGCTCTTCTAAACCACCAATTTCAAATGACAAATTTCCAACACTTATTGTCCGTCCAAACAAGGAACTTTCGGACTTACTTTCAGTTTCATACCCCAAAATTCGTTTAGTAGATATGACACTTGAACCGAAACTTTTACTTCGGATTCAAAGATTACTTGATGAGCAAAGAAATATTGAAAAAATAACTGCTCACGGATTAAACCCGCGCAAACGATTACTTTTTACTGGGCTTCCCGGTTGCGGAAAAACTATGTCGGCATCTGCAATCGCCGGAGAATTAGGACTTCCATTATTTGTCGTGCGCCTCGACGGTTTAATCACCAAATATATGGGTGAAAGCATCGCCAAACTCAGAGCAATTTTTGATTCAATTCAAAATACAAGAGCGGTTTATTTGTTCGATGAATTCGATTCAATCGGGACACATCGCGGCGTAACGAATGATGTCGGCGAGATAAAACGAATTTTGAACAGCTTTTTGATGTATATCGAAGAAGATCATTCAAACAGTATAATTATTGCCGCGACAAATCATCCGCAAAGTCTCGATTACGCGCTATTTCGCAGATTTGACGAATTATTGGAATTTAGCAGTCCGACAAAAGAATTAATTTCGGTTTTTTTTCGCAAAAGATTGTCAGAATATAAAATTAATAAAAAAGATATTGAAAAACTTAGTGGCGAAGCGGAAGGATTAAGTTTTGCCGACATTGAAATCGCCTGTGATGACGCAGTTAAATTGGCAATTCTTAATAATCGCAAAACAATTAAGTTAGAGGAATTACATAAAACTTTAGAGGAGCGAGTGTCTTTCCACGGCAAATATAAAAAATCCGTCTGATTAAAATTCTCATGAAGCATCTCATTCTCAGAAACAATTCTGAAACTGAAAAATTTACAAATCCTCAAGGAGGCGGAGGCAAATTTGATTTGCCTCAAAGAGATCGAACTGCCCACAGCCAAAATTTACTGCATCAAATTTCACAAATCAGAGAAAATGCTGTTGGTGTTGAGCAGTTACTTCCATTTCAAAATGGATATTATGCGGAAATTAAAGGTGAGCCGAATTTTTCCCTAAACCTTAAAAGTATTGAAGCTGACGGACGCGAATTAGTTTCTGTAAAAACAGTTGAAGATAAGCAAATTGCCACTGTTTTTCTTAATGAAAGAGCCTTATCGAAACTTGAATCCAAAGTTAAAAAATATCAAAGCGAAGAAACGAATAGCGGCAAAGCTAAAAACAAACAATTAGTTGAAAGCATTTCTCAAATCAATCTTGCTTCAACTCGGTCTCTTTGGACTGATGAAACAGTTTTCCCTACTGAAAATGAAAATTTCCGATGGGAAGTATGGCTTAGGGCGGGAGAAAATGATGAGCAACGAAATCAAATTATCGATCTTTTCAAGAAATCAATTCAAAACGCGCAACTTCAAATAAGTTCTAAAGAAATTCGTTTTCCCGAAAGCACAGTATTTTTAGTTCAAGCTACTGCTACACAAATCAGTAAAATCCTCTATCCTCTGAATATCCTCTCTGAATTAAGAAAAGCCGTAGATTCTGCTGATTTTTTTCTTGGGCTTGCAAGAGACGACGAGCAAGATTGGGTTGATGATGCGGTAAAACGGATTGAGCCGCCATCCAAAGATGCGCCCGCAGTTTGCTTGCTTGATACAGGCGTAAATTATGAACATCCTTTGCTTAAAACGGCAATGGATTCGAGCGAAATGGACGCTTATAATCCCGATTGGCTGATAACTGACCATCACGGACACGGAACAGGAATGGCTGGATTAAGTCTTCATAGCGATTTGACTGAAATGCTTGCATCAGCAAATCAAATCCCGCTTCAACATCGCATAGAATCAGTTAAGATTTTGCCACCTATGGGACAAAACCCAATAGAACTTTATGGTGAAATCACCAAGGAATGCGTGGCTAGAGCGGAAATTTTCGCTCCAAACAGAAAGCGCGTGATTTGTCTACCCGTTACTTCAACTGAGCATAGATTCAAGGGAATTCCATCTTCTTGGTCGGCAATGATTGATGAAATTTCTTCAGCGAGTAACGAAGATGATAAAAAGTCTCGCCTGTTTTTTATTTCAGCCGGAAATGCTGATCCGAATGGCTGCGTAAATTATCCTGTCAGTAATTTTACTGACGAAATTCATAATCCTGCTCAATCTTTTAATGCAATTACGGTTGGCGCACATACGGAAAAAGTTAGTGTTGACCAAAACTCTCCTGATTTCGGAAATCAGCCGCTTGCTCCGAAAGGGGGATTATGTCCATACAGCACAACCTCTGTTGCTTGGAAAGATGAATGGGCAAATAAGCCCGATATTGTTATGGAAGGGGGAAATTTACTGTCTCATCCACAGACACCATTTCAAACCGCATCGCTTCGCCTATTGACAACAAACAGCGATTGGCAACAGAAATATTTGACTGATTTTGGTGAAACAAGTGCAGCAACAGCTTTGGCATCTCGCATTGGTGCTTTGATATTAGCTGAATACCCAAATTTTCGAGCGGAAACAGTTCGCGGTTTGATTATTCATTCGGCAAATTGGACACCACAGATGAAAAGCGAATACCCAAACAATAATCAGACTGATAAAAGAAATCTTTTGAGATGTTATGGCTACGGCGTTCCAAGTTTGGAAGAAGCATTATACAGCGCAAACAATTCCGTAACGCTTATTGCCGAAGACAAATTGCAACCATTTATAAACGAAGATAACAACCATGCAAAAGCCAATGAAATGAATCTTCACGAAATTCCTTGGGCAACCGAAGTTTTGCAAGAATTGGGCGAGATGGAAGTTGAAATGCGAGTAACGCTTTCATATTTTATTGAGCCAAATCCAAATGGAAAAGGCTACAAAAATAAACACAGATACGCCTCACATCATTTAAAGTTTACAACCATAAAACGTGATGAAGCTAAAGACGATTTCAGAAAAAGAGTAAATAAAGCCGCACGAGAAGAAAATGAAGAAATAGCTTCAACAGGCGGGGATTCCAGCGGCTGGTTTATCGGAACAAAATTACGTCATAAAGGAAGTATTTACTCAGATACTTGGAAAGGAACAGCCGCCGATTTAGCTACCAAAAATGTAATTGCTGTTTATCCCGTCGGTGGTTGGTGGAAAGATTTAAAACGCCAAGCAAAATGGAACTCAATCGCCAACTATTCTCTCATTGTTTCGATTAAAACACAGAACACAGATATTGATATTTATACTTCGATTAAGAATCAAATAATGATTCCATTAGAAATCTAATCTTCTAAATTCAAAATCTTTTGCCGTTCACGATTGACTTTTAGCTGTAAAACGTCGGGGCGCGAATAGTGTCCGGTGATGTCGAGGTTTTGGCGTTCTTCGCGCACTTTTTGGTGATTAATTTCGGCGATGAGGAGTTTTTCTTCCGTTTCCAAGGGAGCGATGAGCCATTCACCGTCGGGCGCGGCGAGGCACGTTCCGCCGGTTGAGAGAATTTCGGGCGCGTTTTCGAGTATTTTGTCAAGATGGATTGTGTCTTCGGGGAAATCTTCGCGGCGCATAACGCAACAGACCGAAGCGCAGAACGAGCGCGATTCTTTGGCGATGAATTTTGTTACGTCAACATTGTGAACGCCGCCGGGGAAAACGCAGATGTGGAAATCTTCGCCTTGCCCGTAGAGCGCGGCACGGGCGAGCGGATTCCAGTTTTCCCAACAATTTAAACCGCCGACGGTGAACGCACCGACATTGTGAACGCGCAAACCGTTGCCGTCGCCGTTACCCCAAACGAGGCGTTCTTCGTAGGTCGGCACGAGCTTGCGTTGAACTGATTTTATTTCGCCGTCGCGGTCTATGAAAACGAGTGCGGCGTAAAGGCTTTCGCCTCTTTCGGCAGGTTTTTCGACGATGCCGATGTAAATTGCAATCCGTTTTTCACGCGCCAAATCACACGCATCTCGCAAATCGCCGCGTTCGATGTTCACAGCTTGGTTTGAATATTCCGCGAAAATTTCCTTTTGAATCTGTGAATTAAATCTCGCGCCGTCCGTCAATTCCAACCAATACGGATAACCGCCGACGCACACTTCGCCGCCGAGAATAACCAATTCGCAATCTTGATTTGCCGCGTCCATTGCATAACTCAAAGCCTTTTCGAGCGTTTTCACGCGATTCATCCAAACGGGCGCAAATTGTGCGAGTCCGATTTTTAATTTGTCCATAGATTTTCTAATCTTTCCAACCCCAAGGCGCGGACGGCGCGGGAATTTCTTTTTTCAAGTCAAATTTGATGCTGAAAAACCTCTCCGTTCCAACGCGGCGCAGGTTGTAGGCGAAAAAATCGTTGGGCTGTAAATCAATCCACCAGACGTTGCTTGCGGCGGCGGCGATGACTTTGACGGTTTCTTGGTCGGCGGGAAACATTTGGCGCGTTGCCGAGCCTTCGTTGGTTGTCAATCCGCCATACATCGTAACTGCATCGGGTTTTCCGTCTTCGTGGCGATGGTCGTGTTTGAGCAAAATGCGATCGTTTTGACGAGTCAAAACCCAAGTCCGCGATTTGTCCGCGCCGACGAAAAACGGAATTCGGATGCGGTCTTTTTCGCAAGAACGGACGTGCATCACGAGTTTTTTATCTTTAAAGGTCGTGTCGTCAGCAGGCGCGTTTATGACAGTTCCTTCATACGCTTTGCCGCATAATTTTTCGAGTTCCGACCAGAAAATCGCGCTTTGGCTGATTTGCATTTTTTCGGCTTCTGCCGCGATAAAACCGAAACTTGCCCATTGATTGCCAGATGTTATTTGACTGAAAATTTTCGCGGCTTTTTCTTTTTCGCCGTTGTATAAAAACCAATTTCCCACGCCGTAACCGAGCGAAGCATTGCTCAAAGAGTTTGCATCGGCAGTCATCAAATCTTCCGCCTTGAGTTTGCCTTGATAGAGTTTTATCAATTTGTAATAGTCGTCGTTTTCGATGATGTCGAGATTATCGCCAATGTCGGTGATTGATTTTTCAGCTTCTTTTGGCTTATTCATTCGCCGCAAAGTCATATAAAGCCAATGCTTTGTTGCGACGAGCATATCAGGGTTTTTCGATACTTTTTCGCAACTTTGATAGGCTTTCAGCGCATTTTGAAAATCGCCTTTGAGATAATAAGCCAAACCGAGATGATAAAAAATGTTCGATTGCAGTGTCGAAGTCGGAATGTTTCGTGCATTTGGAAGTCCGTCCGGCTCAATTTCGTCCGCTTTGCCTTTTGTTAATTTTGCCGCAAGCTCAAAATCTTTTATCGCATCATCAAAACATCGAATCGTGATAAAACGATGTCCGCGATGGCGATAAAAACGTGCATCTTTCGGGAAATTTTCCGCGCCTGTCGTAAAGATTTTTATTGCTTCTTTGTAATTTCCGAGATAAGCCGTGCGCCGTCCGAGCCAGATGATCGCCTCTGCATTGCGCGGATTTGTTTGATAATTTTCAATCGCTTCGGCAAGTTTTTCAAGATAGATTTTTCGCGCATTTTCGCTAATCACAGGTGCAACCGTTTTTGCGGTTTCGAGACAATTTCGGGCAACCGCAATCGAATTAAAAACGACAAGCAAAATAAAAATCGGCAATATTTTCATACGCCGATTTTACATACCATTTGGGAAATTTGAAAGTCCGTTTTTTTAGACACGCTCGATTCTTGCCACAAAACAACCTGCTTCGGCGTTGCGAATGTGAATGTAGTTCACTTCCGACAGCTTGAAAATTTCAGCAATTTGACTCTCGATTTTATCTTTTTTTACTGATTCTCTTTTCACAAGTTGACTGTTGCTTCCATAACCTTCAAAAAGCAAAGGTAAATTAATTAATTCGGGCGGAAATCCGTATTCGTCAAAAGACTCACATTCGTTTTCGTGAATAAAAACAGGACTCGGAAGCGGTAAATCCGACAAATTTTCAAAAGCATTATAGGTAAAAAGAATTCTGTTTTCTTTATCTTCTCTGAATTTTTTCAGACATTGCCGACACGGACCGTAACCTTTGGCAATTTCAACAAATGCCGGATGATTATATTGCACTGCCTTCATATTTTTTCGCACACTTTCAGCTATTTCCGTTGAAATCGGAACAATTTTGTAGTTCATATACTCACCTCTTTTATTCATCTTTTTTCGTTTTCCAAAATTTGCTTTTTGCGCTCGATGCCCCAACGATAACCGCTCAAATTCCCGCTTTTTCCGACAACGCGATGACACGGAATAACAAGCGCAACGCGGTTTGACGCGCAAGCTGTGGCAACGGCGCGGACGGCATTTTTGTTGCCGATTTGCGTGGCTACGTCTGAATAGGAAATCGTTTCGCCAAACGGAATTTTTCGCAAAATCTCCCAAACACGCATTTGAAACGCCGTTGCTTGCAAGTCTAAAGGTAAATCTAAAGTTTTGTTTGCGCCTTTGAGATTTGCCAAAATCGCTTTGACGTAATCTTTCAAATTCGTGTCGTTTTCCGTGATTTCCGCTTGTTCGTATTCGTTGAACAGATTTTCCGCCAGAGTTTTTTCATCGTCGCCGAATGTAACCGCGCAAATGCCTTTTTCGGTTCGTGCAACGAGTAATTTTCCTAAATCGCAATCCGTAATTGTGTAATTTATCATCATATTTTTGCCTTTTTTCGCATAAACTTTCGGAGTCATTCCGAGCTTTTCCGCGACGTTTTCATATAAGCGACTCGACGAATTAAATCCGGCTTCATACATCGCATTTGTTACATCACTTCCCTTTTTAATTTCGTTTTTGAATTTTTCCAAACGCTTCATTTCCGCAAACTTTTTAGGCGAAACGCCGATAATTTCTTTGAAAACTTTCTGTAAATGTGTCGCGCTCAAGTTTAATTCCGCACTCAAATCTTCGAGCGAAATTTGTTCTTCCGTTTCTAAAATCTCACACGCCCGAAGCACGATTTCCGTTTGCGGATTTGCGCTTTCGCTTTGCGGTTTGCATCGCAAACAAGGACGAAAACCTTTGTTTTCAGCAATTTCAAAGTCTGCAAAAAACTTTACATTTTCACGTTTCGGCAAACGTGAAGAACACGAAGGCTTGCAATAAATTCCCGTCGAATTTACGCCATAAACAAACGCGCCGTTAAATCTCGCGTCGTTATTTTGAACTGCTTTCCAATAAATTTCCGTTTCCATACTCTACGATTTTATGCGATATAAAAAACGGAATCTATCCGAAAATTGCGGTGTAATTTTTTTCTTTAAAAATCTTGCTGTTTTTGCTCGGCAAACCGATTTTTATGGTAATCTGTAAAGAAAATTTATGTTCAATTCATTAACCTATTCATTGCCCGAAGATTTGGAACGTGCTGTCCGCGAATGTTTTGACGAATGGCAAGAGGAAAATAAAATCTTTCGCATCTGGACGAAAGACGCGAGCGTTTGGACAAATGACGACGAAGCGAAATGGCTCGGCTGGCTTGATTCTGTGGAAGCTGAATCGGCGAAAGTTCAGGAATACAAAGATTTTTCATTAGACGTGAAAATGTCCGATTTTACGGACGTTTTGCTGATGGGAATGGGCGGCTCGTCGCTTTGCCCCGAAGTGCTTTCGATAACTTTTGACAAGCGCAATTTTCACGTTTTGGATTCGACCGTTCCGGCGCAAATCAAGACGCTTGAGGCGAAATTGGATTTGGAAAAAACGCTTTTTATTGTCGCTTCAAAATCCGGCTCGACGCTCGAACCGAATTGTTTCAAACAGTATTTTTTCGAGCGCATCGCGGAAAAAGTCGGACGCGAGAACGCCGGACGGCAGTTTGTCGCCATTACCGACCCGAACTCGAAAATGCAAGCGACGGCGGAAAGCGACAATTTCAGAAAAATCTTTTTCGGAAATCCCGAAATCGGCGGCAGATTTTCGGCACTTTCGCCGTTTGGAATGGCGGCGGCGGCGGCGATGGGTTTGGACACGGAAGATTTTTTGCGTCGTGCATTTGAAATGGTTCGCGCCTGTAAATCGCAAGTTCCAAGCGAAAATCCCGGTGCGATTTTGGGAACTATTTTGGGCGTTTGCCACGCTTTGGGGCGCGATAAATTAACGATTTTAATTTCGCCCGAAATTTATGATTTGGGGGCGTGGTTTGAGCAACTTATCGCCGAAAGCACGGGCAAAAACGGCGTTTCGATACTTCCGATTGACCGCGAAGGCGTTCAGGAAAATTACGGCAACGACCGCGTTTTTGTTTATTTGACACTTCAACACGCGACCGAATTGCAGGACATTTACAAGCTCGAAAAACAAGGTCAACCTGTTGTTAGAATTGAACTTGCGGACATAAAAAATCTCGGACAAGAATTTTTCCGCTGGGAATTTGCGACGGCGGTTGCGGGCGCGATTATGAAAATCAATCCGTTTAATCAGCCCGACGTTGAATCAGCCAAAATCGAAGCGCGGAAAATCACCGAAGAATACGAACAGACGGGCGCATTGCCGGAGGAAACGCCATTTTTTGAGTCGGACGACATTAAACTTTTTTCCGATGAAAGAAATGCGGGCGAATTGGACGCGATTATTGACGAAAAATCTCTGGCAAATTATCTGAAAGCACATTTTGCGCGAATCAAAGAAAACGATTATTTCGCGCTTCTTGCATATATCGAAATGAATCACGAAAACGAAGTTATTTTGCAAAAAATCCGCCATAAAGTCTTAGCGAATTACAAATCTGCAACCTGTCTCGGTTTCGGTCCGCGTTTCCTTCATTCGACGGGACAAGCCTACAAAGGCGGCGCAAATAACGGAGTTTTTCTGCAAATCACTTCGGACGACGCGGAAGATTTTGCCGTGCCGGAACAAAAATACACTTTCGGCGTGGTCAAAGCGGCACAGGCGCGTGGCGATTTTCAGGTTTTGCTTGACAGAAATCGGCGAGCTTTGCGCGTTCATTTGGGCGCGGATGTGAAAAGCGGACTTGAATATTTGGCGGATTTGATTTAACTAAAGCCTGTGCAAATTAGAAATCAAAAAAACTGCTGAAATAATTGATAATTGATAATTGAAATTTGATAATTGTATCGCAAGGGCAAGCGCAATTATCAATTTTCAATTATTTCGTTTAGTTGATTGTCGCAAATACAAATACTTTAATTTGCACAGACTTCAGTTAAATCAAAGTTCTCTCACATCGAAAAAAAAATGGAGAGAAAATCGGTTACGCAATTATTGTCCGAATGGAGCGGCGGCAACGAGAAGGCTTTAGACGATTTGATGCCGTTGGTTTATGACGAACTGCGCCGAATTGCGCGAAATTATCTGCGTAAAGAATCTGCCGACAACACTTTACAGCCGACTGCGTTGGTTCACGAAGCATTTATTCGTCTGACTGAACAGCAGGCAGTTTCGTGGCAAAACCGCTCACATTTTTTTGCGATTGCCGCCAAAATGATGCGGCGCGTGTTGGTCAATCACGCCGAAACAAAGCAAGCGCAAAAACGCGGCGGTGCGGACGCGCAAAAGGTCGAACTCGACGAGGCTTTGGCTTTCTGCGAAGACCGCAATTTGGACATTCTCGCGCTCAACGAAGCGTTGGAAAAATTAAACGAATTTGACTCCGAGCTTTGCCAAATCATCGAGATGAAATTTTTTGGCGGTTTGACCAACGAAGAAGTTTCGGAAGTTATGAAAACTTCGGTTTCGAGCGTCAAACGCGAATGGTCAACCGCCAAAAGTTGGCTTTTACGCGAACTTTCCCGCAAATCAGCCTAACGAATCGCCACATAAAGCGAATAACTTGTTGCGCCGCCGTCGTTTTCAACGGTGATGATGTAATCGTCCGTCGAGCGAAGCTGAAAACTGTCGCCCGTGCCGACGTTGTTGCCGCCGACATCAACGGAAACCGCGCCATTTCTTGAACTTACGCTGACCGTCATTGTTTGTCCGGCGCGTGCGCCCAAAATGTAACTGCGGCTTCCGCCCGCGCTCAAACTTCCCGAAACAGTTGCCGAAGACGCGCCACGCGCAAACCGAATCCGCGTTTGCGAAAACGAAGTTTCGCTGAACATTGCCGCCATCATCAAAACCGCAAAGGCTTTGATTGCCAAAAATTTAATCATATTAATTTTTTTCATAGTTTTTCCTCCATAAATCCATTCATTTACTAACGCAGAAAATTTCGTGAAAGAGGCTCAAAAAAAATCTTGAACCTCTCCGCGCATTTTTTCTGCGTTAGTAAATGAAAGCTATTTCTATTGAAAAATTTTGAGGAGAGAAAATTATGAATGCACTAGCCGCTTTTTTAACGGTTTGTATGACTTTAAGTTTTTGTAATTTAACGGAAAAATTTGGTCTAAAAAGTTCGGAAAACAAAGACACGAAAACAAATTCCGACTACAAAGGGACTGATGAAGAAATTGTCAAACAGAGAATTTCCGAACTTTTTGACTACTGTAAAAACAGCGAATACAAAAAAGCCGCAACTTATATGGCGGATATGAAAGCAAGCAAAGACGAAACGATGCGAAAAGGCTCGCTTGATTATGAAACCGACAAAGCCAAAGTCGAAGGAACTTGCCGCGAAATAGTTCAAATGATTGGCAGCGACCTAAACTTCATCAAGTCCAGCAAGAAAAATACAGTTACGGCTTGGGAAGTAAAAGGAAGTTCTAAAAACCTGATTTTTGCGTTTGCCAAAGTAAAGGAGAATTGGATTTTGGTTGACATTGACAGAGTTTGATTTGGATTTATTTCGAAAAATTTGCCGGCTGGCGGAGATTTATAAATGCGGGAAAATTTCTCAAACTTAAATTTCAACAATTCAAAAGTTTCAATCTTTTTCCTGCTGATTTTTGCTTTGGCGTGTCGTTCTTGTTCGGATGAAGTAACTTCCAAAACGGAATTTGACGCAAAAGTTTTTAATCCGTATCAAAGCTCTTTGGAGCAGTTGATTACCGAAAAAGTTCCGGTCAAAGGAAGTGCTAAATTTAGGCGAGAAGGCTTCAAAAAAATAAATTTTGAAGGCGCGGTGGAAGCGATTGAGGTTGATTATGTGCAGATTTTGCCGATGTTTAGCAGTTATAAGCCTGACGAATTAAAACTTCGGATAATAAATTTCCCCGATTCCAAAACGGCGGAAAATCAAATCGCAAAAATCGAAACGGAACTCACGGATAAACTAAAAAATTCGTCGAATAACCACGATATTTTAGAAATCAGTCCCAACGGAAACGGCACGGCAAAATTTCCGAAAGTCGGCAAGAAAATTCGCACAAACAAAGATATTTATTGGACAAACGGCAGTCTGTTTTGTCATCTCAAAGCCGAATACGATTTCAATACAACGCGATTTTATCTGTCGGTCGCCTATTAAATTTTGATTTTTTGCAGGTAAAAATTGTGAACAAACAACTTATTCACACAGGATTTGCGGCAATCGGTTTGCTTTTATTCTTCGTTTTGGGATGCAAATCATTGCCGTTCAAGATATTGGGAACGCTTGGAATTTTCATCTTCGCCGTCATTTTTCTTCTGATTGTCGGCACGATTTTAATTGTCGCTTTTATCCGAAAAAGAAAAGGAATACCGGAATAAAGAATTTTTTTTGAGCCTCTCTCCCAATTTTTTCTGCGTTAGATAGATGAAGAAGAAAATTTATGAAAAGACAAAATCTAAACATATTGCTGTTAGGTTTAATTCTAATGATTTCAAGCGGTTGTAATCTGATTAGCAATACTCCGCCAACTGAGTCAGAAGTTAAATCTATAATTGAAAGCAAAGAACAGGCAGATTATAAACAGATTTTTCAAATTCAGATCACAGAACCTCATAAATTTGAATGTGAATACAACCAACCAATCAAAATCTCCGAGCAAAAGAATTCAAAAGGCTATTTTATTATCGAAGCTCCCTGGACTTGCCGCGCTCTGTCAACTGACGGCGGGAAAATCTTGAAAGACAAGGTAGATGATGGAATTTACGCTTTTCAAAAATCAATTTTCGGCGGATGGAGTAGCAAAAAAGACTATTCAGCATTGGACGTTTCCCAAACCAAAGCCAGATCTACACCTATTTATGACTCCAAGAAACCCATTGCTCCTGAATGGGATAAATATTTGCCTGTTGAAACCAAGAATTTCTATCTGTATGAGAAGAGTCGTGGCGTGGTTGGATATACAGATGGAGTAACAGGTAGTTACAACTATTCGGACAAAAAATACGACAAATACCGCACCGTTTTTGATGATGGAAAATTATTTCGGGATTTTTCTCTTAAAATCAAAAAATTTTCTTCTTCTGAAAGTGCTAAAGGAAATTTGAATGAAAGACTTTCAAAGGCGATTACCAAAGAACAAGCCGATAAATTGAAATTCCCAAAATGCGACACTAATGGCGACGGTGAAAAAGACAATGAATATTCTTCACCGGAAGAGATTGTGAAGAAAATTCCGCATAAAAATGGCAGCGAAATAGTAATTCTTCATTATGGAAGGTTTTGGATGGGAGATTGCAAATCTCTGGGAACAAACGGTTATGAATACATTTTTTGGGTGAATGACGTTTATCTTTTCGAAATCGAAGTTTGGGGTTACAACAAAGGAAATCCACCGCCCGAATTACAAAAAGGTTTTGGAAGAGGTGAGGAATTCTTAAATGAATATCTCGAAGCCATCGGACAAAAATAAATTTGGAGGCGAAAAAATATGAAAATTTACAACTTAAAAATATTCGCAATTTTGGCAATTTTGACAGCAATTTTGACGGGTTGCAACCGAATCAACAGCACTCCGCCAACCGAAACGGAAGTCAAAACCGCTATCCAAGCGTGGCACGAAAAATTGGAAAAACCGCACAAAGTCGAAATCGAATTTTCCCAAATTACGATTTCTTCGCAAAAAAACGCTAACGGCTATTTTGAAGTCAAAGCCCCGCGCAAATTTCGTGTTGTTGACGATGGCGGGAAAATTTTGGAAGAAAATAAGAAAGAATCCGTTACCTATTTTTACAAAGTAATCAAAGGAGATTGGAAATTTACAGAGACTGAAAGCATCTATGACCTTTATTAATTTCGGAGAAAAATTATGAGCAAAAACATTTTAATAAACGCCTTAATCGTGGCGGCGATTTTGTTCACGATGGCGTTTAAGTGCAGAAATAACGGTTATGTGTCAAACGACAGTTCAACGCCGCGTCCGCAATCGAGTCGAACGACAACGAAGGCGAAAACTTCAAACCGGACGCTGACTGAAGCAGACGTAAAAGATGCGTTTCAAAGACATTACGACGACCTTGCCGAATCACATTCCGCCGCTTTTACGTCCGCTTACGCCGAAGTCGAATACACGGGAAGCATCAGAATTTTGGAACAAGACGAATACGGCGAATATATCGTCAAAGCTCCGCATATCGGCAAAATCATCTCCGAATCCGACGGAAAAGTTCAGCAAACATACGACTACATCAAAGAAAGCACAAATGTCTATTTCTATTGGGAAGTTGATAAATGGAAATATCGGCATAAAAACTGAGATTAAAAATAAATTGAGGAAAAAATTATGAACAAAAAATTAATTCAAAATCAGCGAACAGCAATGCCTGTGGCAATTATGGCAATCGCCGTTCTTTTGTTTTCCGTTTTAGGCTGTAAAAACATTACCAATTTGCTCGGTTCAAGCAAAACTGACGAATTGGCTAAAAAAATCGTCGGCAAGTGGGAACATTACGATGAAAAAAGAAACAAAACCGAAATGGAATTTAAATCGAATAATTCATTGGAATCCTTTCTCAACGGCAACAAAACAGGCACGGGAAGCTATCGTGTGATTGATGAAACAACCGTTGAGGTTAAAGAAGCTGAAACCACCGTTAATATGAAGGTGGTTATTACGGATGACTCGATGATAACATCGGCGATGAAAGTAAATCGGACGTGGAAAAAGATAAATTGAACAGCTTGATTTACAAATTTTCTGCTAAACTGATGAAAAAATGAAAGCGGCGCAATGGAAAAAGGTGAAAACGCTCTATCAGAGGGCAATCGAAACCGCGCCCGAAAAACGTCCTGTTTTGTTGGACGAATCGTGCGGCGAAGATGCCGATTTGCGCCGCGAAATCGAAGAAATGCTTCGGTTTCACGACACGGATTCAAGCGCGTTTGAAGAACCTGTTTTTGAAGTTGCGACCAAGCTGATTGCCGAACGCGAGACTTTGCCGATTGGCGTAAAACTCGATAATTACCGCATTGTCCGCGAAATCGGGCGCGGCGGAATGGGCGTGGTTTATGAAGCCGAGCGCACGGACGGACTTTTTGAACAACGCGCCGCCGTCAAAATTATCAAACGCGGAATGGACACGGACGCGATTTTGAATCGTTTTACGCTCGAACGCCAAATTCTCGCATCGCTCGAACATCCCAACATTGCGCGTCTGCTCGACGGCGGCACGACCGACGACGGTTTGCCGTATTTTGTGATGGAGTATGTCGAAGGTTTGCCGATTGACAAATTTTGTGCCGAAAAATCTCTGACGGAAACGCTCAAACTCTTTCGAAAGGTATGTTCCGCCGTCCAATTCGCACACCAAAATCTGGTCATTCACCGCGACTTAAAACCTTCAAACATCATCATTTCCAAAGACGGCGAGCCGAAACTTCTCGATTTCGGCATCGCCAAACTTTTTCACGCCGAACCGAATAACGAAACTGAACTGACCGAAACCGCCAATCGTCTGCTCACGCCCGAATACGCTTCGCCCGAACAAACCAAAGGCGAAAAAATCACCACGCAATCGGATGTTTATTCGCTCGGCATTTTGCTATCGAAACTAATCCAAAAACCAAAGACCAAAGACCAAAAACCAAATCAAGATTTAGAAGCGATTTTGCAAACCGCTCTGCGCGACGAAATGGCTTTGCGTTATTCGTCCGTTGAGGCTTTTTCCGAAGATATTCGGCGTTTTTTGGAAGGTTTGCCGATTTTGGCGCGGAAAGATTCGTTTTTTTATCGCGCCGCAAAATTCGTCAAACGTAATTCGGCGGCAGTCTTGTTTTCGGCTTTGACCATTTTTGCGCTGGTCTTTGCCGGTGTTTTTTCGGCGTGGCAAGCGCGGCGGGCAAATCTGGCGCAAATCAAATCCGAACAGCGATTTAACGAAGTCCGAAGACTTTCGGGCGCGATGCTTTTTGAATATCACGACCGCGTGGCAAATCTGCAAGGTTCGACTGAACTGCGTCAAAAAATGCTCACCGATTCGCTTCAATATCTCGACAATTTGGCGCAAGATTCGGAAACCGATGCCACGCTTTTGCGCGAACTCGGCACGGCTTACCGCAAAATCGGCGACGCGCAAGGCAAACCTTTCGCCGCCAACACCGGCGACACACGCGGCGCACTCGAAAGCTACCGCAAATCCGAACGGATTTTTCTACAACTTCTCGAAACCGCGCCCGACAACCGTGATTTTCAGACCGAAATTGCCCAAACTTACGAAAGAATCGGCAGTGTTCTCTACCGGCAATTCGAGGTTGAACCGGCAATCGAAACGCATCAAAAATCGCTCGTAATTTTAGAAAAACTGTCGGCGGAAAATCCTTCGGACGATAATTTAAAAATGCTTTTGGCAAAAACTTTGGTCGCTTTGGGCGATTCTTTGGCAGGAAAAAGCGGGTTGCATTACGGTTCGCTTCCGCTTGAAAAACGCATCGGCGCGGAAGGCGCAGAAAGCGAAAAACCGCTTGCCGAATCGCTCGAACACTTTCGCCGCGCTTTGAAATTAAACCGCGAAACGACGGAAAAAAATCTCACGGCGGAAAATCTTTTTGAAGTTTATGTTGCAATTCAGCGCATCGCTTTCCGGCTTGATAATTTCGGTTTTCATCGTGAAGAAGCCGGAAAAAAAGACGAGGCTTTGCGGCTTTACCGCGAATCGCTCGAAAATCACCGCGAAGCGCAAAAAGCATTGTTGAAGGCTTCGGAAATCGAACCTGAAAACGCGCAAATTCCGCGCAATTCGGCGAACTGCAAGATGTTAATTGCCGAAATGCAAACCAAGCTCGGCGATTTCAAAACCGCTCTGCAAAATTATTCGGAAGCCAAAAACGTCTTTGAAGAACTCGCCGCAAAAGACACGAGAAACAAGGAAGCCAAGCGCGATTTGGTAACGGTCATCGAGCGTTTGGGAAGATTTTACGTCGCCACGAAAAACGGCGATGAAGCCGTCAGACATTACCAAAAAGCTGTCGAAATTATGAGCGAAATCGTCCGCACCGATTCAACCAAAAGCGACGAAGAAAATCTCAAAAGCCTCAAATGGTGGGCGGAAAACGCGAAGAAACAAATTCTTAAATCGAATATTTAGAGTTCAATTTCCGACGGCTCTTTTCACGGCTTCTTTGACGAGTAGTTTCGGAGAATTCATCGTTGCCATATAAAACGGCACGACACAGCCGCATTTGTCGCAGTCGGCGTTGTCGCCCATCATACATTTGCCTTTGGGCTTGCCGTCCGCGCCGAGTGTGAAGGCTTTTTCCTTGAAAAGACAGTTGTCGGTAACGCTTTTCGCGTTTTTCGATTTCATCAAATCGAGCGTCGAATCGAGCATATTGATTTTGTTCGGATATTTCTTTTTGAGTTCGAGAATTTTGTCAATCATCCGGTCGCGCTCGTCCCAATCGAGCCACAAAGATTCGTCCAATTTATTGACCGGCGTAAAGAAATCGAAAATAATTCCGCCGCTGGCGAGTTCCTGCCATTCGATGATTAAATCTTCAATGCAGTCCTTCGTCAAACTCGTGATAACGCACGAAATTTGAATTCGCAAGTCGGGATGACGTTTGATGTTTTCCTTGATTTTATTGTAAATTCCGGGCGCACGCATTTTCTCGAAGGCTTCTTCCGTGCCGTCAATCGAAATCACCCAAGTTACATCAGTCCAATCCGGCAATTCCATCGTGCCGTTTGTAACAATTGTGTTGTGTTTGAAATATTTGCGACCGACATCAATCAGAGGTTTGCGAACCATCGGCTCGCCGCCAACCCATGTGCAGAGCATCATCGGGTCGCCCGCCGCTTTCATCGCTTCGAATTTTTCAATCCATTCTTCGACGGTTAATTCGCGTTCTTTGTGTTCTTCGGCGAAAAAATAGCAATGCTCACAACGCAGATTACAGCGTTTCGTTACGTCAATCGAGCCGACGGCGTTGGCAGGCATTCCGAACAGCATCAATTTGACCAAACTTCCGAGATTTTTGAATGTTTTAGCGATTTTCATAAAAAAAAATCGCGGGAGATTTAATTTACACGGTTTCGTATTCTTTGGATTCTTCCTCAACCAAATACGGAGTAACAGCAGGTTTATCAAGGTCTTCCTGCAAGACTTTTGCAATCACAGGCAAACTCAAACTGCGCGTTTTCGCAATGCCGGGAACTTCTTTGCCTTTCGCATAGACGGCGTGGCGACCGTGTTCTTGATACCATTCGCTCAAACTTGCGGTTTTGTGCATTTCTTCGATGATTTGCCGCCAGCCGACACCGGTGTTGTAAGCGCAGAAAGAAACTTCGCCTTCTTGTGTGCCGTAGGGAATGACACACATTTCCGTGCGGCGGAAATCGTATGTAAATAAATCCTGAAACCACATTCCTTCGACGCAGAGAACGCGCCAAACGTCTTCTTCGGTGCGCGTTTGCATCCGGTCGTTGCGATCTGAATTCGAATTTGCCGACGACGGTTTGAAAAGATTCAAGATTTGCGAAATCGGGAAGCCTTCGGGCGCGTTTGATGCGTTGTAATTTCGCATAATCGCCATTCCGAGTTGCGCCATCGTCAATTTTTTCCCACGCGCCGTGTCGGTTATTGTCGCCACGTCTTTCATAAATCTTTCGTAATTGAAAAACTCGAACAAAGATTTCATCTCGCCCGATTTTTTGTTGACGACAACGAGCGTAAAGATTCCGCAGTTCGGATGACAGTTGCACGACGACCAACCCCACGGCGCGTCTGCGCCTTGAAGCATATCCATCACGCTTGTAAATGCCGAATACGAACTCAAAGGAAACCAATCGCGCAAAGGCTCTAAAGCAATTTTATCGTTTAATTGGTCTTTCAAATCGTGCGTCATTCCCGCCAGAGTATATCTTTGCTGTTTGCGGTCTTTGTCGGAAACGTCCTCATCTCTGCCCGTGAAACTAACAGGTTGAAACGCGATGGTTTGAACTTTATCAATATTTTCCGCCGCAAATTTGACGATTTCGCCGATGGCATCGTTGTTGATTGAATTAACAATCGTTGTAACCAAAGTAACTTTGATGCCGACGCTGGCGAGATTTTCGATTGCCTTTAACTTAACGTCAAAAAGATTTCCAACGCCGCGATGTTTATTTTTTTCTTCCGAAACGCCGTCGAATTGCAGATAAACGCCGTGTTGTCCGGCTTCCTTCGCCGCTTTACAAAATTCAATGTCTTCGGCATAACGAATGCCGTTCGTCGCGGCTAAGATTCGATAAAAACCAATCTTTCTCGCGTAGGCAACCGCGTCTAAAAAGTATGGCGAAAGCGTCGGTTCGCCGCCGGAAAATAGAATGATGATTTGTCGGCGCGGTTTGAACGAAACCGCTCTATCGAGAATCGCTTTCGTGTCTTCAAACGTCGGTTCGTGGACGTAGCCGACTTGGTTTGCGTCCATAAAACACGGGTTGCACATCATATTGCAACGATTCGTCAGGTCAACGGTTAAAACCGCGCCGCGTCCGAATTTGATGTCGGAAGTTCCGTGATGATGAATGTGTTCGTCTTCCGCCGATTTGAAATCGCGTCCGAAAAATAATGATTCGATGCGCTCCAAAAACTTCGCGTCGGTCGCCAGAACGTCTTCAAATTCGCCGTGTGTCGGGCAGGTTTTACGCATAATGACTTGCCCGTTTTCTTCCAAAATCTGCGCCTTGATTTCGCCCGGATGTGAGTTCATCAAGATTTCGAGCGGAATCGTTTTATCAATCACGCCGTTTCGCACATTTTTAACGCACGTCGGACAAAGCGAATCGGTTTCACGCGGAAAACCTAACGGCGGCGCGGTGCGTTCGTAAGATTTTAGAAGCGGTTCCGCCGCCCAATTCGGCTGAATTGATTTGCCTTCGGGCAAAGATTTATTAACTGCTTGAAACGCCTTCCAACTTAAATCCGCCAATTTTGAAGCGGCTTTCGAGCCAACTTTTTTTTCGCCTTTGCCTTCGCCACGTCTGAAATTATCACTAAACATAAATTTAATTTACACCCTTACTAACGTGCGGGTTTCTGCACTTATGGCGGAAACACGACCGTTAGGAAGTGTGTTAAAGTTTCTGTATTTTACACCCTTGCTCACACGCGGGTTTCTGCCTTATAACTAAGCTAAAGGCTAACAAATTTCGGCTTTTTTGTCCAAATTATAAGTTTCCCAAGGTGTGGAACGATTTCGCAGAAGCAAAATTAATTGAAGGGTGTGCATAATTCAAACCAATAAATACAGTCGTTTGACTGGAGCGCAAGCGTCTCGCTTGCTGTCCGTTCGCGCGAAGCGTCGGACGGACACACGCCTCGATTACCCGAAAGTTTTAGGTCAGCAAACGCCGTTCCGCGTCTTGCTTCGCTCGCCGCGGGCAAGCGAGACGCTTGCGCTCCAGTCAGGTGAA
>CAZJQP010000017.1:0-70557 GCA_964548225.1 uncultured Blastocatellaceae bacterium | reverse complement strand
ACGGTTTGTTGGTGATTAGAAAGGAGCAAAATTAAATGGCGAAGGCGGAGTTGAAAACGAAACAAACGCAAGCAAGTGTCGAGGATTTTATCAACAAAATCGAAGATGAGAATATGCGCGAGGATTGCCGAAAAGTTTCGGGAATGATGCAGAAAGCAACCGGCGCAGAAGGGAAAATGTGGGGCGCGAGCATCGTCGGTTTCGGGACTTACAATTACAAATATGCTTCGGGACGCGAAGGCGAATGGATGGAAATCGGGTTTGCGCCGCGCAAGGCAAATTTGACGCTTTATATTATGAGCGGTTTTACGAAATATGATGAACTGCTTGCAAAATTGGGCAAGCACAAAACCGGCAAATCGTGTCTTTACGTCAAGCGTTTAAGCGATTTAGACGAAAAAGTTTTGATGGAATTAATTGCAAATTCAATCGAAAATGTTAGAAAAGGAAATATTCAATTTTAAGTTAAGGAAAAATATCTATGGCAAATGAAATTTATGAAATTCCCGTGAAAACGATTGACGGGGAAGAAACGAACTTGGGCGAATACAAAGGCAAAACGCTTTTGATTGTAAATGTTGCGTCGAAATGCGGTTTGACTCCGCAATACGAAGGTTTGCAGAAACTATACTCGGAATATAAAGACAAAGGTTTTGAAGTTTTGGGTTTTCCGGCAAACAATTATCTCGGACAAGAACCCGGCACAGAAGAAGAAATCAAAGAATTTTGCTCGGCAAATTACAACGTCAGCTTTCCGATGTTTTCAAAACTTTCGACCAAAGGCGACGACCAACATCAGCTTTATCATTATTTGACTGAAACTAAGCCGGACACAGACGTAAATGACGGCGCATTGGAAGAAAGATTAAAAGGTTATGGCGCGGTTCGTTCAACTCCGAGTGAAGTTTTATGGAATTTTGAGAAGTTTTTGGTCAGCAAAGACGGCGAAATAGTTGCACGTTTCGCGCCGGACGTTGCGCCGGACGACGCACGTTTGACGACAAAATTGGAAGAAGAATTGGCAAGATAGTCGTAAGTAGTTCGTTGTTCGTTGTATTTGATTTTTGCAACGAACAACGAACTGCCAACAACGAACAAATCTATGGAAAAGCGACAATTCGGCAAGACTGATATGCAAGTTAGTGTGCTTGGGTTTGGCGGTGCGGAGATTGGATTTAATCCGCATCAAACGCAAGCGGACGTTGATGTTTTGCTCAATTCAGCGATTGATTCGGGGTTGAATTTGATTGACACGGCGGCGGCGTATCTTGTTAGCGAAAAGATGATTGGCGAAGCGGTTTCAAAACGGCGCAAAGATTTTTATCTTTTGACAAAATGCGGCGGTTTGGACGGTTTTACGCGCGAAGATTGGTCGAAAAAGGGCATTTTGGAAACGATTGAAACTTCGCTCAGGAATATGAAAACCGATTATTTGGACATCGCACAATTGCACAGTTGCAACAGCGAAATCTTGAAACGCGGCGAAGCGATTGAAGCACTCCTTCGGGCGCAAGAGAAAGGTTATACACGATACATCGGATATTCAGGCGACAACGAAGATGCTAAATTTGCTCTGGAAATGGACGTTTTTGATACTTTGCAAACATCAGTTTCGGTTGCCGACCAATCGGCGATTGACGGAAATATCAAACTCGCGGCTGAAAAAAATATCGGCGTGATTGCGAAACGTCCGATTGCCAATGCAGTTTGGCGGCACGCGGAAAAGACCGAAAACGCTTATCATTTGCCGTATTGGGAGCGAATTCAGAAATTGAGATTCGCGTTTTTAGACAAATCTTTGGAAGAAGCAACGGCAACCGCGCTCAGATTTACGATGACAATTCCGGGAGTTTCAACGATGATTGTCGGCACGACCAAGCCGAATCGTTGGCAGGAAAACGCGAAATATGTCGCGGAAGGAAATCTCTCGGACGAAGAGTTTGAAGCGATTCGTGAAAGATGGCGCGAAGTTGCCGATGAAAGTTGGGTTGGAATGACTTAATAAAGTTAAAAAGTGAAAAGGAGCATCGCTATTTATGAGCCTAAAATTTATTTTGAACATCTTTATACTGTTTCTTTTATCAGCAAATCTAACAGCGCAGAAACCTATTGAATTAAATTATGTAAAACCGCCCAAATCTCCGAAAGAAAAAAAGAAAAAAGTAAAGTTCAGGAAAATATCGGTTGAAGAACGGCTCAAATATTACTTTAGAGGTCGAGAAATAAAACCTTCGATTATTATCAACAATCTTTATGATGGTGTCCGGGAAGAAAGCGAAGAAACTGTCAATATTTCAAATCATAAAGTTATATGGTTTCATTCATTTACGGAAACCAAAATTAAAATTAACGGAGATATGTTTTCCTTAAAAAATCAAAAGACTTTGAATATAGTAAATGAAGATAAAGAAGACGTTGATTTTACGAATAATTGGGATCAAATCAAACTATTTGAATTTGGCGACCGAAAATTGATTGGAATTAGTATGGTCAATACGCCTTGCACCGGAATCGGTTGTCGGGTGATGAATTACTTGATTTATGATCTGAATACCAAAAATAAAAGTTTTTTCGGCACATATCGGTTTTTATTGGACAGAGAATTTGGTCTTTTCGATTTTGGCAATGACGGCACTTTGGATTTTTTAAGCGGAACTTATGATGACGGCAATTATGGTAAAGGGATAGAATTTAGCAATATTTATCAAATCTTTACAATGAACGACAAAGGAATCTTTCATCTTCAAACCGATAATAAAGGGAAACCTTATTTTATGAAGAGAGTTTATAAAGAAGAAAATTACGAGGAAATTGATAGAAAATTTGAGCATAATTGGATTGAAGAAATCAAATAAACTAAAAATTATGAAAGCAATCAGAGTTAATGAACTTGGCGGAGCAGAGAAATTATCGCTCGAAGAAATCGAAAAACCTGTGCCGAAAGCGGACGAAGTTTTGATCAAAGTCGCAGCGGCGGGAATTAATTATGCCGATACGATGATGCGTTCGGGGAATTATTTGACGAAGCCCGATTTGCCGTTCACGCTCGGTTATGAAGCGGCAGGGACGATTGAAAGTTTGGGCGAAAACGTGAGCGGGTTTTCGGTTGGTCAGAGAGTTTTGGCGACGACTTCGAGCGGTGGGTATGCAGAATTTGCAACGGCAAAAGCCGCTTTGACGATGCCGATTCCTGATGAATTAGGTTTTGGCGAATCAACCGCGCTTCTCGTGCAAGGTTTGACTGCACTCGGACTTTTGAATGAAACAAAATCAGGCGAAACGATTCTGATTCACGCGGCGGCGGGCGGTGTTGGCAGTTTGCTTGTGCAACTTGCGAAACACAAAGGTTTGAAAGTTATCGGAACGGCTTCGAGCGAACAGAAATTACAGCTTGTCGCCGATTTGGGCGCGGATTTTGCAATAAATTACAGCGAAGCGGATTGGGCGGACGAAGTTTTGAAAGCGACCGAAGGACGCGGCGTTGATTGGTTGATTGAAATGGTCGGCGGCGCGATTGTCGCGCAAAACTTAAAAGTTCTCGCCAAACACGGCACGATGTGGATTTACGGTGCGGCTTCGGGTGAAGATTTCAAAGTTTCGGTGCTGAGTTTGATGGCGAAAAATCACACGATTCGCGGCTATTGGCTGATGAATGAATCTGTTCCAAATCGAATTGCTTTTACCAAAGAACTGCTCGAACATCTCGGCGCAGGACGTTTGAAAATTCAAGTTACCGAATTTCCGCTCGAAAACGCACGAGAAGCGCACGAAGCGATTGAAAACCGCAAAACGACGGGGAAGGTTGTTTTGACGGTAAGTTAAAATTGTTGAGGTGCTACAACTTATATCTGTTTTGGGGTTTCAAATTCTATTATGAAAAATTGCATTTTATTTAGCGTAATATTTTTGGGTTTCGTCTGTGCGGGTTGTTCAAAGGAAACGTCAGCCGATTCGCTTTTTGTTCCAAAACCGACAGCATCGCCGAAAATTGTCAGAGCCGAATCTAAGGTTATTGATGAAAAATCGAATTCTGCAAAGATAACGGAAAGCGTCTTAAACACTGATGAAAATTACAGAAAGGTCTATTTTTTCGATAAAGATAATGGTTGGTTGATTGGAAAGGCTGAAAATTTATACAAAACCGAAGACGGCGGAAAAAATTGGACAAAAGTGCCGATTCAGGTAGAAAAAGATGCATTCTTCGCAGATGTAATTTTTGTCAATCAATCGTTTGGTTGGATAACTATTAAAAGAGTCGGGAATGTAAATAAAAACGATACGAAATCTTGGTTGATGAAAACGAGCGACAGCGGAAAAACGTGGCAGACGATTTTGGCGGAGGATTTTACCGGAATTTATGATATTTACTTTTTAGACGAAAACAACGGTTGGTTAATTGGCGAAACCAGCAATCCGAAAAATGTCTATGATTCAACAAAATTTTTAAGAAAAACAAACGACGGCGGAAAAACTTGGACAGAAATCGGCGCGAACTTATTTGAGAAAAACGGTTTTCAAGACGCACGACAAATGATTACCGGACTTATTGCCGAAACGCCTGAAAGATTTAAAGTTTCGATGTTTTCGAGTAAATTGTTTGAAACAAATGATGGCGGAAAAACTTGGAATCAGTTCGGACCACAGTTTGATTTTCCTCCTCAAACAACTCTGAGCAATTTCGGGAAGCTCGGAAACTCCAATCGTTTAAGAATGGCGCGTGGAACTTGGAGCATTGAAGGAATTTACAGTTACATAGCAACCGAAAATAATAACACTTGGACAATTCGTTGGACGGATGAGCCTGCTTGTATTTATGACATTATTTTTCTGTCAGAGAATGATTTGATAGCTGTCGGACGATTGAGCGTAAGTCCTTACAAAAAAAATTATCAGGAAGACGGAGTAATTTTGTATTCATCCGACGCGGGCGAAAACTTAAAAATCATTTATCGAAACAAATTAATTTCGGAAATAAATTCGATCTCTAAAATCGCGGAAAATCAATTTATGGCGGTTGGAAATAAAGGCTTGATTGTTAAGGTTGAATTAACAAAATAGTTTTTGAGATTTGGCTCGTCATTCAGAGTTTTATGAAAATTCAAGACAAAATCATCCTCGTAACCGGCGGTGCGAACGGCATCGGCAGAGGTTTGTGCGAAAGATTTGCGGCGGAAGGTGCTGAGAAAATTTATGTTGCCGATATTGATTTTGAAAATGCCGAAATTGTCGCTAAATCAATCGGCGGAAAGGCTTTTCGGCTTAATGTCGCGGACGAAGCAAATTGCAAATCGGTTGTCGAAACGATTTTGAATGAGTCGGGACGTATTGATTTGGTTGTTTCAAACGCTGGAATCGGCGGCGATGAAGGTTGTTTGGAAGTTTCAAACGAATCTTGGCAGAACATTTGGGAAATCAATGTTTTGTCGCATCTTTATTTGAGCCGCACGGTTTTTCCTTCGATGTCGGAACGCGGGGACGGATATTTTTTGATTACTGCATCAGCCGCAGGGCTTTTGACTTTGCCGATTGCTGCACCATATGCCGTAACGAAACACGCCGCCGTTGCTTTTGCCGAATATCTTGCTTTTGCTTATATGGACAAAGGAATTAAAGTTTCGTGTCTGTGTCCGCAAGGGGTGAAAACCGATTTGATTGCTACGGCGGAAGGCGAGCCGGAAAGTTTTTTGATGGCGGAAGCAATCGAAGTCGAAGATTGCGCCGAAGCGGTGGTCAAAGGTTTGGAAAGCGAAAAATTTTTGATTTTACCGCATCCGCAGGTTGCCGAATTTATCGTCAGCAAGGTTTCAAATTACGATAAATGGCTAAGTTGGATGAGCGGATTACGAGCAAAGATTTTATCTGAAACAGGAAAATAAATGAGATATAAACTACTGGGAAAAAGCGGTTTAAGAGTTTCCGAACTTTGTTTGGGAACGATGACTTTCGGCGAAGAATGGGGCTGGGGCGCAAGTGGCGACGAATCGCGGGCGATGTATGACGCTTTTCGTGAAGCAGGCGGAAATTTTATTGATACGGCGAATATTTACACGAATGGAACTTCGGAAACGATGCTCGGCGAATTTATGAAAGACCATCGTGATTCGGTTGTTTTGGCAACGAAATTTTCAAACTCCGGCGTGATGGGCGATCCGAACGCGGGCGGCAACAATCGTAAGGCGATGATGCGCGAAGTCGAGGCAAGTTTGAAGCGTTTGCAGACCGATTATATTGACCTTTACTGGTTGCATATTTGGGACAAATTAACGCCGATTGAAGAAGTTATGCGCGGTTTCGACGACCTCGTTTCGAGCGGAAAAGTTTTGTATATCGGCATTTCCGACGCGCCGGCGTGGTATGTTTCGCGGGCGAATACTCTGGCGGAATTGAAAAATTGGACGCAGTTTGTCGGGCTTCAAATCGAATACAGTTTGATTGAGCGCACGCCGGAACACGAGCTTTTGCCGATGGCGAAAGAATTAGGTTTGACCGTTACGCCTTGGTCTCCGTTGGCGGGCGGAATTTTGGCGGGAAAATATCTGAATATGGATTCGGACGAAGCAAAATCGGGGCGTTACGGTTCGGAATTGATGCAGGGGGCGTTAGTTCCCGAAAAAGACAGAAAGGAAAAAATCGCGCAGGAAGTTGTAAAAATTGCCGAAGAACTCGGCGTTTCGGCTTCGCAAGTTGCTTTGGCTTGGTTGCGGCACAAAGACGCTTCGATGATTCCGATTATCGGAACTAGAAAGTTGAGTCAATTAAACGATAATCTGGCGAGTTTGGAGGTGAAAATTTCGGACGAGCAGATGAATCGTCTGAACGACGTAAGTAAGATTGATTCGATTTTTCCGAACAATTTCTACGAAAAGGATTTTGTCGGAAAGTTTGTTTATGGCGATGTGCGTCATTTGATTGATGCTTGAAATCTATTTAGAGAAAATTATATGAATGATGAAAAAATCGTGCTGATGGCACGTTTGAAGGTGAAAGGTGAAAAGGTTGAAGAAGCAAAACAGGCGGCTTTGTCGTTGGTTGAAGTTTCACGGGCGGAAGCGGGTTGTTTGAATTATGACGTTCATCAGGCGATTGATGATGAAACGGTTTTTGTGTGGCACGAAACTTGGGCGAACAAGCTCGCGCTCGACGAACATTTTGCGATGCCGTATTTCACGGACTTTTTCGCAAAAGTTCAGGAAATCGCCGCCGAACCGCCGCAGATAACTTTGACGAAGAAGATTTCATAAAATACAAAACAAGGAAGGTAAAAATTATGGCAATTAAAAGAACATCAGAAGCAAAATGGACAGGAAGCGTTACAGAAGGCAATGGCAGCATCAAATTGGGAAGCGGTGCGTTTGAGGGCGCGTATTCTTTTGGCTCGCGCTTCGGCGAAGAACCGGCGACGAATCCAGAAGAACTCATCGCGGCGGCACACGCCGGATGTTTTACGATGGCTTTATCGGCAACGCTCGGACGCAACGGATTTACGCCGACGAGGATTGAAACGAAGGCAATCGTTAAACTCGAAAAGCAAGGCGAAGCGTTTGTGATTCCGAATATTGATTTGGAAACTTCGGCAGATGTTCCGAACATTTCGGACGAAGAATTTCAGAAACTTGCGACGAGCGCAAAGGAAAATTGCCCCGTCTCGAAAGTTTTGGCAGGTGCGGAGATTAGTTTGAAAGCTACTTTGATTTCGGCGGAATAAATCGTAAAATTAAAGTAATTTAGGTTATTTATAGGAGTAAATATTATTATGAGTGCAAATGTAAAAGAAGCAACGGACGGCAACTTTGAAGCGGACGTTTTAGGTTCGGACAAGCCGGTTTTGGTGGATTTTTGGGCGGAATGGTGTGGACCTTGTCGGATGATCGCGCCTTCGGTGGAGCAGGTGGCTACGGATTATCAAGGCAAAGCAAACATTTATAAGATGAACGTGGACGAGAATATGAACGTCCCGCAACGCTTTGGGATTCGCGGTATTCCGACGCTCATCTTGTTCAAAAACGGGCAAGAGCAAGAAAGAATTGTCGGCGCAGTCTCGCGTGAAGCGATTGCGAAAGTTGTCGAAAAATATGTCTAATTAGCAACGAGGGACAAGGGACGAGGGACGAGAGAAGACAGATTTTCCCTCGTCCCTCGTTCCTTGTCTCTTGTCCCTCTATACTTAAAAAAATGAAAGCAATAATTGTCAGAGAATTCGGCGCGGCGGACGTGATGAAGTTGGAAGATGTCGAAATGCCAACGCCGAAGAGCAATCAAATATTGGTTAAAATCGAAGCGGCTGGAGTTAATCCGGTTGATACATATATTCGCGCCGGAGTTTATCCCGTCAAGCCGAATCCGCCATATACGCCGGGCAAAGATGGCGCGGGCGTAGTCGAAGCGGTTGGGGATGATGTCGAAAAGTTCAAGGTTGGCGACCGTGTTTTGACGGCTGATTCCGTGAGCGGGACTTACGCCGAATATTGTTTGTGCGAAGAAAAACATCTTATCAAACTTCCCGAAAATGTTTCGTTTGAACAAGGCGCGGGCGTATTTGTGCCTTACGGAACTTCATATCGGGCATTGTTTCAAAAGGCGAAGGCGCGACAAGGCGAAACGGTTTTGATACACGGCGCATCGGGCGGAGTCGGGACGGCGGCGATTCAATGGGCAAAGAATGCGGGCTTAAGCGTTGTCGGCACGGCGAGTTCGGATGAAGGTCGGAAGCTCGTCAAAGAACAAGGCGCGGACTTCGTATTTAATCACGCGGACGAAGATTATTTACAGAAGATTCTCGAAGCCACGGGCGGCGTGAACGTAGTTTTAGAGATGCTCGCCAATGTCAATCTGGTGAAAGACTTCGACGTTCTGAAAATGTTCGGGCGCATTGTCATCATCGGTAATCGCGGAAGTTTGGACTTCAATCCGCGTCTGACGATGGGCAAAGAAGCAAGCATCTTCGGGATGGCTCTGTTCAACGCGCCCGAAGCCGAAATGAACGAAATCCACGAAGCAATCTTCAACGGTTTAAGCGAAGGTTTCCTAAATCCGGTTGTCGGCAGAAGTTTTGATCTGAAAAACGCCGCAGATTCGCATCGCGCCGTCATTGAAGATAAAGCCTTCGGCAAAATTGTGTTGATAACAAATGAGAAGTAAGAAATGAGAAAGAAAAAACTTTACTTACCTAATGTGCCACTCATTTTGAAGATGTTTTTATAGAAAACAAAAAAGTTAGCGAAAGCAACTATCAAAAAGTTGAGCTTTTGTTATTGAACACGCGCCTAAAGAAAGATTTGATTGCTATTTTTGGGGATTTTTCAGGTATTTTCGCTTTTTGCAGATTTTACGGATGTTTGCGGAAATAAAAAACAGAAAGGCTCGAAATTTCGAGCCTTTCTGTTTTTTGGAGACGTATGAAAAAAAACGTGAGATATGTCCCTACCAAAAATTATTTAGCACTTGTTGCGGTGTTTGAAGCACTGTTATTTGCTGTGTCGCGCCATGACCTTACGTTATCGTGGGCTGATTGAACGGCTTTATATTGTTGTTGAACTATTGATGCAATATTTGCCGGAAGATTCATTGCCACAGCGTCTTTATAAGCATTTTTGGCAACGTCTTCGCCGCGTTCGCATTCGTTAAGAATTGCGCCGTCGTCTTGTCCGGTAATGACCGATTTGATGTTTATCCAACCGCGATGCAATGCTCCGGCGGTGCTTGAAGTCGTTTCGGGATCGCCGCCGAGTTCGCGCACGAGCGTTTGAAGTTCGCCCGCAAATTGTGCGCGTTGCTGTCCGAAGTCATAAAAAGCCGTTTTCAGTTGCGAATTTTGCACGCCTTCGGCGGCTTGTTTAAAGCCTTCTTGCCCGTCTTTGCAGGTTTCGATTAAATTGTTCAATGTCGAAATAACATCATCGTTCGTAATTGTTTCTGTGCCGGTTGTTGTGTATTCATTTGTCATAATTTGTAAAACTCCTTTAAGTTAAAATTCATTGCTTTAACTTGTAAAATGCTTAATCAATTAGTGTGCCAAACAAGTGAAGTGCCGATAAATACAATGTTTGACGGAAAATACGAAAATATAATGTCCGACGGCTTGTATCAATTCGGTGCATTCGTCTGATACGTTTGCGGACGGTTTCGACAAATCAAAAATGTGGAATTATAAAGCCGAAAAAAAAAATTAAAATAAGCCGAATTTAAATGAAATCTCGCGCCGATTAAACCTATATTAGCCAATAAGTATTGAACGCCGATTGATTTTCAATCATCTAATAAGCGGAATTATTAAATATTCAATGAAAACGCAGACCGAGAAACTTTTGTGGGAAAATCTGCAAGACGCGCTCGCCGAAAAGAACGGCTTGGCGATTGTCTTGGTAGATGAAGATTCGTCTGCCGTTTTGCAATCAAATAACAATTCGATGTGCCGTGCGCTGTATAATTCGCACGAATTTGCGCCCGAATGTGCGAAATTTTGCGGTCGCGCTTTTGAAATGACACAGGAAGCCGGCGCGGCGGTTGATTATAAATGTTATGCGGGGCTGAACTGCAAAGCCGTGCCGATGCGAGAAAATGCGGTGGCGATTGTCGGGCGCACTTTTTTGAAAGCGGAAGACTATCGCGCCGCCACGCAACGCGCTATTTCGGGCGATTGGAAGAATTTTCCGCCGTCGGCTTTTTTTGAAAACGTGCTTCTTAGCGGTTCGCCGAAAAATTTGGATTCGTTGGCAAATCGTCTGCAAAAATTACGCGAAGACGAACAAATCGCCCTCGATGAATTAGATAAATTAAATGCAAAACCCGAAAAAATAGAAGAAATCTCTAAATTAGTCGAGCAGTTTCACCAAAAAAACGATGAAAAACCCGTAACGATTGCGGCAACAACGGCGCGAAATCCCGAAGAAGCCGAAGATTCCGCCGTGTGGCGTTCGCTTTTCGGTTCGCTTTTGAATTTGAATTACGAACGCGCCTTTCATTCGATTTTGGAGTTTTTAGAAAGCCGTTATGCGGTCAAAGATTTGGCGTGGCTCGAACGCCGTGCGAATCGTTTGGAGATAATTTTCGCCGCCGGAAGTTTGAAGGCGCGAAATCTGCAAATCAGCCTTGCCGCAGACGATAAGCGTTTGATTGAAGCCGCGCAGAAAGAAGATTCGCTCGAATTGCGCGAGAAAAATGATTCGGAAACGCCGCAAAAAATAAACCTTTTCCCGATTGCCGTCGGAACGCGAATTGTCAACGCGCTGATTGTTGCCGACGAAATCAAAGACGAAGGCACGAAAAAACATATTGCGCGTTTTTGTCATTCGGTTGCGCCGTCGCTCGAAATTTTGCGTCTGCGCGAAGAACTTTCGCGCCGTGCGGTTTTGGAAGATGCGCTGCGAAAGTTTAACGAAAATCTGCGAAATGTTGATGAGGAAGATTTTTGGACAAATCTGGCGCAAGTTTCCGCCGAACTTCTTCGCGCCGAACGCGGTTCGATTTTACTTTTTGATGAAACGAACGAAAGTTTTACAGTCAAAGCCGCCGTCGGCACACGCGCCGAATATTTGAAAACTTTGAAAGAAAACGTCGGCGCACGGGTTGCGGGCGCGGTTCTTTCCGAAAATAAACCGGCGGTTGTCGAAGACGTTACAAAAATCGGACTTCGCGCCGCGCCGTTTGAATGGGGTTATAAAACCGAATCTTTTATCGCTTATCCGCTGACCGTCGGCACGCGCAAAATCGGTGTGATGAATTTTACCGACCGCATCGGCAGAAAAACTTACGGCAAAGCGGATTTGGAAATCTTAGAAACAATCGCGCCGCAAATCAGCGTTTTGATTGATCGTTTTAATTTGAAACATCAGGCAAGCGATTTTGAACATCAAGCCGTTACGGACGCGCTGACCGGATTGCTTAATCGAAGATATTTGATGCCGCGTCTCGAAGAAGAAATTAAACGCTCCAGCCGAAACGGTTTTCCGATGAGTTTTGTTTTGATTGACGTTGACGATTTCGGCAAGTTCAACAAAGATTTCGGTGTGCAAACCGGCGATGAAGTTTTGCGTCAAGCCGTTAAGGCAATGACTTCCGGTTTGCGCGGCGAAGATGTGGCGGCGCGTTACGGCGGCGAAGAATTTTGCGTTCTTTTGCCGCAGACGACTTTAAGAGAAGCCGCAACAATCGCCGAACGTATGCGCCAATCTGTTGAAAACATTGATTTTCCGTCGCGCAAAATTACGGTCAGCCTTGGTGTTACGACATTTTCGCACGAGGTTTCAAATTCTGAAATGATCATCAAAACCGCTGACGAAGCCTTGCGAAAAGCGAAGCAAAACGGCAAAAATAAAGTTCAAGTATATGAAAATTAAAAGAGCAATTATTCACAGGTAAAAGTCAGAAAATATCTGCATTCGTCCATGAATAATTATTCTTAAGATTTATGAATTTTGGAGACGAGAAAATTCTAGCTTCCGTAAAAGCCGAAAATTTTATCGGCAGAACACGCGAAGCGAACACGCTTTCGGCACACGCCCGCGGTGAGCGGCGGACGAATGCGCTTTTGCTTCTTCACGCGCCGACACTCGGTGCGTCGGAACTTTTGCGGCAAACTTACGACCGGCTTTTCAGAGAAAACGGCGATGTCATTCCTTTTTATTTTGCGGTAAAAAAATCGGATAAATCTGCGAAACAATGCGCGATTCGGTTTTTGCAGACATTTTTGGCGCAGACTATCGCTTTTCGACGGCAAGATGCAACGATTTTTGATGCTTCGCCTGAAATTTGCGAACTTGCCGAACTCGCTTTGCCTTCCGACGGTTATTGGATTGACCGAATTGTCGAAACTTGTCTGCGCGAAACCCGGCTCAACAACGAACGTGCTTTTATCCGCCAAGCCTTGAGCGCACCGCTTCGTGCGGTGGCAAATAATACCAAGTTTTTCGTGATGATTGATAATCTGCACGAAGCCGAAAATTTCGTGGGCGAGTTTAACTTTATCGAAGAATTAAACGAAATTTATGCGCGTTCTTCGGTTAATTTCGTTTTCGCCGGACATCGGCGTTTTATTTACGAAAAGTTTCGGGGCAATTATGGTTCAATCGAACTCCAACAACTTTCATTTTCGGAAGCCGGAATGTTGGCAGAAAGTTTGGCAGAAGAGTTTGAAGTTAAGCTCAACGATCAAACGCGCGATTTGATTGCCGCGCAGTTTGCCGGAACTCCTTTGTTTATTAAATTTATATTTCAATCCGCCGGCGAAAAAGGGAGAAATTTGGACAGTTTCCAAAACGTCGAAATAATTTATGCAAACGAACTTTTCGGCGGCAGAATCGCTAAATTTTACGACACATTTTTCGCCGATATTTCACCCGATGTCGAAACGCAAAAGAAGTTTTCGGGGTTGATGTTTGATGCTTTGACGCTTGAAAAAGAAAAAACACCAATCGAAGCGTGGCAAAAGCGCAGTAGTTTGACCACGGCGGAATTTTATCGGTCAATGCGTTTTTTGAACGATAATGAAATTCTCCACATTTCTTCAAATTTAGTTGAAGTTTCCGATGAAAAAGAAGTTCTAAATGATTATATCAAAGCGCGTTTTCGGCTCGAAACTCTTGAAGAAAACCGTGCGTTAGTGTTTGGCGAAACGCTTTCGGAGTTTTTGAAACGTGCGCCCGAAACGATGGCGAAATTTTATCGGCGTTCATCGGCAATCGGTTTGCGCGAACTTCTGTCGGTTTTCGATTGTCAGGAAACGCCGCTCGCTCTTCTTGATTACGCGAATTTCAAGGAAAATTACAAAGGCGTAAGCGATGAAGAAATTCTTGCAAAACTCGAAAACGAATCGGCAAACATCGTTTTGCCACAGATAATTTATACGGCGCACACGGTTGCTTTTTATCCACCGTTGAAACAATTTTCCGAGAAAGAACGCTCGGCAATTGCACTCGGATTTGAAGAATCAATTTATTCCACCGAAGGCGAAATCGTTTGGCTGGCGGCGGAAATTGATTCAAAACTTGAAGCAAGTAGGGAAGTTACAGAGTTTTGGTGCGACAGGTTGGAAATGGTTGCGTTGATGTGCAATTTTCCGAAAAATCAAATTTGGCTCGTTGCTCCCGAAGGTTTTTCGCCTGAAGCTATGGAAGTTTTGCGCTTTCGCAACGCTTTCGGTTCGAGCAAAAAACAAGTCGAACTTTTGATAAATTATCTCAGAGCGGAAGATGCAATCGGCAAAAAAGCAATTCAAAATGAATACGAGATGATTGTGCCGATGGGCGAAGACACCGAATTAATCGCCGCGCAAACCATTGAAGACATCGCCCGCCGACATCATTTTGCGCCGAAAGCAATCAATCAAATCAAAACCGCTTTGGTTGAAGCCTGCATCAACGCGACGGAACACAGTTTAAGCCCAGACCAAAAAATTTATCAGAAATTTGCGGTCGAAGACGACAAACTTACCATTACAATTTCAAATCGCGGTTTGCGTCTTGCAGACAAACAAGCGCAGGAAATCGCGCCCGACGAAGGCAGACGCGGTTGGGGCTTGAATCTGATGAAAACTTTGATGGACGAAGTAAAGTTAGAACAAGTTGACGACGGAACGCGCATTTCGATGGTGAAATATTTAAAGTAAATTATTAAATTAACTGATGTTACGCAAAGTTTGAATTTTTGGCTTTTATCGCGTTTTAGCGACAAAAATCAAAACGGCGTAATATCAGTTAATTAAATCAAATTCCGCCCAATACTCAACCTTTTTGCCGGAGGTCAAATCGTTGATAACGACACGCAGACTATAATTCCCGATAGCCATATTTCCAACCGACTGCAAAAAATCGCTACTGTCTATTCGCCGCCAATCCGTTTTTTGTTCGAGTTCAACCGCCTTCGGCTTGGTTTCCGAAACGATTTTTCCGTTTTGATAAAGTTCGGTTTGGACGGTCAGATTCGGTTTTTTCGAGGTTTTATCAATCTGGACGTTGTAGAGCGTATAGACGAAAGCAATGTTTGTGCCGCGCCGAAAATTCGGAATGAGCGATTCAATTGTCGCCGTGCCGTTTTCGGTTTTTACCGCCGCCGCTGAAATCGGATTGCCGTTTTGGTCAAATGCGGCAAGCGCAACGGTCGAAAGAAACAAGTCTCCTTTTTGCAAATCGGGAACTTCGACAATTTCACCCGCAGAGCCGATTTGACGGCTTGAAGCATCGCGCACAGCAACGCGAAGGTTAAAAATACCCACGCTTTTGACCGGCACTCGCAACGGTAAAATGATGCCTTTTTCCTGAATTACAGCGACATCTTGCGGGGCAACGAGAAGTATGTGAGAACGGCTGAAAGAGTTTGTTATTTTGCCTTTTTCGTCCAACAAAACGACGGTTATTTCGAGAACTGCTTTTTTAAGTCCTTTTTCGTCATCAACAAAAGTAATTTCGCGCCCGTTCAAACGCAGAAAGGAAAAAATAAAATTTCCTTCCGTCGGAGAATTGCTGAAAAATCCGTCTAAACGCAATTTCAAACCCGTCAGAGGCAATGGTGAGCTTAGGGCTTCGATGATTTCACCTTTTTCGTTACGACTTTTTTCTTTGGTGTTTTCGACATTTTTGACGGAAAATCCCGAACGCGAAAGCACAGTTAAATCGGTGCCTTTAAGACGAATTTCGATTTTGTGATATTTTTTGCCTTTGAAAGTTTCGTCATTAGGCTGATAGCCGAGCAAATAGAAACCTTTTTCACGATTTAATGTGTCTCGAATCGAGTTGTCGAGAAAATTAGTCCCGCGCGAAAAAATACCGCCGGTTTCATTTGCTAAAACCGCTAAGCCCGATTGCGAATTTTGAGCGTCATTGATGCGGTTTATGATTGCTTTGTCGGTGCTTGTCGGCTTCGCCACATTTGGTTGTTCGACCAAAACATCGTCATTGGCTTGAAGCATCGAAGCATTGAACAATCCGCGTATGTCAATGGAATTAAATACGATAGATGATTGATTGGCTTCGGCAATCAGCGTTCCGAGCAGTTCGTTTGACCTAAATATTCGATTGTTTCTGCCAACGAGCGGCAATCCGTCAGAAAGAAAAAAAATGATTTTACGTCCGCCGACATTTTTCAATCGGCTCGTAACAAAACGCAGTGTTTCAATGGTGTTCAAAGCGTTATTTTCGCGGATATTGTCTTCAAAATTTTCGCGTGCTTCGAGGTCGGCAGGCGATTCAAAAGACTTTTTACCCGTTCCCGTAGCCTTCACGGTAAAATCGGCTTTCTCACGCTCGAAAAGGTCTCCGACACGACTGCCGCAAACCGTGTCGGGCGACCATTTGATATTATTAACAATGCGCCGTAGCTGGTTTTTATCCGATGTATATTGCTGATTTAAAAGACTGCCCGTGCGGGTTTGGTAAATTGCTACTAAATCGTTCGGCATCATTTGTTCGTTAATAAATTTTGTCAAACCTTCGCGTGTTGCCGTGATTCCAATTTGTGAAGCGATGCAGTTTCCATCGTCAACAATAAACGTAAGGACACGCCCGAAACCGTTCGGACTCAGAAATGTTTGCGCTTGATTGATGGTATTGTTTTGGACGTTGTTCGGATTGCTTCTCGGAGCGGTGCTAATATATGAAAATTGCGTAATGTTTTGAGGTTTGCTGTCTTGAAAAATCTCGAAGTCATCAGCTTTCAGATTCGTTATTTGTTTTCCGTCCTTATCAATCACGACTGCATCAACCTGCACCAAATTAGTCGAAATTTTTACTACTTCGTCCTGTTCAGTCGCCGGTGAAGATTGAACCATAGGGGTTTGTGCCGCGACAAAATAAACCGATAAATATACGATAGCGGAAATCGCCGATAACTTTTTAAGCATAATTCTGATTTTTGTAAAACTCGCCGTTTTGAAAAAGCATTGTTTTTGTAATTACAAATTCGCGCTAAAATATTCCAAAATTCTCGGAAAAACTGTTAATGAGGGAAAAATATTTGACTTTTTCGGCTTAAAGTTTTACTTTAAGTTTCGAGTCCCAAATCTTTCCTAAAAAAAGGTAGAAAACAAATCGTGAATACAACAACAAACATTTCAGGAGAAACGGCAGTTGTTTATGCAGATGATTACATAAACAAATTGAGCGGCGAGAAAATCGAACGCGAATGCAAAAAAAAATTGGAAGCCGGTGCGAAAACTTTGGTCGTCAATTTTTCCGAAACCGAAATCGTCAACAGCATCGGGGTTTCGATTTTGCTCGGTGTAATTGACAACGCTTCGGACGCGGGCGCAAAGGTCGTTTTTTCGGATGTGAAAGACGAAACGATTGAGCTTTTCGAGATGCTCGGATTGACGAATCACGTTACTTTGAATTAGTTCGGCGAGTTTAGCGATTTGACTAAGTTTAGTGAGTTATAAAAACCAACTCGGTCAACTCGCTAAACTCGCCGAACTCGCTAAACCAATAAAAATGGAAAATCAACAAAAACTAATCCACACTTTCGGCGCGTTGGCGGAACTCGGCAGTGAAGTTTCGCAGAAGCAAAATTTTCAAGATATGATGCGGACATCGCTTCATTTATTGCTTGGAAGTTTGGCGATTATGCGCGGCGGTGTGGCGCGGTTTGCGCGTTACGGACACGAGTTGAATATGCTCGTCGTGCGAAATATGGGCGAAGATTTTCCTTTGAGTATGAATCTTTGTTATGAAGATGAACGCCAATTTTTAGTCAACGGGCTTTATCCGATTGAGGTCGAACAGGCGAAAGTTTTGCCGTTTTTTCAGGTTTATGACCGAAGTTTTGATAGAAAAAAAATCGAATTGCTCGTGCCGCTGATTATTCGTGATGAAATTGTCGGCGTGATTCTTTTAGGCGAAAAGGCGAACGGCGAAGACTATACTTCTTATGACAAAGAAATTATCTGCGCGATGGCGCGACACATCGGAGTCGGCATTTCGCAACGCAATTTAATGGCGGAATTGGAACGCCGCGCCGAAGAAAATCGAAGGCTTTACGACGATTTGAAAATGACATACGCTGACACGGTGAAAGCGTTTGCGACGGCGATTGACTGCAAAGATAAATACACCGAAGGTCATTCGGTAAGAGTCGGAAAATATTCGGAAATCATCGCGCAAGAATTAGGTTACGACGCAAACGAAATCGAAGGGGTCGCGGTCGCCGGATATTTGCACGATGTCGGAAAATTGACGGTCGAGCGCAACATCATCAACGCGCCGTATCGCATCAACGCCAAAGAATCCGCCGAATTAAACAAACATCCGGCGGTCGGCTACGAGATTTTATTGCCCATACATCATCCATACACCGATGTTCCGCTTGCGGCAAAATATCATCACGAAAGATTGGACGGACGCGGTTATCCCGACGGTTTGCAGGACAGAGAAATTCCGTATATCGCCAAAATAGTGAATTTAGCCGATTCGTTCGACGCAATGACAACCGACCGACCATATAAACGCCGCCGTCCGGCAAACGAAATCGTCGAAGATTTACAACGCAATTCCGGCAAACAATTCGCGCCCGAACTCGTTACAGCATTTTTCAAAGGAATGCTCAAAGAATTAACCAGCGAAACCAAAGACAAACGCTTTCGCCGACTTCTAGGCAGAGATTATATTGAATCCGAATGTCTCGTCCCGATGTTAAAAGAAGCGCTCAACGGAATAAGCCCGACTTCGAGTTTGACGCTTGTGAGTTTGGATTAACGATTGAGATGACGGGGCGGCAAAACAGACCTGTTTGATAAGAAGGTCGCTTGAGCCGCTCCCGTCCATTGATTTGTTCGGCGGTGCGTTATAACCAGAGATGCTTTCTTTCTTCGGGACGATTCAAGTAACCGTCAATCGGACTGTTTACCAAACTGCTGTCAAAGTTATCAGGTTCTTGAAGTTGCGATAAAGATATAAACCAAACCGAAACCGCCGGTTCAATCTCATTCTCCTGCGAAACAAAAACCCGTTTAATTCTGGTAGTCGAGTCATCCAAAACATAATCATAATCCCAACCCCAATCTTTATCTGTATATTTGGCGTGATGTTCCAGAAAGCGAATCTCAAAACCGCTGATAAGAGATATATCTTTAAGTCTAATTACGCCGCCTTCGTTTGGTTCAGGGCGATGTCCCCAATGAATCCAAGCGTCTGGATTTTCGTGTGGATTTGGAACTTGCGGAATGACCATCACAAAAGCGCGAAATTCTGGGCGTGTTGCAGTTACTTCTGCCGCTACAGATTTGCCGCTTCGCAAGATATTCAAAACTTTATCTGGAATTGCCATTATTTA
The DNA here is from genome assembly GCA_964548225.1 of uncultured Blastocatellaceae bacterium. GTDB lineage: Bacteria > Acidobacteriota > Blastocatellia > Pyrinomonadales > Pyrinomonadaceae > CALMEH01. The sequence continues at coordinate 51,303 of CAZJQP010000017.1, read as the reverse complement.
GATGACTTTGGGTGTCAGAGGAAACCGCCGAACTACTGATTATGCGGAATCATTCCGCATAACTACCAAAATTTGTATGTTATGCAGAATGATTCTGCATAACACTCGTTTTTCGTGTATTATGCGGAACGATTCTTCATAACAACCTTATATGCAGAATGATTATACCTCAAATTTCAGACATTGCAACAAAAAATTTAGCTTGCATCAAATCTCAATAATCTCTTTATCCTTCTTCAAAAACAGATTGACGATTTGGCTTTGGTCGAGACTTTTCTCAGCCGCGAGTTTTCGCACAAATTCGGCGGTGCGCGGGTTCGAGATAAATCGGCAGATTAAATTCAGCGTTGGCATTGTAAAATTTACCGCGCACGCCTTTTGAAAAATCATATTCCTTCTTCATACTTTTAAGGCAAATAACCGCTCGGAATCGGAATGTCATTGCTCAAACCGAATTGGACGACTTGCAAACCTGCCGTTGAACTGTTTATCCACCAAGTTCCGTTGCGATAAACGGCGATGTCTATGCGTCCGTCGCCGTCATAGTTTGCGGGAACGGGAACGTCGAATGATGTGCCGAATTGGACGGTTGCGACCTCTTTGATATACCAAACGCCATTCGTCGGACGGAAAACCGCCAAATCGTCTTTGCCGTCGCCGTCGTAGTCTGCCGGAACGAGTTTGTCTTGGCTCAAACCGAATTGTTCGGTGCGGACGGAGTTGTTTGCGCTGTTAAAAATCCACCAAGTTCCACCGCGATAGATTGCCAAATCGGTTTTACCGTCACCGTCGTAATCCGCCGGAGCAGGACGGTCGCCGTGACTGCCCCATTGTGTTGCAAATCCTGAATTGGTTGAACTTCGCTTGATAACAAATCTCGCCGGTTCGCTCAAAAAATCGGTAAGTCGCCAAACTGCCAAATCGGTTTTGCCGTCGCCGTCGTAATCAGCCGGAACGGGCGTATCGTTGAGCAAAAGCTGTTGCTCCATATTGGTTGCGCCCCAGAGTTCGGCGCGGACGGTGTTGTTTGAGCTATTCAAAATATACCAAGTGCTGTCTTCAAAGCGTCGGAAAATTGCAAAATCCGTGCGCCCGTCGCCGTCGTAATCGCCGGGAACGATTTTGTCGGTTGAATTTCCCCAGCGAACTACGCCGAAACCTGCCGTTGAACGATTAAGATACCAATTTCCTTCCGACGGACGATAGACGGAAACATCCGATTTGCCGTCGCCGTCAAAATCGGCGCGGTTTTTAGCCTGACATTGCAGAGGTAAATTAAACGCTTCGGTTACGCTGGTTGCCGATGTAACCGAAGCTGAAAAACCCATTCCGCGAATGGCGAAACCGCGAATGACATCACATCTGTTTCCGGCATCGGAAATGGCGGCGGCGGCGATAATTGCATCGCGTTCTTGCAACATTGTCGGATTGAGCGGCGCGAGCTTCATTCCGTCGGTCGTGTATTGCAAAGCGCGTCGGTTGCCTTCAGTTGCGCCGTGGCGGTTTATTAATTCGCCGCGCATTTCCCACAAAGCCGATGCCCAAATCTCGCCGCCGTTGTGAACTTGCGAACAATTTCCCGAAGTTGCAATCACCGGATTTCGCGGAAATGCGCTGTTCGGATTGGTCGTCGTTGTGCCGATAAAAACATCGCAGTTGGTATTTATATTTCCGAAAGTCAAAGGATTATGCGGCAAACCGTTTGCGCCGACGACCGACCTTCTCGCGTAGGGAAAACGCCGAATGCCGTGATAATGATTTGACTCAAAAGTTGGTGTTAGCTGATAAGTCGAATATCCTCCGACGGGATAAATTCCGAGCGGATTGTCGGTTGGTTCGCTCAAAAGTGCAAGCGCGTAAAAATCAGACCAACCTTCGCCCATCATTCCGCCTTGATTGCCGAGACCGCTTCCGTTGCCGTGCAAACGGCTGGAAAGTCCGTGCGTAACTTCGTGTGCGATGACCTGATTATCGAGTGCGCCGTCGCGGTCGGGCGTGGGAAATGCCCAGATAAAAAGTTGCAGACGCGAACGATTTCCGTCCGCCGTCGTCGAAAAATTCGCGCCGCTCGTGCCGCTTCCGTCTTGAACTTCAACCGAAATGGAATCGCCGCCCAAACCGCCGAGACCAAAATTGTTGTTCTGAAAATTTCGCGCTTGTTCCGTAAAACCAAGCAGATAAAGTTCGTCGTGCCAGCGATTTACGGCATAAAAAGCATTTGTAATCGAGCCTTGCTGAAACGCGGAAGGCGGATAAGTTTGTGTTGTTGGGAGCGGTTCTTCGCCCGGCGCAGGATTTCCGGGCGCGGGATTGTATGAATAAACAAAATTGCGGTTCGGACTTCCGAAAGCCCAACCGTTATCGTCAATTCCGTTCGGATTCATTCGGTCAATTCCGGCTTCGGCGTTGTTGCCGATGGTGCGGTTTTCGCCGTCGGGAATCCAGCCGAGTTGGTTAAATTGATACGGCGGTTCGTTGCCGATGAATGTAAAAGTTTGGCGAGCGGCAAGCAACGGTTGAATGCAGCCAATCGGAGTCAGACAACCGGGTGTGAACGGCGATGCGCTATCAGCAGTTTTCATCAAACTCGTCGTATTGCCATAGACGTTATAAGTGGCGGTTTGCGTTTGATGAGAAGTGATATTTTTGCGCCAAAGGAGCGTTCCTGTTTGCGCGTCAACAATCAAATAAAACGCGCCCGATTTTGTCCAAATCAAAACGCGCCACGCCGGACGCGCTACGCCATAATCAAGCGGAAAATAGATTTTCTCAGCCGTCGTTTTATCGTCAAATTGTCCGCGCTCAAACGTGATTTTCAAATCGTTCGATTCGCTTTTGATTTTTTTTAGGTCATTGGTTTGCAAATCGAGATGCCTTGCGGCGTTTGAAACTGCTTGTTCGGCAGAGGCGAAATCTTTTGAAATCGTGTTCAAATCGAGATTCGGCGCGAGATTGTTGATGACGCGAATCAATTCGTTTTTCTTTGTAAATCCGGCTTTTATTTCGCCACGAAAGACTGGAATTGAATTGATTTTCTGCTCAAATTGCACAAAAGACAAAATACCGTCAGGATTCGTGTAGTCGGCGGTTTTTTCAAGTTCGGCGGGATTTACGCCGATGAGTTCGCGGTTTTGATTGATAAATTCGCGCAAAATCTCGGCGCGTTTTTTATCGCTCGGCACGGTGAGAAAATTTGTGCCGCGCATAAAATCGGGCGAGATGACTTCAGGAATCCGTAAGTCTTCGTTATATTCAATCTTCAAATTAGAAATTGTCGAGCGCAAAACTTCTTCGGCAAGCGTTGCACGGTTTCTGTCCGTTTCGATTGCCGAATCGTTTTTGCCAGCTTGAAGGCGAAATTCTGCAATCCTTTGTTTCGCGTCTTTGTCGGTGCGAATGTCATAATTCGGCAAAGTTTCGCTCTCCGTTTCGCGTTTTGCCGATTCGGTTTTTGGAGGCGAACTCATTGAAACCAAAATTGCAAACAAAGCAATCGAAACCAAAATCAGCAATGTGAACTTCTGAACACCGTTCGGATGACGCATCTTAAAATCTCCTCTTTGAAAACCGAAAATTGATAAATGAAGTGCTATCAGTCTAACATCAAAACGCCGGACTGTTAAGAGTTTTTTTTGAGAAATTATGTAAAAAAAACTAAAATTTTAAGCAGAAATTATTTGTGTAAAAATCTCATTTTTGCAAAAAGATTGCTTGCCTCGCGTCCAAAGTCAGAATTTTTATTTGAAAAGGAGCGAAAAAAAGTATGGGAATGACAAAATTGGGAACGGATATAAACGGCGTGATTGTAACTTATTCGGCGACGAGCAATGCAGATATTGTTGAAGAATTGTTAGAAGCAATGCGACATATCATAAAGCCGCAAATTACTGATTCGGAAGGGAATTTACTTTATACTTTGAGTAGTATCTACGTTTCTTCGACGAGCGAGGCGTGTGCCGTTCACAAAGAAGGCGGAGCGCATCGGGCAGGCAGAGCCGTTGATATTTCAAAAATAAACAACAAAGGAATTACCACAAATTATCCGGTTGACACGGAAGTTCAGACAATTTGCGATGCTTTGCAAGTTGCCGCAAGCGTTGAGCCGAATGTCGTCGAAAATTTCGGTCCGCTCGGATGTTTTCAGCCATACAAAGGCGGTTATATCCAAATCGGCGGCGAGCGCAACAAAAATTTAATTCAGCAACATAAAACGCATCTCCATTTTTGCGTCGCGCAGAAAAAAGATTAACATTGAAACGATGAGACGACGGGAAAATCCGTTGGTTTTCTTCGTCTCATCGTCTTAAACATCCGGCGCATTATCTTCAAGTAATTGAACAAATTTTTTGGCGGCAAGCGAAAGATTTCGGTCGCTTCGATAAACTACGCCGACGGGACGAATCCATTCGTCTTCGGCAAGATTAACGACTGCAAGCTGTCCGTTTTTTTCTTCGTCTTCAACGCTTGGGTGCGGCACGATTGCCAAACCGAAACCGACTTCAACGGCGCGTTTAATTGTTTCGATATTGTCGAATTCGGCGACTTTGCGAACTTCTACGCCTTTTGTTTTTAATATTTTATCGGTTGCTTTGCGCGTCGGAATATCGCGCTCGAAAAGCACAAAATCGCGCCCTTTCAGTTCTTTTGCTTTAACTTCTTCGCGTCCGGCAAATTCGTGTTCGGGCGAACAAATTAAAACCAGACGGTCAGACATCATCGGCACAATTGTCAAACCTTTGCGCGGTTCGGGAAACGCGACGATGCCGAGTTCGACAACGCCTTCCAAAACATCACGCACGACCCTCGTGGTGCGCGAATATTCCAAATCAATTTTCGCGGAAGGAAATTTCGACATAAATTCGCGCACTTTCGGCGGCAATTCGTGTAAGCCGATGCTATAAACCGTTGCAACCTTTACAGTTCCGCCGATTTTGCCGACCAATCCGCGCATACTTTCATTCAAATGATCGAAACACTCCAAAACATTTTTCGCTTCACGATAAAAAACCTCGCCCGCCGGAGTTAATTTAACTTCGCGCCGTCCGCGAACTCTTTCCAAAAGCCGTCGGTTAAATCGGTCTTCAAGCGTGCGAATCTGCTGGCTGACTGCCGATTGCGTAATAAAATTGCGTTCCGCCGCAAGCGAAAAACTCTCCATTTCCACCAAATCGCAAAAAACTTTTAATGTTTCAATGTGCATTTCTTTTTAGTTTCCGGTTTTTAGTTTCTGGTTTCTGGTTAAAAGAAAATTCTTAAAGCTAGAAACGAGAAACCAGAAACGAGAAACTAATAATAAGTTTAACTCAATAATGTCTGCAAGAGAATTCATTTTATCTTATTAAGAAAAAAAAGTATTATTAAGTTTTAATGATTTTCGAGTTTTGATTTGCGATTTTAAGCTAAACATTTCAGAATACTTATCGCAATACAGAAAATAAATTCGGAGAAAATTCGAGGCTAAAAATGGCAATTAAATTCAGCAGAACGTTTCTGCTTCGCAAACTGCATCAGATTACGGGCATTGTGCCGCTTGGCGCATTTTTTTTCGTCCATATGTTCACGAACGCGAAAGCGATGAATGGCGCGAATGTTTTTAATGATGCCGTCAAGGACATTCATCATTTGCCGTTTTTGTTATTTATCGAAATTTTCGGCATCTTTTTGCCGCTTTTATATCATTCGGTTTATGGAATTTTTATTTCGGCGGAAGCCAAAGTAAATATTGGAAATTACGGCTATGGGCGCAACTGGTTTTATGCTTTTCAGCGTTTAACCGGAGTTTTCTTGTTTTTCTTCTTGTTGTTTCATCTCCTTCATTTTCGTTGGGGATTGTTCGGCACGCTTGGGCTGACAAAAGTTGCGGTGGCGGGAAATGCGGACACGGCTTTTACAATTGTTTCTACCGATTTTCAGATTTGGTGGGTTTTGATTTTCTATATTTTGGGTGTCGCCGCAACGGCTTGGCATCTCGGCTACGGACTGTTTCTGTTTGCGGTTGATTGGGGCATTGTGATTGGTGAAAAAGCGCAAACATATTTGCTCTATAGTTGTGCGGCGATTGCTTTCGGGCTATTTGCGCTCGGCACAAACGCGGCTTTTTCATTCGTTTGGGATTGCGGTCTGATGCCGAAAGCCTTGTGTGAGCAGAAATCTGAAACTAAGACAAACGATCCCCGAAAAAGCTCAAAATCAAGCGATTCAAAAAGTTATTAAGGAGCGGAAATGTTTGAAGGTCGCCGATGGCTTGAATCAGACCGTTACGGCAACGAAATTTATTTGACGGACGAGCGTTGGGAACATATTACCAACGCGATGAATCATCCTGAAATGTGGGATTACGAAGAAGAATTGCGCGAAACGATTCGTGTTGGACGGAGAAAACAAGACGCGCTCAATCCGCAAAAATATCGCTATTCGAAAGAGTTTGATAATTTGACAGTGCAAAATACGCACATTATCGCGGTTGTATTTTTACGATTTACAGAAGATGAAAACGGCGAACTATTGCCGAACAATTTTATTGTAACGGCTTATCAGAAAAAGGTTTGGTGAAGTTTATGAAGAAACCGAATTTCAAATACGATGAACTAAGCGACACGCTGTATGTTTCATTCGCGGTTGGCGAAAGCGCGACCGGAATCGAATTGAACGAACATATTCTTTTGCGGGTCAATCTCGAAGAACGCCGTGCGGTTGGACTAACTTTGTTTGATTATTCGGTTATGGCACAACCGACGGAAATTGGCTATCGCAGTTTGCCTTTGAATGGTTTGGAAGAATTACCTTCGGACGTGCGCGAATTGGTAGTTGAAATTTTGCTTTCTTCGCCGGTCAAAGATGTGCTGTCGCTTTCGGCTTACACGCCTTCGACGATTGAAGCAATTCCGATAACGTCTTTGCAACATTCGGTTTTGGAAAATCGGGTGATTTAAAATAATGAAACTTGGCAAGTTTGAAAAAGTAGAGCTTCGGGATTGTTGGAAAACTGAAGATAAAGATTTTACGCCGTGGCTGGCGAAGCCTGAAAATATTGAAATTTTAAGCGAAACCATCGGCATTACGTTAGAAGTTCAAGGAGTCGAACAAGGCGTTGGACCATTTCGGGCGGATATTTTATGTGTTGATGCCGACAGTTTTGAAAGCGACGGCAAGCATTATATTTTGATTGAAAATCAGTTGGAAATAACCGACCATAAACATTTGGGGCAACTGATGACTTACGCGGCTGGTTTGGACGCGGTTACGCTGATTTGGATTGCGTCGAAATTTACCGAAGAACATCGCGCCGCGTTGGATTGGTTGAATCGAATAACCGACGAAACCTTCAAGTTTTTCGGAATTGAAATCGAAGTTTATCGAATCGGCGACTCTTTGCCAGCGCCGCGATTCAATATTATTGCAAAGCCGAATGATTGGTCGAAAGTGGTCAAAAGAACTGCTTCAAATCAAACGACAAGCGAATTAAGTCTTTTGCGACGCGAATATTGGCAGTCTTTGAGAGATTTTGCCGTGCAGAAAAGCAGTTTCTTAAGGATTAAATTGGGTGATAGAACGTATTCAGGTGCATACAAATTTGGAAAAACAGGTTTTGGTTTAGATTTCGGAACGCCTGCAAGAAAGAAAGTTTTAGAAGTTTGGCTTTGGCTTTCCAGAGAAAATCATAAGAAGAATTTCGATAAATTATATTCTAGTTGTTACGAAAAATCATTAGAGATATTTGGTGAAAATATAACTTGGGAAAGAAAAGATGAAGGGAATTCTTCAGCCATCATTTTAAGAAAAGAGGCAGATTCTAACAATAAAGAAGATTGGCATAATCAATTTATATGGTTTGTAGAAAACGGCGAAAAATTTGCAAAATTCTTTAAGCCAGAAATAGAAAAATTATAAATTTATGGCATCAAACGGATTAAAAATAGCGATTGTCGGCGGCGGATTGGCGGGACTTGCGGCGGCGATGAAGATTGCCGAGCAGGGACACGATGTTGACCTTATTTCGGTTGTTCCCGTCAAACGCTCGCATTCGGTTTGCGCTCAGGGTGGAATCAATGGCGCGGTCAACACGAAGGGCGAAGGCGATTCACCGCTCAAACATCTTGACGACACGGTTTATGGCGGCGATTTTTTGGCGAATCAGCCGCCGGTCAAACGGATGTGCGATATGGCTCCGCAGATTATCTATCTTTTCGACCGAATGGGCGTTCCGTTTTCGCGGACGCAGGAAGGTTTGATTGATTTTCGGCGATTTGGCGGAACTTTGCATCATCGCACGGCTTTTGCCGGAGCTTCGACCGGGCAACAGCTTCTTTATGCTTTGGACGAACAGGTTCGCAAATATGAAGCCGCCGGAAAGGTCAATAAATACGAAGGTTGGGAAATGCTTTCGCTCGTGTTGGACGATTATCAGGTTTGTCGCGGTTTGATTGCGATGAATTTGCAAACGCTTGAATTAAAATCGTTTTATGCCGATGCCGTAATTATGGCGACGGGCGGACCGGGCTTGATTTTCGGAAAATCAACCAATTCAATGACTTGCACAGGCTCAGCTGTTTCCGCCGCGTATCAACAAGGCGCGAAATATGCGAACGGCGAATTTATCCAAGTGCATCCAACTTCGATTCCGGGCGAAGACAAATTGCGTCTGATGAGCGAATCCGCGCGAGGCGAAGGCGGACGCGTTTGGGTGCCAAAAAATCAAGGCGATGCGCGAAATCCGAAAGACATTCCGACCGATGAGCGTTGGTATTTCTTGGAAGAAAAATATCCGGCTTACGGCAATCTTGTGCCGCGCGATATTGCGACACGCGAAATTTTCCAAGTTTGTTTGGAAGGCTACGGAGTCGGCGGCGAAAATCAAGTTTATTTGGATTTGACGCATATTCCGGCGGAAACTTTGACGCGCAAACTCGGTGCGATTCTCGAAATCTACGAAATGTTTGTCGGCGATGATCCACGCTATGTTCCGATGCGGATTTTCCCCGGCGTTCATTATTCGATGGGCGGTTTGTGGGTTGATTTTGAGCAGAGAACAAACATTCCCGGACTTTTCGCGGCGGGCGAGTGCGATTATTCGATTCACGGCGCAAATCGTTTGGGCGCAAATTCTTTGGTTTCTTGCGTTTACGGCGGTTTTGTTGCCGCGCCGTCGGCGATTGAATACGCGAAAAATGTCGAAAGAAAAGACACCGAAACAAACGGCGTTCACGCAGCGGAATTGAAAAAACAACAAGAAATAAACGATTCGATTGTCAAAAACGAAGGCTCGGAAAATCAATACAAACTGCACGATGAACTCGGCAAATGGATGACCGATAACGTAACGGTTGTGCGCTACAACGACCGTTTGAAAGCGACTGATGACAAGATTTTGGAATTGATTGAGCGTTACAAAAATATTTCGATAAACGATTCAAACTTGTGGGCAACGCAAGCCGTTCCGCACGCACGACAACTTTGGAATATGTTGCAACTTGCGCGAGTTATCACGCTCGGCGCATTAAATCGTGATGAATCTCGTGGAGCGCATTACAAACCCGATTTTCCCGATAGAAACGATGAAGATTTCTTGAAAACGACCATCGCCGAATATTCGGACGAATCTCCGATTTTATCTTACGAAGCGGTTGACATCGGTTTAATCGAACCGCGCAAACGTGATTACACAAAAGGCAAAGCCAAAGCCGCGCAAGTTCCGCAAACGGGAAGCGAACTGAAACCGAAAGATACGAGCCGCGAAGAAATCGGAGTTGAAAAAGAGGCGAAGATAAAAGAAGGCGAATCTTTTAAGGAATAATTTGGAACAAAGCGTGGCAAGAAAAGTTTAACTAAAGTAATTTCAGGAGGTTTCAAAATGAATCTAAAAACGCTTGTCAAATTAAGCAATATTGTCGCTTTGGTTGCCATTGTTCTGTTGATTTATTGGGTTTTTGTCTTTATTTCGGTTGAAGTTTTCGGCTTTAAAATCTTTCGGGAAAAGATGTCGCAGACGTTCGGGATGAGCATTCTCGCGCTGTTGGCTTTAATGAGCGGTTCTTTGATTATCAATGTGATGTTCAATCTGACGCGCATTGCCGAAAGACATAACCGCGACGAAATTTTTGAAATAAAAATGGTTTCAAAGAAATTAGGTTGGACTTTTTTGCTGACTTTTCCGATTATTTTCGCGCTTTTGTTCGGTGGAAATTATTTAAGCCTTAAGAAAAAAGAATCAATGCTCGTTGATTCGGCAAAATCGGTAGTTGAAAAATATCCGCAAAAGGCTGAATCGTTATCGAATTATCAATTTACCGATGAATGGCTTTTGGGAATGAGCGATTCGCTTGATATGTTCCGAAAAACCGACAGAAACTTTCCCGAAGTTCTGATTATTGTGAAAGATTCGATTGATAATGAAGAAGTGTTTTTAGGTTTTCGCACTTACACCAAGCCGACGGAAGAACAAAAACCTAAATCGAAAAAAGATTTTATCTTCAATACCGGCAAATCTGACCGCGATTATTTGAATAAGGTTTTTAATGAGAATTTTAACGAAATTAAATTCTCCGCGACAGATGGAAGATACGAATTATTTTATCCGTATTCAAAAGACGGTAAGCGAATAGTTTTATATTTTTCGGATATTCAGCGATACGGAAAATTAGGAAGTTAGATTAAAATGTCGGCTTTAAAGCAAAGAAAAAAATATACGGTGGAAGAATATCTGGCTTTGGAAGAAAAAGCCGAATTTCGGAGCGAATATGAAGACGGCGAAATTGTCGCAATGGCTGGCGGAACGGCTAGCCATATCCGAATTACTAATAACATTGATCGGTTATTTGGCAATAGATTAAGTGCAACGTGCGAATCAATGACGAGTGATATGAAAGTCAGGGTAGAAAATTACAGGAAATTTTACTATCCCGATGTGTTAGTGATTTGCGGTGATTGGCTTTTTTATCAAAAACGTAAAGATGCGATCACAAATCCGCTTTTGATTGTCGAAGTTTTGTCCGACAGCACGGAAGCTAAAGAACGAGGCGAGAAAATGCTGGCTTATCGAACTTTGGAATCTTTGCGAGAATATGTTTTAGTTTCGCAGGATAAACCGACAGTAGAGCAATATATCAAAATCGCTGACGGAAATTGGATTCACAAAGCGACCATCGGATTAAAAAGCGTTATCAAATTTGAATCAATCGGCATCGAATTAACATTGGAAGAAATTTATCAAAGAGTTGAATTATGAGCGAAACAAACGGGCACCACGAGAAAAAGCGGTTAGAAAATCCGCCGCAGATGATTGAGTTTAAGATTCAGCGGCGCGAGAATTTGAATTCTCAGATTTTTTGGGAAAGTTTTGAGATTCCGTATCGGCGGAACTTGAACGTCATTTCGGCGTTGATGGAAATTCGCAAAAATCCGACGACTAAGGAAGGCAAACAAACTACGCCACCGGTTTGGGATATGTCGTGTTTGGAGCAAGTTTGTGGAATTTGCACGATGGTTATTGACGGCAAAGTTCGACAATCTTGTTCGGCTTTGGTTGACGATTTATTGCTTGCCAGCGGTTCAAACACGATTTCTTTGCAACCGATGTCAAAGTTTCCGAACGTCCGCGATTTGAAAGTTGACCGCTCGAAGATGTTTGACCATTTGAAACAAGTTCACGCTTGGATTGAACTCGACGGCACGCACGATCTCGGTCCCGCGCCGGCGATGTCGAACGAACACGCGCAGGAACGCTATGCGTATTCGCGCTGTATGACGTGCGGTTGTTGTTTGGAAGCGTGTCCGCAATACGGCGACGACAACTACATCGGACCGCAAGCAATCGCGCAAGCGAAACTTTTCAATATGCACCCGACCGGAAAAATTACCATTGAAGAAAGATTAAACGGTTTGATGGGCGACGATGGCATTACGAATTGCGGAAACGCGCAAAACTGCGTCCAAGTTTGCCCGATGTCAGTGCCTTTGACTCGCGCAATTTACGAAACGAATCGCGATATTACCGTCAATGCGCTGTTCGGTTGGCTTAAAAAGTAGGTTTGTTTTTTATTGAAGAAGGTAAAAGACGAAAGTGCAAACTTTCGTCTTTTTTATTTTTCTGCTAATCTTTTCGTGCAATATCCCCAAAATTTAAGACACAAAAATTATGCGAAAAATTACGTTTTTGAACAGATTGCGCTATTGGTTTGATAATAGTTTGTCGGGCGGCACAGCTTCTTTGATTGGTTGGCTGGCGGTGATTTCTCTGGTTTTGGTTTTGGTTGCGACAACCGTTTTGGTTTTGACGGGTTTGAAACCCGAAGAAGCAGCTGAACCTGCACCGGAAGCAGTTGCCGAAAAGACGGTTGACGCGCCGAAAGACGAAAAATCTGATGCCAAATCAAGCGAAAAAGCTGATGAAAAAGCTGAGGAAAAAGACGAAAAACCTGCGACTGAAACGCCGAAAAAAGAAGAAGGTTACAGTTTTGGCGAAGCGTTTTGGCAGAGCTTGATGCGTTCGATGGATGCGGGAAGCGTGGCGGGCGATACGGGTTGGTGGTTTCGTCTGGTGATGTTTTTGGTAACTCTTGGCGGGATTTTTATAATGGGTTCGTTAATCGGTGTTTTGACGAGTGGTTTGGAAGGGAAATTGGAAGAGCTTCGCAAAGGGAAATCGTTTGTTTGCGAGGAAAATCACACTTTGATTTTGGGTTGGTCATCGCGTATTTTCCGCGTTATTTCGGAACTTTCGGTGGCAAATGAAAACGCCGTCAAACCGCGAGTCGTGATTTTGGCGGACAAAGATAAAATCGAAATGGAAGACGAAATTCGCGGCAAAATTGAAGACACGGGACGCACAAAAGTAGTTTGCCGTTCGGGAAGTCCGATTGATTTGGACGACCTTGAAATCGTTAATCCGCACGCCACAAAATCAATTATAATCCTTTCGCCCGAAGAATTTTCCGACCCTGACGCGCAGGTTATCAAAATGATTTTGGCGATTACCAACAATCCGAATCGTCGTCCTGAGCCATATCACATTGTCGCCGAATTGCGCGACGCGAAAAATGTAGATGTTGCGAAAATGGTTGGAAAAGATGAAGTTGAACTCGTCTTGCCGAGCGAATTGATTTCGCGCATCACCGTTCAAACTTCGCGGCAGACAGGTTTAAGTATTGTTTATAAAGAGCTTCTCGATTTTGGCGGCGACGAAATTTATTTCAAAGACGAATCGCAAGTTTTCGGCAAAACTTACGGCGAAGCGTTGGCAATGTTTGAAGATTCGGCGTTAATCGGCATCCGACGCGATGGCAAAACGAAACTCAATCCGCCGATGGATTACGCGATAAAATCCGGCGACAGAATTGTTTCAATCGCGGCAGATGACGACAAAATTCGTGTTGCCGGAACTGCGAAAATTGACGATTCGGCGATTGTTTCGGTGAAAACTTCTGCGCCCGAAACCGAACGAAATTTGATTCTCGGTTGGAATCATCGTGCCGAACTTATCATCCGCGAAATGGATAATTATGTCCCGCAAGGTTCTGCATTGACAGTTGTTTCGGAATTGCCCGACACGCAAGCGATTGTCGAAGAAATCGCGGCAGATATGAAGAATCTGAAGGTTGATTTTCAAGTCGGCGACACGACAGACAGAAAATTGCTTGATTCGATGGAACTGACGAAATATCAACACATAATTTTGCTTTGCTACGGTGATGATATGGACATCCAAGAAGCCGATTCAAAAACACTGATGACGTTGCTTCATTTGCGCGACATCGAATCGAAAAAAGGCGAAGCCTATTCGGTCGTGTCGGAAATGCTGGACGTGAAAAATCGTGCGTTGGCGGAAGTTGCTAAGGCTGATGATTTTATCGTGAGCGATGAATTAGCAGGTTTATTGTTGACGCAAGTTGCGGAAAACAAAGAACTCGGCGATGTTTTTGATGATTTGTTTGATTCTGCCGGAGCAGAAATTTATCTGAAACCGGCGGAAGATTATGTGAAATTGGGCAAATCGGTCAATTTCTACACGATTTTGGAATCGGCAAAACTCCGCAACGAAACCGCCATCGGCTATCGAATCGCGGCGGAATCAAATGATGCCGAAACTGCTTACGGTGTGCGTGTCAATCCACGAAAAGCGGCGGAAATTACTTTGACGGAAGGCGATAAGGTGATTGTTTTGAGCGAAAGTTAGGAAAGAATAAGTTACTGATTGACCGAATTGTCCAATAGCCAAATATCGGATTCGCTCGAAAAGAGCGTGTAGTAAATTAAGCGTCCATCGCGGCTGATGCCGATGTCTTGGATTTGGTCAGTCGGGCGAATATCGAGTTCACGCGGCTTTTTCGCAGTCGTGTCGGCGATGTAGAAACGATTTTCGTAGCCATAGATAATGCGGCGACTGTCAGGCAACCATCTTGGAAAACTGTCCATTTTGGCAACTGTTTCGTAGCGGTTTTCCGTGAACGAAAAATTACCCGCATTCATTGGTGCGCCGCTGATGCTGCCGACAAGCCGTGAGCTATCGGACGACCAATCCCAAACGACAAAACGCTGTCGGTCAGTCGGGTCAAAATCGGGCAACTTTTGAGGCGTTTGTTCGTTCCAATTTTTGTCTGCGTCAATGATGTAAGTGTGTGGCGCACTACGATACAAAATGCGTTTTCCATCAGGCGACCATATCGGAAATGAAGTGCTTTCCTTGCCCGCAAAAGTAATTTGTCGCAGATTCGTGCCGTCTGCATTAATCGTCCAAATTTCGTAAATTCCGCTCCGGTCGGAAACGAAAGCGATGCGCTTGCCATCGGGCGACCAGCGCGGATAACGGTCAAAAGCCGCATCGTTTGTCAAATCGCGCTGGTTCGAGCCGTCACGGTTGATGACGACAATATCGTCTTGTGTGCGGCGCGAAATGCGATAGACGAACTGCGTTCCGTCGGGCGAAAGTTCAGGGCGCGAAACTTCGCGGTCGCCGGTTGTAATCCAAAACGGTGCGCCGCTGATTTTTTCGGTTTGCGGATTAAATCCGACGGCTTGAATATTCGATCTGTTGTCGGTCGAAACGAAAATCAAACGATTGCCATCACGCGAAAAAGCAAGATGTCGGCTGTATTTGGCAGGCGTAACGACGGCTTCCGGTTCGCCCGTTGGTTTGCCGGTTTTAAACGGGACACGCCAGAAACTCATATTACCGCCGCGGTCGGAAGCGAAATACAAAAAATTTCCGTCGGGCGACCAAACCGGATTCCAATTTGTCGTGCCGTCTTTGGTAATGACAACCGGTTCACCGCCGTTCACCGAAACGATGCCGATGTCGCGTCTGCCGACATTCGGCGGATAAAACCAGTAAGCAACAAATTTTCCGTCGGGCGACCACGTCGGTTGCATTGCATCCGCACCGATTAGAAGCCGTTTCGCGCCCGTTTCGACATTGATTATCCAAAGTTCGCTGGGTCGTCCGTTGCGAGTGTCGGGAAGTTCTTTGCCAAAGGTGCTGACGACTAATTCTTTGCCATCGGGTGACCAAGACGGATGAAAGCCGAAATCGGCAACGCGCCGCGCATTTTCGCCTGTGGCACTTGCCACATAAATTCCGCCCGCGCCGCCGCGTTCCGAATGAAAAGCGATGCGCTCGCCGTCTGCCGAAAAAGTCGGTTGCGTGTCGTCAAAGGGCGAATCTTCGGTGATGCTTCGCGCTCGTTTGTCGCCGATGCGTTGCGCGAAAAGGTCATAGTCGCCACGCTCGGTTTTTGCCGCAAAAACGAAAGATTTTCCGTCCGGCGCAAGCGTCGGAAAAATCTCCGTTCCGGCACGGTCGGTAAGCTGAACTTTTGTCGCCTGCGTCCAATCAACTGCGTCCGATTCGCTTTGACGAAAAACGAAATACCAAATCGCTACGCTCAAAGTAAAAAGTAAAAAGGCAAAAGGCAAAAAATATCTCAGTGTCCCCGCGTCTTTGCGTCTTTGCGTTAAAAAAAATTTCTGATTTGCGGATGAATCAATCTCGCGGCGGACGCGCTTCAAATCGGCGCGTAAATCCGAAGCGGTTTGATAGCATAAATCCGCATCTTTTTCGAGAGATTTGTATAAAATTCTGTCTAATTCGCCTGAAACTTCGGCGTTCAGCGTTCCGGCAAGCGGCGGTTCTTCTGTTAAAATTGCTTGAAAAGTTGCTCGCCGCGATTCTTTTTTATACGGATTAAAGCCGGTCAAAAGCTCATAAAGCACAACGCCGACACTCCATAAATCGGTGCGATGATCAATATTTCCGTCCGTAACTTGCGCGGGCGACATATATGCGGGCGTGCCGATGATGATGCCTTTTGCGGTGTGTGTAAAATTGTCGGTTGCTTTTTTTTTGATGTCGCTGAGTTTTGCCAAACCGAAATCAAGAATTTTCACATAACCATCAGGGCGAATCATAATATTTTCCGGCTTGATGTCGCGGTGAATGATTCCGGCGGCGTGAGCAACGGCGAGTGCGTCGCAAACTTGCAGCATTACGGCAAGAATCTCGGCAAGCGATGGTTTTTCACCGATTAATTCACGAATTGTTTTGCCTTCAACGTATTCGGTAGCGATAAAATTTACGCCGCTTTCGTTGCCGACATCGTGAATTGTTACGATATTCGGATGATTGAGCGCGGAAATGGCACGGGCTTCCATCTCGAAACGCTTCAAACGCTCGTCGTTTGTCGTGTATTCGGCGGGCAAAATTTTGAGCGCGACTTGACGATTAAGTTTTTCGTCAGTTGCCAGATAAATCTCGCCCATTCCGCCCGCGCCGATTTGTTTTTCGATGCGGTATGTGCCAAGATTTTGCCCAATAAAATTTCGTTCGATAACGATGGTTTTTTCGTCTGCCAGATTTCGTGCGGCAATGCCCATCGCTGATTTTTCCATAAAATCAGCGGTCGTGGTTGCTTTGAGAAGTTTTAAAAGTTTGTTTTTAAGTTCGTCATCACCGTTCGTTTTTTCAGACAAAAACGCCTCGCGCTCGGCTTCCGGCAAATCCAGCGCGGCATCGAAAAGCTCATCAATTTGTTTCCAGCGTTCTTGATTCATTAAAATTTTTAGCCGCGAATAAGACGATAAGCTCGAAAAAAATCATCGAAAATAATTTGTTTAAGGAGACAGAACTATTTTATGAATTTTAACCACAAAAATCCACAAAAAGAGTGAATATCTTTTGTGGATTTTTGTGTTGTTTTGTGGTTTTAACTTAAAAATATTTTTTCTTATCAAATTAATTCTACCCAACCATTTACTAATAATATTCCCACAAGATTAGGACATTACCTAGCGGCAATTTCTCTTTTATCCAGCTCGGAAAACACTTTTCCTGCCCTAGACAACACAATTTCCCGCCCGGAAGTTGTCATTCCCAGCCTAGAAAATCCAATTCCTAGCCTAGTTCATTCAATTCCTAGCCTAGTTCATTCAATTCCTAGCCTAGAAATAGCAAGTTCTAGCCTAGAAATAGCAAGTTCTAGGCTAGAAAAAGCAAGTTCTAGGCTAGGAAAAGCAAGTTCTAGGGTAGGAATTGGATTTTCTAGGCTAGGAATTGGATTTTCTAGGCTAGGAATTGGATTTTCTAAGAAGCTGTTTTAAAGCTCAAGATGATTAGTAAGCAAAACACGGCATTATCAATTATCAATTTCCAATTATCCATTAAATTATCGGGGTTATACTTATAAACCCCAAACATATAATTGATAATTGATAATTGATAATTGATAATCTGCTCGCAATCATCCGGCTTTTTAGAGGGTTAAAACATCTTCTAAGGTAGGAATGACAACTTCTAGTGTGTAGAAGCTGTGTTCAAACTCGAACTTTAGAAGCTGTTTGAAAACTCATAAAATGGTCGAAGACGGTGGTTCTCACCTGTTCCTTGTTACCTGTTCTCTATTACCTGTTTTTCAGTAAAAAGCAGATTTCTTTTGAAAATCCAGGAACAAGTAAAAAGTAACAGCGAACAAGTTCAGCTCGTGCGACAAGTATTTTTTGAGTTTTCAAACAGCTTCTTAGTTTTTTTTACCACGAAATTACACGAAACGGCACGAAACAAGAAAAAAACTAGGCAATTTTCGTGTTGTTTCGTGTGTTTTTGTGGTTTTATCTTAAAAATAATTTTGCACTATTAGTTAATTTCGGGTAATTTGCGGCTAATTTTCGGTTAATTCGCATAATAACCAAGCCCGCGCCTTTTGCCATTCGCGCATTACGGTTATGCCGGAAATATTTAACACTTCCGCCGTTTCTTCGACCGTCAAACCGCCGAAAAAACGAAGTTCGACAATCCGCGCTTTGCGTTCATCAACTTGCGCCAACGATTTCAGAGCTTCGTTCAACGCAATCAAATCAGCATCTTTTCCGGCAGAAATTTGTAAGGCTTCGTCAAGCGCAAAATGTTCCGCACTATTGCCTTCGACACGCGGACGTTGACGGGCAAAATCAACCAAAATGCGACGCATCATACTCGCCGCTACGCCGAAAAAATGGGCGCGGTTTTGCCATTTGACCGCTTTCCAATCAATCAGCCGCAGATACGCTTCATTTATCAGCGCGGAAGTTTGAAGAACGTGATTTTCACGCTCACGGTTCATATAGCCGCGTGCCAAGCGATGCAGTTCGGCGTGAACCATCGGCGCGAGTTTTTCTAAAGCAAGCTCATCACCATCGCTCCAAGCCGCAAGCAGTTCGGTTAAATTTTCTGTGTCGGGCGATTTCATCTGAGAAGTCAAATTTATCACAAATAAAAAAAAACTGAAAATATTTCGCCGCCGATGATAGTTTTCGCCCGATTATTGCGCCTTAGTTTGCCGAGACGGTTGAAAGAAACTGCAAATTTATATTGCGGTGAAATAGAACAGCTTACGCCTTGAAAATATCGGCGCGAAAATTGAGGGTTAGTTCGATTTGGCGTTGGAGATTTTATGACGAGCAAACAAATAAATTTAGTCAAAACGAGTTTCGGGAAAATCGAACCGATTGCGGAAAAGGCGGCGGCTTTGTTTTATGCCAAACTATTTGAGCTTGATCCCAAACTGCGCGGACTTTTCAAAGGCGATGTTTATGAACAAGGGAAAAAATTGATGCAGGTCATTGCATATACGGTCGAAAATCTCGAACAAATTGAAGAAATCATTCCGCAAGTTCAGGCGTTAGGAGCGCGACACGCCGATTATGGTGTCGAAGATGTTCATTATGAAACGGTCGGCGCGGCTCTTATGTGGACGTTTGAAAAAGCTTTGAGCAAGGAATTTACCGCGTCAACCAGAGAAGCGTGGACGGTAATTTACAGCCTACTTGCACAAGCAATGAAGGAAGGCAGTCGTCAACCAAACGGGAAAGCAAATTTATTGAATCATTGATACCACGGAAATATCTTCAAAATGGTGAGGCGGTAAATTAATTTTGATTTCCGTGCCTAAAAATTCTTGCGTCTTTTCAAAACTCATCGGTTTTGAAAAGAAATAGCCCTGAGCGATTTCGCAGTTGAATTTTTTGAGTTGTTCGAGTTGGATTTCGGTTTCAACGCCTTCGGCAATGACTTTCATTCCGAGGTTTTGCGCGAGCATCACGATTGTTTGAACAATTTCGACATTGCTGTCAGCTTGTTTTATCGGCTCAATAAACGTGCGGTCAATTTTTAGAGTCGAAATCGGAAGCTGCATCAAATAACTCAGATTTGAATAGCCTGTGCCGAAATCGTCAATATTTATCTCAATGCCGAGATCGCGCAGATCATTGAGCATTTTAACTGCCGTATCCTTATGCTCAAAAAATACGGATTCGGTGATTTCGATTTTCAACCTGTCTGCCGGAAAATTCGTTTCTTCCAAAATTTGTTTGATATTTTGCACTAAATTCGGCTGTTTAAATTGTTTGCACGAAAGATTGACATTTAAAATCAACTCTTCGCCGCCAATTGTGTTTTCCTTCAAAAGTCGCATTTCCGAACAGGCAAGTCGCATTATCTGTTCACCGAGGCGGTCAATTAAACCGATTTCTTCTGCCAGAGGAATGAATTTATTCGGCGCAATCCAGCCGAAATCACGATGTTGCCATCGAGCGAGAGCTTCAAAGCCTAAAACTCTGCCGCTTGAAATCGAATGAATCGGTTGATAATAAACACAAATTTCATTGCGTTCGATAGCGCGGCGCAAATCATTTTCAAGTTGTAAGGTTTCTTTAGCGGCTTTGAACATCTGCTCATCGAAAACTTCGTGTCTTGCTTTTCCGGCACGTTTCGCTTGATACATCGCTGTGTCCGCATCGCGCAAAAGATCGGCTGATGTCGTATGATTTTCCGAAGCATGAAGAATGCCGATGCTTGCCGAACTATAAACTTCTTGACCGCTCAAATTAAACGGAATGGCAAATTTTTCCTTGATGCGTTCGGCTATATTAATGACTTCTTTTTCCCGATGATTGCCTTTGACAAGAATCGTAAATTCATCGCCGCCGAGCCGTGCAACAATATCCGAAGGACGCAAACAATCGCGCAGACGTTCAGAAATTCCAATTAGAAGCTGGTCGCCGATTAAATGTCCGAGCGAATCATTAACGATTTTAAATCGGTCGAGATCAATAAACAGAACACTAACTTTGTAAAGCGGATTTTCTTGAGAGTCTTGCAGAGCGGTTTCAAGACGTTGCAGAAAAAATGCGCGGTTCGGAAGACCGGTGAGTGCGTCGTGTGTGGCTTCGTATTGCAATTTTTCTTCAGCTAATTTTTTGTCCGTAATATCTTGAATTTGAAAAATTAAATTCGATTGCTCCGATTCGCTTGCCAATGAAACGCTCCACGAAGCCCAGACGGTTTCGCCATTTTTATGAATATATCTTTGTTCCATCTGGTAGTTGGCAATTTTGCCCGTGGCGAGGTCGTGAATTTTTATCAGCGTCGTGCCTAAATCTTCCTTAAAAAGCATCGAATGAAAATCGGTGGAAAGAAATTCTTCTTCCGTATAGCCCAAAATCTGGCAAAGAGCGTGATTTACCTTGAGCCAATTTCCATTCGGGGCAACCAAAGCAATGCCGATCGGTGCATAATCAAACGCACTGCGAAATCTTTCTTCACTCTTTTTCAGTGCGGCGGATTGTTTTTCCAAAATTTCGGCATGTTGTTCGGCTTGTTCAGCTTGCGAAGTAGCCATTTCGACGTTTTTCAGATACATCCGGTAGGTCAGATAAACAAAGAAAATTATTGGAAATGTAGCAATGACCACCCCAAATCCAATATGGTCGTTCATTTGAATCAAAGTTCCTGCTCCCAAAGCTCCGACCAGATAAGTTACAAATGTCCAGGCATATTTTGTTTTCCAGATTTCCCAAAGCGGCTTTTCGGTTTTTAATGAGCCGTAAATAGTAGTCAGAGTCGTATTGGCAATAAACTGTGCCAACATAATTACGCACAGGACAATCGCAAAACTGTCGAAATCTTCATTGAAGCCGTGAAGTTTGCTTTCACTATAAAGCCCTGAAATCCGTAAAACCAAATAAACAACGCTTGTTGAAAGAGCCATTACCGCCGCATTGAAGAAAACCGTAATTTTTTTATTGCAAAAACGCCAAGACGAGAAAAACGCCTCGATTGCCGCTAAATAGATAGCGACTTCGCCGCCATACAAAAGCAATGCAAAAAAAATAAAAATATCTGAAACGGCAATGTGCGACTTAAAGCGCGGAATTTCTAAGGTGATGCGCGAACCAAATCCGATAGTTAGCGCGAACAATATGAAAAATTTATAGTCGAGGCGGTGAAGCGGAAAATTGACGGCTGAAACGGCAAGACAAATAAATCCCAAGACGAGGATTATGAACATATAAGTTTTTGTCTTCATTTGCGTATTCATAGTCGCTTAATTTTAATGCTTGGTCGGAATCCTAAACTTGCAGGATAAAGAGTGGTTTTTATCTTTTGAAGGGAGTTATCTTTTAGTATGTAAATAGATAGAGGAAGACTTGTGGATAAGTCCTCCTCTTTATTATGAACAATTTAATGACATTTGTCCATACTTTTTTTATTAGACAAACAGAGTCAAACAAGCGTCAGTATTCTTGAATCCAGCCTTTGCAAATGCTCGATGGGCTGATTTGAATTCTTCATTACTCAGCAAGCAGATGTTTTCAACGCGATTCATTAATTGCAAACTCATCGCCGATAAACATTCCGAAGCCACTCCGCGTCCGCGATATTCTTCCGCAACATAAATGCCTTCCAGATAAATCACTTCTTCGGTTTCGGCAACAATGTCCGCTTTGAAAACTAATTTGTCATTTTCAAAAACAACGAAAGTTCTGCCTTTTTCAATGCGTTTCATTGTCCGTTTCAAGTAACCTTCACGGTCTTTCTCCATCGGATTGACACCGGATTCGATAAAAGCAACTTCTGCGTGAGCCGTCGCAATCTGTTCGAGTTCTTCGGGTTTTGCAAGCCGCAGATTCCATTTGCATTCTTGAACCATAAAGGGAAAGTTCAGTTCAAAAAGCAGTTCCATACAGCTAAGACGCGGTTTTTGATTGGCTTCAGCGTAGAAGTTCCAAAACAATTGCGTTGTTTTGCTGTCACTCATAATGATATGAAGCGGGGTTTCCGAAACTCTGGCTTGCAGAGCAAAGGCAACGATCGCTTCTTTAGATCGTGTTTCAATCAAAGTCGTATGACCGATAAGTGCGACCCCTTCGAGAATCCCGTGAGAATTGCGATAGGCGAAGAATTGACCGCGATTGTCATCTGAAACCAAGCCGTTGTCAGTGATAAAACTTTTCATCACAACGGTATGCACCGGACGTTGCGATAAGTATTCAAAAACTTCTGCTTGATTGTCAGTCGTCAGCTTTTGCAGTTTCGCCGTCGCCGCATTGAAAAACGGCTGATAGAATGCACTTTGATTGTTAGCTATGATTTGTGTAATTTGTTCTCTCATAGTTTTAATCTCCTTATATAGATTTACTCAAATTCCGTAAATTAGTCTTCACCTCTGATTACTGAATTTGCCAAAGTGCTGTCGGCTATTAAAACACCGTCCGCAATTAAAACACCGTCGCTGGTCAAAACACCGTCGCCGACCAAAACACCGTCTGCGACCAAAACACCGTCTGCAACCAAAACACCGTCCGCAACTAAAACACCGTCCGCAACTAAAACACCGTCTGCGACTAACACGCCGAAAGCCTTAAAGACTGAACCATCACCTAAAGTCGTGCCGTTACTAAGCATTGCTTTGGGGGTAACGGTGATGTTCGCGCCGGCGGCGAAATTGTTGTTCGTAACATATTGAAACGACGCATTATTGGAAACACCTTTATCAAACCACGAATTGTTGCGATAAACTTCATGGAAGGTTGTCGCCAATGTTTGACCTTTCAAATAAGCGTGATTTGTCAAAATGCCTTGCGACCAATTAAACGTAACGCCGTTGAGTGTCGAAGTCGGAGTCGGGAAAGACATTCCCGTTGCTAACATATTCATTCCGTTGGTGGCGGAAGAATTGAAATTGATGTCGGTGCGATAGGTTTTCGCCAAACGAACCGCGCCTTCGATGTTAAGTTGTCCCGCGCCTTGTTCGAGCATATTGTAGCCTGCAAGCGGTTGTGCTGTGTATTCCAAAATCATTTTCACCATTCCGGGAGTCAGATTCGGATTTACTTGGAATAGCAAAGCCGCCGCGCCCGCGACAACAGGAGTTGACATCGAAGTTCCGCTCATTGTCAAAACTTCGTCGCCGGAATTAAGCAAATTGGTTGTTAAATCTGTAGCAGTTGAGAAGTTTAATGCCAAAAAGCTGGTAGCTTTGGCGCGTGCCGCAACAATTCTATTGCCCGGCGCAACCATATCCGGCTTCATTGCGTTGTCGTGAATTTTCGTGCCGTTCGGCAAGGTATAATACGAGCGCGTCGGACCGTTTGAGCTAAACGTCGCCATAATATCATCGCCGCGTGAATCGCTTCCTTTCGTATTAACCGCACCGACAGTCAAAGCCGACGGATCGTTACCCGGCGAGTGAATATGTCCGTAAAGTTTTTGTCCTTGCGCGTTTTTGCCTTCGTTTCCGGCGGCGGCAACCACCAACACGCCGAGAGCCGTTAATTCTTGAACTTTGCGGCAAACCGGATCGTTCGTGTAGGAGTCAATCGCCAAACCGCCGAGACTCAAGTTGGCAACTTTAATGTTGTAGGTTTGATGATTGTTTTTGAGCCACTCCAAAGCGTTCAAAAGCCACGAAGTATTGCCTCTGCCTTGTCCATCCAAAACCTTCAGATTGACGATTTTGGCATTCGGTGCAACACCGCGTCCGCCGCCAACGTCATTCTTCGCGGCGATAATCCCGGCAACGTGTGTGCCGTGTCCATAATCGTCATCGGTGCTGGAATCGCCCGTAACAAAACTCTGACTATAAACTAAGCGCGAACTATTGCTGCCGTCTCTGAAAGACTTATGACCCGGCAAGATTCCCGAATCGAGAACCGCAATGCCGATGCCCGTGCCATCCAGCGTGTAGGACGGACGACCATTTAAAGCCGCTTGCGAACGCACTAAATTTACGCCGATAGCATTTTCAACGTGACCGAGTTTAAGAGTCGGACGGTCAGGCGAAAGATAGTTTATCAAACCGCTCTGCGATAAAATTTCAACTGCTCGAAGCGGCAAATTAGCAACAATCGTATCGGTGTCGCCGATGCGATCATTCAGGCGGATATTGTTTTCCGACATAATTTGGCGGAACAAGGGATTGTCCGCGTTTTTGGCTTGAATGATAACGTCAACGCGCTTATTGAGGTCGCCGCCCATCATCATTTCGCGCAAATCTGCCGAAACATTATCGCCGCGAAAGCCTTCGGAAGAAGTAGAATTCGTGTCATTTGAAACAGTTTGAAAGTCGCGGATGTTGATTTTTTCAAAAAATGCCGCAACTTGCGCTTCCGTTTCGATTTTCTCGCCGAACACAGTCGTTGAACTGCCACCGATGATGCGAACTTTGCCGTTTTGTAGAGCATTGGTCAAAGCATCGTTCACCCGCGCATTGCCGACAAAGGCAGTTAATTCGTTAATAAACAGAATCGTTTCCTTGTTCGTTGCGGAAAGTTCGCCGAAGATTTTTTCGGCAATACTTGAAATTTCCGCTTGCGATCTTTTCTCCGAAAACAGCGAAGCCGTTTCCAACCGAAGCAGAGATTTTCCTTGCATCGTAGTAGGAACTTCACCTTTCATTAAGCGATAGGCGAAAAGTTCGGCAACCAAATTTTGGTTTTCGCCATTGTCATCAATGATAACCGGCTGGCGCGAGCTGTCGCCTGCGAGAACCTTAATTAAGCCGTCCACTTCGGTATTGAAGTTTTGATTGACGCGAAGCGTGCCGTTTCCGGCAAGTTTTGTCAAATCTGTGGTAAAAGCATTGAGCGTGGGAAACTCAACATTTTTTGTTTCATTTTTTAACGCACCAACGCCGACGATATTCATTGAAAGAATAGCGAACACCAGCATATACGCGATGAAACGGGAAGTCTTTGAAAATTGTCTTTGATAAAACATCTTTTTTTTCCTTTTCTAAGCTAATCTAAAATAGGTAATTCAAATAAGACACGAATTGCCACGATTTCTTTAGCAATGTTTGTGCCACTGTGCTGGTTTATGCTTAAATGCGGTAAATACAGCAGTTAGCGCGAATCGTCGAGCGTTTGGTAAGAGATGAACTTGGTCAGCAATAAATCAATTTGACCGATTTAATAAATCAATTTGACTGATATGGCAACTGAAAAGATTTGCAAGCCAATTGCTTATATAACGGGAGGTTTCGCAAACTCTTATTAGGGGAAAATAGCTTCTTTACACTTCGTTGCGAAGCCTATGCCAAGTGCGCGAGCTTCGTCGGTAATCAAAAAACTGATCGAAAAAGGCTAAAACGCAGATAAATAGGACGAATTAATCAGGCAAGCAGTAAGTAAAAAGTAAAAACAACGAAAAGCCGCCGCATTTTCTAAAAATGCGGCGGCTTTTCGTTGTTTTTAACGGTTTAGGGAATGAAAATACTCAGCACCTGTCAAAATATCAACAAGGTTATGATTTAGACAAACAGAGTCAAACAAGCGTCAGTATTCTTGAATCCAGCCTTTGCAAATGCTCGATGGGCTGATTTGAATTCTTCATTACTCAGCAAGCAGATGTTTTCAACGCGATTCATTAATTGCAAACTCATCGCCGATAAACATTCCGAAGCCACTCCGCGTCCGCGATATTCTTCCGCAACATAAATGCCTTCCAGATAAATCACTTCTTCGGTTTCGGCAACAATGTCCGCTTTGAAAACTAATTTGTCATTTTCAAAAACAACGAAAGTTCTGCCTTTTTCAATGCGTTTCATTGTCCGTTTCAAGTAACCTTCACGGTCTTTCTCCATCGGATTGACACCGGATTCGATAAAAGCAACTTCTGCGTGAGCCGTCGCAATCTGTTCGAGTTCTTCGGGTTTTGCAAGCCGCAGATTCCATTTGCATTCTTGAACCATAAAGGGAAAGTTCAGTTCAAAAAGCAGTTCCATACAGCTAAGACGCGGTTTTTGATTGGCTTCAGCGTAGAAGTTCCAAAACAATTGCGTTGTTTTGCTGTCACTCATAATGATATGAAGCGGGGTTTCCGAAACTCTGGCTTGCAGAGCAAAGGCAACGATCGCTTCTTTAGATCGTGTTTCAATCAAAGTCGTATGACCGATAAGTGCGACCCCTTCGAGAATCCCGTGAGAATTGCGATAGGCGAAGAATTGACCGCGATTGTCATCTGAAACCAAGCCGTTGTCAGTGATAAAACTTTTCATCACAACGGTATGCACCGGACGTTGCGATAAGTATTCAAAAACTTCCGTTCGGTGGCTGTCGGTCAGAACTTCCAGTCTTTGCAGATCCGGCAAAATTGTCGAAGTCGGCTTTTGTTTGGCGTTTATTTTTTTGGCGTTTAGGCGTTTCATTTAATCTCCTTAGATTTTTACAATTTTCGAGTTAAAAATCACACAAACTCTTAGCGCATCGCCGAGGTATTATCGCCCGTAACGAGAACCGAATTTGTGCTAGCCATTGTAACATCGCCGACCAAAACACCATCTGCAACCAAAACACCGTCGCTGACCAGAACACCATCGCCGAAAAGAACACCATCGCCAACCAAAACGCCGTCGGAAACAAGCACGCCCGAAGCGCAGAAGATACTGCCACCGCCCATCGCTGTGCCGTTGCTGGTTAAGATATTTGTATTGAGCGTAATGCCTGTGCCATAAAGTGTATTTATGGAAGGCGTGTTGTTTGCCGCATAACTTATGCCGTCTTCAAACCAATAGTAATTGTCATAAACATCTTGATATTTACTGACTAAATTCGCGCCTTTGAGATAAACGTGGTCAGCCAAAATACCTTGCGACCAAGCGAATGTTGTGCCACTAATTGTGCTGGAAGCCGACGGCACGCTTTGTCCCGATTGAAGAAGCGAATCGCCTTTTTTGTAGCTGTTAAAATCTTTGTCAAACTTATATGTGCGGGCAATTTTAATTGCGCCTTCGATGTTGAGTTGTCCCGCGCCTTGTTCGAGCATATTGTAGCCATTCAAAGGTTGCGCCGAATATTCGAGAAGCATTTTCACCGTTGTCGGAGTCATCTTCGGATTCATTTGGAACAAAAGAGCCGCTGCGCCCGAAGCCATCGGTGTTGACATTGACGTTCCCGAAAGATACATCATATCGTTGTCATCGCCCGTAATATTCAGCGTCGCATTGGTTAATGACGGGAAAATCGAAATCAAAGTGCTGTTGACTTTGGCTTTTGCAGCAATGATGCGGTTGCCGGGCGCAACGATGTCGGGTTTGATGACGTTATCGTAATATTTTACGCTGCCCGAAGTGTAATACGAGCGTGTCGGACCGTGCGAACTGTAAGTGGTCATTACGTCATCGCTTCGCGTATCAGTTCCCATCGAATTGCTTGCGCCGACGGTCAAAACCGACGGATCGTTGCCGGGGGAATGAACTTGCCCGTAAATTTTTTGCTGTGTCAGAAAGTTTTTGCCGTTATTCCCAGCCGCCGCGACAACTAATATGCCTCTGGCATTTAATTGTTGCACCATCAAACAAATCGGGTCGTTGTAATAAGAATCAATCGCCGGAGTGCCGAGACTGATATTAACGACGCGAATGTTATAAGTTGCGTGGTTGTTATAAACCCAATCCAAAGCATTCAGTAAAGAAGATGTCGTGCCGAGTCCGAGACTGTTGAGAACTTTCAAATTGATCAGATTTGCTTTCGGTGCGATACCGCGGTATGCTCCCGAATCTCTCAAAGAACTTCCCGCCGCAATCGAAGCAACGTGTGTTCCGTGACCATAATTATCATCAGTGTTGGTGTCGCCGGAAATAAAACTTTGTTGATAAACGATTTGCGAAGTTCCGCTGTCGGAAAAAGCCTTCTGCGAACTGTAAATACCTGAATCAATAATCGCAATTCCGACACCTGCACCATCGAGCGTGTAAGCCGACGAGCGACCAAAACCCGAAGATTGTGAACGCATCAAAGAAGTTCCGGTCGTGGTTTCGATATGTCCGAGCGATTTCATCTGGCGGTCGGGCGACATATAGTTAATTAAACCGCTGTTTGCCAAAGAATTGACCGCGCTCAAAGGAAGATTTACAACAATCGTATCGGTTTTGCCGATGCGTTCGTTTAAGTTCACGCCATTGTTTGCCATAATTTCACGCAAAACCGGATTATCGGCGTTTTTCGATTGCAAAATTACATCGAGCCGTTTTTCGAGACTTTCCGTTTGCATCATTTCGCGCAAATCGGGCGAAACATTATCGCCGCGATAACGTCGGTCTTCGCGTTGTGTTTGAGCAGTTTCTTCCGTCGTGGTTTGTGAAGATTCGATATTAATTTTTTCAAAAAAAGCGGAAACTTCTGCTTGAGTTTCAATATTTTCCGCGAATGTTTTTGTCGAACTTCCGCCGATGATTTTTACCTTGCCGTTTTGCAAGGCTTTCGTTAAGACATCATTTACACGCGAATTTCCGACAAATGTTGTCAATTCGTTGATAAACAAAATCGTTTCGCCGTTTGATGCTGCAAGCTCGTTAAACAGTCTTTCCGCAATTTGCGAAATCTCTTCTGATGTGCGTTTTTCCGAGAACATCGAAACCGTTTCAAGACGCAACAAGGACTTACCTTTGAATGATGCCGGAACGTCGCCCTTAGCTATCCGATATGCCAAAAGTTCAACCACCGCACTTTGATTTTCGCCATTGTCATCAATCACAACGGGCTGAAGTTCTGAGTTGTTTGAAAGAACTTTGATAATCGCGTTGGCTTCGGAATTGAAGTTTTGATTAACTCGCAAACGACCGTCTTGCGCGAATTGTGTTAAATCGGTAGCAAAAGCATTCAACGTAGGGAAATAATTTGAATTTTCTTCTTTCTTTTTGGAAGCTCCGATGCCGACGATATTCATCGAAAGAATCGCCATCACGAGCGTGTAAGCAATGAAACGGGAAGTTTTTGTAAATTGTCTTTGATAGAACATACTTTAATTTAGTTTATTTAGATAATCTCGAAAAAACCGCAATCTTGAAAACACAAAATTGTCGCAACCCATTTTGCAAGTTTAGTGCCACATTTAATAGCTCTGTAATTACGTCTGTAAATGCTGGAGATTTTGTTTGAAGTGTCAAATAAAGTTGAAGCAGGGTTGTATCATTTGTTCAATTTGACTGATTCTATAGTTCATTTTGAATGATAATTTTCCTTTTTAAGATTTCGTGGGAAATAGAAAAAACAATCGGGAATGTCGAGAAAAAAAGCGGTAGTGAATTGGCAACCTTTGCCAATTCACTACCGCTTTTCGGTTTTGATATGTAGATTTACTAAGACTGAGTTCGTGAATGAACAAGACGGCGGACGCGATCCATAAAAAGAACGTCAATTGTTTTCGTATCAAAAACCGTTATCACTTCACCTGTTCCAAAATTCGGATGCGCCATAATTTGTCCGGCTCGATATGTTCGTTCCTGACTATAAGGTTCGCCGGTTTTGTTTGCCAAATTCTGAATTTTCGTCAGTTTTGCAGACGCTTTAAACGCACCGAGCAAACCGCATCTCGAACATTTAACCCTTGAAACCGTTCCTGTTTTGGTTAGCGATTTTACAATATGATCAAGTTGTTCATTGCAATCGGGACAAATTTTTTCGACGTTGTCGCCAATCGTATATGTTTGTTTTTCCATTTGATTCTCCTTCATTTTTGGCGTGCAGAATTTCCGTTTTTTAGATATAAGAACTCTGCTCTTAAATTCGGAAGATTTACCTTCCACGACGCGGGCGAAACGATTTTTTTTCTTAATAAAACAGCCCAATTTTGAAAAAAAACTCCGCCAATGGTTCGGTTCTTCTGCCGAAGTGAGGCAAAACAATTCTGTCGGACGCATCAATGTCGAAACCTGAGAGAATGAATACGTTAGTTTATATGATGCCTTATTTTATACCTTTTCCGCAAACTTTAAATTATCAGTCGCTTTTAGCTGTCAGTTATTCCGAAGAAACATTTTTACTTTTCGGAATAGCTGATAACTAATAGCTGATCGACTTGCGCTTCATTGAGAATTCGCCGAAAATTAAAATATGGCTGAAGAAAATACATTTACGGAAAACATCAACAGAATTCTGAAAAATTTTGAGCAGAGCGCGGCTGATTTATTGGAAAGTGCAACGGAAGCATTTGTCGGAAAAGCCGACACTTTGCGTGACGGCACGGAATTTAATCCGGTCGAATTACCGCGAGATTTATACGCGCACCGCCACGCGCAAACCGAATGGTGGTATTACACCGGACACGGCGAAACCGTTTCGGGCAGGGCTTTCGGATTTGAACTCGTTTTTTTCAAACGGCGCACGGATTTGGACAAATTTTCGCTCGTTCCGCTTCGTCTTTTGGGAAATCCGATTTATTTCGCGCATTTTGCGATTACCGATATTGACGGCGAAAAATTTAGTTACGCGCACCGCAAATCTTCAAACGGCTGGTTTGATTATCCGGCTTCGGCAAGCGAAAAACATTATTATTTGCGGCTTGGTGATTGGTCTCTGCGCGAATCGCACGGCACGCATATTTTGCGGGCGACAACGAGCAACGACACGGTTTTTGAAGCGAATTTAAAGCCGACAAAACCCGTAGTTTTAAATGGAAAAGCAAAAGATGGCGTAAGTTACAAAGACGAAGGCGAAGCGTCGAGATATTTTTCTTACACACGAATGGAAATGGAAGGCGACATCGTTTGGAACGGCGAAACCGAACATTTCACGGGTTCAGCGTGGATGGACAGGGAATTCGGAACTTGGACACCGACCGAAAATCAAAAAGGTTGGGATTGGTTTTCGATTCAATTAGACAACGAAACCGAATTGATGTGTTACCAACTCCGCAATTCGACAAACGGCGTTTCCGAATGGTCGAGCGGCACATTCGTCGAAAAAGACGGCGAATTTACGCCGCTTTCGCACGAAGATTTCAGCATCGAACCAAACGGATTCTGGAAAAGTCCGCGCACGAAAGCAGTCTATCCGAGCGGTTGGAAATTAAAAGTTCCGAAATTCGATTTGGATTTAACCGTTGTTCCCGTAATGGACGACCAAGAACTCGACACTCGCGGCACAACAATGATCGTCTATTGGGAAGGCGCGTGCGAAGTTTCAGGAACGGCAAACGGCAAAAAAGTAAAAGGTCGCGCCTATATCGAACTCGTCGGCTACGACCGCTCGCACGACGCGCCGAATCTCGCATATTTTCTAATGGGAAGTCATTTTGAGTTTCCGCCGAAATTTTCTTGGGATTAAAATTTACCGCCCTGCGTGTTAGAAGCTGTGTTCAAACTCGAAGAAGATTAAGAATTTAACCACGAAAACACACAAAGCCGCACGAAATTTGCCGGAGGTTTGTTTGTTTCGTGAATTTTTGTGTTGATTCGTGGTTAAAAAAATTACTAATTTTAAGTTTGAACACGGATTCTTAACAATCTGTTTCAGGTCAGGAAGGGTTGCTCTGCGCCCGTTCTTAATAAGTCGGCGGTCGGCAAAAATAAAACAGCGGTCAGCAAAAACAGAACAGCGGTCAGCACGATTTTGAAGGCGGTCAGCGACTATAAAACGACGGTCAGCAATCTTTTTAACGTGGTCGGCAGGCTTTTGAAAGCGGTCAGAATATCCGCAACGACGGTCGGCGCGTTCGCACATTTGTCAGCCGTCTGCAAACATCGGTCGGAAGGCTCGGCAAGTCGGTATTTATCAGCAAAAATGAAAACAGGTAGAGTTTCCGCCCGTTTTTTTGTTTAGGAATACAGACATCAAAAGTGCTAAAATAAATTTCATCTGAAAATATAAAAAATCAGTCATCTAAAATTCGTCTAACAGCGAAAAATCATTTCTAAAGGAGTAAAAAATAATGGACGGAACACAAAAATCATACGATATACCAAAATTTAAGGAACAATATAACAATTTTATTGGCGGCGAATTTGTCGCACCGAAAGGCGGCGAATATTTTGATGTAATTTCGCCCGTGGACGGCAAACCTTTTACAAAAGTTGCACGTTCGACGGCGGAAGATATTGAATTGGCTTTAGATGCGGCGCACAAAGCCGCGCCCGAATGGAATAATTCTTCGGCAACCACGCGAAGCAATCTTTTGTGGAAAATCGCCGACATAATGGAAGCGAATCTCGAAATGCTCGCCCGCGCCGAGACTTGGGACAACGGCAAACCGATTCGTGAAACAATGGCGGCGGATTTGCCTTTGGCGATTGACCATTTTCGATATTTCGCGGGCGTAATTCGCGCCGAAACAGGCGAAGCAACCGAGCTTGACGCGAACACGGTTTCGATAAATATCCACGAACCTTTGGGCGTGGTCGCGCAGATTATCCCTTGGAACTTTCCGCTTTTGATGGCGACTTGGAAAATCGCGCCCGCGCTTGCCGCCGGAAATTGCACGGTCGTCAAACCTGCCGAACAAACTCCGGCTTCGATTATGGTTTTGATGGAATTGCTTCAAGACATTTTGCCGCCGGGAGTTTTGAATATCGTCAACGGTTTTGGTCCCGAAGCCGGAAAACCGCTTGCGACGAGCGAACGCGTTGCAAAAGTCGCGTTCACGGGCGAGACGACGACCGGACGTTTGATTATGCAATATGCTTCGCAAAATCTGATTCCGGTAACGCTCGAATTGGGCGGCAAATCGCCGAATATTTTCTTTGAAAGCGTGATGGACGCGGACGACGAATTTTTCGACAAATGCTTGGAAGGCGCGGCGTTGTTTGCTTTGAATCAAGGCGAAGTCTGCACTTGTCCGTCAAGAATTTTGGTGCAGGAATCAATCGCCGATAAATTTATTGAGCGTGTTGTCGAACGCACAAAAGCAATCAAAATGGGACATCCGCTCGACCCGTCAACGATGATTGGCGCACAGGCGAGCCAAGACCAATACGAAAAAATCCTCAACTACATCCAAATCGGCAAAGACGAAGGCGCGGAAGTTCTCTGCGGCGGAGAACCGCAGAAACACGAAGGCGTTGAAGGCGGTTTTTACGTCCAACCGACGCTTCTCAAAGGACACAACAAAATGCGCGTTTTCCAAGAAGAAATCTTCGGTCCGGTAACGTCAATCACGACCTTCAAAGACGAAGCCGAGGCAATCGAAATCGCCAACGACACGCTCTACGGCTTAGGCGCAGGCGTTTGGACACGCGACGCGCACCAACTCTACCAAATCCCACGCGCCATCAAAGCCGGACGAGTTTGGGTAAATTGCTACCACAATTACCCTGCACACGCCCCATTCGGCGGCTACAAAAAGAGCGGCTTCGGACGCGAAAATCATAAAATGATGCTCGACCATTATCGCAACAATAAAAATATGTTGGTTTCGTATGACAAGAAAGCGATGGGATTTTTCTAAAGAATAATTAACCGCAGATGAACACAGATGAACGTAGATTTTTATGATTTGCGTTCATCTTAAATACCGAAAAGCTATGGAAATTCTTACAATTATTCTCTTTGTTGCTGTAATCATTCTGCTTTTTTTATTCTTTACCCTAAAGACAAAAGAAAGTGCTTTGAGGCAAGAATTAGATTTAAATAAAAGCGAGCATAAACTCGCCCTAGCTAAAATTGAAAAAAGAATGAACGCTGAAATAACTAATCAAGCTGGTATGAGATTTCAAGAATGGCGCGATAGCGAATGCGAAAAGATTCGATTGCAACAGCTTGATATTGCTAAACGAGAAGCCAAAACATTGCTTGAAGAATGGAAATTTATTGAGGGTGATTTATTAAGAGCCGACGCTATCAGCAGAAGTCAATCAGTAATTCTTGGCAAAGTAACTGAACATCTTATTCCTTATTTACCAAAGTTTAACTACAATCCAAAGGATGTTCGATTTTTTGGAGACCCGATAGATTTAATCGTCTTTGATGGTTTAAACGATGGATTTATCAGAGAAATTGTATTTATTGAGGTTAAGACGGGAAACGCATCACGATTATCTCGTAAGCAACAAGACATTAGAGATGCAATTAGGAGCAGACCAATCAAATGGGTTAGTATGCGAGTAAATCACGAGCCAAACGCAAAAGGATTACCAATTAATATAGAAGAAACTAGACAAGCTATTGGACGCGAAATTAAACTACCTCTTTCAAAAAAGTAAAATTTGAATGGGACGAAGAAAAAAATCGTATCGAATCTAAAAAGTCGCTGACGGGCGAAAAATATAAAAGCGTAGTGTGAAGCGAGTGAAAACGAATGCTTTGAAGAAAATGTGAAGGAAAAAAAGATATAATTGCGGATTTACTGCGTAAAGCATGCAAGCCGTAAAGGTGAACAGCGTTCTTTCATCAATATCATGAGCGATGTGTTTAGCGGTTTGGTCGCGTGAAATAAGTGATGTCTGACATTTACTTGACATCGTTGTTTCGGGATTGATATAGCGAAAATAGGGTTTGCGAACCCATTCTATTTTGAGAGGAGAAAACTATTTTGACAATATTACGAATTTTACTTTTAGTTGTAACGGGTATCTTTGCCGTTACAAACGGCTATGCGGCGACTTTTACTGTTGATACGGCGACGGATGCCGTGGACAGCAATCCGGGCAACGGTGTGTGTGCGACATCAGGAAACAACTGCTCGCTGAGGGCTGCCGTTCAGGAAGCAAACGCGCTTGCCGGTGCCGATATAATTACCCTTCCCGCAGGTATTTACCAACTAACGATTACCGGCACTGGAGAGGAACAGGCAGCTAGCGGCGATCTCGACATCCGAACAGACATTACCATCAACGGTGCCGATCCTCGAACAACATTCGTCCAGGCGGGAAACGGTCCCGGTTTAGGAATTGACCGTGTTTTCGATGTGCCGACGGGAGTCGTCGGGATTTTAACTCTCAATAGCGTAACGGTTCGCTACGGAACGGATTCAACGGGAACCGGAGGCGGAGGATTACAGTTGAATGTCCTGGGGGCGGGCGCGACCATTAATCTGAACAACGTGATAATAACCCAAAACACAAGCACCGCGAATGGAGGTGCCATGCGTGCCAGTGGCGGCACAGTAAATGTCGTGAACTCTACATTTTTCAACAATTCAAGTTCGGGCGGACAAGGCGGCACAGCTCTCTGCAACAATCTCTGCACGATGCGGATCACGAATTCAACCCTTTCGGGAAACAGTGGGACGAAAGGCGGGGCACTGCGAAACACAGCGAACACATCCATTACGCTAACAAATTGCACGATCACCGGCAATACCGGCACTGCGGGCACCGGCGGCAGCAATACGAGTGCAGGCGGCACCTTAAACATCCGAAACACAATCATTTCCTCGAATACCGGCACAACCGATAATGACGTAACAGGAGCGGTTATTTCGGGCGGAAATAACCTAATTAGAGTTCAGGGAACAAGCACCGGTTGGGTTGGCTCTGACCTGCTGAACAATACGAATGCACAACTTACGCCGCTCGGTAATTATGGCGGCACAACACCAACGCATTCCCTGCTTTCCGGCTCGGCGGCGATAAACGCCGGTTCGAATTGCGTTAACAATTCCTCCTGTGCAACCTTTAACGCCTTGGCTAACGTAACCTCTGACCAACGCGGATTTGGTCGTCCCGCTTCAGCCACGACAGACATCGGTGCCTTTGAACTGCCCGCATCACCGACCGATTTCGCCGCGGTTCTTCCCTCGGGTCAGCAAAATGAAGCGTATAGCACTACCATCGCGCCAAATACGACATTCGGTTCAACAACCTACACTTATTCGCTTTTCGGCGGTGATACGCTACCGGCGGGATTGAGCCTGACCACCGCTCTCGCACCGGCGGCAGTGCAGCAAATAACCGGAACACCGACGGTCAACGGAACATTCTTTTTCCGCATTCAGGTGAGCGACGGCGTGAATACACAGGTAACACGCTATCAACTGAATCTCCTAGCACCGACGGCGGCTTCGGTGAGCATTGCGGGGCGTGTGCGTGATGCAAACGGGCGCGGCATCGGTAAGGCTATGGTGATAATGACATTTGCGGATGGTTCTACTGAAGTTGCTAGGACAAACCCTTTTGGATACTACCGGTTCGATGACGTAGCCGTCGGACAAACTGTGGTTCTAAATGTCAAATCAAAATCTCGGACATTTCCTTCAACAGTGGTAAATGTTAGTGAAGACATGAACGATTTGGACTTTTGGGCATTGGATTAGTAGTAATAAATTGGAAAGCAAGAATTTTAAGGATAGTTTTTGATAATTACTTTCCAGATGGAATGCAATTTGCCGCTTTCGGGAAATTCAGTTTGAACTATGAAAGAAGTTGCGCGAGTAAAAGTTACGGACGAAGCGAAAAAGGTTATCGCCGAACTTCGGGCGAAACACGGTGAATTGATGTTTCATCAATCGGGCGGCTGTTGCGACGGTTCTTCGCCGATGTGTTACAGCGACGGCGATTTTCTGGTTGGTTCGGCGGACGTTTGGCTTGGGCAGATTGACGGTTGCGATTTTTATATGGCGAAGGATCAATTTGAATTTTTCAAACATACTGAATTGACGATTGACGTTACGCCCGGACGCGGTGCATCGTTTTCGTTGGAAATTCCTTTGGGCTTGAGATTTGTTACGAAATCGAGAGTTTTTACTTTTGAAGAATCGCAGAATTTAATCGAAACGCGGCTTGGTGATATGATTTAAGACTGGAGCGCAAGCGTCCCCGCTTGCAATGCGTCGCGGTTTTTGCGGGGCAAAAGTCTTTGCATAGATTTAACTTGATTTCATCATAAACGCTTTTTCGCGCTATTGCGCTTATTGCAAGCGGGGACGCTTGCGCTCCAGTCTTTATGAAAAAAATCATCGTCTATGAAAAACCGACCTGAACGACGTGCCGGAATTTGGCGGCGTTGTTTCGGGAAAACAACATTGATTACGAGAAAATCAATTATTTTATCGAGCCTTTGACGGAAGGGAAATTGCGCGAGCTTTTGAAAAAGGCGAATTTGAAACCGTTTGACGTTTTGCGGCGCGGTGAGGCGGTTTTTAAGGAATTGAATTTGTCGAAAGACAGCGCAGACGACGAAATTATCCGCGCCATCGTCGAAAACCCGACGCTTCTGCAACGTCCGATTGTCGAAGTCGGCGAGCGGGCGATTTTGGCGCGTCCGATTGAAAAGGCTTTGGAAATTATAAAAGAATGATTTTTGAATGGAATCCCGAAAAAGCCAAAAGCAATTTGGCGCGACATAAAGTTTCGTTTGAAGAAGCCTCGACTGTCTTTAAAAATCCGCTTGCTGATACTTTCGACGACCCTGATCATTCAATCGAAGAACAAAGATTTATCACCATCGGTCATACGGAAAACGGTAAATTGCTTTTTGTTTCTCACACCGACGACGGAAAAATTGTTAGAATTATAAGCGCGAGAGAAGTAACTTTTGCGGAGCGAAAACAGTATGAAGAAGGATGAATTAAACGACGAATTGCGCCCCGAATATAATTTATCGAAATTAAAAAACAAAGTTCGCGGGAAATATGCGGAGCGTTACGCGCAAGGCACGAATGTTGTTTTGCTTGCGCCCGATGTTGCCGAAGCCTTTCCCGATTCAGATTCGGTGAACAAGGCTTTGCGGCTTTTGATGGAAAAACAAGTTCAAGTGTAAAAAATTATGAGCTACACAAACGGAAATGGAAACGGCAACGGGCATCGTCCGAAGCCGAAAAATGTTTTGGGGACTGATTTGAAGTGCTGTTGTATGCAACCGCTGACGGGTTGGTTTCGGGACGGCAGTTGTCGGACGAATGCGGAAGATCGCGGAATGCACACGGTTTGCGCGGAGGTTACGAGCGAGTTTTTGCTTTATTTGCAATCGCGTGGGAACGATTTGATTACGCCTGCGCCGCAGTTTGGATTTCCGGGGCTTGTCGCGGGCGATAAATGGTGCGTTTGCGCTCTGAGTTGGTTGGATGCTTATCAAGCCGGAGTTGCGTGTCCCGTTGTTTTGGAGGCGTGCGACAGTTCGGTTTTGCATCATATTCCGCTCGCGGCTTTGCAGGAACACGCGCTCAAAAAAGATGAATAGTTTGGAGCATTTGCGGCAGATTTTTGATTATAACGATTGGGCGAATCGGCGGATTATCACCGCGCTCAAGGAAAATCCTATCGAAAAGGCGCGAAAAATTCTCGCCCATCTTTTGATTACCGAGCAGGAATATTTTGAAAGGCTTTACGGCAAAGATTCTAAAGGTTTCGATTTTTGGCAAGACTTATCTTTAGAACAATGCGGCGCGTTGGCGCGGGAAATTTCGGAAAAATACGAAAAACTTTTGCGAAGATTTGATGAAGAAGGTTTGGATTTAAAAACAACTTACCGCACGAGCGAGGGTGAATGGAAGGAAAACACTTTCCGCGAGATTTTGACGCACGTTCTGTTTCATTCGGCGATTCATCGCGGAAATATTATGCTCAAAATCCGCGAAGAAGGCTTTGAGCCGCCGAAAATTGATTACATTATTTATTTGCGCGAGACAAAATATGTCTAAGAAACTGCTTTAAAGCTCTAAAAAGCCGGATGATTGTGAGCGAATTATCAATTATCAATTATCAATTATATTTTTAGGGTTTTAAGCGTAACCTCTATAATTTAAGTGATGTTACGCAGTTTTGGTTTTTGTCGCTGAAAGCGACTGACATTATAGCCTAGCGAGCATCGCTAGGTCAGCGTTAAAAGATTTCCCGTCGCTGAAGGCGACGAACAAAAATAAAAGCGGCGATTGTTGCTCGCCTTCAGCGAGCGGTGCATCTTCCGCAAACTACCTAGCGATTCTCGCTAGGCTATAATTTCAGTCGCTTTCAGCGACAAAAGCCGCAAATTCACACTCTGCGTAACATCAGATTTAATGGATAATTGGTAATTGATAATTGATAATGCCGTGCTTTCTAATCATATTGGAGTTTTAAGACAGCTTCTAACGCCGGTTTTTTTACGCCAAATTGTGTTTGTCAGCAAAACAAAAGGCTTGAGCAGTCTGCCCAAGCCCTTGAGTAGTC
Organism: uncultured Blastocatellaceae bacterium; assembly: GCA_964548225.1. Taxonomy (GTDB): domain Bacteria; phylum Acidobacteriota; class Blastocatellia; order Pyrinomonadales; family Pyrinomonadaceae; genus CALMEH01. Next base: position 11,704 of record CAZJQP010000017.1, on the reverse strand, counting down.
TGCCCAAGGGCTTGAGCAGTCTGCTCAAGCGCATGAGTAGCCCGCCCAAGGGCTTGGGCAGCTCGCCCAAGCGCATGAGAATAATTCCCAAGCCCATGAGAATAATTCCCAAGCCCATGAGAATAATTCCCAAGCCCATGAGAATTTTTCTCAAGCGCATGAGAATTTTTCCCAAGTGCTTGAGAATTTTTCCCAAGTGCTTGAGAATTTTTCCCAAGTGCTTGAGAATCCTGCTCAAGCGCATTATTTTACTGCTCACGGACATTTTCAGCCGCAAATGTGTGTTGGTCAGGAGATTTCGGGAATAAGTTTAGATAAATGCGAGAATTTTTATTTGTTTTTCCTTTGCGCTTTGCGCCTTTTCGTTGTCGGCGTTAAAATTTTATTGAAATGGAACAAGCCGAACAACTCAGTTTCGATTTTTACAAGGTTCAGCCCGAAATTATCGCGGAAAATCGCAACGAAAACTTAAAATTACATCTGGGCGAATTCACCGGACCGCTTGATTTGCTTCTTTTTCTCATCAAACAGGAACAGGCGAATATTTTCGACATTCCGATTGCGCGGATCACGGACGAATATTTGAAATATATCCGTTTGATGAAAAGTTTAGACATCACTTTGGCGGCGGATTTTCTCGTGATGGCGACGACGCTTATCGAGATAAAATCGAAAATGTTGTTGCCGAAAGAGATTTTGCCGGAAACGGAAGAAGAACTCGAAGACCCGCGTGAAGCACTTGTGCGCCAGCTTCTCGAACATCAAAAATTCAAAAATGCTTCGCAGATGCTTTACGAAAGAACGACGATTGAACAAGCTGTTTTCGGGCGCGGAAAGCTCGAAACGGACGAAAATAATTCCGAAATAAATGCTTCGGTTTTTGATTTGCTGACCGTGTTTCAGAGAATTCTGGCGCGGCACAAAGAAGAAGTTCAAATGGAAATCGAACGCGAAGAAGTTTCGTTGGCAGATATGATAAGAGATTTAAAAAAGCGAATTTTCGGAGGAAAAGAACTCAGTTTGCTGAAATTTTTTGAAGAAATGCACACGCGCCGCGAAATTGTTACGGCATTTTTTGCGATTCTCGAAATCGTTCGCACCGAAAGCATAAAATTCACGCAAAACGAGACGTTCGGCGATATTATTTTGCAAAAGGTAATTGATAATAAGTAATTGGTAATAAGAAAAAACCAATTACTTATTATCAATTACCAATTACCTGTTTATGGAAACTGAAGAAAAACAACCGCGCTCGATTGCCGAGATTGTTTCGATTGTCGAAGCATTGATTTTTGTCGCGGACGAACCGATTACGGTGAAAACTCTCGCCGATGTTTTGGAAGAAGACCGCGAAATTATCGAAGCGGCGGTTGAAGAATTAAAAGCCGAATATGATGAGCGCGAAGGCGGTTTGCAAATTCGGGAAATCGCGGGCGGTTGGCAGATTGCCACGAAAACCGAGTATCACGAAGAAGTCCGCCGGTTTTTGAAAACTCGCCCAAGTGCAAAACTCTCTTTGGCTTCGCTCGAAACGCTTGCGGTAATTGCTTACAAACAACCTGTTACAATTCCCGAAATTCTCGAAATTCGCGGAACGCAAAGCACTTCGGCAATAAAAACTCTGCTCGAAAAACGTCTGATTGTGATGAAAGGACACAAAGAAACCGTCGGGCGACCGATGCTTTATGCCACATCGAAGGATTTTTTGATTCAGTTCGGCTTGAAAGATTTGACGGAACTGCCGTCAATCGAAGATTTTGAAGATTTAGCCGGAAATATTTAGCAGAAATGCCTTTTGAGGAAAAAGAAAACAAAGTAATTTTTTATGAAATTCCGCATAAACTTACTATCGGCGGCGTTTTGTTGAGTGTTTATGGGTTGTCGGCGGCAGTTTTCTGTCTTTACACGATTTACAATCCCGAAAAATTCTCCGAATTCATCAATGCGCCTCTGTGGGCAAAGATTTTGCTTTGTCTTCTGCATCTTTATCTCGGACTGATTCCTTTGCTAAAGCATTATATGGCAGTTCAGACAGCAATTTTGGATTATAAATTGCGCGTTGTCTTCTTTGAAACAAAGCGAATATCCGAAACCTCCGTCGAAGAATACGAGTTTGCCAAGATTCGCAGCTTTCAGGTCGAGAAAGACTTAGACCCCGACAATCCCGAAGGCTTTTATCTTGAAATAGAGATGAAAAACGGCGAAAAAATTACCGTTCCAAACAGTTTTTCCATTGATATTGAACCGCTCAAAGCTATTGCTCAAAATGTTAATAAACGTCTGAAGAGTTGATAATCTTAAACGGCGAAGAATATAGACCGAAATGCACACCGAACAGAACGAAAACGAACTGATTATCCGCGAAACGCCGGGTTGTTTGTGGATTGTCGGGTTGTTTTTTGCTTTTGTCGGCGGCGTTTTTGTCTATGGTGCGATTGGCGGTTTTGCAGATTATGCGCGGCAATCGCCTTTGATGCTCGCGGCGGCACTTGTGATGGGTTCGATTGGTGTTGGCGCGGGCGTTTGGATAATTTACAACGCACCGATCACGAAAATCGTGATAAATCGTGTCGAAAATACCGTCCTGATGTCGCGTTTCGGACTTTTGACGAGAAGCGATTCTCTTTATGATTTTGACAACCTCGAAGGTTTTACACTTATCGAAGACCGCGACGACGAAGGCGACCCGATTTGGTATTTTGCGCTGAAATTAATTGATGATGAGCCGATAAAAATTACTTCACTTGCCAGCCACAGCGAAACTTACAAACGCGAATACGTCTTTCGCGCCAATGAATTTATGCACAAACAACTTTCTTCAACGGAAATGATTTTCGATGCGGAAGATGAAGACGAAAACGAAATGAGTTAGAATCTTTATTTTATGCAAGAACGATTAAACAAACTTATCGCACAAGCCGGAATCGCATCACGGCGCGGTGCGGAGGAACTTATTGCGGACGGAAAAGTTTCGGTCAACGGGAAAATTATCACCGAACTCGGAACGAAAGCCGATGCGGAAAAAGATCACATCAAAGTTAATGGAAAACTGATAAATCTAAAACTGCAAAAACGCGAAAAGGCTTATATTTTGCTCAATAAACCGAAAGGTTATCTCTCTAGCGCGGCTGACCCCGAAGGTCGCAAGCTCGTTACGGATTTAGTCAAAGGCTACGGCAAACTTCATCCCGTCGGCAGACTCGATTACAACACCGAAGGCTTAATAATCTTGACCAACGACGGCGATTTGACCAATTTTATCGCCTCATCAAAACGCATTCCGAAAGTTTATGAAGTCAAAACCAAAGGCACTCCGACCGAAGTTGCCATAAAAAAACTCCGACGCGGAACAGTTCTCGAAGACGGTTTCAAAACCGCGCCGTGTGAGATAGAAATCTTAAAACCGACCGACAAAAACGGCTGGTATAAAGTTACGCTTTTTGAAGGACACAATCAGCAAATTCGCAAAATGTTCGATTCTATCGGGCATTCAGTTGTTAAACTCAAACGCACCGAAATCGGACACATCAAAGACGACCGAATTCCCGTCGGCGCATATCGTGAACTCGATGAAGATGAGATAAAATTGTTCAAATCGAAACAACATTTGAAATCGTAGAAGTTGAAAATTTTAACGCAAAGGCGCAAAGATGCGAAGACGCAAAGTTTTGAAAATCTGTTTTATCAGCTCGAAATTTTGATGAAACCATTGATAATTACTAACAAAACAGGCAATAAATCTTTGCGTCTTTTGCGCCTTCGCGTCTTTGCGTCTTTGCGTTAAAAAAACATTGGATTGTTAATTTTTTATATGAACCTTTTTGAAACAAGTGAAATCGTTGCCGGAATCGGCGAATTTTTGGCGGAAGACATCGGACGCGGCGACATTACGACGCAGGCTTGTGTGTCGGAAGACGTGCGCGGACAAGGAAAATTTCTTGCCAAAGAAGATTTGGTCGTCTGCGGTTTGGCGATTGCCGAAGCCGTTTTCTTTCATCTCGACGCGGAAAATCCCGAAATCGAAACAACTCATCAAGACGGCGATTTTGTAAAAAGCGGCACGGTTTTTGCGACGCTCAAAGGTTATGCCGACGTGCTTTTGACGGGCGAACGGGTTGCGCTGAATTTGATGCAAAGAATGTCGGGCGTGGCGACTTTGACAAGGCAATATGTTCAGGCGGTCGAAGGAACAGGAGCGCAGATTGTTGACACGCGCAAGACTACGCCGGGTTTGCGAATGCTTGAAAAATATGCCGTAACAATCGGCGGCGGAAAAAATCATCGTTTCGGTTTAGACGATGGCGTTTTGATTAAAGACAATCACATCGCGCTTGCCGGCGGCATTTCCGAAGCGGTTACAATGGCAAAAATCAAGGTCGGACACTTGCACAAAATCGAGGTGGAAATTTCCAATTGGGCGCAGTTAAGGGAAGCTATCGAAGCCGGCGCAGATATTATTATGCTCGACAACCAAACACCCGAAGAAGCGCAAAAACTTGTCGAAATGGCGCGTGGGCTTAATCCGAATGTTTTGCTCGAAGCATCGGGCGGAATGGATTTGGACAGAGTTCGCTCATTTGCCGAAGCGGGCGTTGATTTAATTTCCGTTGGACGCTTAACACATTCGGCACGGGCGATGGATATTTCGTTTAAAATTCAGACAATTTAATGTTAAAATTAAGCTATGAGCGCATTACCACAACGAAAACTTTTCACCGTTGATGAATACGATGTGATGATTAAAGCCGGAGTTTTTGACGGCAAAGAGCGCGTTGAACTCATCGAAGGCGAGTTTATAAAAAAAATGACACAGGGCGATTTACACATTGGCTGTATAAATTATCTGAATAGATTTCTGACTAAAAATTGTGATGATAGTGTATTAGTAAGTATTCAAAACGCCGTGCGAATGAATATTTTTTCTGCACCTGAGCCGGATGTTGCTCTTCTAAAGTTTCGCGCTGATTGTTATTCGACCGGCAAGGCACAACCAAACGACATTTTGCTTTTAATTGAAGTCGCTGACTCGACCGTTAGTTCCGACAGACAAGTGAAAATCCCACTTTATGCGCGTGCTGAGATTCCCGAAGTTTGGCTTGTAAATTTGCCGCGAAAAATCATCGAAATTTATTCCGAACCGAAAAATGGCAAATATCAAATCGTCAGAAAAGCAACAAAAAGCGAAACGATTTCACCAAAAATGATTGCGGATTTAAGCGTCAAAGTTGCGGATATTGTGGGTTAAAGGTATCTCTTTGCTTGTTAGCGCAATCATTTCTTCCGTCGGTTTGAAAATCGGCAAAAAATAAATCAGCGCAGTTGAAAAAATTAGGGCAATCGTGCAGGAAATTCCGCCTTCGAGTCCGTAATCGCCGCCACCGATAAAAGGATTTCCTTTTTCAGTAACTTTTAAAAGCGGTGCGGTCGCAATCGCATCCAAACCGCTGACGCTGATGCCTAGAAAAGAACCTTGCACCCAATTCCACGCGAGATGAATGCCGAACGGAAACCATAAATTGCGCGTTTTCCAATAAGCAACCGCCAACCAAATTCCCGCGATAAATGTATTAAGCCACGAAAAAATGCTCGCCGACGGATTGGCGTTGTGCGCCGAAGCAAACAGCAGGGAAGTTATCATCGTTCCGAGCAGAAAAAGTTTTGCCCGCGACATTGTTTGCAAAAGATAACCGCGAAAAAGCAATTCTTCATTTATTGCACCAACGGTGAAGAGTAAAAGCGTTACCGACAAAGTCAACATAATGGGCGCAATTCCTGATTCGTTGTTTGACTCAAAACGCATTCCGCCGAAAGCGTAAGCAATGAGCGCGGCGAATCCGACGGAAATCGCGCCGAAAAGCAAACCTAAAACCAAATCTTTCAACCAATTTTTCGTGAACCAAATGCCGAGCGCACGAAATGGCAAATCTTCAAAAAACTTCCCGAAAATCCAACCGAGAAAAATACAAATTGCGCTCGAAATTCCCATAGGCACGACAAAAGCAAGCAGACTGTTTTGCGTAAATCCGATTGGCAAATTGCTCAAAATACCGACAGCACCAACGACAAAAAGCATCGAAAGAAAGAAAAATGCCGCCAAAAAAAGCGCGAAACGCCAACCGCTTCGGAGTCGTTCGTTTTCATTGAAAAAAATGTGTTGCAGATTCATAAAAAACTGGAGCGCAAGCGGCTCGCTTGCTTGAGCGCAAAGCGCGAAAAAGCGTTTGAGTAGAAATAAAGTTGATTCTACGCAAACGCCATTACACCGCTTTTCAAGCGGCGTTGCAAGCGAGCTGCTTGTGCTCCAGTCAGTTGTGCTAAAATAAACTCGTGCAGAATCAAACCGAAAAGCCGAAAAAGCGCAAAATCCCCTGGATTTGGGGCGGTGCGGTTTTGTTGACACTAACGTTCCTGATTCTTTTGCAAACCTCAAATCTATGGAAAAATCTAGCGGTTGAATCGGCAAACGACACGCTTTTGCTTTATGCTTTGTCGTCTTTGAATTTTTTCGCGTTCGTCATTTTCGGCTTTATTTTGCTGAGAAATCTGATTAAATTGGCGCGTGAAAGACGTGCGCTCGCGCTTGGCTCAAAATTCAAAACACGCCTTTGGCTTTATTTTTTTGCCGTCAGCATTTTGCCGATTGTCGCAATGGCGGGATTTTCATTTTTGTTTATGAATCGCGCTCTTGAACGCTGGTTCACGCAGATTCCCGAAAATGTCGTCCGCGAATCGCGGGAAGTGCAAAATAAAGCAATTTCTTTGCAAGCGCAGAAATTTCGTGAAACGGCGGCAATGCTCGTGAAGAGTTTGGAACAGCACGATTTTACAAACGAGGAATTAAAAAATATTGCTGAAGCCGGAGATTTAACACAGATTGAAATTCTCTCGAAAACTAATCAAACACTTGGCTTTTACGGAAAAATACTCGAAAAAGAGAAACAGAAAGAACTTGAACAAATTGTTGCAATGGCGAAAAATGGGCGATTTGACGAGCCGATGTTGCAAGACGGAAAAGGTTTCGACGCGGCTCAAGCGACGTTTGCCGACGGCAGAAAATTTCTTGTAATTTCAAATCTTTTCGAGGAAGAAAATGTTAGCCAACTTGTAGATAATTCGCTCGCCGAATTCGATAGATTGAAGGAAAAACAAATCACCGTTCGCCAAATCGGACTTTCGACACTCGGTGTTTTGACTTTTCTTTTGATTTTCGCATCTTCTTGGGCGGCGTTTTATATTGCCCGCGGTTTGACCTTGCCGCTCAAGGCTTTGGCGGAAGGCGCGGACGAAATTGCGCGTGGCAAATTAGGACACCGCGTCGAAGTTTTTGCCGAAGACGAATTGGCAATTTTGGTCGAATCTTTTAATCAGATGTCGGCGAAATTAGAAGAAAACTCCGCTGAATTAAGCGAACGGCAAAGATATATCGAAACGGTTCTGCAATCGCTTTCGACAGGTGTGATTTCATTTGACGCGGAAAATAAAGTTACGACGATTAACAAAGCCGCGATTCAAATCTTGCGACTGGAAGATGCAAATTTTATTAATTTTGAGCTTTCAAAACTCGTTACGGAAGAAAACCGAATTGTTTTGGAACGCCTTCTAAATCGTGCTAAACGCATCGGGCAAGCCGGAGAACAAACCGTTTTGCAGCGCGAGAGCGCGAATGGCGCAAGCGAAAATTCAAACGAAAATTTGCCTGTTGCATTGACGGCAACCGCTTTGCCTCGTTCATTCGGGGAATCAAGCGGTGCAGTTCTCGTTATCGAAGATTTGTCTGAACTAATTTCGGCGCAACGCGCTTCTGCTTGGTCTGAAGTGGCGCGAAGAATGGCGCACGAAATCAAAAATCCGCTTACGCCGATTCAGCTTTCGGCGGAGAGAATCGCTAAGCGGTTTTCTGCCCGAAACGGAGAAGAGGAGAAGAGGAGAAGAGGAGAAGAAAAAACAAAAACCGAAGATCAAACCGTAAAAATTATCAATGAAGGAACGCAAACAATTTTGCGCGAAGTTTCTTCATTAAAATCAATGGTTGATGAGTTTTCAAGGTTTGCGCGGCTTCCAAACGTCAAACTCGAAAGCGGAAATTTGAATGAAATAATTCGCCAATCAGCCGCACTTTATGAAGAACGCGGCGCATTGATTGAACTGAATTTAGCGGAAAATATGCCAAATGTGATGCTTGATGAAGAACAGTTAAAGCGTGTGTTTGTTAATCTTATCGAGAATGCTATCGAAGCGTTTGAGAATGAGCAAACAGACAAAAAAATCACGCTTAAAACCTTTTACGACAAGGCGCGTGATTTGATTGTCGCGGAAGTTTCCGACAATGGAAACGGCATCCAACCGTCTGATTTTCAGAAACTTTTTCAGCCGTATTTTTCCACCAAAGGACGTGGCACGGGATTAGGTCTGGCGATTGTTCAACGCATAATTTCCGAACATCGCGGTAAAATTAAATCTGTCAACAATTCGCCGCACGGCGCGAAATTTATTGTTGAGCTTCCGGTTTTGAATTGAAAAATATTTCAGAAAAAACTAAAGAAGTTAGCTCAAAAATAGATTCGCTCTTGGGGAAAATCGCCAATCACGAATTATTACTTTGAGCTGACTTCTTATATTTTTACGCATTTTTCCAAGCCGCAATGACTGCTTCAAACTCTTTGTCCGAAGTGTTTTCGAGTTTTAATTTCCAAGTTGTTTTCGTTGTCGGTTTGTCATAAAAAATTGAGCGAAACCAGAGATTCGCTTCAGGCGTTTTCGTCAGATTTTTGCCGACGATTTCGCCTTTTTCGTTGAAAAGCGTCGCGGAAATGTTTGAATCAGCCATAAACGTCAAGCCGAAATTCTGCGCTGCTTCCACCGGAATTTCAATTTCGATTGATTGCTTCGGTGCGAGTTTTGCGGCTTTTGCAAAATCCGGACGCAAAGCAGAGGCATCTGTGGTAGCGGATAGGTGAAGCGAGGCATTTCGATTGTCGGAGTTTTGCCAGCCCGCTACCGTAGATTGTTCTGACTTGTATGCCGCGTTTAGGAACATTACGCCGGATTGATTTTGTCCGGTTGTTTGCGGAATTTCGGGCATTTCGGGGTTATGATTGCCTTTCGGTCCAATTGCCAGACGCGGTTTGACGAAGCCGGAAAAATCGCTCGTTCCGGTCAAATCGGTGTGAATGTTTTTCGATTCGGCAGTGTCTTTGATAATCCATTTTGCCGATGGGACGGAAACAACGCCGTCATTCGGAACGATTTGTTTGCACATCGTCGGAAGCGGATTTCCGGCAAGTGCAGAAAATTTCACGCCTTTGCGCTGAGTGTGAACGTGATTGAATCCGGCAACATAATCGGGCGTTAATTGGCGCACGGCTTCAACTTGTTTGCCGATCATTCCGAATGCAATGTCCATCACGTCAGCACACGGCGAACCCATATTCGGCGTGCCGAGCATTATGAGATGCGCGACGCGCGGACGCGAATTTTCCGTGTAATTTTGCATTACTTGATCAATATACCAACGCGAAATCAATCCGCCCATCGAATGTGCAACGATGTCAACGTGCCACGCATTGCGGTCTTTTTGAGCGTATTCAATATAGCTTTCGAGCTTGTGTGCATTGTCGCCGATAGAATCGGTTTGTTCGCTCGACATAAAAGTTTTGCCGGTGTTCATTACGCCGTGTTCCGGTTTTTCACCGACGGGAAACGCCTTCCAATCGTAAGAATGTGAAGTCGTCAAAATATTCTGCCACGATTCCCATGCTCGCCAGTTGCTCCAAAGTCCGTGAACCAAAACAACGGGTTTCGGCGCAATTTTCAGATTTTCGGTCATTTCGTCAATTTTTTTACCGTCTTCTTCGAGTTCGGCTTTGATGCGCTGTAACAATCGCGGGCGACCGTCGTCAAACCACGCATAGCCGCTCGAATCGAAAATCATTTCGACCGTTTCTTCAGAGTTTGCTTCGACACGGACGGAACGAACCGAATCTTCGAGCGGTGCATCGGGTTTTGCGCCGTCCCATTTGTCGCCTTTGTAAGTTTCCTTGAAACGCAAATCGGCGTATTTCGTTTCGCCCGAAGCGTTTAAAATCTTGGCTTTAATTTTTACGAAATTTCCATCAATCGTCCCGCGCTGTTCGGTAATTTCCTGCCACTCATTCCACGTCGGATATCTCATATCTTCAAACTGCAAATCGGTAATCCGAAGCGGTGCGCCGCATTTTTTCAAATTCCAAGTAATGGTTTCGGTTACGCCGAGTTGCGTCTGCGACCAACTGCCGGAAATGTTGTTCGGATTTTTCGTATCAATTCTGTCATTGCCGCTTGATTGCATCGAATTCCCCTGAACGGTGGTCGGTGTTTGCGGCATATTCAGATTTTTGCCTTCTTTCGCAGTGCATTGTCCGCTAAAGGTCGAAGTTTGCGAGCCGGAAGTTAAGCCTTGAATCTGCGGCAAACCGACGCTGACCGTGTAAGTTCCGTCCGTATTTACGCCGACGTGGACGTTTGCTTCTTGATTTGTCGCTTGACCTTTGGTTTCGCTTTTAGTCGTAAAAAAGCCCGACATTATTTGCCACGTCTTGCCTCTATCGCACGAATTTTCTTCCTGCGCGACGGTTTTTTCAATGCTTGAAAATTTATGTTCGATTGACGCTTTGCCAATGTTTGAAGCCGGATTTGCCGGATTTTCAAGAACCGCAACCGACGCTTTATAGTTATATTTCATTTCCCATTCGCGTTTGTCCTTACCGCGCTTTGAAACTCGTTCGGTTGTTGTGTTGTCGGTCATTGTTTGTGTGCGCGTGTAGGTAATATTGCCCGTCCACGCGCCCGAACATTTTGCGTTTGAAGTTTTATTTTGTGCGAAAACCGCGAAATTTGCCGCGAATAAATTGAAAAGTAAAATAAAAGAAAATGCTTTTTTTGACATTGATTTGCTCCTGAAAAAAATCTTTCTGACAGGTAACGCGCAAATCTGAAGCAAAAAGTATCTCGGCAAGGAAAAATTTTAAGTTTTATTTTTCGCTAATTGCTGCAAGCCGTCCGATTCGATTTCGAGCGGAATTGTCAGTGCATTATAAAACTGCTCAAATGCATTAAGTGCGAGAATTTCGATGATTTCGGTTTCGTTGAAATGTTTGACAAGTTCGGCAAAAGATTTATCGGAAACTCGTTTTTGCTCATTATATTCATTCAAAATCGCTAAAATCGCCCGTTCTTTTTCGCTGAAAACAGATATTTTTTTCGCGTCTTTTTCAATCAGTGCGACGAATTTTTCCGTGCCGATTTTGTCCTTAACGGCGTGTGCCAAAGCGATGTCTTGGCAAAACGAACAGCCGTTGTTTGTAGCGGCGGCGACTTTGATAAAAAGACGCAATTCGGGCGAAAGCGAATTTTGTTTTGCCTCGAATTTCGCAATTTTCATCGCAAACGAAAGCAATTCCGGCTTTCGTGCATAAATCACTTTCAGCGGCGACATCACTTTGCCGTATTGTCTTTTCGTGAACCAATAAGCAATTTTCAGAAACAGACTTTTCGGGTTTTCGATAGCTTCAAGTCTCATATTAGGATTTAGGATTTAGGATTTAGAATTTAGGATTTAGAATTTTATCAAAAGGAAATCTTGAATCCTAAATCCTAAATCCTAAATTTAATATAACGTCAGTTCGGGATAAGGACTGGAGCGCAAGCGTCCCGCTTGCAATGAGCG
>CAZJQP010000016.1:18614-71510 GCA_964548225.1 uncultured Blastocatellaceae bacterium | reverse complement strand
CGCTCATTGCAAGCGGGACGCTTGCGCTCCAGTCCTTATCCCGAACTGACGTTATTCTTTCTTTTCGCCGGAAAGGTATTGGAAAAGTTTTACCATTCGGAGAGCAAATTTATATGATTTAGTTTTCAAAACATTATCTTTCATTTTTACCTAATAACAATTCTCATTTCTCATTTCTCAATTTCCCAAAGACACTTTGAAAAACTCGATTACTCGGCGGTCATAATTTTCCGATTGTTCGACCGTAACATTTGCCACACTGAACCCTGATGGATTCAAATCGGTTTTCGTTTCAATTTTTGAGCTTGCAGGAAAGCATTTAGAAATCGCCGCAGTCGAATCTTGAAACTGTGGCGCATCGGCTCCGGCAAGCATTAAGACTTGGCGATTTTCAAGCGATTTTGCCGTGTTACACGATGAGTTTCGTTTATAAGAACTATCAAAAAAGTAAAGATAAGTTCCGGCATTTGCCAATTTCGAGGTTATGGAACTCGCAAAAGGAAAGCGCGAGTCAACTGCCGATGAAACTATGCCACCCGAACTGTCCGGCACGGAATCAAGCGCGAGAGCTTTGACTTTTTCGTCCTTTGCCGTTGCGGAAAGAGCGGCAAATGCGCCCATTTCAATTCCGTAAAACCCAATATTTTGTCCGATAAGCGGCGTTTGTGCTTCGGTTTTCAGCCCGCGCAAAAATTCGATGGCGGCAAGCGCGTCTTCGGTTTCGGTTTCGCCGAAAGCCGTGTAATTGACCTTCGGATTCGTGCCGTGTCCGCGTTGGTCCGGCATCAAAACAGTAAAATTCGTCGCTTCATTGAGCTTTACCCCCAAATCCAAAACGTGCGAACGGTCTGCACCATAACGATGAAGCAGAATAACTGCCGGAGCGTTTTCCGTGCCACGCAAAAGCCAGCCGCGGGCTGATGTGCCATCGCGGTTTGCCCAATTTTCTTCCGTAATCGTCGCACCTCGTGCGCTTAAAAGTCCGTATTTTTCGGGCGATACAAGATAAACCGCTGAAGTCGGACGCGAAACCGTATGAACCAGCCACACAGAAGCCGACAAAATTGCGGCGACCGCCAAAACCACCACCGGAAGCAGAAGACGCGAAAAACTCTTAAATAAACGCTTAGTTTTTGCCATTGTTTTTTAGATGAGAAATGAGAAGTGAGAACTGAGATGTATTTTATTTTTCACTTCTCATTTCTTATTTCTCATATAATTTAATTGCAACTGAAAATAACTTTCGAGAGTCTTAAAATTGATAGCCATTGAAAATTAGGCTTTTGGTAAGCTATTTAAAATGTTACCATATTAGCCGTTGAGAAATAAAGAGTTTTTAAATAGGAAATTTATGACCAGATTTTTCGTTTTTCTACTGATTTTATCGGCATTTTGCACGTTTTCCTTCGGACAAAATTACACACAAACAAAAGTTTCTAATCTCGTAAATTCGAAATTTTTCCCGCTTTCCGAACTAAAAGAAGGAATGCGCGGCACAGCGCGGACGGTTTTTCGCGGAACGGTGGCGGAAGAATTTAATGTCGAAATTCTTGGCGTTGTGCCGAGCGCAATCGGACCGAACAGAGATTTGATTATCGGCAAAATTTCGGGCGGCGGCGCAGACCGAACCGCTGTTTTTGCGGGAATGAGCGGCTCGCCTGTTTATATTGACGGCAAACTCGTCGGCGCAATTTCTTACAGTTTTCCGTTCTCGAAAGAACCGATTTGCGGCATTACACCGATTGAACAGATGCTTGAGATTTTTGAGCAAAAATCAACAAACAAGACAACTTCAACCGAACCGCGCTCGTTTTCATTCGGCGAATTGGCGGCGACAAATTGGAAACCGAATTTTCCCAACGGTTCAACGGTGCAAAGTTCAATTTTAGCGGGCGGGAATCCGAATTCCGCACTCGGCGGAGTTATCGGTCAGACATTTCAGCCGATTGCCACACCTTTGGCTTTCAGCGGATTTTCGCAAGAAGCGTTAAACCAATTCGCGCCGCAGATGGCGCAAGTCGGGTTGATGCCGGTAGCTTCTGCAGGCGGCGGCGCGAAGATTACGCCGATGGCAAAATTTGACGAAAACACGCTTCGCGGCGGCGCGTCTGTTTCGATGTCGCTTGTGCGCGGCGATTATTCGCTGGCGGCGGCAGGAACAGTTACATACCGCGACGGCGAAAAGATTTATGCTTTCGGGCATCCGTTTTTGAATCTCGGTTCTTCGGATTTGCCGATGAGCGAATCGAGCGTCGTGGTCGTTGTGCCGAGTCTCAATAATTCTTTTAAACTCTCTGTTCCTAACGCAATGGTCGGCTCGATGACGCAAGATCGTTCGACGGGCGTTTACGGAAAACTCGGACAAGCACCGAAGATGATTCCGGTCAAATTAAATCTCGAAACCAGCCGCGGGCAAATTGAAACCGTCAATTTTGAAGTCGCTAAGGACGATTTTCTTACGCCGCTTTTGTTGAATATTTCGGTTTATAACGCGATTTTGGCAAATGAACGCTCTATCGGGGAAGCGACCATCGAAGTCAACGGTGAAATCAAATTAAAGACAGGCGATGCAATAAAAATTGAACGCCGTTTTTCAGGCGCACAAGCCGCGCTTTCTTCAGCCGCTTCGGTTGCCGTTCCGACAAGCGCGTTGCTTAGAAGCCGTTTCAGCGAGATGGAGATTAGCCAAATTACGCTGAATTTGAGTTCGACAGACGGAAGCAAAACCGCTGTTTTGGAACGCGCAACGGTTGATAAAGCCGAAATAAGAGCGGGTGAAACATTTGAAGTCCAAGCCTTTGTGCGCTCGGATTCGGGCAAAGTTTTCGTGCAGAAAATTCCCGTAAAAATTCCGGCGGACACGCCTGCCGGAACGCTTTTAATCAATGTCGCTGACGGTGCAACGGCGCAACAAGTAGCCGTTTCGCAACATTTTGTCCCGAAAACTTTGGGCGATTTAGTCAAAACAATCAACGGGCTGAAAAAAGATGATCGGCTTTACGTTCAAACTTATCGGATCACCAACGGCGCGGTTATCGGTTCAAAAGAATTGCCGAATCTGCCGCCGTCGGTTCTCGCAACGCTCAACAACGAACGCACTGCCGGAGCATATAAACCGACGATTATGACCGTCTGGACTGACCAAGAGATTCCGCCCGCCGAATTTATAATTTCAGGGCAGCAAGTTCTAACAATCGAAGTTGTGAAATAACTTCTTTTCACCACAAAGACACAAAGAACACAAAGATTTTTATAAAATTTCTTTGTGTTCTTTGTGTCTTTGTGGTGAACTATTTCTATGAACAATAATTTATCTACACTACTCGAAGCGGCGCAGTTTGCGGCGCGGAAACATCACGGACAGCATCGCAAAGGCGCGAATGCCGAGCCTTATATCGTGCATCCCTTGGGCGTGGCGCGATATTTGTCGGAGATTGGAAAAGTTACGGATTATGATATTTTGATTGCCGGAATTTTGCACGACACGCTTGAAGATACAAAAACCACGCCGGAAGAATTGACCGAGCTTTTCGGCGCGACGGTTTGCGGTTATGTGCAGGAAGTTACCGACGACAAGGATTTGCCCAAACAACGCCGCAAGGAACTGCAAATCGAACACGCGCCGCATCTTTCGCACGGCGCAAAGCAAGTAAAACTCGCCGATAAAATCAGCAATATCACGGACATTGTAAAAAATCCGGCGGTCGACTGGTCGCTCGAAACAAAGTTGAATTATATTGCGTGGGGCGAAAAAGTCGTCGCCGGTTTGCGCGGGGCGAATGCGGAGTTGGAAAAATATTTTGATGAATTGATTACAAGTGCTAAAGCAAAACTGCAAGAATAATTTGCCTTTTTACTTTTTACTTTTTACTTTTTACTTGCGAATCACCTTCCACCCACGTTTCGCCGTCCGCATAGACTTCTTTTTTCCAGATTGGGACGGTGCGTTTTAATTCTTTGATGAGCCATTCGCAGGCTTCAAAGGCGGCGCGGCGATGCGGGGCGGCGACTGAGATAACGACGCTTGTTTCACCGATTTCGAGTCGTCCGAGACGATGCACGATGCCGACGTTTTCAATTTGAAACTGCGCTTTTGCCGCGTCAATCAGCTTTTGCATCTCCTTCAACGCCATCGGTTCATAACCTTCATAAACCAAATATTCGGTTTCGCGTCCTTTGGTAAATTGGCGCACGAAACCGTCAAGCGTAACAATCGCGCCGCAATTTGCGGGAACAACGCGCCGCGCAATCGAGCCGATTTCGAGTTTTTCGTTGGTTATTTCACAAAAATCCATTACTTTTTCTCTTCCTGAGTCCACTCAGAGAGTTCCTGAGTTCACTCAGAGAGTTCCTGAGTTCTCTCAGAAGTTTCCTGAGTTCACTCAGAGAGTTCCTGAGTTCTCTCAGAGAGTTCCTGAGTTCTCTCAGGAAGTTCCTGAGTTCTCTCAGAAGTTCCCTGAGTTCTCTCAGGAAGTTCCTGAGTTCTCTCAGAAGTTTCCTGAGTCCACTCAGGAAGTTCCTGAGTCCACATTTATTTTAACCTGAGTTCGGGATAAGAAAACCGACTGGAGCGCAAGCGTCCCCGCTTGCAAACACCGCGCTGTTCAGCGGTGTAACGGCGTTTGTTCACCTAAAACTTCTGAGTCAGCCGAGTATTTTTCGCGCTCTGCGCTCATTGCAAGCGGGGACGCTTGCGCTCCAGTCTTTATCCCGAACTCAGGTTATTTTAACAAAAGTTCACATTTATTGAGCAAATGTTCACAATCAAGCTATTCTTTGTGTGTTTTTTCGTGTAATTGGTTTGATTTGTGGATAAAATCATAAAATTTGTCGTAATGGCTCAATGAAAAGTTTTTCCTATCCGCGAAAAATACCAATTATCCGCCCGAAACGTGCGTAAAAACAGCGAGTTCATCACCGTTTTTGATGATTTCATCGCCCTTGGCATACTCTTGATTGATGGCAAAAAGCAATTTATGTTGCCGGAGAAGCGGATAATTATCAATGATTTGCGCGAAAGCCGTCTGCGCCGACGCATTTTCAGCCACCTCAAACGCAATTTCTCTCGCGCCAACCGCATCCGCCGTCGCGCCGAAGAATAATACTTGAACTCTCATAACTGCGAGAAGAGGAGAAGAGGAGATTTTGTTTCCGAATCATTCTCCTTTTCTCCTTTTCTCCTCTTCTCCTCTTCTAAACCTCCTCGCGCAAAGCCCGTTTGAGAATCTTCCCCGTTGCCCCGACGGGAAGGTCTTCACGGAATTCAATGAAACGCGGATATTTGTAGTTGGCAAATTGCGTCTTGCACCACGCAAGCATCTCGTGTTCCGTAATCTCGATACCTTTGTTGCAAACGATAAAGGCTTTGACTTCTTCGCCCATTTTGTCGCACGGAACGCCGATGACGGCAACGAGCGAAACGGCTTCGTGCGTCATAATCACTTCTTCCAACTCCCGCGGATAAACATTGTAACCGCCGCGCAGAATCATATCTTTTTTGCGGTCAACGATTGATAAATACCCGTCTTCATCGAAAATCCCGATGTCGCCCGTGTGAAACCATCCGTGGCGAAAGGCTTCGGCGGTGGCTTCGGGACGTTTGTAGTAACCTTTCATCACGTTATGCCCGCGCACCACGATTTCGCCGCGCTCACCTACGGGAACTTCCGCGCCGTTTTCGTCCACGCATTTGACCTGCACACCGAAAATCGGCTGTCCGACGGTTCCGGCTTTTGAAGGAACTTGCGGATGATTAAAAGTCGCTACGGGCGAAGTCTCCGAAAGTCCGTAACCTTCTAAAATCCGCACGCCGAAGGTTTCTTCAAATTTTTTCATCACCTCAACCGGCATCGGCGCACCGCCCGAACTGAGAACCTTGAGGCTTTCCGCGTAAGGCGCAACGTCCGTGCCGTTTTCCTCAACGCATTTCAAAATCGCCCAATACATTGTTGGCACGCCCGTCCAGAAATTGACTTTTTCCTTGACAATCGCGTCCATCACGGGTTGCGCTTCAAATCTTGGCAACAAAACAACTCGGTTTCCGGCATACATCTGCGCGTTCATCTGTGCCGTCAATCCGGTCGTATGAAAAAGCGGCAAGGTTATCAAACAAGTCTGCTGAGTTTCCGTCGTAAAATCAATCGCCTGAAAATGCAATCCCCAACACGCCGCCGCATTCATAAAAATATTCAGATGCGTCAACTCCGCGCCCTTCGGCTGTCCGGTCGTGCCGGAGGTGTAAAGAATCGCGCAAGTGTCGTCCGAATTTGTCAGCGCAGTGTCGAATTTATCCGATTGATTGGCAGTGATTTCGGTCAATGTCCTTGAATTTTCAAACGGCGCAGGTGCAGTCGGATTAGCGGTAACAACAATTAGATTTTCGCACGTCGGAACTTGGTCAAACCCCGCTTTGACGGCTTGCGCGAGCGGCAATTCGGGCGTTCCTTCAAAAACAAACACGGCTTTTGCGTCCGAATCCGCCAGATGATAAGCAACTTCACGCGGTTTGAACAAAATATTCAACGGCACAGCCGCCGCGCCCGCCTTCAAAATGCCGTAATAAATTATCGGAAAACACGGCAGATTCGGCGAACTCAACGCGACGTTATCGCCGCGCCCAATGCCCATCTCTTTGAGCGCATTTGCCACACGGTTTGCCATCGCGTTCAACTTTCCGTAAGTCAAACGCACATCGTTCCAAACAATCGCCTCACGCTCCGGTGTAAGCCGTGCGTGATGCTCGATAATACTCGCTAAGTTTAATGTTGTTGCATTCATAATTTTAGTGAATAGTGAATAGTGAATAGTGAATAGTGTTTTAATTTTTCACTATTCACTTTTAGTTTTTCACTAAACAGTCATACCGCCGTCAACGGCAATGGTTTGTCCGGTAATGTAACTCGAAGCGTCCGAAGCTAAAAAGACTGTGATTCCTTTGAGTTCGCCTTCGTTGCCGACTCGCGGAATGACGTTGTTTTCTTGAATCGAGCGTTCATAAATGTCTATAACTTTATCGGCAAGGCGCGAATGGAAAAAGCCCGGCGCAATTGCATTGACGCGAATTCCCTTGCGTCCCCAACTCGCGGCAAGTTCACGGGTTAAACCGATAAGTCCGGCTTTGCTGGCAACGTATCCGGCGTAAAACGGTCCGTTTGCGCTCGATGTAAGTCCGGCAATCGAAGCGATATTGATAATTGAACCGCTTTCGTTTTTGAGCATCTCTTTTCCGCAGGCTTGCGCCATCAAAAAGCAACCGGTCAAATTTACATCTAAAACCTTCTGCCATTGCGCGAGCGGCATATCTTCGGGCATCGCGCCCCACGAAATTCCGGCGTTGTTGATTAAAATATCAATTTTGCCGAATTTTTCAACGGCTTCATCAACCACCGCTTGCACGTCTTCGGCATTTGCCACATCACAAACTTTTCCGTGAACGTGATAATTTTTCGCACGAAATTCTTCAACGGTTTCAATCAACCATTCTTCGCGCCGCGCACAAAGCATTAAACTCGCACCCGCTTCTGCCAACGCTTCCGCCATTTCCACACCGATTCCACGGCTTCCGCCCGTTACGATTGCAGTTTTACCCGTCAAATCAAATAATTCTTTGATATGTTTTGCCATAAATTATTGGTAAAAAGATTTTAACGCAAATCCTTCGTAAGTAAAAAGTAAAAAGTAAAAAGTAAAAAATCGGAAAGTGTTTCTTACTTTTTACTTTTTACTTTTTACTTTTACTTCCCAAAAGTTTGCGTTAAAATTTAAACTATGAAAACCGAAAAAGAACTCGCATTCTTGCGCGAGTTTGCCATAGAAAATGATTGGACACAGCGTTTTACGGAATTCTTCGATAAAAAATTCAAGTTTGAAAAAGACGAAACAATTCTCTACGTCAACGCCGGAACAGGCAATCACGCCATTGCGCTCGATGAAAAACTCGATGACAAAACCGAAATTTATGCCGTCAGCGAAAACGCCGAACTCCGCAACATTGCCCAAGCCAAAGCCGACGCAATCAAAGCCGATATTCGTTTCGGAATAAATTTTCCCAACGAAAAATCTGACGTTGTTATTGCCGACGCAAGTTTTGTAAAACCTTCGGAATTAAACGATTTTATCGCGCAAATTATTGATTTATCTAAAAATCAAATCGCCTTTTTCACACCGACAAAAAGCAGTTTCGGAGAGATTTTCTCGTTTTTGTGGGAAACTTTGTTGGAAGTGGATTTGCTCGAACACAGTGCAAACGTCGAGCGTCTGATTGAAGAAATTCCGACCGCCGAGACGGTCGAAAACTTATTAAAAAGTTTCGGCTTAACAAAAATCGAAAGCGCAACCGAAACCGAATTATTCGAATTCAAAGACGGCACGGAATTTATCGAATCGCCGCTCATCGCCGATTTTCTGCTTCCCGTCTGGCTCGATTTTTTAAGCGATGCGGAAAAAGAAAAAGCCGGCAAAAAACTCGCCAAACTCATTGACCTCGAAGACGGTTCACTGTCTTTTAGGTTTTCTGTGAAAAATACTTTGTTTAGCGGAGAAAAAACTTAAACCGTGTTTTCAATTAAACCGAGTGTTTTCGAGGAAATATCAAGAGGCACAAACCACGTTTTCGGACAAAAAACAGTTTCGCCTTTTTCGTTTTTTACTTTAATGTCTTTGGTGGAAATCTCGACTTTGTAAAGTTTGAGCGGAATTAGATTTTTATCGGCGTGAGTTACACAAACCGCTCAAAGGTTTTCAATCGCGCCGACAATTTCCAAGTTCATTTGCGCGTGCTTACCTCTAATGCCTTTCGTAAAATCAACTTCCTTCTTCATATTTCACTCGTTCGTTCCGCGTCGGTTTTCAAGCGGATATAATACGAATTTCCTCATCGGTTTCACTATAAAAAACAACCGTTAATTTTTGACTTTCAGTTTTTCCGATTGTAATAAATCGAAATTCATACCACGAATGCTCATCGTCATCAACCGTTAAAGACAAAGTATCAAAAAAGACAGTTGCCACCTCAGCAAAACCGATTTTATGTTTGGTTTGATTGATTTTATTTTTCTTTCATCCCAAACAATTTGCTTCATTATTGTTGCTTAACTTCAGCACGGCGGCGCATTTCCGCAATCAAATCTTCGTCCGTCATCGCGCTAATTTGCGGTGTGTTGACGTTATTAATTTGTTTTTGCTCTTTTTCGCGTTGCTCTTCTTCCTCGGCTTCGCGCATTCCGTCTTTAAATGCTTTGCGCGTTTGTCCGAGCGATTTTGCAAGCTGTGGTAAGCGCGTTGCGCCGAATAACAAAAACAAAACCGCCACAATCAAAAGTATTTCCGTCCATCCAAAATTCATAACTTTATACCAATTCCTTTGACGCTTTCCGCATTCAGAAAGTTTGCGCGTCAATTTCTTTCATCATACCGCGATTTGCGCGAAGTTTCCATTAAAAACGGCGTGTTTACTTTTTGAAATTATCCATCGCATCAACCAGCGCAGATGTAATTCCCGGCTCGGAAATCGAATGCCCGGCATCGGAAATAATCTGCAAATCGGCTTCGGGAAACGCGCGGTGAAGTTCCCACGCGCTCGTTGCCGGACAGACGACATCATAACGACCTTGCACAATAACAGTTGGAATATGTCTAATCTTATCAACATTTTCGAGCAGATAATTTTCCGTCGGGAAAAACGAATTGTTCATAAAATAATGACATTCGATTCGCGCCAAACTCAACGCTTCGTGTTCGCCTTCCCAATGATCCATCAAGTCTTTGCTCGGATAAAGTTTCGATGTTGAACCTTCCCAAACGCTCCACGCACGCGCCGCCGCAATCTGTTCGGCTTCGTCGTCGCCGGTCAGACGTTTGTAATAAGCCGTCATAAAATCGCCGCGTTCCTCTTCGGGAATTGCATCGCGGTAGCGTTCCCAAAAATCGGGAAAAATCTCAGATGCGCCGTATTGATAAAACCATTCGAGTTCCTTGCGTCTGGTCAAGAAAATTCCGCGCAAAATCAAACCTAAACAACGGTCGGGATGAGTTTCGGCATAAGTTAAACTCAAAGTGCTGCCCCAACTTCCGCCGAAAACGAACCATTTATCAATCTCGAATTTTTCACGCAAAGTTTCGATGTCCGCAACCAAATCCCAAGTCGTATTTTCACGAAGTTCGGCGTGCGGCGTTGAACGTCCCGAACCGCGTTGGTCAAACAAAATTACTTGATAATATTCGGGATCGAAAAATTGACGATACATTGGAATCAATCCGCCGCCGGGTCCGCCGTGCAAAAAAACTACCGGAACGCCGTCGGGATTTCCGCATCGTTCATAATAAATCGTATGGATTTCGGAAACTTTCAAAAATCCCGAATCAAAGGGTTCAATTTCAGGGTAAAGTGTTTTCATATCTCTCGAATAATACTAAATTACGGCAAAAAAAACTATGTGATACTTTCGATAAATTCCAAAATATCGCAATCATAAATCGGCACATCAAATTGTGCCTTCAAATCGTCAAAAGTCATTCCGTCCAATAAAATCGGTTCGTCTGATTTTATAACGCTTTTCGGAATCATTATGAAATCGCCTTCGATTTCATCTTTGACCGCAAGAAAATCTTGTCCCGTAAGCAATCCCGCAACCGAAACATCACCGCCGAAATATGTGTTTTTTACGGGTAAAACTTTCAACTTTGAGTTTAGAATTCCGTTAAGTTTTTCGATTTGTTCACGCAAAATCGGTGCAAACATTTCACCCGTTAAAATCGTTCCGTTAAGTGATTTTTGATTTTTGATTTTTGATTTTTGATTTTCCTTCGGTTTAATTGCCAATTCGTGAGTCCGAACATTTTCAGAACCACTCGAAAAACTTTGCGCTTTTGCGCCTTTGCGCCTTTGCGTTGAAAATTCCGCTTTTTTGAGCAATTTTTCAAACGAATTCAAAAACGACCGAATCATTCCAACACCGTCCTCGATTTGCGGATAATTGCCGTAATGTTTTCTTGACGGAATCGGCAAACCGGCTTTCAGATAAATTTCATCACCGAGAAATGCAAATGTTACGCCGAATTTTTTACGAAAATCTTTCTGCAATTTTTCGACTTGCCGAACAGTTCGGCGACAAAATTCAGGCGTAACTCGCGTGAGTCTTTTATCTGTGTTATAGCGTGTCAAAGCGACAGGAACAATTGCCGCCGAAACAATTTTCGGATAATGCGAAGCCAAATCACGCAGAGTTTTTTCTAATTGTTTGCCGTCGTTAATTTCGGGGCATAAAACGATTTGCGCGTGAATTTCGATGTCATTGTCCAAAAGCGTCTGTAATTTATCAAAAATATCGGCGCGTTTTTCGTCAACGCCGAGCAAGTAAGCACGAGTTTTCAGGTCAGTCGCGTGAACCGAAACATATTGCGGCGACAGACGTTGTTCGACAATTCGTTTCATTTCATCAGGCGTAATTGACGAAAGCGTCGTGTAATTTCCGTAAAGAAACGACAATCTTATATCTTCATCGCGCACAAAAAGCGACGAACGCGCCGTTTCGGGATTGCCTTTGCAAAAACAAAATAGACATTCATTTGCACATTGGCGCGGCACGATTTGTTCAAACATCAAACCGAAATCTTCGCTTTCTTCACGCTCTAATTCGACTTCCCAAGTTTCGCCGTTCGATTTTTTAACCAAAAAATCAAGTTCGGTTTCACCGGCGGTTTGAAAGCGAAAATCAAGATAATCGCGCACGGTTCGCCCGTTGACTTTAACAATTCGGTCATTTGTTTCCAAGCCGAGTTCTTCCGCCAAACTCTCCGGCGCAACTTCCGTGATAATAACTCCGGCTCGTCTTAATTGTGTTACAGCAGGCGTAACGGCAAATTCATACATAAACTCGAAAATTTTAGTTTAAGTTTATTGACAACCAATTCGCAAGTTATTTAATCTATTGAAACTCTTACAGAAAAAAAAAGATAATGTATTTTTAGGATTTCAAAAGCTACTGTAATAAGAAAAAGCCTCGGCAAATTTATGAATAAATCTCAAAAAAAGAGAATTTTGTTAGCTGAAGATGATGATTCGATGCGGCGTTTTGTCGAAATTATCTTAATAAAAGCCGGTTATGAAGTTTTTGCGGCGGAAGACGGTTTAGCGGCAATGCAGATTGCGCTGGAAATTGAAATTGATGCGGTTGTTGCGGATGCAATTATGCCGAATCTTTCAGGCTATGATCTTTGTCGAATGCTTCGCGGAAACGATAAAAAGAATAATGTTCCCTGCATTATTCTAAGCGGAATGGTAAGCGGTGCGGACGATAAAACCCAACAAATTGCCAATATTTTTTTGGTCAAAGATACAAATCTCAAGGAAAATCTTACATCGGCTCTTAAAAATCTGTTTTAGATTTTCTGTTGCATAAAAACCGTGCAATTTCGCCGAAAATAAAAATTCCGAAAAAATCAGCCGCCAAATCTCCCCAATCAAACGTGCGCCCGCGAATAAACATTTGCGAAAATTCCTCGACTGCAACAATTACCAAAACAATCAAACTTCCGAGCAAATATCTAAACTTCCAGAGTTTAACGCTTCTTGCACTTAAAGCGAGATTGACAAGAAAAGAAAAAATCCCCATCAGCAAAAAGTGTGAAATTTTATCGCCGTAGGGCAAATTTCTGATTGGTCTGAAAAGATATTGAGTCGCGCGTTTATCAGCTAAAAAAATAATAACCGCAAGAACGCAGACATAAACAACAGTTAAAATCTTAATTCTCGCGGTCATAGATTCGAGCGTTTAGAGTTCAAACTCCGGTTTGAACTCATTTAGCTGTTCGCCCCTTTCGCTCCTTCAAGAAGCGAATCAAGCGGCGTGTATTCGATGTTTTGTGATGTCGCAACTGCTTCGTAAGTGCATTTTCCGGCGTAAGTATTCACGCCTTCTTTCAAACCTGCATCGTCGGCAATCGCTTGCTCGAAACCTTTGTTTGCCAACGCCAGCGCGTAAGGCAAAGTCGCATTGGTAAGCGCAAAAGTCGAGGTTCTGGGAACTGCGCCCGGCATATTTGCGACGCAGTAATGCAGAACGCCTTCTTCGTAAAATGTCGGATTTGAATGAGTTGTCGCGTGTGTTGTTTCAAAACAGCCGCCTTGGTCAACCGCTACGTCAACGAGAACCGAACCGTTCGGAATGTCTTTGAGCATATCTCGCGTAACCAATTTCGGAGCCGCCGCGCCGACAACCAAAACGCCGCCGATAACCAAATCTGCGTGCGAAATTGCTTCGTGAATCGCATAACGCGACGACGCAAGAGTTTGAACTTTCGACAAAAAGATGTCGTCCAATTGACGCAATCTGTCCAAATTAATATCAATAATCGTAACTTTTGCGCCCAAACCGACCGCCATTTTCGCCGCTTCCGTGCCGACAATTCCGCCGCCGATAATCACGACATTCGCCGCCGGAACGCCCGGAACACCGCCAAGCAAAATGCCTTTGCCGCCGTTCATTTTTTCAAGGTAAGTTGCACCAACCTGAACCGACATTCTACCCGCAACTTCCGACATCGGTGTCAAAAGCGGCAAACGACCTTGCTTATCCGTAATGGTTTCATAAGCCACACCCGTAACTTTGCGTTCCATCATTTGCTTGGTCAATTCAAATTCCGGCGCGAGATGCAGATATGTGAAAAGCAACTGATTTTCACGCATTCGCGGATATTCCGGCGCAATTGGCTCTTTGACTTTGACAATCATTTCACCTGTTTGCCAAACCTCATCAGCTGTGTCCAGAAGCGTTGCACCTGCTTTCGTGTAAAGTTCGTCTGCAAACCCCGAACCTTCGCCCGCCGATTTCTGCACAAAAACCTCGTGTCCTGCGTGAACAAGCGCATTCACGCCTGCCGGTGTCAGTCCGACACGATATTCGTTATCTTTAATTTCTTTCGGTAATCCGATTTTCATTATTTTAATAAGTCTCCAATAATAAATTTTGATGATAAAAACGTAATTTACAATTCTACGTTGTTTCCACCAAATTGTTAAAGCGACAAACAAAAGAATTTGCCCGCGAAACACACAAACATAAGCGAAAAAAGAGAAAGATTTTACATTTTTCTACCTTTTGCGTGTTTCGTGAGTAACATTTTCGATTAAATT
This sequence comes from uncultured Blastocatellaceae bacterium, assembly GCA_964548225.1. Taxonomy (GTDB): domain Bacteria; phylum Acidobacteriota; class Blastocatellia; order Pyrinomonadales; family Pyrinomonadaceae; genus CALMEH01. Next base: position 57,379 of record CAZJQP010000016.1, on the reverse strand, counting down.
TCAACTTCATCAATCTGCGCTTTTTGCAGTTTGCCCGAATAATCAATGTAGAGTGATTTCCATTCGGAGAAAATGTCCAAAACTTGCGTTCCGGCTTCGCGGTGTCCGTTTCCGGTTCCTTTTGTGCCGCCGAACGGTAAGTGAACTTCCGCGCCGATGGTTGCCGAATTGACGTAGCAAATTCCGGTGTAAAGTTCCTGCATTGCGTAGAAAGATTGGTTGACATCTTGCGTGTAAATCGCCGACGACAAGCCGTATTTTACGTCGTTGACAATATCAATCGCTTCGTCCAAAGTTTCAAATTGAATGACGACCGTGACAGGTCCGAAGATTTCTTCTTGGGCGATTCGATGATTGCGTTTGACGTTTGTGAAAACGGTCGGTTCGATGAAATAACCTTTTTTGTAATCGCCTTTCGTCAAACGGTTTCCGCCATAAGCCAATGTCGCGCCATCTTCGGTTTTGCCGATTTCGATGTAACTTAAAATCTTGTTCATTGCGGCTTCATTTATAACCGGACCGACTTCGGTTTTCGGGTCTAAACCGTTTCCGACTTTTAATTTTTTCGCTTTTTCAACGAGTTTGTCGCAGAACTTTTTATAAACTTTCTTGTGAACAACCAAACGACTGGAAGCCGTGCAGCGTTGCCCCGAAGTGCCGAACGCGCCCCAGAGCGAGCCTTCGACGGCGTTATCAATGTCGGCATCGTCCATCACGATAATCGCGTTCTTTCCGCCCATTTCCAAACTGACAATTTTGTTCGTTCGCGCACATTGTTCGGCGATGATTCTGCCCGTGTCGGTCGAACCCGTGAACGAAATCAGGCGAATATCTTCGTGTGCGACCAATGCTTCGCCCGGTTCGGAAAATCCGTTGACGACGTTGATAACGCCTTTCGGAATTCCCGCTTCTTCGCACGCTTTGACCAAGTTAATTGTTGAAAGCGGAACGTCTTCGCCCGATTTAATAACGACTGTATTTCCGCAAACTAGCGCGGGAATCAGTTTCCACGAAGGAATCGCCATCGGGAAATTAAACGGCGTAATCAAACCGCAAATGCCGACAGGCTGACGGACACACATTGCAAATTTATTCGGCATTTCCGCCGGAGTCGTAAAACCGTGAAGTCTGCGACCTTCGCCCGCCGTGTAATATGTGCAGTCAATCGCTTCCTGCACATCGCCGCCGGCTTCTTTCAAAACTTTGCCCATTTCGCGGGTCATATCGCGGGTAAAAGTTTCCTTGTTGCGCTCCAAAATTTGCGCCAGACGGAAAAGAATTTCCGCACGTTTCGGCGCGGGCGTTCTGCGCCAACGTGTCGCCGCCGCTTTTGCCGCCGCAACTGCCTTTTCTACGTCGTCCGCATTCGATTTCGGAAAACGCCCAATAATATCCGTGGTGTCCGCCGGATTAACATTTTCAAACCATTCACCGGACGCGGATTCAATCCATTCGCCGCCGATGTAATTGTAATAAGTTGCTGTTTTTGATACTGCTTTTTTGTCAGATTTTTTATCTGCTTTTTTCGATTTTGCTTTCTCTGCTTTTGCCATATTTGTATAAATTAATTTTATTGTATTGCGAAATTATCAGATTCTACTTTAACGCGAATTTTCCGACTTCTCAATTCTATGCTATCTGAAAAATGTGCGGCAATATAATCCGGGCTAGAACGAAAACCGAAGCGATTGTTGAACCAACACATAGTTAGAGCAGGTTGGCACGGAGTTTTCTAAAACGAATGCGGAGATTTATTGTAGATTCTTTATTAACACGACTTCATCAGTTGCATTGCCGCGCACGATATAAAGTTTTTTGTCATCACGAGAGGTTGTGTAGCTTAAGATTTTCTCGATGTTGAAGTTGGTAATTTTCGAGATTTTTCCGCTCACCAAATCCTTCTGTCCCATTTCCCTATCGTTTATTTCGGTCGGGTTGCCGCTGTATGGAGTGAAATAAATTTTGGTGCCATCTTTTGAGAAAACAAAACCTTTACTGCGGTTAATGTTGACGAAAGGTTTCCCTTCGCCGAGTTTTTGTCCGTCAAAATTAGCAAGAAGATGCTCCGTTACTTGATTCTTATCCTTTTCGTCAATGGCAACATACGCTATTTTATCTTTATTTCTGGCGTAACCGAGCATCACAAAAGTATAGTCAACGCGCTCAAGAACAGGCGTTATCCGGCGCGTGGCAATGTCAAGTTTTTGGATTGAATATGGGTCAACAGTATTGAACAAAATATAAGTTGAATCAGATGCGATTGTGCCGAACATTTTCTTAATTGATGGAGAATTGGTTAGATTTTCTTTTCCGCTTCCATCCAAATTTATCCGCCAGACATCATTATCCGAAACGTAGTAGCAATATTTCTCGTCGTTGGAAATCGCCGCCCGTTGGAGCGGTCCCGAATTTTCGCCGTTATAAAGTGTCAGAAATTTTTCGTTTGAACCGTCTGCATTGACAAGCAACAAACCGTCTTTGCCTTTGTCATCGGTTCTGGTAATCAGCAAGCGATTGTCTGATGTTGCATCTTCAACTTTTAGTTCATTTTTGGTGGTCGGAATTGTTTGCCTGACAGATTTATCGGCAAGGTCTAGTTCCCAAATGCCGTTTGTTTTGCTGGTCTGCAAGGCGACTAAAAAACTACCGTCTTTGGAAACAGAAACGCGGGAAAATGTGCTGGTGCTGGTCGTCAACGGTGTAAATTCGCCCTGCGGAAAAGATATTTTGTAAAGTTGCCCGTATTTTTGGTCGGGAAATTGTCCGGCAACCACTAAACCCGAACCGTCCCCCAACCAGTCTAAACTCGCATTTTCTTTTAGAATCGTATCCGAAACTTTAGTGAGTTCGCCGCCTTCCACCGGAATCCAATTAAGTTTATATAAAGCCTTGACATCAACATCAGAAGCCAAAACCGCGATTTTAGTTTGGTCAGGCGAGAAGGAAACCGCTTGCATTTCTCTGTTTTTAGTGCTGATTAGCGTGCGCTCTTCTTTTGTTTGCAAATCGTGGACGATTAATTTTGATTCAAACGGCGAGGTTTGAGTTCTGACAAAAGCCAGCCTGTTTCCGTCAGACGACAAAGAGAATATTCTAGTGATGTCTTCAACAACTTTTTCAGGATCACCACCGAGCAGCGGAACTCGAAAAACGTCCACTCGCAAACTCGCCAACAAAGATTGATAGGAATAATAAAAATAATTTCCATCAGGCGAAAATTCGATGTCGCGGACAAATCCTATGCCCGTCGGCAAAACCTCGTTTTCCGCACCGGTTGTCATCTGTCGCAAAACGAGCCGCGTTTCATTGTTGCCTTTTCGCTCAACATAACCGACATATCTTTTATCAGGCGAAAGTTTAATTAATTCGACACTGCCGTTAATCGGGATTTTCTCGAAAGATGTTCGATTAAAAGCAATTTCGACCTGACGCTTCGGTTTCAAATAAAAATATCCGAAATATGCTAAAATTCCAGCCAGCAAAAGTCCGATTGCCGCGATTGTCTGCTTGCGGTATCGGTTTTTAACTTTTTCAACTTCGATGCTATATGCCAGATATTTTTCATCTGTCTTCGGAGCAGTGTTTCCTTCCGTTTGCTTACCGTCGTAGATTTGCGTCGGCTCGTTTTCATTAGTTGGGCTGGCTGTGGTAGTTTGCCGAATCGTATTGAGATATTCAATTTTGCCGATTTCCGTTTCGCGCCGCAAATTTTTGAGATTCTCCATCATCTCCTGTGCGGTTTGATAACGCTCATCAAGATTTTTCGACAATGCTTTGCTGATAATTCGCTGTAATTCCGCCGGACAATTCGCTGCAAACTGATTGAGTGGTAACGGCTCTTTCGTCAAAATCGTGGCAATACAATCGCTCATCGTTTCGCCGGAAAAAGGCAAGTTGTGCGTTATTGCTTCATAAAGCAACACACCCAAACTCCACAAATCGGTTCTCGCATCGGTTTGTTTTCCGCGTGCCTGTTCGGGCGACATATACGAAACCGTTCCCATAATCATTCCGGGGTTTGTGAGAAGAGGAGATTGAACAGGTGTCGAACCTCTTTCTCCTCTTCTCCTTTTTTCCTCTTCTCCCCTTCCGGCTAATTTTGCCAGCCCGAAATCTAAAACCTTGACATAGCCGTCTTCTCGAATCATGACGTTTTCCGGCTTGATGTCGCGGTGAATAATTCCCGCCCGATGCGCCGCCGCCAGAGCTTCGGCAATTTGTTCGCCGATTTTTAGGATGTCGCCGAGCGGCATTAATTCTTTCGCCGCAAAATGTTCGCGTAAAGTTTCGCCTTCAATAAATTCCGTGGCGATATAATTTTTACCGGCTTCTTCGCCGATTTCATAAACGGTAATGATATTCGGATGATTAAGCGCGGATGCCGCCTTTGCTTCCTGCACGAATCGCTTCAATTTATTGACATCGAGACTCCATTCTTCATTCAGAAATTTGACGGCGACTTTGCGGTCGAGTTTGGTATCTTCCGCCAGATAAACTTCGCCCATTCCGCCCGCGCCCAAAAGTTTGATGATTTTGTAACGCCCGATTTGCGTGTCGGTCAAGTCGTTTTGTTTTTCTTTTTCGGCAAGCATTTCGGCGGCGAGCGCAGCGGGCGAAAGTTCAATAAAACTGTTAAAAGTGTCTTCAACCGAAAGTAAAGATTCGACTTCGCGGCGCAAATCTGCGTCCGTGCCGCAAGATTCATTGAGAAAAAATTCACGCTCATCGGGCATAATCCCCAACGCCGCGTGATAGATGTCTTCAATTTGTTTGAGCCGTTCGGCGTTCATTTAAAAAATTACTGAACTTACAGAAGAACTTATTGTTCGAGAATAAATTGAGTATAATACAAATTCTATTTGAATCAAGAATAGAAAATAGTAAATCGTGAATAGTTTTGGACTTCTATTCACGATTTACTATTTTCTATTTACCCAATTTTATTGAACTGTAAATTGCACAATTCGCTGTTGAATACTGCGCGTTTGGCGGTTGAAATTCAAAACGTGCAGAACAACTGCGTCGCCTTTTTTGAGTTTGGCGGCGATTTCGTTGAAGGTTCGCAAATCCGTTACGGGTATGCGGTTAATGCGTTGAATTACATCGCCTTCGGTGATTGCGGCTTCCGTGCCGTTTGAATTTCGCAGATCGGCAATGTAGCTCGATTGATTGATTGATTTAATGACGATGCCGGGTTGTCCTTCAATTTTGAAGAGCGACGCGACTTGCGGCGAAAGTTCGCCGAGCGTTAAACCGAAAGGTTGCAGAGTTTTCTGCGAAGTGCCTTCGAGCGGAAGTTTTTTCGGCGTTTCATCGTCGGTCGCAATATTGTTCGACGGACGTTCGGAAAGTTTAACGAGAACGGTTTTGCGGTCGAGCCGTGTTCCGTTCTCGCGCAAATAGGTTACATTTACCTCTTTATCAGGCATTGTCGCAGCAACTTTTTCAATCAAATCTTGTGCGCTCAAAACTTGCAAACCGTTGAATTCGATAATGATGTCGCCCGTTTGAATTCCGGCAATCGCCGCCGCGCCCGCACGGTCGCGCACGTCCGTAACAATCGCGCCTTTCGGTTCGGTCAAGCCATAAACTTTGGCAAATTCACGTTTGACCGAATCCAAAATCACGCCCAAATATCCGCGCCGAACGCGCCCGTTTTGCAAAATTTGTTTATAAACGTAATTCGCTTCGTTTGACGGCAAGGCAAACCCGATGCCGTTATAATCGCCGGTTGTCGAGGCAATCATTGAATTTACACCGATGACTTCGCCGTCCATATTTACGAGCGGTCCGCCCGAATTTCCGCGATTGATCGCCGCGTCCGTCTGAATAAATTTTTGGAAAGCCGAATAAGGAGTTTCGCGGCGTGTTTGCGAAATAATTCCTGCCGTAACGGTTTGTTCAAGTCCGAAAGGCGAACCGATTGCCAGAACCCAATCGCCGATTTCGGCATTGTCGGAATTGCCTAAAACCAAAAACGGCAAATCGCGTCCGGCTTCGATTTTCAAAACCGCCATATCGGTTTCTTCGTCCAAACCGACGATTTTCGCGGCAAATTCTTCGTTCGATTTCAAACGAACAGTAATCCGCGAAGAATCTTCAACGACGTGATGATTTGTCAGAATATAACCCGTCTTATCAACAATGAAACCGCTCCCGATTGAGCCTGAAGGACGGCGTTCCTCTTCATCATAACGGCTTCCGGTCGGAATTCTGCCTTTTGTATCAATATTAACCACCGCCGATTCAACTTTTCGGGCAACTTGGGCAAACGATGCCGAAAGCCTCTCGGTCGGTTTATCGGTAACTTGCGCCGAAACGCCGATGCCGCTCATCAAAAACGCGAAAACTAAAAATAAATTCAAACGAATAGCAGATTTCATAACTTCTTTTTCCTTACAAATAACAATTTTTCGGGCAAATTTACTCGACATTGCCGAGTATAACAAACTCTTCGACAAAAATTAAGACTTTTTTGCCCGTAAATCTTAACTCAAATCAGCTAAATCGAAATTCAGATTGCCAATATCCGAATTCAGATTTGGTATATCTGAATTCAGATTTGGCATATCTGAATTCGGATTTCGCTTATCTGAATTCAGATTTGGCATATCTGAATTCGGATTTCGCTTATCGGAGTTCCGATATTGCTTATCGAAACACAAATTTATCAATTATTCATTGTCAAAAGCACCTTCATCACACCTTTTTTCTGCGCGATTTCTAAGGCTTTCACGCCTTGCGCCAGAGAAAGTTCTTCATTTATTAAACTTTCGACATCAACTTTTTTATCGCGCAGAAGTTCGAGTGCCGGAGCAAAACGTCCGCAACGCGAACCGACAATCGTAATTTCATCAACCACGACGCGCCACGCTTCCCAATTCGCTTTGCCGTGAAAAGTTGATTTCAAAACCAATTTTCCACGCGGTTTCAATAAATCAAGTGCCAAATTAAAACCCGATTCCGAACCGCTGGCTTCGACAACGACATCGAAACCGCGTTTAATTTGAACCGCATCTTCAAGCAGAATTCCTTCGATATTACGCTTTTCCGCCAACGAAAGTTTTTCTTTATGTTTGCCGATAAGCGATACGTTTTCGCTCTTTAAGACGAGAGATTGGGCGCAAAGGTTTCCCAGTTTTCCGTCGCCGATAACCGCAACGCGCATTTCCGGCGAGATTTCGACTTGTTCTGTTATCCCAAAAGCCGCCGCAAGCGGTTCTGTAAAAACAGCTTCGGCGTTTGAAACTTCTGCCGGAACTTCAAAAAGATTGCGCTCCGGCAAAGTCAAAAATTCCGCGTGTGCGCCGTCGCGCCCGATAATTCCCAAAACCGTTCGGAGCGCACAATGCCGCGAATCGCCCGATTTGCACAAATCACAAACGCCGCAACCCGCATTGATTTCGCCGACAACTCGTTTGCCAATCAAATTTTTATCGTTTGATTCTTCAACTACACCAACAAATTCGTGTCCGATTGTCCCCGAAAACCCCGCATAACCGCGCACGATTTCGACATCCGTATTGCAAATCCCCGACTTCAAAACGCGCACCAATACTTCCGTTTCGCGCTTCGGTTTGGCGATTTCCGTAAGTTTTAATTGATTATTGATAAATCGTAAGGCTTGCATAAATCATTTGTCCACATAATAAATCTTCAAATCCTTCTCGCTCGTAATCAGCCATTTTCCATCTTTTTTGACGAATTGAAATTCCGATTGAACTTTTCCGGCATAAACTTTGTCGCCCGTAAAAACCCATTCTTTATCAAAAACGGCGGAGGCTCTTTCGCCTTTTGCGTCGGGCGTAACTCTCAAATTGCTGAGAGTTATTTCCATCGAATCGTATTTGTTAAAAGCCGCTTGTTTGTCATTGCGGACGGTGGCGCGACTTTTTTGACTGCCGTAAAAACTTATCGAATCATCATAATGGCTCATTACGGAATTGATGTCGCCGTTTTCGGTTGCCGATTTCCAACTGTTAATCGCGTCTGTAACTTCCGATTTGATTTTCACGGCATCAAGTTCGGGAGTTGGCGTTGGCGTGGCGGTCGGTGTCGGCGTATTTGCATTTGCCGAAGGTTTCGGCGAAGTCGTGCGAGTTGAATTCGGCGAACTCGTGTTTTTATTTTGAGTTATTTCCGTCTGCTTACCGCCGAGAAAATACCACGCGCCGAAACCCGCGCCGAAAAGCGCAAGCATCACAAAAGCCGTCAGAAAAACAACCCGCGCCGTGTTCGATTTTTGCGGCGGCGATTGAATCGGCGGAATTTGTTGCGGTTGCGGAATTTGTGTAACTTGGCTCGCTTGCCAATCTTGCGCCTGCGTCGGCGGATAAAACTGAACTTGTTCGGTCGGTCTGAGTTTTACCTGTGTTTGCTGTTCATCGTTCAACAAAACCGTCGGTGAAGATTGCGAATCGGAATAATTAACTAAAAGTGTGCCGTCCTGCAAACAAAATTCATATATTTCATCGGCATAATCAGTTTGACATTTCGGACAGTATTTCATCATTTTGCTTCGCTAAAATAATAACTTACGCCGCCCAAAAGTAAAAGGCAAAATCGAAACAAGACGTGGTAGCGACTTGGCAAATTCTGCAATAATGCCAAGTCTTTGCCGTTTCTTGTTCTAATTTTGCTTTTTCAAAGTTTTACTTTTTAGCCGAATAATATCTATACTCTTTAAAACGGCGCAAATCTGACAAGTTTTATAAAGACTCGCTCCGTTTATATTTTTTTGTGAGTTGTAATATTAAAAGATGAAAAGCGATAACAAAAAATCTGCCGAAGCTGAAGTTGCGGCAGTAACGAAAAGTTCTAAGAAAAATCTTTACGCAATTTTAGGCGTTATCTTGATTGCCGCTTTGCTCGGAGGTGGTTATTGGTGGTATTCGAAGTCAAAAACATTCGATATAAATTCTCAACCCATTGGCAGTGCCAAATCGCCAACCGAAGCATATAAAATGCTTTATGCGGCGGTGAAAACGAAAAAGCCGGAAAACATCAAAGCGATGATGAGCGAAAATTCGCTCGGATTTGCCGAATTTGTTGCCGGACAGCAGAAGAAAACCGTCGAAGAAGTTCTTGCCAACGGTTTTACGGCAACGACGTTTCAGGAAAATCTGCCGCCGATGCGTGATGAACGCATCAAAGAAAATTTCGGTGCGCTCGAAGTTCAAAACAAAGAAAAAGTTTGGGAAGATTTGCCGTTCGTGCTTGAAAACGGCAGTTGGAAGCTCGCTATCGGCGATATGTTTAAGGGAACTTACCAAAAACCTGCGCCAGGTCAATCAGTTAAAGAACAAGAAGCGGCAAATGCGGTCAATAACAATATGGTTGAATTGAAAACGGACAATTCTGCGATGAACAATTCAAACGTCCAAATGATTGTTCCGAAAAACGGCGGCACGCTGAAAAACGTCCCGAACATTCCGCAGATGAAAAACACGGCAAATACGACTGTGCCGAAAACTAACACCGCGAACACGAACAAATGATCAGCGGTAAGGAAATCGGCGAAATTCTCTCGCTCTACGCAAAACACGGCTGGATTTTACGCCGTGTTTTGCTTTCTGACAAATTACGCGAAAGTTTAACGGAAGAGTTATTCGGCGACGCGGAAATCGTTTCGTCAAAGCTCGATGCTTTATGGTTTTCCCGCGTTTCAAATAAAAACGAAGCGTGGGAAATTCGTCATTTGAGCAACACGCCGTTTGCGCTGGTCGAAGTTTTCCCCGAAGCGACGAGTGATAAAGAACGCGAAGAAATATTGAATGAAACGCAAACTCGTTTGATGAATCGGACATCGAAATAAAGTTTCTATTTACAAACTCCCGAATTTATTGCAAACTGTTTTTGTTGAAATGATGATTAAAGACCTCGGTGCGCGAGTCGAAAGTGTTTGGGAAGGTTTGCGCCCCGTTACAAAAAAGATGATTTTCGGTGCGTTGCAGGCAAATACTGCGTCTGCGCCGGTTGCTCAAACTCAAAAATTCTCATACGATACGCAATCCGATTGGGAACTCAGCCGTCTGCTCATCGCGCTCGATGAACAGCTAAAGGACGAATCTGTTCGCAAAGACGCGGAGAAATTCGCGGAAATCAATCAATTAGCCGAAACTTTAGTTAAGGTTCTCGAAGCTCAAACCGAATCGGCGGAAGTTTTTATCCAACTCGCCGAACGAATCTTGAAGCGCAACGATTTTGTAAAATTCGATAAATTGACCGATGCTTTGGCGGAAAGATTCTCTGCGGGAGAAATCGCCGAAATCATTCGCCAAACCGATTTAGCACAAATCCGCGCCGTTTCTTTTGAGACGCTTTCGTTGATGAATCCGGCGCAAATCGTGCCGCTTCTCGATGATCCGCTTTATTATGAAATCGCCCGCAACGCCCTCGAACAACAAGCCTTTGAATACGAATCCGAAGAAGCGCGTGAGATTTTAGAACAAATCGAATTCGGGTTTGAAGAATAAGTTTTTCACACCGCGAGATTAGAAATAAATAACAAAAAAGAACGCCTTGCGCTTGCTTTATATGTCTTTGTGCTTGCTTGCACAAAGACATATAAAGCAAGCATAAAGACATAGAATTGTAATATAAATCAAAGATTAACTGATTATTCTACCCGAAAGCCAGAATTGTCCGCTGACAATGCCGCCGACCTTTGGAGCTTGCTCAATCCATTTCGGGTCTGACACAATATCTATTTCGCCACCGAGCGTTTCAACTAAGAACCAATAAAACTCAGCATTTGTCAGCGAATTTGTCTTTAATTCAACTTCCTTTATCTCACCTGCAAAAATCCCAATCGGACGCGGCGGAACAATTTCCTTTGCGTCTGCGTCAGGTGTGAACAAACCGCTCGGAATAAAAGATTTGGAGGCAATCTTCAATTCATCTTCTTGAGAATTATAAAACTCTTCTTCGTTCGCAAAAACTTTGAAATCGTTTGATGCAAATGCGGTCAGTTGAATCTCGACAGTTTGCGGAAGCTGTAAATTCGGGACAGTGCGAAAATCGGGCAAGTCGAAGACAAACGTATATTCGCCCGATTCGGGATTTGCTTCGTCCGAAGGATTTGCCCAAGCGCGAAAACCGCCATCGAGTTCGGAAGCCTCCCGCTCGATTGCTTCGGTAAGCGCAACCTTTCTTTTGCTTTTCCCTGCGTAATGCGGATTAAACCCAATCAATTCTTGATCGAAATTCCCTTGCAAATAAATCTCCGCGCCCGATTTGTCGGAAAACTTCAAATAAAAACCACGCGGACAACGAACTTCGCCAACGTGATTTAAGACAGACATAATCACGTCATTTACATCTCCTTCGTGCCGCACGGGAAAACCGATGTCAGATAAATTACTCATAAAATTTTAGTTTTTGTTTGGTGTCGGCGTAGGCAGAACTTTTGGTGTTTTCTTCTGTCCAAATCCCCAACGATAAGGAGTTGGAAGCCAAGAAACGCCAAAGACGCGAACCCCAAGCCACATTATCGGCGCAATGATTTTATGGTGAACGCCCTTTTTCGCGGCGACGCATTTATACAATTTTTTGTCGGCTTGCCAACGCTCTTTTGAAGTTCCGCCGAAATAATATGCCAAGTCGTGTTCCTCACAACAATCACGATAATCGCAATCGGGAAACAGCGAACAACCATCGCTCTTAAAATCCGCCGGAATGTTTTGCTTGTTTGCGGTTGCCGCAGTGTTCTGAGCATCTCCGACAACCGGCAACAAAATGATCAGGCTTAGAATAAAAATGATTTTTTTACAATTTATGTTGCGATTATTTTTTCTCATCCGAAAGCAGTGAAATTAAAGCTATGGCCGCAATTCCGCCACCGATTAGCCAAGCCAATGTATTATTTTGCTGTGGCTGTGTTTGCGAAAATTGAATGCGCCGATTTACCTCATTGATGGCAAGATTCGGATAATATCGGTTAAATCTTATAGTATTCGGATAACTACTCAGGTGTGGAGCTAAATCTACGGATTCCTCCGCCAAAAGAATAGTTGGTTTATTATGCAAAAAGGCTTCCTTTAATTCATTATAAACTCTCGCTGTGGCAGTCGTGTTACCGGATTTTGCAATTAGTCCGATAAATAAATCCGCATTCTTAATATCATTTATGGTTTGAAAATTAAGAAATTGCGACGACTGCTTATAATTGGATGTTACGGAAAATCCCTTCTCGCGCAACTTTTGTGCAAGAAGCGTCAAAACATACTGTTCCGATTCGCCGATTGAGTCTGATATAAATGCAATCATAATTTCTCTAATTCCTTTTCTTGTTCGAGTCTTCGCAAATATTCAAAATGTTCGGGAAAGTATGTTTGGATCAAACTTTCCCCTAAATTCCTAATGCGCCTTTTTAGTTCACCACCTTTCCAAATTTCGTAACCGTATCTAAATCTGCAATTTTTCCGCAGATTATCAAACATATTCGTTACACTTGAATTTACACCTTTTCGGCAAACCAGTAAATAACCGTCTGCGCCATATTCGTGTATCAAACTCGGAATATTTATGTCCGAAAGATGCGATTTTGAAACATCATCTCTGTAAAACTTGCATTGAACTACCCATTTTCTCTCAAAATTGATGACTGAATCCGTAAGTTGGAAAATTATCAGAATATCCCGCCCGCCGTCTGCGCCTTTGCCGGATTGACGAACTTCAATATCTTTAATACTGGAGCCGAGAATTTTATCTTTTTGAATTTCCCGAAAATAATCCGCAACCAAATCTTCAAATTTTTGAAAATCATCGGACAATTCTTCAAATTCGATTTTGTTTCGCATTATTTTTCAACTCGCTGAAATTGATTCCGTCTTTCCGCTCAAACGATGCGCGTAAAGCGGGAATTTCGCCGTCAATTCAGCAACTTCGCGCTTCACTCGTTCTTTGACTTCTTCCGAATCGGGTTCGTGAATCACATCAGCAATGAGTTTGCCGATAACGCGCATTTCGTCTTCCTTCATTCCTCTTGTGGTGAGCGCAGGTGTTCCCAAACGCACGCCCGAAGCCGTGAAAGGCGAATTCGTATCAAATGGAATCGTGTTTTTGTTGACCGTGATATGCACCGAATCGAGGGCTTTTTCCGCCACCTTTCCGGTGATGCCTTTGCCATCCGCGAAAACGTCAACCAATATCAAATGATTGTCCGTGCCGCCCGAAACGATTCGCAAACCTTGTGCGATAAGTTCATTCGATAAGGCTTGCGCGTTATCCAATATCTGTTGTTGATACGTCTTGAAATCTTCGCGCAACGCCTCGCCGAATGCGACAGCTTTGGCAGAAATAATATGCACGAGCGGTCCGCCTTGAACGCCCGGAAATACGGCTTTGTCAACCGCTTTCGCAAACTCTTCGCGGCACAAAACAAGTCCGCCTCTTGGACCTCTTAAAGTTTTATGTGTCGTCGTCGTAACAAATTCGCAATGCGGCACAGGCGACGGATGAAGCCCGACGGCAACAAGTCCGGCAATATGCGCGATGTCCGCCATAATAATTGCGCCGACCGACTTGGCAATCTCGCCAATCCGCGCAAAATCAATCGTTCGCGGATATGCCGACGCGCCGCAGATAATCATCTTCGGACGCTTTTCTTCGGCAATTCTTTGCAGTTCGTCGTAATCAATCTGCTCGGTTTCACGATTTACGCCGTAATCGGAAACTTCAAAATTAATTCCCGAAAAGTTCATCGGATGCCCGTGCGTCAAATGTCCACCGTGCGAAAGATTCATTCCCAAAATCTTGTCGCCGTGTTGCAAAGACGCAAGAAACACAGACATATTCGCCTGCGCTCCCGAATGCGGCTGAACATTCGCGTGTTCCGCGCCGAAAATTTCCTTCGCACGGTCAATCGCCAGCTGTTCGACAACATCGGCAAATTCGCAACCGCCGTAATAACGCTTTTTCGGATAACCTTCGGCATATTTGTTCGTAAAAACCGAACCCATCGCCTGTAAAACCGCTTCCGAAACAAAATTTTCCGAAGCAATCAACTCCAATCCGCCCGATTGCCGTTTCGTTTCATCACTTATCGCTTCGGCAATCACCGAATCAACTTCTGCCAAATTTGCATTAAAAAGATTGTGCATAACTGAATTATTGTTTTCTTCTCTTTCTTATTTTCTTCTCTTTCTTATTTTCTTCTCTCTCAAATAGATAATATTTTTCTGGATTTTTCAAGAAATTTTCAAAAAATTCTTCAAATGAATCTGCGATTTTTTCAACATCTTTTTCTCCCCACCAAATATGAATTGATGATACAAGTTCATTCTCAAATTTGAAATAATAAAGATGCGAATAAAGTAAAAAGTCGGCAAAAGCTATGAATTCTGAATCCGGCTCATTTTCTTCTAAAATTTGGTCAATGTCCCAAAATGAGAGAAGTGTTGAGTCTGATTCTCCATTAAGAATTCCGCCAAGATGTGAATAAACTTCTATAACATCTCGTGAAATCGGCGTTTTTAAGTTTGACAGTTTCTCGACAATTTCATTTTCCGATTTCGGCTCACCCAATTTCAGACATTCTTTATGCCAAATTTCAGCAACTTTTTTGAGAGATTCGCTCAAAATCATACACTTTCCACATTTTTCCGCAACCAATCTTCAATCTCGTCAATTTTCCAAGCGTCTGATTCGACGGCTAAAACCATTTCGAGTATTTCTGAAATTTCGTATTTCACCAAATACCCGTTCAATTCCAAAAAAGTTAAAGTTATTTGCGTTGCCGTGTGCTTGTTTCCGCCGAGCCACGGATGATTTTTTATCAAGCCGAAACAAAGCGTTGCGGCTTGACGAATGATATTTGCATTTTCGTAAATCGCCGCGTGTTTCGGACGTGCCAAAGCCGATTAGACTAAACTTCGGTGGTCAACGCCGAAACGAGTTTCTTTCCAATCTCTCATCAAATCGAGATGAATCCAAAGTGCATCATCAAATTCGAGATAGATTATTTCCTCAGTCGCCAATTCGTTTTAACTCCTCATAAAGTTTGCGATTTTGTTTAAGCAAACGCTTCGATATTTCCTGCAATTTTTTCGATGGAGGTCTGATAAAAGAGGCTTGAATTCCGCTGTTTTTTATCGTCAAACTGATAAGTGTTCCTTCGGCAAAACCTTCTTTCTCGCAAATTTCCACAGGAAGTTCCAAAATCCAAGTGTCTTTTTCGATGCTCACCGTTTTTATTTCATTAGTTTTTTCGACTGTTTCAATCATTTTTCTTTCTCCAACTCCGAAATTTTCGCAACTCGTCCGGCGTGTCGTCCGCCTTCAAATTTTGCGTCGAACCACGCACGCACGATTTTCGGGATTTCAGCTTCGGGAATTACTCTTGCGCCGATTGAGAGAACATTTGCGTCGTTGTGTTGTCTTGCCAATCTTGCCGTTTCTTCGTTCCACGCTTGCGCGGCGCGAACTCCGTGGACTTTGTTTGCCGCGATTGCAATGCCGATGCCCGAACCGCAAACGATAATTCCTTCGTCCGCTTTGCCGCTTGCAACTGCTTGCCCGACTGCCGCGCCGTAATCGGGATAGTCAACCGAATCGCCCGAATTTGTGCCTAAATCTTCGACTTCCAGATTCATTTCTTCAAGCTGTTTTTTTATCTTTTCCTTAACTTCAAAGCCTGCGTGGTCTGCGCCGATTGCAATTTTCATAAAAATTTTCCTTTTCAAATAAATTTTAATATTTTCCGCAAAAAGAGCAAAGTTATAAGTTTGGTTTTGAGCGATTCGGTTTGATTCGGTAATATAAATCTTAGTGCCTAACTTAAAATACTTCACAACCAGAGAGGTGGCGCGACTTTGCCGTGTTAGCGACGCGACGGTAAAGCGTTGGGAAGATGCCGGAATTCTCAAATCCGAAAAAACAAACGGCGGACATCGGCGTTTTCTTGCCGAAGAAGTTGCACGTTTTCAGCGCGAAACAAACATCGGTTTGAAACGCTGTCACGGCGACGATTCGCTTTTGAAAATCAATCTGCTTCGCCAAACCAATAAATTTTCATTTGCCTCTCCACTGTTTATTTCGCTTCTGAATGCTTGCGAAACAGACGCGGCAAATTTGATTATCGGTGAACATTTGCAAAAAAAATCTCCGGCACAAATTTTTGATAATTCAATTTGTCCGGCAATGCGCGAAATCGGCGAGCTTTGGGCAAACGGCGAATTAAGCGTCGCCGAAGAACATCTCGCCACGCGCACGGTTTCGGGCGCGATTCACAAACTCCGCGCTATGCTTCCCGTTCCCGCACCGCGAGAAAAATTGGCAATGTGTTGTGCGGTCGAGAATGATTTTCACGAACTTCCGACGTTTCTGGCGCAAGTCGTTTTGGAAAACGAAGGATGGGAAGTGATGAATTTCGGTGCAAATACGCCACTCGAATGTTTGGCTAAAGAAATCTTAAAACACAAACCCGATGCACTATGCATTTCGGCAACCTTCATCGAAAATATCAAAAAATTTTCTGCCGAATATAAAAATTTTGTGCCGCACACCGAAAAAACAAAAACTTCTGTAATCTTCGGCGGCAAAGCATTTTTCGATAAACAAACACGCAAACTTTTTCCTGACGCAATTTTTATTAAAACCTTTAACGAACTCGCCAAATTTGCGCGTTATTAGCACGCTTGGCAGGTTGTCTTGAAGCTATTTTTCGTCGCCCTTCGTTGGCGAAAAACTTCATACATAAATGCGTAACTCTAAACATAGATTGCAACGATTTTTCACTTCTTTCCATCCGAAGTTTGTTTGAATCGTCGAAAAATCTTATAATTTCGAGTGAAAATTGATGAATGTGCGTTTCTTCAAAATTTTAATTTTCGCTTTTGCGTTTTTCGCCCTGTCGCCGATCGTTTCGGCGCAAGATTTTTTGCCGATGCTCGTCAAACGCATCAAACCTTCGGCGGTTGCCATCGAAACTTTCGATTCACGCGGCAACACGCTCTCGCGTGGAAGCGGATTTTTTGTTTCAAACGATAGAATTATCACCAATCGCCACGTCATCGAAAAATCTTCTCGTGTCGAAATTCATTTGATGAACGGCTCAAAATACGGCGCGAAAGGTGTTCTGGCGATTGACGGTGAAGGCGACCTTGCGTTACTGCAAGTTGATGTCCCGAAAGAACTTGCCGCGCCGCTACAAATTGTCCAATCCGCACCTCTTGAAGGCGAATCAATCGTGGTTATCGGCAATCCGTTCGGGCTTGAAGGTTCAGTTTCAAACGGCATTGTTTCTGCCGTGCGCGAAATTCCCGGTTACGGAAAAATCATTCAAATTACTGCACCGATTTCGCCCGGTTCATCGGGTTCGCCCGTTGTAAATATGCGAGGTCAGGTCGTCGGCGTAGCGAGTTTGCAAGCGGCTGAAGGACAGAGTTTGAATTTTGCCGTCCCCAGCGAAAGAATTTTCGCACTGAAAATAGGTGAGCTTCAAACTTTTTCGACACTCAGCGCGGAAACGCAAAAAAACAAACGCTCGGCAGCACAAAGTCTTTATTCGCAAGGACTCGGCATTTTATCACGCGACGATTTTGCTCGCGCTCTGCCGTATTTTGAAAAAGCCGTCGAGGTTGATTCAAACTATGCCGAGGCGTGGTATCAGGTCGGATTTTGCTACGGAATGCTCGGCAGACACGCAGACGCGCTCAAGGCTTCGCGCCGCGCCGCACAGCTTCGCCCCGATTGGGCAGAAACTTATTTAAATATCGGTGCATCTTCTTTCGCACTCGGACAATTTAAAGAAGCCGTTGATGCATATCGCCAAGCCGTAAAATTGGACGAATCAAACGCCGAAGCGCAATATGCACTCGGTCTTTCGCTCGGCAAATTAAACCGCACGGACGAAGAAATTCTCGCCTACAAACGCGCTCTGGCAATCAAACCGAGTCTGGTCAATGCTATCGAACAATTAGGTTTAGCCTATTTCAGACAAAAACGCTACGCGGACGCGGCGGCAATTTTTGATCAATTAAAAAACTACAAACCCGATGCACGAACCTACAATTATTTAGGCGAAAGCTATTTTGAATCCGGCAAAATCACGGAAAGCATCGAAGCCTTCAACCAAGCCGTAAATTTCAATCCCAATTTCGACCGCGCCCGCTTCAATCTCGGACGTGCTTATTTGAAATCGGGCGACCGCGATTCGGCAGAACTCCAATATCAACTTCTCCAAACCGCCAAATCCGAATGGGCGGACAGGTTGTATGTTCTATTAAATCCATAATAAAGATGTTAGAATTTCGTTTCTTTTAACATCTGACATCTAGCTATCTTTCACTGTATTATTTCAGAGATTAACGCTGTCAAAAAATTATCTTGAGCAATTTTATTATTCGGCAAACGGTCGTGGATTTCGCAGGAAAAGACGGCGGAAATTGAAAGATTTCGGCGGAAAAGTCCGATATTTGCATTATCTTCGGCGAGAAGCGAACGGCGCGTTACGCGAAAATCGCCCGGTGCGTAAAGTTTTTCTTTCGTCTGTGTTTTGGTAATTTTTTTGCCGTCGGCAGTTTTGTAAGATTTCGGCAAAAAGATTGTTTCCCAGACATCTGTTTTCGGGTTTCTGCGGAGAATTGTGCCGTCTTGTGTGTCATCGCAATCGCTTCCGAAGGCAAAAAAGGCAAGCGTCGGCGGAACGGAAGTTTCGGTGTTGAGCGCGTCGTGAAATTGTTTGGCGCGTGTTAAAGAGTTTTGAAAATATGCATCCAAATCGCTCAAGGCAACATCGGCAAATTCGCTCTTTTTACCTTTTGAATTAATTGCATTTATTTGTCCGGCAAATTTATTGCGGAAAGATTTGCGGGCGAAAGCCGACCAGCCGTATTTTTTCCAAGTTTCAGCATCGTAAAGATTTACGTCAACCGGTTGGAGATTTTCATCATAAAAACGTGCGGCGTTTTTGTGTGGCAGAAGTTGAAAAACCGAAGGTGAAGTTATCGCAACTTCACTGCTCAAAGTATCAACTTCAAAACCGCCGATGCGATAGCCGTTGATAATTGTATCGAGCGTCGCCATTGCGCCTTCGTTGGGCGTGCCGAACATAAAAATCTTGCTGAAATGCCGCGCTCCGTCCCAATTCGGCTTCGGGTTTTCCGTCAAATCCGTATTGCCATACATTGCCGCATAACGCACTATCAAACCGCCCATCGAATGTGCCATCACATTGAAACGCATTTCCGAATTGCCGAATTTGCGTTTCAGATTTTCGACTTTTTGCATCAAAAGCCGCGCATTTTCGACATTATCAAGCCGCCAATCGTAAGCGAAAACGTAATATTTATCGAACTCACCTGATTTAACATCAGGATTTTCCCAATCGTCTTCGGTATAGCCGCCGTATTTTTCGATGGCATCAATCAAAGTTTGATAAATCGAAATTTCCGGCAGAAAACGTGAAACTTTAACAGTTTTGAGTATTTGTTTCGGAATCAAATTATCACGATTTTTCGCCAAATCGGGCGAAATAGGCAAGCTCAAACCGTCGCCTTTGACTTCTGAAAAATTCACCCAAACCTTTTCACCTGTGTCTTTATTGACGAGTTCACTGCCCAAAATGCCCGGAATAATTATCAACGGACGCTTGCCGGTTTTCGTCTTTGTGGTTGCAAAAATCTTATCGAGATTCGGCATTCGTTTCGCCGTGGGAATACAGCCCGAAAGCAAAAATGCGGAAATTAGCACGAGGCAGATTTGTTTTTTAAACGCAACGGCACAACGGCACAACGGCGCAACGTTTTTTATTATTTTCATTCTTTGCGTCTTTGCACCTTTGCGCCTTTGCATTAAAACTTTCATTTTCTGTTAATTAAACTTGCGACAAAACCTGCGCCGAAACCGTTATCAATGTTGACAACGGTAACATTTGAAGCGCACGAATTGAGCATTCCGAGAAGTGCGGCAATTCCGCCGAAGCTCGCGCCGTAGCCGATTGATGTCGGGACAGCGATGACGGGAACTTTTACCAAACCGCCGACGACCGACGGTAACGCGCCTTCCATACCTGCTACGACGACAACGACGCGAGAGTTTTGTAAAATTTCGCGTTCGGACAAAATTCTGTGAATTCCGGCAACGCCCGCATCCCAAATTCTTTTTACGCGATTGCCCATCGTTTCCGCTGTGAGCGCGGCTTCTTCGGCAACGGGAATATCGCTCGTTCCGGCGGTTACGATTGAAATTTCGCCCGTGCCGAGTTCGGTTTTGTCGCGCCAAAGCCTGATTATTTTTGCAGATTCGTGCCACTCCGCTTCAGTAAAAACATTGCGAACTTCACCGTAAGTTTCGGCATTTGTGCGAGTTATCAGAACATTGGGCGAACGTGCGGCGAGTTTTTCAAAAATTCCGACTACTTGTTCTTTCGCTTTCCCCTGTCCGAAAATAACTTCGGGAAAACCTTGTCGTTCACTGCGGGCGTGGTCAATTCGGGCATAGCCGACATCTTCATACGATAGATTTTTTATTTTTTCGGTTGCTTCGGTATTTGAAATTTTCCCGTCTGCGTGAGCGGATAAAATTTTTTCAATATCAGCAGTTTTCATAAAATTCATTCTACCGATAAGCAAGATTTAAAACAAAAAACGGCGAAAATTCGCCGCCTTATGAAAATAAATTATTGCGTAAAATTATCAGACAAACAAACCGACATATTTATAAAAACCGCAAAGTTTTACCATCGCCCAACTCACCGATTGGCAACTGATTAAATTCAGCAAAATTTCGTTTCTTAAATTTGTCGGTTCGTTTGTCATCTTCTCTTCCAACCGTTTCTATTTAATGGCAAATGCAATGCCACACACCGAAAACCGCATAAACATTGACTTTTATTAAATCACACCCAATTTTACCGTTTCATTATGAACGAAAAGCGTTCAATAAATTCTCAATATGATAAAATTAACAAAATTTATGGAATTAACACTTGCCATTACAGGTGCATCAGGCACGATTTACGGATTCAGAACTTTGCAATTATTAGCGGAAAGCGGCGCAGTCAAAACGATAAATTTGATTATGTCGTCGGTTGTGCCAACGGTCGCGCAGGTCGAATTGGGAGTGAATCTGAAAGACCCGGACGCGAAAAAAATCAATGAATGGCTCGGTTTGCCGAAAGATTCTAAATTGATTCGTTTTTGGCGGCTCGACAATTTCGCGGCAAAGCCTTCCAGCGGCTCAAACAAACAAGCCGGAATGATTATTGTGCCGTGTTCAATGGGAACGCTCGGTGCAATTGCTTCGGGCGCGACAACAAATTTGATTCATCGTGCGGCAGACGTTTGTTTGAAGGAACAAAGAAAGCTCGTCATTGTCCCGCGTGAAACGCCTTTTAATCAAATTCATTTGGAAAATATGCTGAAACTTGCGCGAATGAACGCCTGTATTTTGCCCGCCTCACCATCGTTTTACCATCGCCCGAACACGATTGATGAATTGGTAAATCATCTCTGTTACCGCATTTTAGACCAATTCGACATTCCGCATTCCCGCAAAACGCAGTGGACCGGAAACGAAGTTGGCGAAACCTCTTTTTAGTGAATTTTTAATCGTTTTGCCTCGCAATTACACGGAAAAATACAAAACAACTAAAGAATCACGGAAATCTCGTGAAAATTTGTGTGGTTTCGCGGTTAAACAAATCAGGAAGTCTGAGTCTTCAAACAGACTCTAATTTAACGCCGTTTCGGTATATGGATTGGAGTTTAGAGCGTCCTGCTTGCAAACGCCGCGCTTTTCAGTCGTGTCGAAGCATTTGCGTTAAATCAAGTTGAATTTACGCCGACGCTTTTGCCTTTTTCAAAGGTGTTGCAAGTTGAGGACTTGCGCTCCAGCCGGTTTTTCTTAGAATTTAAACTCCAATATGATTAGGAAATAAGGCACATCATTATCAATTATCAATTAAATTGTAGATTTTAGGCATAAAACCCCAAAAATATAATGGATAATTGACAATGTTCAATTGATAAATCGCTCACAATTATCTTACTTTTTAAAGTGTTAAACTAGCTTCTTAGTTCCGAACTGAGGTTGTGTAGATACTAATGGCGTTCATCTGTAGAGAAATAAAAAACATTACTTTTTTTCACTACCGAAAAGATTAGTATTTCTGCTAAAATTTCCGAGACGGCGGATAATTATGTCGAAACAAATCTTTCCGAAAATTTTACTGTTTGGTTTTTTGTTATTTCTAGGCGTTGGAATTCACGCGCAAGATGCGCCGCAACTGATTTTGAGCCAAGCGGTTGAACGTGAAATAAAAGGCGGCGAAAAGCAACTCTTCACGGTGCAAATCGGAATGAATCAAACTGCTCGCATCGAAATCGAGCAAAAAGGAATTGATGTTTCGCTCGCGGCTTTCAAACCGGACGGCGAAAAATTTATCGAATCCGAAAGTCCGAGCGGAATGCTTGGAAAAGATTCGATTTTGGTTACGGCGGCGGCTGACGGTTTGTATAAAATCGAAGTTTCTCCGGCGGATTCGCGTTCCCCGCTTGGCAAATATTTCATCAAATTAACCGAAATTCGTCCGACAATTTCGAAAGATTTTGAAATCAACGCGGCGGCGAAACAAATTACCGAAATTGCCAATGAAACCGTTGCTTTGCGGCAAAAAGGCACACGCGAAGCACGGCGCGAAACTCTGCAAAAATTTCAGGAAATCATTCGTCTTTCAAAAATTAAACAAGATAAAGTTTGGGAAGTTGTCGCACTCATTTCGAGCGGTTTGATTTATGAACAGCTTGGCGAGTTTCAGACGGCGGTTGATTTTTATTTGAAAGGTTTAACGCTTTCGCGTGAAATCGGCAACCGACAGTATGAAGGTTCTTCACTGAATAATTTAGCGGTTAGTTATAACAGTTTCGGCGAATATGAAACGGCGATTTTTTACCTGAATCAGGCACTCGAAATCCAGCGCGAAACGGGCAATCGGCGTGGTGAAGCAATAAATTTGAACAATCTCGGAATGTCGAATTATCTGCTCGGAAATATGCCGAAAGCGAAAGAATTTTTTGAAAAATCGTTAGTCATTCGGCGCGAAACCAAAGACCAAAAAGGCGAGGGAAATATTCTTAGCAATCTCGGAATGGTTGCCGAACAAAGCAGTGAATATGCAAAGGCGATTGAGTATTTCGATCAATCGCTGATGTTGCGCCGCGCAACCAGCGACAAGACAGGCGAAGCAACAACTTTGCGTGGATTGGGCAAAACTTTGTGGCTTTCGGGCGACAAATTGAAAGCGGCGGAAACTTTTGAGCAAGCAAATATTTTGGCGCGAAACATCGGCGACAGGCGCGTTGAAGCCGATACTTTTTATTGGTTGGCGATTGTTGAAAAGCAACGGGAAAATCTGCCGAAAGCATTTGAAAATATCGAAAAAGGTTTGCAGATTATCGAACAAATTCGCGGCGAAATCGTCAATCCCGAACTCCGCGCTTCCTATTTTTCGACCGTTCAGCAATTTTACGAATTTTACACCGAACTGCTCGTTTCGCGTTACGAAAAATCGAACGACGAACGCGACATCGCGCTGGCTTTGGAGATGAGCGAACGTGCGCGAACGCGAAGTTTAACCGAACTTTTGCAAGAAGCGCGAATCAATTTTCGTCAAAATGTTGATGAAAAATCACTCGAAAAAGCGCAAGAATTGCAAGACGCTTTAAACGCGAAATATCGTCAGCGGACGCAGATTTTGAGCGGAAAACCGACCGAAGAGCAAATTGCCAAAATCACGAACGAGATAAATTCGCTCAAAACCGAACTCGAAAATCTGCAAATAAAAATCCGCCGTGAAAATCCGCGTTACGCCGATTTGACGCAAGGCACAAGCATTTCGGCGAAAGAAATTCAAAATCTTTTGGACGATGAAACCGTTTTGCTCGAATACAAATTGGGCGAAAAACGCTCGTTTTTGTGGCTTGTAAAGAAAGATTCCGTAGAAATTTTTACGATTCCTTCAAGAAAAATAATTGAAGCGGCGGCAAAGGACTTTTATGCTTCAATCATTTCCCGCAACAAATCCAAAGAAGCAAAAACGGCAGAATTATCGGAAAAATTGAACGAGACGTTGCTTGGTTTAGTTGAAAAAGAAATTGAAAATAAACGTCTGGCGATTGTCGCTGACGGCATTTTACAATTTATTCCGTTTGCCGCGCTTGGAAATCCTACTTCTCAAATCCGCAATGAAATCGTTGTGTTGCCTTCGGCAAGTGTTTTGGCGGAGTTGAGACGAAATTCGAGTGCGAAAAAAACTCCCGCGAAAACTTTGGCGATTTTTGCCGATCCGATTTTTGACGCAAACGATGCGCGTTTGATAAATAAATCAAGTGAAAAATCTACTCAACTCGGTAAAATTTTGCGTGATTTTAATTTGGGCGAAAATCTGCCACGTCTGCTTTCTTCGCGTATTGAGGCGCAAAATATTTCGGCTTTTGCAGGAAAAAATCAAGCCGATTTAAATATTGATTTTGATGCAAACCGCAAAAATGCAACGAGCGAGACTTTGGCAAATTACCGCATTTTGCATTTTGCAACTCACGGGTTTCTTGACACTTCGCGCCCTGAACTTTCGGGTCTAGTCTTGTCGCTCTATGACAAGAACGGTAAAGCGCAGGACGGTTTTTTGCGTTTGAATCAAATTTATAACTTGAATCTTAACAGCGATTTAGTCGTTCTCTCAGCGTGTCAAACCGCGCTTGGAAAAGACGTGCGCGGTGAAGGTATGATCGGACTGACACGCGGTTTTATGTATGCCGGAGCAAAACGAATCGTCGCAAGTTTGTGGAAAGTTGACGATGCGGCAACTGCTGAATTTATGAAGCGGTTTTATCAAAATCTTCTGCAAAAAAATCTCTCGCCCGCCGCCGCGCTTCGCCAAGCGCAAACTGAAATGAAACAAATTCCGCGTTTCCGCGCACCGTATTTTTGGGCTGGTTTCACGCTTCAAGGCGAATGGTTAGGCAATAAATAAAAAAAGAAATTTCCCGCAGATTTCGCAGATAATGCAGAAAAAATCTGCGAAAGTCTGCGTCATCTGCGGGAAATTTCCTCATCATTTTTAAGGAATAAAAGCCGAAGGAACAGGTTTGTCGCCCGAAACGCCAAACTGCTGAATCAATGTTCCTGCTGTTGAACGATTGACATACCAAGTCGTGTTTATCGGACGAAAAACCGCCGCATCCGTTTTGCCGTCGCCATCGTAATCGCCGGACGTAGGAATATCGCCATTTGCGCCGAATGGAAAAGCGTAGAAACTACTATCTTCGCTTCTTAAAATATACCAATTTCCATTTGAAGGTCGCCAAAAAGCAATGTCTGATTTGCCGTCGCCCGTATAATCGCCTTGCACAGGCTTGTCGGAAGAAGAACCGAATTGTGCGGCAAAAACTTGATTGTTTGAGCTGTTTTGCCGCCACCATTCCGCTCCGCTTGCGCCATTTGGACGGAAAATTGCAATATCGGCTTTGCCATCGCCATCGTAGTCAGCAACTGCCGGAATGTCATTTGCCGCGCCAAATTGCTGAATTAATGTTCCGCCGGAAGATTTATTGATATACCAAGTCGTATTTGAAGGACGAAAGACGGCAACATCCGCTTTGCTATCGCCATCGAAATCTCCGACGTTTGGAATATCATTTACCGCTCCAAAAGGGAATGAATAAAACGAATTGTCTTCGCTCCGCAAAATAAACCAATTTCCCGTTGAAGGACGGAAAAAAGCAATATCGGTTTTACCGTCGCCCGTAAAATCAGCCGGCATTATGCGGTCAGAGCTTAAACCGAAAGTTGCAACAAAAGTCGAATTATCTTCGCTCCGATTTATCCACCATTGACCGTTTGACGGGCGAAAGATGGAAATATCCGTCCTGCTGTCGCCGTCAAAATCAAATGCACTCGCGCCAAGATTAAAAACATAAACCGCGCCTTCATCAGAATTTGCGCCGATATTAGCAAAATATGCTCCGACAATCGCCGTTTCCCCGGAGATTGCTATCGAACCGCCAAAACTATCTCCATTTGCGCTGTCATATCCGATTAATTTTTGTTGTTCTGTCCAAACCGAATTAACACGTCTAAAAATATATGCCGCGCCTCGATTACCGGCAAATCTAGCTCCGACGGCTATCGCACTGCCGGTAACTGAAACGATAGAAACACTGACTCCAAAACCGTCGTTGTTACCGCCATTAGCGGCAATTAGCTTTTGCGTCTGCGACCACACGCCAATTTGTGAACGATTGAAAACATAAGCCGAACCTTGACCTAAGTTTTGTCCAATATCGTCTCGCCACGCGCCGACAACGGCAATTGTGCCGGAAAGAGTATTAGTTATGTCAACGCTCGTTCCAAAATAATCGCCTTCTGAACCATCGCCCGCGATTAATTTTATTTGCTGTGTCCAAGTCGTTCCGCTCCGATTGAAAATATATGCCGAACCTTGATTTACATTTGCGCCAATGTCGTCGCCGGTAGCTCCGACGATAACAGAATTGCTTGCAATCGCGACACTATTGCCGAAGTAATCATCAGTTGCGCCGTCGTTTGCAAATAGTTTTGTTTCCTGTGACCAGTCCGTTCCAAAGCGAGTAAAGATATATGCCGAGCCTTGATTTGTATTTGCATTTATTTGGTCAAAATAACTGCCGACAATAACGGTATCGCCGGAAATTGCGACACTTTTGCCGAAATTGTCGTTTGCCGCGCCGTCATTAGCGATAAGTTGTTTTTGTTGCGACCACGTCGTGCCGTTTCGAACGAAAATGTATGCCGAACCTTGATTTACATTTATATTTACATTATCGCCAATAGCTCCGACAACGACGAAATCACCGGAAATTGCGACGCTTGTTCCAAAATTATCGCCTTCTACGCCGTCAAAGACAATAAGTTTGGCTTGTAGCGTCCAAATCGTGCCGTTGCGAACAAAAATGTATGCCGCGCCTTGATCAACATTTGAACCAATATCTTCTCCATAAGCACCGATAACTGCTAAATCACCGGAAATTGCGACGCTCGTGCCGAAAAAATCATCCGTGTCGCCAGCATTTCCCAATAATTTTTGCCGTTGAGCAAAAAACAAATCGGAGTCGGACGGATTTTCGGCATTCACAGCTTTGACGGCTTCCGCCAAAGAATCGTAATTGCCCGTCTGTTTCAGATATTCGATTGCCTTTTCGTTTTGCAGATTTTCACCGCGCACGGCTTTTTGAAAACCGTCGGCGAACACTAACATTACCACTAAAATTAAAATTGTCGAATAATAGTTTTTCATTGATTTAACCTCTTTCTTTAGTTCGGCAAAAGACGAACTATCATCAAATAATCGTTAAAGACACCGGCGACCACCATTTTGTCGTCCGGTTGAATCGCGGCGGTTCCCAATTCGCTTATTAATCCGATCAAATTTGAACAGTAGTTTATTTCCATTGTGGAAGAATCGAGTTCGGCGTTAAAACGAAATAGTATTCCGTTGGTTTTAACAAGAACCTTTCCATCATTTTGGTTTGTGAAAATGTCGGGACAACCTCCGGAAAACCCGTTGAAAGGCGAGATGCTTGATTCAAAAATGCCGGTCGAACTGAATTTATCCAAAACCAGCGTAACGCTCCCGTTGCCGCCAAGATTGATCGCCCGCAATGCGTATTTGCTGTTAGACATTTTGACCAAGCCCGTCCCTAAACTTCCAATCGAATTTGAAGGTGTCGGAAAAAAAGACAAATCGGTTTGCCCGTTGGCTAATTTTCTTTCGAGTCCTTTGGCACTTAAATCGTTGAACTTGTAACCGCTGACGGTTATTTTTCCATTTGTTTCAACTAATGTTCCGCTATGATATTTCCCATACCTTTCGGTTAAAGATTCGCCCGCGTTACCGAAAGTGCCGTCAATCGTTCCACTTGAATTCAGCCTGAGCAATGCAATACGAAAGGTGCCGCCGATGTCCTTCGGAAGACTAAGTAAGAGCTTTCCGCTTTGAATATTCATTTCGGCAAATTCGCTGCCGATTACCGGAAAGTTTGTCAGATTTTGCAAGCCGCTTTGCCCGAATGTCGTGTCTCGTTTTCCGCTTGCCGTGAATTGCCAAACTGCGTAATAACCGTTGGCTCGTCCGGCGACGGCAATTTTTCCGTTGGTCTGAACGACAATTTTTTCTCCCTGATAATCGGTGTTTATGGAATTGGTTTCAGGACCAATCACGCCTCCATTTGTGCCGAAAGCCGTGTCGAGATTACCGTTTGACAGATAGCGGCGCAGAAAGAAACCTTTGCCGCCAAACGGCGTTATCCGATAACCCGTAACCAGAATTTTGCCGTCCGTTTGAATCGCCACACTGCGCGGATGGTAGCCGGTAATCGTCTCAAATGTTACGCCTTGAAAGCCGAAACTCGTATCAAAATCGCCCCACGCGGCTTTTGCTTCGAATGTCTGAAACGACAGTGTAAAAATGAGCGACACAAGAACTGTCAAAATTAAATTTGCTGAATAATATTTTTTCATTGGTTCATTCTCCTTAAAATCGCAGCGAGCGAATCGCCGCAAAGCTGTAAATTATTTTCCGCGACCGAATGGATTTCGCCCGCGTCGCGCATAAATTCGAGTTCGGGCGCAGACATTTTCAAAGCCGCCGCGATTTCGCCGGACGCGAACGCCGAAACTTGTTTTTGACAAACCGCACAGCAAACATTAAGCGCACCGCTTGTCCGAATAATCGTGATGCTGTGCGTTTCAATCGTAATTTGTGTTTTTCGATTCATAATTTTTTCTTTTCTCTCGCCGTTCGTTTCTGCTAAAATCCGAAAACAGGCAATTTATGAATCAAGTTTCGCCGAAAGCGAAGCTAAAAGTCCTTAAATATTCCTAAATGTTCCTAAAAACGAATGGAGAAAACGGCGGAAAATACATTTTTTTTCGGAGATTTTGAGCTTTCGGGCGCGAAACGCTCGCTTTTGAAAGGCGGTGAAGCAATTTCCTTAAATTCAAAAACCTTCGATTTGCTTTTTGCTTTGGTCGAAAATCACGGACAGATTTTGTCGAAGGACGAGATTTTAGGAACGGTTTGGGAAGGGCAATTTGTCGAGGAAAATAATCTGACGGTGCAGATTTCCGCGCTCCGAAAAATTCTCGGCGAAACAAAGGGTGAACATCAATTTATTGCGACCATCACGGGCAAAGGTTATAAATTCGTCCACGAAATCCGACAAAATACGAGCAATTCGCTTGTCAAAATTGACGGCGCGGCAATTTCAAATGCCAACGTCGAAATCATCGGACGCGAGTCGGAAATTGCCGAAATAAAAGATTTACTGCGGCAAAACGAACGCCTAATTACGCTCACCGGCGCAGGCGGAAGCGGCAAAACCGCGCTTGCACGAGCCGTTGCCGAAACGGTGCGAAGCAATTATGCGGATGGCACGTTTTTTGTCGAACTTGCTTCAATCAACCAACCGGAATTAGTCGCCGATGCAATCGCGCAAAAAATTGGAATTAAGGAAACAGGCGGAAAAAACTTGCTTGACGCGCTCAAGGATTTTTTGCGCGAACGCGCTTGTTTGTTGGTTTTGGATAATTTCGAGCAGATTCTTTCGGCTTCCGTTTTATTGTCAGAATTGCTCGAAGCATCAGCGAATTTGCAGATTTTGGTAACGAGCCGCACCGCTTTGCGTGTTCAATCGGAGCGCGAAAAACAAATTTTGCCGCTCAATGTGCCGCCGAATTTGAATTTGTCGGCTGAAGAATTTGCCGCTTTTTCTTCCGTCGAGCTTTTTGCAATCAGAGCGCAAACGGCGCGGGCGAATTTTGCTTTGAACACGGAAAACGCGCCGATTGTCGCGGCGATTTGCCGGAAGTTGGATGGTTTGCCGCTTGCCGTCGAACTCGCGGCAGCGCGTGTCAGATTGCTTTCGCCGTCGGCGATTTTGTCGCGGCTTGAAAAATCGCTCGATTTGCTCACAGGCGGTGCAAAAGATTCGCCTTCGCGCCAACGCACGATGCGCGGCGCAATCGAATGGAGCTATGAACTGCTCGACGCGGACGAACGGAAATTATTTCGTTATCTTTCGGTTTTTGCCGATGGTTTTACAGTCGAAGCGGCGGAAAATCTTGTCGAAAACGATGCGGCTTTATCTCTTTCGGTTCTCGATTCTCTTGATTCGCTAATTAACAACAGTCTGCTTGTTTCAAATGATTTGCCCAACGGTGATGTGCGTTTGCGAATGCTCGAAGTCGTCCGCGAATTTGCGTTTGAAATGTTGGAAAAATCGGGCGAAGCTGAATATTTAAGACAAATTCACGCGCAAATTTTTCTGGCTTTGGCTGAAAAAGCCGAGCCGTTTTTGATGGCGGAAGTCGTTAGTGAATGGTTTGAAAAATTGGAAAACGAACACGACAATTTTCGCGCCGCGCTCGCGTGGTCTTTGAAAAACGACGGCGAAACTGCCGCACAAATGGCGGCGGCATTACGCTATTTTTGGTTAGACCACGCGCATTTCAGCGAAGGTCTTTATTGGAGTAAAGCGGCTTTGGAAGTAACGGAAAATACTGTGTCCAAAGAGCGTTCCATGTTGCTTTTGGCAAACGGCGTATTTCTGAAAAAACTCGGTGAATTTGAAGCGGCGCGAAAAAATTGCGAGCAAGCCTTAACGGAAAGTAAAGAAACAAATGACTTACCGCAAATTATCAGAGCCTATCACGGCTTGGCGGCGGTTGCCGTTTTGCAAAAAGATTACGTTTCGGCTAAAAATTACACCGAAGAAGTTCTCGCCCTCAACCGCGAACTGAATGATGAAATTATGACCGCCAATACTTTATGTTCGCTCGGCGATTTAGAGATGAGTCTTGAAAATTATTCGTCCGCTCGCCCTTTGTTTGAAGAATCGCTTTTACTCTCAAAAAAACTTGGCGGCAAACGTCTTCTGAGCATTATTTATTTTAATTTGGGAGCGGTTGATTATTTTCAAAATCAGCCGGACGCGGCAGGTTTTAATTTTACTGAGTCTTTACGAATCGCGCAGGAAGTTGGTAATAAAATGTTGATTTCCTGTGCCTTAGACGGATTTGCCGCGCTTGCCGCAAAAAGCGGAAATGCCCGGCAATCCGCCAAACTTGCGGGTGCGGCAGAAACTTTGCGCGAATCAATCGGTTACAAAAATGAACCTGCCGAAGAAATATTCCGCGAAAAGTATTTGGCAATCGTCCGCGCCGCGCTCAATCCGCAAGATTTTACCGCTGCTTACGAAACGGGACGCAGTTTAAATTTCAATGAACTAATTGCTTTGACCAAAATTAAAACTTTCGATTTTTCCGATTCTTCCGATGAAAAGACTTCGGAGATTATTATCGAAACTCGTCAAATCTCGCATATAATTATCGAGGAATCGGAAAACTGAGAAATAATTGAATTTGTCCGAAAGAATTTTTATATTTTCATCTTTTCGCCTTAAAATGCAATAAGTTCATTTATTACAAAAAAATTGGCAGACGGATTAAACCAAACAGGTTTCGACAAACTTTTAACATTGCTCGACGCTGACCGCGAAACGGCTGGCGCGAAGTATGAATCTCTGCGTGTGCGGCTGGTAAAATATTTCGAGTGGCGAAATTGCGAAGCGGCTGAGGAACTTGCCGACACGGTTTTTGACCGTGTGATTAAAAAACTTTCCGAAGGCGAAGAAATCCAAAATGTAAATGCTTATTCAACGACGGTCGCGCAGTTTGTTTTTATGGAATTTTCACGAAGCCACGAACATCTTGCTGAAAATATTGAAGATAATCCGAACATTGTCGCTGATGAAATCGAAATGGACGAAACAAATGAGCGGCGTTTTGCTTGTTTGGAAAGGTGTTTGGCAGAATTTTCCGAAGAAAACCGCAAATTGATTGTTGCCTATTACGACACGGACGAAAAGACGATGATTGCGGCGCGAAAACGGCTTTGCGAGGCGATGGGTATTTCGCTCAACACTCTGCGAATCCGCGTTTGCCGTCTGAAATCGAAATTGGAAGATTGCACATTTGATTGTTGTCGCAACTGAGTGCAAAGTGCAAAGTTATTAAATCAGAATTATGCACTTTGCAATGAACTGAAATGTTTTTTCAGTTTTTATCACTAATAAGCGGGACTAAGAAAAAAAGTGAAACAGGAAAACCTTTACAATGAAACGGAAATTCGCCGATTTTTGCTTGGCGAGTTTAACGAAAAAGAACGCACCGCTTTGGAAGAGAAATTTTTGGCGGACGAGGATTTTTTCGTGCAGATTCAGGCAGCGGAAGACGATTTGATTGAAGATTATGTGCGCGGAAATCTAAAAGAAAAAGAAAAGTTTGAACGCGAATTTCTGACAACAAAAAAACGCCGGGAGCGAGTAGCATTTACGCGGGTGATGATTGCGAAATTAAACGAAACTGCAAAAAAAACGGAAGTAGTTTCGGAAAAAATGTCTTTTTTCGCCTCACTGATTGAATTTTTCCGACAGCCGAAATTTGCGTTCGGCGCGGCGTTTTCGATTTTGGCTTTGGTTTTCGGTTTTTGGTTTTTGGCAGTTCGGAAACCTGTTGAAATCGTTCAACAAATTACGCCGATGCCGACCCTTCAACCGATTGTAAATCAAGCTACGGCGGTGAATCAAAATGTTGCCGTGAATCAAAATACGAATATAACCGTTAATTCAAACTTGCCCGAAAAACACGAAACTAATAAAGCAAATTCAAATATCGAAAAGCCGAAAAAGACAGAAGAAAAACCGAAAGAAACCGTTGTTAATCCGGTGCTTGCATTGTTTGCAGGCGGCGTTCGCTCGGACGGAAAAACGAACGAATTAAATCTGCCGAAATCTTCGCAAGGGGCGAGCTTAGTGTTGAATTTGGAAAGCCAAGATTATCAAACCTATCGCGCTGAAATTGTTGACCAAAACGGCAACGTCATTTATCGAAGCGGAAAATTAAAGGTGCGAAACTCAAAAGTTTTTGCGTTTGTTCCCTCCAAAAACTTAAAACGCGGCGATTATCTGCTTAAACTTTACGGCTTTAATCCATCAGGCGAGGAAGAATCTGCCGCTGATTTTCAATTTAGAGTAAATCTGAAATAGTTTGAACCGCGAAAGACGCGAAAAAAACGAAAAGAATACTGAAATTTATTCGGTTTTCTTTTCGTTTTTTTCGTGTCTTTCGCGGCTTGTGAAATGTTTTTCGGGATTTCGACACTAACATCGAAAGGAGTAAAAAAATTAAGAGAAAATTATGAAAAAACTATTAACAATGAATTTAATTTTGGCATTAGCAGTTTTGCTGAATGCTTGCGGTGGAAGTTCGACGAACACAACAACTTCCAACAATTCGACTTCAACAACCACGACAAAGGTTGACGATTCAAAATGGACTTCGCAAGACAAAGATAATGCGGTTAAAAATTGCAAATTCGGCAGACAAAAAGACGATCCGGCGAAAGTTGAAAAACTTTGCGCTTGCTATCTGAACAAAGTTATCGCTCTGAGTCCGAATCCGATGGAACAAAGCAAAATTCCGATGAGCGATGTTACAAAACTCAACGCCGATTGCGCGAAAGAAGCCGGATTATAATTGTAATTTTAAAGGTGAAATTATGAATCGAGCAAATAAATTTTCGATATTTTTGACGGCGGCAGTTCTAAGTTTTGCAGTTTTGTCGTGCAGTTCGGAAAAAATGCCTTGCACGGGCGAAGTCGTTGCTAACGGCAAAACCTTTAGCGGCAAAGGCAAAGACGCGGACGAAGCGCAAAGAAACAGTTGCAATCTTTACTGTTTGGAAGCGGACGAAGAAGTTGATGCGCGTTACCGAATTTGGCTCGATTCGCCGAAATCGAAGGAAGTCAAAAATCCTACGAAAAAAGAATATATGTATTGGGACAAATCATTTTTGGACTTTGTAACCGTAACTTGTATGAACAAATGTCAGACGAAACTCAAGGACGGAAGTTTCAAAGGACAAGCTAAATGTAATTAAGTTTTAAAGGAGAAATTCGAGATGAAATTAACAATTTTCTTGATAACAATTTTGGTGTTTTCGATGAGTGTTTTTGGGCAAAATAAGCCGAATATTACGGCAATTAAGGTTGAACCGAACAAAACGGTAAAAATTGAAGGTTCGCTTGCGAACGGTGCGAAAATGTCGAGTCTGAAATGGGCTTCAACGAGTTCGACAGCGTGTTTTCCGGCAACACAAAACGCGAAATTTACGGGTAATCACGTTCTTTTTTCAACGGCAATTCCGTCAAATTCGATTATGACAATCACCGTAACTCCGAAAGACGCGAGCAAAAATTTGAGCATTTACGGATATGAAATCGCGGCGAACAAAATAATTTTGCCCGAAGATTTAGCAAGCGCGGTAACGTGCGAAGCCGAATATAAATGGGATTACCCGAAAAAAGGCAAAACGCAAACCGAAGCACGAACGATTTCGCTCAATGCAATCAAAAATCCATACAGCGTAATTATCGGCGTGGCGGGTGCGGATGGTTTGACCGATGCGGATTTTACTTTGGAAATTACTTTGAAACAGTAGGAGAAAAGTTATGAAAAAGCTAGCGATTTTTATGTTAATGAGTTTGTTTTTAACGGCTTGCGGCGGAACAAATTATTCGGGAACAATGACGCGGCAAGTCGGACCCGAAAAAACCGAGCAAAAAGCGACCGCTTCGCTCAACAAAGAATCTGACAAAACGGTTTCGGTAAAAATTTCGGATGCCGACAGCAACAATGCGACATTTCTTTCCAAATGTCCGGCAATCAAATTTATCAAACAAGATGCAGTCTGGATAGCTACCGAACAACCGTGTTCTTTGTTTAAGGATAACGATTCAAAATTTAGTGGAACATTAGAGTTTGACGACCAAAAGTTAAAACTGAGCGGAAGTCTGGTTGAAAACGGTTCGCGTTCCTACTTCCACGAATTTAATGGCACGATAAAGTAAAACTCTGTGAGTATTAGTGAAATGAGGAGAAATTTCAAGATGAAATCAGCATTATTTTTGGCAACTATTTTGTTGTTTTCGGCAAGCATTTTCGCGCAGTCCGAGGCACAGGACATAATTGAAGTAAATATGGGTTTTACGCGCAATGAAATCAAACGTGCGCTCGATAATTCAAACAATATTACTTCGGACGACATTCAGCTTTTGCTTTTTGAGCCGGATGTTTGGAAAGCGAATTTGGCGAAGACTTTGAAAGTTTCGGTTTCGGATTTTCCGGCTGACTGGCAAGCTCCGGTGCGTGAGGAATTGGAAAAATTGCGCGGCTTGATTAACGAGGCGGGCAAAAATAATTCGTGGCAACAGCCGCCGTTTAAGCGTCCGACGGAAGAAGGAATGGCGAAAGCGAAATTTATCAGCTATTACGCGGGCGTGAGCGTTTTGAACATCGGTTCAAACTATAAAGATTGGAATATGTTTAAAAATTCGCTCGGCGTGCCGACAAATCGTTTTATTCGCGGCACGGCTTTGCTGAAATTGCCGAAACGCCCGAATTGTCAGGTTCAGGAATGGATTGTCAAACAAACCTACGCTGGCGGAAAATGGTCAGCTTCAAAAGTTGACAGCTTCGGCGGCGGCGGATTTTTTGTTAAATGTCCGTAAGGTGAAATGTTTTTTCGGGTTTTGACACTAATATCAAAAGTTTGAAAAAAGGAGATGAAAATGAAGAAAAGTTTAACAGCAGTTTTAGGAATGATTTTGGCAGTTTCGATGTTGGCTTTGCCGATTAAAGCCGACCAACCGTTTATGCGGGCGGCGCAGGATAATTTGGAAGATGCTCTGAAATATTTGAAACGCGCCACGGCAGACAAAGGCGGACACCGTGAACGTGCGATTTCGATTACCGGACAAGCAATTACATCGGTCAAAAACGGTATTGCATATGATCAGCAAAATCCGAATGACCGCAGACGGCGAAATTTTTCGGAAAACGAATTTTCGCCTGTTAATTTTAACAATTTAGATCAGCCGAATATGGTTAAGGCGCGTGAGTATCTGCAATCTGCGTTGGCAAATTTGCGAAAGGCTTCGGCTGATAAAGGCGGTTATCGCAATCAAGCGATGAACTTGATAAGCGATGCGATTGCGGAAGTCAATCGCGGCATTGAATACGACCGCAACAATTAATTGACTGGAGCGCAAGCGGTTCGCTTGCAATGAGCGCAAAGCGCGAAAAAGCGTTTGTGAAGAAATCAAGTTGAGTTATTTGCAAACACCGTTATATTGCTGAAAAACGCGATGTTGTAACCGAGCCGGCTGCGCTCCAATCATTAGGCTCGATTGGGTTTGAAGCGTGCGGATTTTGCCTGTCTTTGATTGGTAAAAATCTAGTGAGAAAGTAAATCCGTGCGCTTCAAACCTGTCGGGAAGGAAAAAAAATGACCGAAAAGGTCAGATTACCAATCAAACACAGGAGATAAAAAAATGAAAAAATTATTATTGATTTTATGTGCAAGCGTTTTATTCGTAGCTTGCGGCGGCGGCGGTGGCAACACCGGAAACACGGGAACACAAACGGCGAAAACCGACGGCGCAAAGCCGAAAGCGGGCGACACGGTTTTGTTCAAACAATCGCGTGAAGGCTTTGGCGAAGGAAAAATCGAATCGGTTGACGGTTCGCGTTATAAAATTCCATTTGGTTCGCAAACTTACACGGTTGACGAAGCGGATGTTTATACAATTCCGACACCCGGCTCGAATACTAATTTGAAAGTCGGCGATTTCGTGCTTGCCAAACGCGGCAACGAAAACTATTGGGCGGCGGCGGAAATTACAAAGGCTGACGGAAAATCAATCGAAGTCGAAAATCTTTCCTATGGCAACAAGACCAATCTTTCGCCTGACCAAGTTGTTGTCGTGCGTCCGGCAACGGTTGAGGAATTTAAAAAGGTGAAAGCCGAATCGGGCTTTGAAAAGAAAGTTGCAACGATGCGCCCCGTTGTTCCTTCGGGCTACGCACCGAAAGTCGGCGATACGGTTGTGGCGGCTTGGAGCGGCAACAGTTGGTATGGTGGAACGGTTCAGAGCATCAGCGGTGAAAAAGCGAAAGTCAAATGGGCAGACAATTTCAACCCCAGCGACGTTGAATTTACAAAAGTTGCGCCGCAACCGAAAACCGGTTCAACCGGAACGCCGATGAAAGCGGGCGACATCGTTCTCGTCAAAGGCACGTCCAACACTTCGCGTTGGGAATTCGGCGAAGCGACTTCCGACAAAGAAGTTAAATTCAAAGACGGCAAAACGCGCAATGTCAGACCGGACGAATACATCATCTTTAATTAGTGAAAAACTAAAAACTAAAAGTGAAAAGTGGAGAACTTATTTCTTTCACTTTTCACTTTTTACTTTTAGTTTTTCATTATTTTGTGTTCACTACCATATTTTCTACAAATTTTCTTCATCTTCCTCGTCCGCGTCATAAATTTCGTAACCGCAAGCATCGTCGTAATAATAACTTCGCTCTTCATTTTCGGCTTTCTTTTCTTCAATTTCTTCTTCCGCCGTGTTTTTTTCTTTCGCGTTTTCGGGCATAATTTCTTTGTCTATGAAAACCAAAAACTATCTTCTAACCTTCGGACTCGTGTTCGCGTCCGTCATTACAACTTATTTTGCGACTAATTCGACGGCACAGCAACAGACGACCGTTAAATCCGATTACGAATATCAAATCGCGGCGATTTTGTTTCAACAAAAAGCGTCGGAATATCGCGCTTTGTGTCTGCAAGCGTTTAATTGGGCGAAACTTGGAATTGACGCAGACGACAAATCGCGTAAAAAACTTCCGAAAGCCGAACGCAAAAAACCTCGTGCAATCGTGGTTGATATTGATGAAACAATGCTCGACAATTCGCCCGCACAAGCCTTGGGCGCAAAAAATAATCTGCCGTTTGATTTGAAAAGTTGGTATGCGTGGGGCGAAATGCGAAAGGCAAAAGCGATTCCGGGCGCGGTTGATTTTGCAATCTACGCGAAATCGAAAGGCGTGCGGATTTTCTACGT
Source organism: uncultured Blastocatellaceae bacterium (assembly GCA_964548225.1). GTDB lineage: Bacteria > Acidobacteriota > Blastocatellia > Pyrinomonadales > Pyrinomonadaceae > CALMEH01. The sequence goes on along the minus strand of CAZJQP010000016.1, from coordinate 19,376 downwards.
TTCAAACCGCGACGCAAATCCGCAACTTCAAGCGACGATTGACAACTTAAAGTCAGCCGGATTTCCTGATATTTCCGCCGAAAATGTGCTTTTGCGCGTCGTCGGGCAAGACGGCAGACCGATTTCGAGCAAAGAACCGCGCCGTCTGGACGTAAAAAAGAATTACCGCATCGTTTCGCTCATCGGCGATAATTTGAACGATTTGTCGGACGTTTTTGAAAACAAATCTGTTGCGGACAGATTTGCCGAAACCGACAAAGCCAAAGATTTATGGGGAAATATGTTTATCGTCATTCCAAACGCGATGTATGGCGAATGGGAAAGCGCAATCTACCGCGACGATAAATCAAACGCACCAAGAGCAGAAAAACGTGCAAACGCGCTCGAATTGCCGTAAAATTAATTTATGAAACGCTCCATAGAAGAAAAACTTTTGAATCCGAAACCGGGAAGCAAAATTGCGGCGGCGAAGGAGGCTGGAGTTGATTTAAATGAGTTGCTTGAGAATTTGAAATTAACACCCACTCAAAGAGTAGAAAAACTTCAGCGAAAAATGTATGAGCTTGAGGAATTAAAAAATCGTTCCGAGCAAAGATAATTTTTTAGTCCGCTTCGGGCTTTGCCCGCCGATGTGCGGAAGGTCTCTGACCTTTCGGCACGACTTCTAATTACGATGGGGCTACGCCCCGAACGCTGCGGGCGTAGCCCGAAGTTCTTAAGCAAGATTGTCGGAAGGTCAGAGACCTTCCGCACATCGGGCGG
>CAZJQP010000016.1:0-18604 GCA_964548225.1 uncultured Blastocatellaceae bacterium | reverse complement strand
CGCGATTGTTAGATTTAATTTGAATAGAACTTAATCGGGCTTAAAAATTATCTTGCTTACAGACTTAAAAATTATCTTGCTTACAGATTAGTTAAAAACCGAAAATCAAATGACCAAAATCAAACTTTCCGCTTTTTATTTTTGCCTTTTTACTTTTTACTTTTTACTTGTTTTGAGTGCAAACGCTCAAAACTTGACCGTGCGCGAGATTATGCGCGAGCCTTCGATTGCCGGAATGCGTGCTGATTCGGAACGTCTTTCGCCTGATGGAAAAACGGTGATTTTTTCGTGGAATGCGGCGGGCATTGAGCCGCGAAATCTTTATATCGTTTCGACTTCCGGTGGCGAGCCGCGAATTTTGGTGAATGCGGAAGAAAATTTTGAAATGCGCTCACCGCAAGCCGAAAGTAAATTGAATTACGGTTTGACGGTGCGCGATGATTTTGTGCGGGCGCGTGAAAAAAATCTGTTCGGCGTGGAATTTTCGCCCGATTCAAAGCGGATTTTGTTTTTACAGAATACGGATATTTATGTTTTGGATTTAGAAATGAAAGACGCAAAACCGCGTCGAATCACCAGAACGCAAGGTTTTGAAGCGGCGGCGCGTTGGTTGACGAATGACAGCGTTTTGTATTCTTCGGGCGGCAATTATTTTGTTTTGAATTTGAAGGAAACTTCAATCGTGCAGGTTACAAAGGAAGCGAATCCGACGGCTTTTCAGAATGTTTTCGGCGTGAATCCGACGAAGGACGCGACGCTTTTGGCGTATATCGTTTCGGACGGCTCGCGGCAACGTGCGCTTTTTGTGCCGAATTATTTGGACGAATTTGTGCAAACGCCTTCGTTTCGGCGCGGATTTACCGAGCAGAAGGTTTTGGTTTCAAAACTTGACGGAAGCCTCGAAAGACCGTTTGAAATAAAACTCCCGAAAGCGGACGGCGCGGGCTATATTCGCGGTCTTGATTGGGCAAGCGATAATCGGAGTTTGATTGTTGACCGCATTGACCAAGACACGAAGCGGCGGCAGATTTTCTACATTCACAACGTCGGAAGCAAAGCCGAACAGACGATTTTAGTTACGGAAGAGCGCGACGAAAAATGGATTGCGCCGCTTTCTTCGATTGTCGAAGCGAATCCGAAAGACTCTTCGCAGATTCTTTTCGGAAGCGAAAAAGACGGTTTTAATCATTTATATCTCGCCACGCTCGAACGCGTCAAACCGCAAGCGAATCCGACAAACGAAATCCGCCAAGAAAATCCGACCGACTCAGGTTTTACGGGAAAAGTCGAAATCAAACAACTGACGAAAGGAAATTGGCAAGTCGAATGGGCAAAATGGATGGACATCCGCGATATTGTTTATTTATCAACCCAAAAAGGAACAAGCGAACGTCAACTATCTGCTCTTTCTAAGTCCGAAGATGATTATCTACCTATTAGAGTAACGGGAAACTTCAAAGGAATGAAGACGAATCCACAATTTGAAGGAGATACTATTTTGTTTCAATCATCAACTTGGAATCAGCCAACTGAACTTTATGCAATAGTGAAATTTGCGTCTGCCAATATTAAAAAATTGACGAATACTACACCCGCAAATTTTCTTAATCGAAAATGGAATGAGCCAAAATTTATTGATATTCCTTCGCGGGACGGCAAGCAGATAAAATCGAAAATTTACTTGCCGGCGGATTTTGATAAATCGAAAAAATATCCGATGGCGATTTTTGTTCACGGCGCGGGCTATCTGCAAAATACGATAAACGGCTGGAACAATTATTACCGCGAATTTATGTTCAATCAGCTTTTGACGCAGAAAGGTTATGTCGTGCTGGACATTGATTTTCGCGGCTCGGCGGGCTACGGGCGCGATTGGCGCACTGATGTTCACGACTTTCTCGGCGGCAAAGATCACGAAGATCATTTAGATTCGATTGATTTTATGGTCAAAAATTATGCGGTTGACGAGAAGAAAGTCGGCGTTTACGGCGGAAGTTACGGCGGATTTATGGCGGGAATGTTGGTGATGCGTGCGCCGGATAAAATCGCGGCGGCGGCGGCTTTGCGCTCCGTGTTCGATTGGAAAAATTATTTCTATTCGTCGCCAGTCTATACGACCGAAAGATTAGGTTTTCCCGACCGAAATCCCGAAGCCTACAAGCGAAGTTCGCCGATAACATACGCCGAAAATTTGCAAAAACCGCTTTTGATTTTGCACGGATTGGTTGACGACAATGTTCCGGCGCAGGATTCGATTCAACTTATGGAAAAGCTGATGCGGCTCGAAAAAACGCAGTATTTTGAAGCAATGCTCTATCCATCGGAAAATCACGGCTTCACTCGTCCGAGTTCGTGGGCGGACGAATACGAACGGATTTTGACTTTCTTCGAGAAGCACTTAAAATGAATTTCGGTAATAAGTAATTGGTAATTGGTAATAAGTTTTTTGCCTATTACCAATTACTTATTACCAATTACCAACTTATGAGAATTTTGATTACCGGCGGCGCGGGCTTTATCGGCTCGCATCTTTGCGAAAGGCTTTTGAACGAAGGCAATGAAGTTATTTGTCTCGACAATTATTTTACGGGCAGAAAGGAAAATGTCGCGCATCTTTTGGACAATTATCGTTTTGAACTCATTCGCCACGACATTACCGAACCGATTTTTCTCGAAGTTGACCAGATTTATAACCTCGCGTGTCCGGCTTCGCCCGTTCATTATCAATACAATCCCGTCAAAACTGTTAAGACGAGCGTGATGGGCGCGATAAATATGCTCGGCTTGGCAAAGCGCGTTAATGCGCGGATTTTTCAGGCTTCGACATCGGAAGTTTATGGCGATCCTGAAATTCATCCGCAACCCGAAAGCTATTGGGGAAATGTCAATCCGATTGGTTTGCGTAGCTGTTACGACGAGGGAAAACGCATTGCCGAGACTTTGTTTATGGATTATCACCGGCAGAATGGCGTTGATACGCGGATTGTTCGCATTTTTAATACTTACGGTCCGAAAATGCGGGCGGATGATGGGCGCGTGGTGTCTAATTTTATCGTGCAAGCTCTGCGCGGCGAAGATTTGACGATTTACGGCGACGGCAATCAGACTCGTTCGTTTTGTTACGTTGATGATTTGGTCGAAGGCTTTATTCGTTTGATGAATACCGAGACGGAAGATATTCATTTGCCTGTAAATATCGGCAATCCGGGCGAATTTACGATGAACGAACTCGCGCAGGAAGTTGCGAAAACTATCGGCAAGGAAATTAAAATCACGCATCTGCCCTTGCCGCAAGACGATCCGAAACAGCGCAAACCGAACATCGAACGCGCTCAGAAGTTATTAAATTGGTCGCCGACCATTCCGCTTGCCGAAGGCTTGAAGAAAACCGTCGCGTATTTTGCGGAAAGTCTCGAAACATCGGACAATAAATGAGCGAATCTTAACGAATTTAATGTCAAATCCAATAAAAATCACGCTTTTCGGCGGCAAAATCAAGCGTGAAGATGCCAAGATGAGGCTTCATCTTGGCAAAACGAGGCTTCATTTCGCCAAAGTAAAGCTTCATTTCGCCAAAACGAGGTCTCATCTTGGCGAAGCGAAGCCTCGTCTTGGCGAAGCGAAGCCTCGTCTTGGCGAAATGAAGCCTCGTCTTGGCGAAATGAAGCCTCGTTTTGACGAAATGAAGCCTCGTTTTGACGAAATGAAGCCTCGTTTTGACGAAATGAAGCCTCGTTTTTGGCAAATCGAGGTCTCGTTTTTGGCAAATCGAAGTCTCATTATGGAATCGGAAAGCGTGATTTTGGTATAAATTATCGTGAGATTGATGATTTTTGACTCTGCGGATTTCGCTTTATTGATAATATAAATATAATAAAACACTTGAAAATATCTGATTTATGAAAATTTTAATTACGGGTGGCGCAGGTTTTGTCGGGTCGCATTTGGCGGACAAACTGCACGGCGAAGGACACGATATAACGGTTATTGACGACCTTTCGACAGGTCGTTATTCAAATGTTGAGCATCTCGAAGGCAAAGAACGCTTTCGTTTGATTATTGACACGGTTTTGAACGCGAAATTGATGGAAGAATTGGTTCGTGAAGCGGATAGAGTTTTCCATATGGCAAGCGCGGTCGGCGTTCGTTTGATTATGGAACATCCCGTCAAAACCATCGAAACTATTTTTCGCGGCACGGACATTATCCTCGGATTTTGTGCGCGTTACCGCAAGCGCGTTTTGATTCCTTCGACATCCGAAGTTTATGGCAAAAGCACGCAAGTTCCGTTTGCCGAAGACAACGACATTATCAAAGGTTCGACATCGAAACATCGTTGGGCTTACGCTTGCGCGAAGGAATTGGATGAGTTTCTCGCGCTCGCGCATTGGAAAGAATCGCGTCTGCCCGTGGCGGTCGTGCGGCTTTTTAATACCGTCGGACCGCGCCAAACCGGACAATATGGAATGGTCGTGCCGAATTTCGTTAAATCTGCCATTCGCAACGAGCCTTTAATCGTTCACGGCGACGGCGAACAGTCGCGCTGTTTCGGTCACGTTTCGGATGTCGTCGAGGCTTTATCGAAAATTCTCGAAACGCCCGCCTGTTTCGGACAAGTTACGAACATCGGCAACGACGAAGAAGTTACGATTAAACAATTAGCCGAAAAAGCTATCGAAATGACCGGAAGCCGGAGCGAAATCCGCTATATTCCCTACGAAGAAGCCTACGGCGAAGGCTTCGAAGATATGCGTCGGCGCGTTCCTTCGCTCGAAAAAGCCAAGCGTTTAATCGGTTATCAGCCAACTCGAACGCTCGATGAAATCATCAATGATGTAGCGGAACAATTTCGGGAAGAATTAAAAGCCGAAGCCGCCAATGCTTAAAATTTTGCAGAAAGTTTGCAGATAGTTTTGATAGATTCTCAAACTATCTGCAAACTTTCTGTAACTTGAAATTTATGAAGTTTTTTAGATTTACATTTATCTCGGCGTTGCTCTTTGCCCTTTCAAGCATCGCTCTCGCACAAGATACGGGAAGCGTCAAAGGCAAAGTCCGCACGACAAGCGGCGACGGCATTGCCGAAGTTACGATTACGGCACGGCAAAAAGGCGAAGACATTAAAGCCGTAACCTCAGATGCAAAAGGTAATTTTGTTATCACAGGCTTAAAGGCGGGGATTTATAATCTCGTCTTTTCCAAAAATGGCTACGGTCAAGGTGTTTTGTATAACATCGAAGTTAAGAATAAGAAAGAAACCGATTTGGGAAGCCGTCTGATTTTAACGGTTGACCAAGGCACTCTCGTTTTGATAAAAGGAAGCGTTTTTAATCAGGACGGCGTGAGTCTGTTCGGCGCGAAAGTCGAGATTGAACGAATAAACGCAGACGGTTCGACCAAAAAACTCAACACGGTTTATTCAAGCGAATCGGGCGAATTTACATTTCGCTTTCCAAAAGGCGCGGCAAAATTCCGCATCACCGCTTCTGCCAAAGGCGTTTCCGCCAGCAAAGATGTCGAAGTTGACGACGCGGCAATCTATCGGCTGGCATTAACGCTCAACTTGAAAAAGTGAATGCAGAAACACGCACGTTAGTAAGTGTGTTAGCGAATTAACACACTTACTAACGTGCGTGTTTCTGCATTTTCAATTCACCGTTTCCGAAATTTCTTCCAACGGCTGTATCGCATTCGTGTTATTCGCGTCTGTAACTATCAACGGAAATTCTTCCATAACCACCGTATCAGCAAGAGTCTGCACCCAATAAGTCCCCGGATTCGGGAAAACTACATTGACAAAAAAACTCACATTATCGGTAAAACCGCCGGGCGCGAGTTCGAGATGCGTCGGCTGTGAAGTTACGACCAGATTGTTTTTGTCAGGCGCAAGAATGCGAACTTCTGTGTGATGATTGCCCGCACCGCGCCAATGATTGACGACCGCGAATTTTATCAGCGAAACCGGCAGACGTTCAACCATTATGTTTTGAAAAACGCCCATCAACGAGATTTTATTGCCCATCTCGATACGCACGTCGTCGCAGAGCAAAGTATAAACGAGTTGTAGATTTTCAGTTGTCATTTCTTTTTCAAACAATAAAGTTTCAATGTTAGGCGCGTTTCAGATTTATCCGAGTTCGATTCTTGCCAGCGAAACGATTTTCTGCAATGCCTGTTCGACGACCTCCGTGTTTGGATGGCGAATGATGATATAACCTTCGCCTTCGTAGCTGATTGAGGCGGGTTGTCCGATTTGCGGCAGTTTGGCTTCGACCACCAAATCACCGATTTCTTCGTGGACTTTACCCAAACCGTGAATCGCTTTGACTCTTCCGGCGCCTTGCCCGCGCAGAAAAGCCGCGCCGACGGCAAATTTGCGTTCCGGCGGCGGTTCAAATTCGTCAAAAGCACGAAGACGCACCCAAGCCGCGTAAAAATCTTTGTCGTGCGCGAGCGAATTAAGGGTCATAATTTGCGCTCCGGGCGGACGCGCCGCGACTTCGGAAATCGCCACGCTTCCGTCGCGGCGGCGAAACCATTCGAGATGCGTCAAACCTGTTTCGATTCCCAAAACTTCCAAAGCCTTTCTTCCCGCCGCCCGAATATCGTCAAACTTCGCATCGTCAATCTCACGCGGAAGAACAACACACCATTGAATCCAAGGGTTTCGCATCACTTCGAGCGGTGTCGGATAATAGCGCGTCAAAGAATGCCAGACGGCTTTGCCTTTTATCGAAACGGTTTCAAACGAATATTCGTCGCCCGTAATAAATTCTTCGATAATCGCTTCGCGGTGCGGATTCGGCGCAACCGATTTCAACGCTTGCGCTAAAGATTCAGCATCTTTCACTTGATAGGTTGATTGCGCTCCCGCGCCCGCCAACGGCTTCAAAACGAGCGGAAAGCCGATTTCATTTGCAAAATCCCACGCATCTTTCTCGGACAAAACGCGGCGATATTTCGCACACGGCACACCGCCTTCGTGAAAAACTTGTTTCATCGTAGCTTTATCACGAAAATTTTTCGCCACCGCAACATTCATTCCGCCAAGTCCGAGTTCGGCACGCGCTTCGGCAAGCTGAACTTGAATTTGCTCCATCGCGCCGACAATGCGGTCAATCTTCCCGACTTGCGCTTCCAAACCGCGAAAAGCATTGACAATATCTCGCGTTTCGAGCGCATTTCCCGTCTGCCAATACGCCGCAACCATATGACGGATTTCCGGCGTAAGCTGTTCTTGCGCGTCCTGACTAATCAAACACAAACGAATATCAGGCATTTCCGCAAATGCTTTGATAAAACGAACCGCGCTGTCAGAAAAAAACGGCGCAATGTAAGCAATAGTTCTCATAATTTTAAAGGTTTTGAGTCCCGACTTCAGTCGGCTTTCTGCGAGCGAAGCAAAACAGAAAGCCGTTTACAAATCAAAAACTCAACCGTGAACGAAAAACCGCGTTGCTTTGCTCACGGTTTGCCGCCTAAAGGCGGGACTCAAAACTTAAGCCGCGCCGTTTTTCTTAAACCAATCTAACATCTTCGCCCAAGCGTCGGTCGCAGATTCTTTATTGTAACTGTCGCGGTAATCGGCATTAAAACCGTGTTTAGCGTTTGGATAAACGATAATTTCGGACTTTGATTTTCCTTTTTTCAATTCGTCCTGCATTCTTTGAACCGTGTCGAGCGGAATTCCCGTGTCCAATCCACCGTAAAGCCCAAGCACCGGAACTTTCAAATCTTTGACGACATCAATTGGCATTTTCGGCTGTAAATCGTTCGCCGTCTGATTGGCGTTTCGCACAAGGCGACCATACCAAGCCGCGCCCGCATCAACATTTTTGTTATACGCCGCATAAAGCCAAGTGATGCGTCCGCCCCAACAAAATCCGGTAATCGAGAGTTTTTTTGTGTTTCCGCTGTTCTTTTTCGCCCACGCAACACAATCATCCAAATCCGTCATCACTTGCGAATCAGGCACTTTGCCGACGATTTCCATAATTTTTTCGCGCTCAACCTTTGTAACGTCGCCTTGTCGTGCATAAAGATACGGCGCGATTGCCAGATAACCTGCTTTGGCAAATCGCCGACACAAATCTTGAATATGTTCGTGAACGCCGAAAATTTCGTGAACGACCAAAACCACCGGAAATTTCTTTCCTTTTTTATCCGGCATCGCCCGATACGCCGGCATTTCGCCGATTTTCACTTCGCCCGCCGTCAAACCTTTATCGTCGGTTTTGACTTGTGTTTGCGCCGCAATCGGCATCACATCAAGCGCAAACGCGCCCAAAACCAAAGAAGTTACCAAAAACTCGCGTCTGCCGAGTGTAGATTTATCAGAATCGTTTTTATTCATAATTTTTATCTTAACTGTTTGGTTTTTTAGTCTTTGGTCTTTGATCTTTGGTAAAACTCAAGGGGGAATGTGCCTCCAAAACCAAAAACCAGATCCCAAAAACCAAAAACCTAGTAATTATTTAGATTTTTGCTTTTCAGAATGGATTGGTCAAGAGTATAATCAAAACAATCAAAACTTTCGCGGACGGAAAAATTTATGATGGTTTATATTTTAATCGGTCTTTCGCTTTCATTAACGGGCTTGGCAATTATGCAATTTCTCTATTTGATTTATCTCGAACGAATGGAAAAAGCCCACAAACGCCGCATCAAAGAACTCGAAAACCACAACAAATATCTAACTCACCGCCTCCACGACAGCGAACGCCAAATCGCCGAACAATCCGAGATGCTCGAAGTTCTCTACGAAGATTTAGAAGACGAAGAAGAAGTCTGGGCAGATGTCATCGAGGAGCGATAATACTTTCCGAAAAATACTTTTTTTACTGCACGAATCGTGTTTGCGTGAATTTCAACTGTGTCATTGATGTCCAAAGCATAGCCACCACTCATTGTGGTTATAATTGGAGTTTCATTTTCTTTTGCAAAACTTAAAACCATTTCATCGCGCTTTTTTAAACCTTCGATTGAAAGATTAAGTCGTCCGAGTTTGTCTTTTTCAAACGGATCTGCGCCGCCGAGATAGAAAATTATGTCGGGATTATGCAGAAAAATGCGCGGCAAGGCTTGTTCCAATGTTTCGAGAAATTCGGTGTCGTCTGTTCCGTCCGCGAGTTCGATGTCGAGTGTTGATTTTTCCTTGAAAAGCGGATAATTCTTTGCGCCGTGCATTGAAAATGTGAAAACTTCGGGCGAATCTTGAAAAATAAAAGCCGTGCCGTTGCCTTGATGCACGTCGCAATCAATAATTAAAAATCTTTCGGCTAATTTTTCTCTTTGCAGAACGCGAATGGCGACCGCGACATCATTTAAAACGCAAAAACCTTCGCCGCGATCTGGATAGGCGTGATGCGTTCCGCCGGCGAGATTTGATGAAATTCCGTCTTCCAAAGCCTTAAATGCCGCATTGATTGTGCCGTTAATCGCGTGAAACGAACGGCGCACCAAACTTTCCGACCAAGGCAATCCGAGTTTGCGAATCTCTTTCGTCGTCAATTTACCATTGACCAAACGATTTATATAATCTTCGGTATGAACAAGCAACAAATCTTCAGTTCGCACAGTTGTCGGCTCGATAATTTCATCTTCGGAGATAGTTTTTTCGTGCAATAAAACGTCGCGCACCAATTCAAACTTGCGAATCGGAAAAACGTGACCTTCGCCGATTTCGGCGTAGTAGTAGCGAGAGTAGAAAAGGCTGTAGTTAGTCATTTAATAGATTAAACAAGTTTTCCTTAAAATTAATTTGTCTTCTTGAATTTTGCCGAATCAATTTTGGCAGCGTTCTACCTCATCTTCAATCAGTTCGCTAATAACAGTCCGAATTGCGCCCAATGATTCACTGTCTTTTTTTGAAAATGGCGACTTATCTCCATATTTTATAGATTTAGAAATAGTTCCAGCCCGGAGACTAATTTGTTGAAATTCTTTATGATCTTCAGTTTCCTTGTTTTCAATTAAATCAAATTCTTCTTTAACTAAAGTTTTGTAAATCCCTTTTACTTTCGAATCAGGAATATTTTTAGTCATAGTTCCGCTGCATCTAACGCGCTCGTATTTTAATTGGTTGGCGGAAATAACCGCCCATTTGACAAGGCTTTTGCTTTCCCTCGGATAAGTTTGCTCATACTTAATCTCGAAATTGGTTGGAATTTCTTTTGGTAATTGAGATTGACGAACACAAGCAACAAACAAAATGCTGGCTACTGTTAAAATGATTAACCGAACAAAAGTAAATTTCATTCAGAAAAAGTATCACAACTTAGTTGGTTAAATCCAATATTATTAAGAAAAGGAAGAAAGGCTTCAAGTTTCGGGTAACTTGAAGCCTCAAATTTGGCGGAAGGCTCGACTGAAGGCAACGCGGAGCAGATAGGCAAAAGGCGGATATATCAACGGGGCAGGTTTATCCGTATTGTTTAATCAAACTCTCCGCAGATTTGATTAAACAACGCGAAAATCTTTTTTATTTCGGACCGGTTAAGCCAATTTTTTTGGCTTCGCGTTCAATCGCGTCTTTGTCCGTTTTCAAACTGTTTATATCTTGCTGAATCAACATATTTTCATTGTTCAGACGATTTATATCAAAATTTAGTTGCTCAAATTGCTGTGTTTCTTCCGACATCTCCGAAAATGCGCGAAGATTTATCGCCAAACACAGCATAAATGTCAAAGAAGCGACGACGGTAAAAATAAACCATTGAGGGGTTGCGCTTTTAGCGTTTTTTTTTGCGCGATTTCTCACCGAAATCGGTTGCGGATTACTCCAATAAATATTTGCGACCTTGTTCAAGTAACACCTCCAAATCCTGTAAGTTTTCGCTTTCAGCGTAAATTCTAACCAAAGGTTCTGTTCCCGACGGACGCATTAACATCCAACTGTTATCCGCGAAAATAAATTTCACGCCGTCCATACGATTTATGTTTTCAATCTTTCGTCCGCCAATTTCCGACGGTTCTTGTGAAAGTTTTTCTTTCAATTTTGCGGCAATTTCGGAGTTAAGTTTAACGCCGATTCTGCCCGATTCGAGTTTCCCGACGCGGCTGTAAATCTCGTTTAACTGCTCAGTTAAACTCTTTTCTCTCACAGTTACCGCTTCGACTGCTAAAAGACAGGCTAAAATTCCATCTTTTTCGGGAAAATGTCCCCTGATTGAAAGACCGGCGGATTCTTCGCCGCCGAGAATAATCTCGTCCTTATTTATCAATTCGCCGATAAACTTAAATCCGACCGGCGTTTCATACAATTTCAAACCTCTGTCTTTAGCAACTCTGTCAACCAGATGCGATGTCGCCACGCTTCGTGCAACTCCTAAATTCCAACCGCGTGATTCAGCCAAATAATCTGTCAAAATTGCGATTAGGTGATTCGGCTGAATAAATGTTCCGTCGCTGTCAATAACTCCGAATCTGTCGCCGTCGCCGTCTGTCGCAAGTCCCAATGTCAAACCTTTTGTTTTAACCGCTTCAACCAAATCGGCGATCTGTTTTTCTCCCGGTTCGGGCGACATTCCGCCAAACGTAACATCGCGCCAATCGTGAAATGTTTCGACTTCTAAACCATAGTCGCGCAAGATTTTATCTAAATATCCACGACCTGTTCCCCAAAGCGCATCGTAGGCAAATTTGCCTTTTGCTGCCGCAATTGCGTCAAAATTTATTTTAGTTTTCAAATCGTCCAGATATTCTGCACGCGCGTCAAATTCTTCAATCAAACCGCCATCGGCATCTGCCGTTTTAGTTTCTTTTTCAATTAAATCTTCAATCTGTTTTGTAATTTCCGGCAAAGCCGGTGCGCCGTCTGAGGTCGAAAATTTTATTCCTTGATATTCCGGCGGATTGTGCGAAGCCGTAAAATTTAATCCGCCAACCGCTTTTTGGTGGCGAATCGCGTGTGAGATCGTCGGTGTCGGTGTCGGATGATTGCAAAGCAAAACGCGAAAGCCTTTGTTTTTTGCAATTTCCGCCGCAACTTGCGAAAATTTTTCGCCCATAAAACGCGAATCGTGTCCAACAATTAGCGTCTTTTTATCTTCGTCAAAACTTTTTGTCAAATAACTGCAAATTGCTTCCGTAACATTTCTGACGTTCGCAAACGTGAAGTCCTCACCGATAATTGCTCGCCAACCTGATGTTCCAAAGCGTATCTTCATAAAAGAAAAGTTACATTAAAAAACCTTTTCCGATTGCGTCAAATCTACTTTTACTGCTAAATTTAGGGATATTACTATTTTCTTAAATTTTATTCTCAAATGAACCGCTTAGAGAAAATTATCTTTAAGGTGAAATCGAATTTATCACAAAAAAAATGCACCTGTAAAGAACTATTTTCTTATATCTAAATTGTTTGTTTAGAACATTTACAAGCCTCAGTTGAAGTAATGATTAAACTAACTGCTTAAAAGTGAACTATTGGTGAACGAAAATCCGAAAAAACCTTGTTAATTTGTTTTCACGCTGTAGTTATCCTAATTTTATTATCTTTTTAGTTTTCCACAATGTGAAAAATGTTTAAGCAATAGTTTAACCCATTTATAATTCTAATATTTTCCTTTCGTGGAATGAAGCAACGCCGACCGTATCAAAAAAACACACCATACCTAATTATGCGAATAATGTTACCAATTGCCACACCACAAGACGACCTTACAATAATCCAATTTCACCTTAAACCTTGATATTTCAATGTTTTGCCTGACTTTGCTATGAACGGCACAGCGATTGCCATATAAATATGTAAAGCAGCTTCAGCCGCGCAAACCGTAATAATACAAAAATAAGATAATAAAGAAATTATGAGACCTGTAAAACATTTTGAAAAAGGCTTGACTTACGTCGCAAGTGGCGTGTTCAAAGCAATTAAGTCTGTAAATCAATTTAAACCGAATCCTTCTTTTACGCCGAAATGGGCAGATAAGCCATTGCTTAAGTCTTGGCAGAAATCAAAGCCGACGCTCGGATTTCCGCGGATGACGGACTCGCTTTGCCCGAACTGTGTCATAGAGGCACGCGAGCAAATCTTGAGCGGCGACCGCGATGTTTCGACATTGGTTAATGAAAATGTCGGTGAAATTAAAGCGCAGATCATTGAGCGCGACGGGCAAATTTGGATGGTTAAGGACTGCCCCGAACACGGACATTTTGAAGATTTGATGGCGATTGACTCGAAGTTTTTGAAGCACATCGAAGATTTGTTTCCGGGACGCGATATGCAATCGCACAACGACGAAAAATTGCACAATCACGGCACTTCGTCTATTAAATACGGACGCGGCGCGGTTTTGACGGTTGATTTGACAAACCGTTGCAATATGATGTGCGACCCGTGTTTTATGGACGCGAATCAAGTCGGGTTTGTTCACGAGCTTTCGATGGAAGACGTGAAAGAGATTCTCGACAACGCGATACAAATCAAACCGCGTCGTCAGATGTCAGTTCAATATTCGGGCGGTGAGCCGACGCTTTCGCCGCACTTTTTGGAAGCTATTCGTTATGCGCGAAAAGTTGGTTACAACTCGGTGCAAGCCGCGACAAACGGCATTGAATTTGCGAAGTCGAAAGAATTCTGCCGCGAAGCCGCCGAAGCAGGTTTAAGATTTGTTTATCTGCAATTCGACGGCATCGGCAACGATGCGAACTCGCACAGACAAATTGGAAACTTGTTTGATGTCAAACTTCGCGCCATCAACAATCTGCACGAAGCCGGCGTTGATATTATTTTAGTTACGACACTTGTTAATGGTGTAAATAACGACCAAGTTGGAACGATTATTCGATTTGCTTTGGAAAATCCGAAGAAGATTTCGTTCATCGCATTCCAACCCGTTTCGTTCACCGGACGCGACGAACATATCACGGAACAACGCAGATTACAGCAAAGATATACGCTTTCGCATCTCGCGCAAGACGTTCAAAAGCAGGTCGGCATCACCGAACCGACACGCGATTGGTTTCCGCTTTCGTTGATGGGCGCGTTCGCAGACTTTGCCGACGTGGTTCACGGTCCCGATTATGAATGGGGACAAGTTTCGTGCGGATGCCACCCGAACTGCGGTGTCGGAACGGCGGTGATGGTTAATAAAGAAACGAAGGAAATGGCACCTGTGCCGCAATTTTTGAACATTCAAGGATTGGTAACGGATATGAAACACATCACCGACACCAATCGCGGCAAATGGTTTTCAAACTTTATGATGGGCTTGGCGTTGTTGAAGAATTACAATCCATACGGCGCACCGAACAGTTTGACGTTGGGCGGAATTTTGAAGAAATTCGATAAATCATTCGGCTTGAGCGGCAAAGATTACGGCAAAGTCGGACCTGACCGCACGATTGAAGACATCGAAAAGCGTCGTCAAGACCCTTGGAACTTCCTGTTTATCGCGGGAATGTGGTTCCAAGACTTGTTCAACTACGATTTCCGACGCACGGAAATGTGCATCATTCCCTACGGCACACAGGAAGGCGAAATTTCGTTCTGTGCTTATAACACAGGCATCGGTTGGCGCAATATCATCGAACACATGCACCAAAATGCGACGGTTGCCCAATGGTATAAAGACCACGGTCGCCACGAAGTTTTCGCACGCGGCAAAGAAGTCGAATTAGGCGACAAATCGCACAACCTCGTGCTGAACGAAGTTGACTTAACCCGCCCGAACAAGCCGGAAATGGAAGGACCGAAAACGGCGGCGGAAGAAATGCAGATGATGCGGAAGCTCTATCAACAAATGGTGATGGAGAAAAACCAAATCAAAGGCGAAAAACTCGTCCAAATCGGCGGCATCAAACGCGAAAAGAAAGAATCGGCGAAGGCGTAAGCCGGAAGCGTTTATAAAAATGAAAAGCAGTCTCGAAAATTATTCGGGACTGCTTTTTTCTTGTCTTAAACCTTCGAGAAAATTCTTGACCTCGCCCATTCTATCGAGCGGCAAGTTTTTAACAATCTCTGTAAAACTGCCGATGGCTTCTTTCTTCAAAGACTTTAGCGCGTGTTCGTCCGAGATATTCGATTTCCCGTCGTCGCGCCATTCAAACAAGTCGTTGGGTGTGCAGTTGAGCAAGATGCACAGCTTTTCCAGCGTCCTGACCTTAAAAATAATCGGATAATACTTCAACATATTGCTCGCGCTCGAAGCGGCGAAACCGTTTTTGACCAAAAAAGCGTGCGGCTTATCAATCCCGCGCAAAGCGAAAACGCGCCGCATATTGTAAATTAACATAAACACCTCCAAGTTTTGATAAAACTGTTACAAGTTCCGGTAATAAAGTTACAAGATATGTTTTATCTGTTATAAATTTACATTAATCTAATATAAATTATGAAATAGAATATACAAGTTTTGGTATATTTATTCTAAATTTGCGCTTAGATATTCTAAGTATACAATATTTTATTCTAAGAATAGATAAAACTGTTACAAGTTTTGGAATAACATTACCAAGTTCTTGAAGTCCAATGACACGATTTTGTCCGAACAGTGCTTAAAAAAAGCTATGAACTACAAAAGTAAGCAAGTGGACAGAAGCATTTTCAATTTAAACTGCTGAAATAATTGATAATTGATAATTGAGATTTGAAAATTGCCGTGTTCACATCAATTTTCATTTGAACTTATCAATTATTTCAGCAGTTTTATCCTTTAATTATCTGTGTCCGCTTACTTATTTTGTGCGTTTTTGTGGTTTCATTTCTGAAAATTTTATAATCAGACGGCTGATTTTCTGTTAGAATAAAGGGAAATTCGTTTGGAGGTTGATATGTTGCAGAAGAAACTTTTCGTCGTTTTATTTTTTGCCGCCGTGTTTTTTGTCAATCAGCAGAGCGTTTATGCCTGTTCGTGTGCCGCAAAACCGACGGTGCTTGATTCGTTTGAGCGTTCCGAATTGGTTATCGCGGCGCGAGTCGTTTCGGTTGAAAAAATTAGGGAGAAGAAAGACAAATACGATATTGAATATATCAAATCAACTAAAATGGTTGTCGAAAAAGTCTATAAAGGCAATGTCAAAGTCGGCGATGAACTGACTTTCGGGCAAGGCGGCGGTTCGGATTGTATTTGGACTTTTGATGAAAAATATATCGGCTTGAAATTTCTTTTTTATCTCGGCAAACCGTCAAAAGGTCGTTGGTTTGACGAAGATAAAGATGAAAATGCGCCGCTGATGTATTATGCCGTAACTTGTGGCAGGTCAAAGGGATTTGATTATGCGTTTGATGATTTGGCTTATCTGAACAATATCGAAAAAGTGCGCGGTAAGACTCGAATTTCCGGCACATTTGACAGTTGGCATACCAAAGAAAATCTTTTCGGAAATCTCAAAATAAAAATTATCGGCGAGAAAAAAACTTACGAAGCCAAGACGGACGAGAACGGCTTTTTTGAAATCTATGATTTACCCGCAGACTTCTATGCTATTGAGCCGCAAATGCCGAAAGGTTGGAAGTTGGACACATATTCGTTTAGCAGAATCGCAAGTATTAGGGATTATGATAAGTCAAAAAATCAAATACTCATTCGCCTCGAAGAAAAGCGGCATGCGTCATTGGATTTGCTTTTTACTTTCGCTAATGCCATTCGCGGAAAAGTAATTTCGCCAAGCGGAAAGCCGATGGAAGGTGTTTCTGTGAAAGCGGTTTCGACCGAATTAAAGGAAGGCGATTATCGTGGGCAGTGGGGACGCACTAACGAAAAAGGCGAGTATGAAATAGATGAACTTCCCGTGGGAAGTTATATTTTGGTCGTCAATGCCGACGGAAAGATTGACGACGACCAGCCTTTCGGAACTTTATTTTTTCCGGGCGTGGCGGAATTTAAGAATGCGGCGGTCTTAACGCTCGAAAACGGAAAGATTCTGAGCGGCATCAATATTCAGATTCCGAAAACCGTCGAGCTTATCGAAATCAAAGGTAGGTTTGTCTATTCCGACGGTGCGCCTGTGATTGACGAAAGGGTTAAATTTACCCCTTTGGAAACGGCGGTTTATGACGAAGTTAGTGCCAGAACCGATGCGGAAGGACGTTTTATGATGAAAATTCCGAAAGGCGCAAGCGGAAAATTATCGGGAGAGTTTTACACGAATTCCAGACTTGATGACGCTAAAAAATGTCCGAATCTGATGAAAGTAATTAAGGCAAGCGGCAATGATTCAATGACCGTTAAATCTGAGGAAGTCGAAATTTCAGCCAACGAAAGTCTGACGGAAGTTAAAGTAACGATTGCTTTTCCTTGCAATTTACCGGCGAAAGACTGATTTATTTTTCGGCAATGACTGGAGCGCAAGCGTCCCGCTTGCAATGCGTCGCTGTTTTTAAGCGGCGCAAAAGCCTTTGCAAACATTCAACTTGATTTCTTCGCAAACAATTTTTCGCGCTCCGCGCTCATTGCAAGCGGGACGCTTGCGCTCCAGTCGCTTCGCCTAGTTCATTTTATTTTTCCTTCTTCATCTTAGCGGCGCGTTCTTCTTGTTCACGGAGGAGGCGTTTTTGTTCGGCGGTCGGCGGTGGTGTGCCGCGTGGTCCCCAATAGTAGAAGATTGTTACCGAACCGAGTGCGAGTGTGCCGAGTGCGGTTAGGGCGAGAACGATGACGATAATCCAAAATAAACTCGAAGACATAATTTAATAGTGTAAAGTGCAAAGTGCAAAGTGCAAAGTGTGTATTAAGCCGTTTTACTATCTGAAAATTTACTTTGCACTTTGCACTTTGCACTTTGCACTAAAAAAAATTGCTTTTTCGGCAAAAATAGGTTATCAATGCAGATACATTCGAGGTGATTTTTTATGAAACGCTTTTTGTCTGCCGTGATTCTTTGTTTGGGGTTGCTTTTTTTTGTCGGTTTGACGTTTCTTTTGCCACCGGCTGAGGCGCAGGATAATGTTTTGCAGAAGTTGCTCGATTTGCCTGCGCCGCCGCCGCCGAATCCTTTGTTTCGGGTGCGTTACGGCGTAAATCGGGATAAGGAATTTTACAGCAAAAAAAATCCGCCGGCGGACGATGCGCCAATCGAAGATTTGCTTGAATATTGGCAGTCACAGAACGCAAATTACCGCGAACTCGGTTACAACATTAAACCTTCGGAAAAATCGCTCGAACAAATTCTTGCCGCCATCGAAGAAGAACCCGACATATTAACCAGTTTTCTGAATATTTTGCCGCGCACGGAAAAGACGATTGAGTTTGTCAAAAAACTTTACGATGCAAGAAAGAGCGAAGACGATGAAGAATCGGGCGAAGGCTGGCGCAATACGGTCAAAAATTGGCTGAAATTTAACAGCAAATATTTCAGCGACGAGCTTTTTGAAGTTGCCGATAAAGCGACGGACACGGACGAATATGTTTCCAATCAAGAAGAATTACTGGCACTTGCGCGGGTTGATTGGGACAAGGCGCGTCCAATCGTCGAACGGCTTTACAACGATAAAAACAATAAGGCGGCGGGAGTTTTGGCGCGTTGGGCTTTTTATACGCACGCTCTCGAAGCAGAATCGCTCGATGCCGACACATACCGCGACGAATTAAAAGCAATCGTCGAAGATAAAAACGCTACGCCCGGAATGCGCGATTTGGCTCTCGATGCGCTGATGAAGGAA
>CAZJQP010000015.1:0-72055 GCA_964548225.1 uncultured Blastocatellaceae bacterium | reverse complement strand
ATTGCAAGCGGGACGCTTGCGCTCCAGTCCTTATCCCGAACTGACGTTATGTAAGTGGATAAAATTATTTAAATGCGAACCAAAGTTGGAAAGCAAAAGCTGAATTATCAATTATTCATTATCAAATATCCATTATTTCAGAAGTTTTGCGCGGTTTTATACCGCTAAAATATTTGATAATGAATAATTGATAATTGATAATTGCAGTCGCAGGCTGAATAATTCGGTTTATTTTTCAACTCCTGATTCGCGTTTAATAAAAAAATAGTCTTAAAAAGGAGGCTACTCAGAGAGTTCCTGAGTTCACTCAGAGAGTTCCTGAGTTCACTCAGAAGTTCCCTGAGTTCACTCAGAGAGTTCCTGAGTTCACTCAGGAAACTTCTGAGTGAACAATTTATGTTCGCTTGCCGTGTTTTTCGGCTTCACTATTTCGGATTTAGCCTTTACGATTGAGATTATGAAAATAAACGTCATTGGCGGCGGACTTGCCGGAGTCGAAGCGGCGTGGCAAGCGGCAAATTCGGGCGCGAAAGTTAAACTTTACGAGATGCGCCCAATCACTCAAACACCCGCGCATCGCACCGAACATCTTGCCGAAATCGTTTGCTCAAATTCTCTGAAATCCGATGAAATCGGCTCTGCGCCTTATCTTTTGAAGGAAGAATTGCGGCGCGGAAAATCGCTCGTAATGGAAGCCGCCGAAGCCACAAAAGTTCCGGCAGGCGCGGCTCTCGCAGTTGATCGCGGGAAATTTTCCGAACTCGTTACGCAACGCATCGAAGCACATCCGAATATTGAATTAATCCGTGAAGAAATCAAAACAATTCCAACCGATGAAATCACAATTATCGCCACCGGACCTTTAACTTCTGAGGCTTTGACGGCGGAAATTATGAAATTTACGGGCGACGACCAGCTTTATTTTTACGACGCAATCGCGCCGATTGTCGCGGCGGATTCGATTGATATGAGCATCGCCTTCAAAGCCGCCCGCTACGGCAAAGGCGGCGACGATTATGTCAATTGTCCGTTCGATAAAGAGCAATACGAGCGATTTTATAATGAATTAATCGAAGCAAAATCAGTTCCGCTGAAAAGATTTGAAGATACGAAATGGTTTGAAGCCTGTTTGCCGATTGAAGAACTTGCGCGGCGCGGCATTGACACCTTGCGCTTCGGTTGTATGAAGCCGAAAGGTTTGCCTTTGCCCGCAACGGGCAAAGAACCTTACGCGGCAGTTCAACTTCGGCAAGAAGATTTAATGGCTGACGCTTATTCGCTCGTCGGCTTTCAAAATCATCTGAAATACGGCGAACAAAAACGAGTTTTACAACTGATTCCGGGTTTGGAAAACGCCGAATTTCTCCAATACGGACAAATTCACCGCAACACTTTCATCAATTCGCCGCAGATTTTGCAAGAAACTTTGCAAACGCGCCGAAATACAAAATTATTCTTCGCCGGACAAATCACCGGCGTTGAAGGCTATATCGAATCAGTCGGCACAGGCTGGCTCGCAGGTTTGAACGCGGCGCGAATTTTGCAAAACAGAGAAACAATTACCGCGCCCGAAACTTCGGCAATCGGCGCACTTTGCCGCTATGTTTCAAACGTCGAAACAAAAAACTTCCAACCCGTAAATATAACTTTCGGCTTGCTCGCCCCGGTTTCGGTCGAACTCCGCAAAAAATACCGCAACAAGCGTGAGCGACATCTGATACAGGTAGAACTCGCGCTCAAAGATTGGGACGAATGGCTCGGAAACTTGAGGTGAAATAATTATGTCGTGGAAAAATATAATGCCTTGGCTTTTGATCGGTTTGATGGGTTTGATTGCGATTGCTTTTGCAGTCGTCGTCGGCTATAAGGCTTTTCGCAGCAAGAAATAATTACCAATTATCAAATATCAATTAAATCCAGCAGTAGTTTTTTGAATCTCTTTCAGATAGAAAATGTTTGAATCAACCGAAGTTTTAATCGTTCTCGCGGTTTTTGTGGTTGCCGTGCTTTATTCGTCGGTCGGACACGGCGGCGCGTCGGGTTATTTGGCAGTGATGGCTTTTGCGGCGGTTGCGCCGAATGTTACGCGCCCGACGGCTTTGATCTTAAATGTTTTTGTCGCTTCGATTGCCTTTCTGCAATTTTGGCGCGAAAAACATTTTGATTGGAAAATCTTCGCGCCGTTTGCGATAACTTCCGTGCCGTTTGCTTTCTTGGGCGGAATGATTCAGCTTCCGACGAATATTTACAAAATCGTTCTTGGCGTAGTTTTGGTTTTGGCGGCGATTCGTTTGGCGATAAATCTTAAAAACGAAAACGCGCCCGCCGCGCCGAATGTTTGGTTGGCTTTGATTATTGGCGCGGTTTTGGGTTTTCTTTCGGGCTTGGTCGGAGTTGGCGGCGGAATTTTCCTAACGCCGGTTTTGCTTTTGATGAATTGGACGGAAACAAAAAAAGCCGCCGGGATTTCCGCGCTGTTTATTCTCGTCAATTCGATTTCGGGACTCGCGGGAAATTACGCGCAAGTCAAACAACTTTCTTCCGGCGTTTTCGTATGGATTTTTGCTGCAATTATCGGCGGAATTATCGGCGCGGGCTTAGGAAGCAAACGCTTTAATTCATTGACATTGCGCCGCGTTTTAGCGATAGTTTTGTTGTTCGCGGGCGTGAAATTGGTTTTGGTTTAGAGGAAAGAAGGATATGATTTTTTTTGCTGCAGGCGATATGGGATTGTTTGACCTTTGCCTATTATTTTTCATTATTCCAATAATTATTGTCTTGATAATTTTAGCTATTTCTGAAAGGTATAAATCTGCAGTTAATAAAGTTGTAAAAGAGGAAGAAGATTCAGAATTAGATAAACCAACTTTTTGACCGTTTTCCGACATCTTAAGATTCGTTCGATTGAAAGTAGAAAAAATGAAAAAAGGTTTTACGGGAAAAATTATTTTGTCCGCGTTTCTGTGTTTTAGCGGAATAATTGTTTCCGTTTTCGCGCAATCGGGGCGCAATAAACCTTCCGAAACACCTACGCCGAGTCCGCGTCCGAGAATTGTTTTGACGAATAACGAAAAAATTACCACGCCAACGCCCAAGCCGACACCGAAAAAAGATGATGACGACGGTGAATTGATAAAGGTCGAATCTGCGCTCGTGCCGCTTCCGGTTTCGGTTTTGGACGAACGCGGATTAGCCGTAACAAATCTCAAACTCGAAGATTTTTTGCTTTTAATTGATAATAAACCGGCGGAAATCAGCGATCTTTTTCGCTCCGATTCGCCGGTGCGTCTCGCGCTTTTGTTTGATAATTCGTCGAGCGTAACGATTGCGCGTGAATTTGAAAA
This sequence comes from uncultured Blastocatellaceae bacterium, assembly GCA_964548225.1. Taxonomy (GTDB): domain Bacteria; phylum Acidobacteriota; class Blastocatellia; order Pyrinomonadales; family Pyrinomonadaceae; genus CALMEH01. Next base: position 68,711 of record CAZJQP010000015.1, on the reverse strand, counting down.
AAAAGCGGCGATTCGATTTTTTCGGCGTGTTCTTCGTCCCGATAAAGATTTAGCTTCACTTTTCAGCGTGGCAACGGGAACGCGGCTCGAACAAGTTTTGACGAAAGACGTTTCGCAAATTATCCAATCAATCGAAAATTTTCCGCAACCCGAAGGCGCAACCGCGCTTTTTGACGGCATTATTCAAGCCGCAAATTATCTCGGCGAAGCGCAAGGTCGGCGCGTTATCGTAATTGTTTCTGACGGCGACGACACGATTTCCGATTCGTCTTTGGAAGATACAGTCAAGGCTTTGCAAATCAATAATTGTCAGGTTTATGTCGTCAAAACCACTGATTTTGAAAACTACAAACGCACCGGACAACGCGGCGGAAACGCCAATCTACGCCAACTCGCCGCCGAACGCCGAATGCAGGAAATTACCGGACAAACCGGCGGCGCAGTTTATTCGCCGCTTGACGAAGATGAATTAGATAAAGCCTTTGCAAATATCTCCGCAGAGCTTTCTCAACAATATATTTTGAGTTATTACCCCGAAGACGATTCAGAATTTATCGGACAATTTCGGACAATTTCTCTCAACATAAAAAACCGCCAAAATTTGTCCGTCCGCACACGAAAAGGTTATTATGTTCCAAAGAAAGTTAATCGTTAATCGTAAATCATAAATCGTTAATCGTATTTCGCTATTTACAATTAACGATTTACAATTTACGAGAATATGTTAGAAGAATATTTACAACAATTTCTCCAACATTTGCGCTATGAGCGCAACGTCAGTGTCCATACTTTGCGAAATTATTCGAGCGATTTGGAGCAATTCCGTGATTATTTGTATTTGAAAGGCAAAGTTTCCGACATTCCCGTTTCGGAAATTGACCATTTGACGATTCGTGAATGGATGGCGGAATTGCACGGCGAGAGCAAAAAGAAAACTTCGATTGCACGGAAATTGGCGAGTTTACGGACGTTTTTTCAGTTTCTCGTGCGCGAGGGCGTGCAGGAAAATAATCCGGCGAAATTGGTTGCCACACCGCGAGTCGAACGAAAATTGCCGACGCATCTTTCGATGGAAGATGCGGTGCGCTTTATCGAAACGCCCGATTTGAACACTGATTTGGGACGGCGCGACCGTGCGATTTTGGAATTTTTGTATGCTACGGGAATGCGCGTCGGCGAGCTTGTTAATTTGAACTTGAAAGATATTGATTTCCGCGAAAAGCTCGTGCGCGTTACCGGAAAGCGCAAAAAACAAAGGATTTTGCCGTTTGGCGAACCCGCACTTCAAGCCTTGATGTATTATTTGAACGAAACCCGCGCCGCGTTTTTGAATAATTGTCCGCCAACCGAAAGAGATGACCAAGCCGTTTTCTTAAATTATCAAGGCACCCGAATTACAACCCGAAGCGTTGGGCGAATGGTTGATAAATACATCAAACTTTGTGCCGAAATCAACCGCGATATTTCGCCGCACAGTCTCAGACATTCGTTTGCGACGCACTTGCTCGATTCGGGTGCAGATTTGCGCGACATCCAAGAACTTCTCGGACACGCACGGCTTTCGACGACGCAGATTTACACGCAGGTTTCGATGGAAAAATTGATTGACGAATATGACCGCGCACACCCGAAAGCGTAAAGCCACCAATTCACAGACTTACTGCAAACTTATACCAAAGCAGAACTAATTTGTTTGTTAAAATATTTTCCGCCCAATCGGAAACGCGCCTGTTAATCAGGCGTGTGAAAATGATTGCACGTTTGCCTCGTGCGTTTTTCTGCAAAAAAAAATCGGAATACCAACGGCATTAACAATTTCCTTCAAGCAAAAATTACAAAAGATTCCGCGCTACACGCGAAGCGCGGAGTGAAAAGGAAGCGGTTAGTATTTTTGAAGAGAATTCGCTGACTGCTTCCTTCAATCTTCGGTCTTTGACTTTTGTTCTTTGATTTTCGATTTTTCAAGGATCAAAAGTCAATTTCTTAAACCGGCGGCATTTCGGTTGGAATGAGCGAAAATGCGCTTATCAATCCGACGCAAAACGCGAGAACTGCGTAAATTATCGCAATCGCTTTATTGTCTTCTTCAATCTGCATCGGAATTACCCAATATAAAACTTTGAAAAGAATAATCTGTAAAACGCCCGCAACGCCCGCCCAAATTAAGAAATCAACATAATTAACGCCGTGATATGAAACCGAAAGCAGAGGCAATGTAAAACCGATAAGTGCACCGCCAAGCGCAATTGCCGGTGCAACGTTGCCCGCTTTGATTTGCTCTTTTTCGTGATACGGCGTGAGCCATTGATAAATTTTGCCGAAAATGCCGAGCAAAACAAGGCTCGAAAATGTATATAAAAGAAAATTTCCCAATGCCTCAAGTGTAATGTATTTCATTTTTTCTTCTCCTAATTCACAAAATAATGCGGCACAAAATGCGAGCCGTTGCCGGAAATAATTGTTCGGTCTTCTCTAATCCCAATGCCTGCCGCCAAGTTGCCGATAACCCACGAACCGATAACGGGATGCCAACCCTCAAACGCGGGCAAAGGCGTGTATTCTTGGTAAATGTAGCCATCTGCGTCATATTGCGGCGCATAATGCGAACCCGTGATGAGCGAATCGGCGAAAGTTCCGGCAAGTTGGACGTTTGCACCTTCTCTGCCGAGAATCGGTTTTTTAACAAATCTGTGTTGGAAATCAACCGCCGGCTTGTCGTTTTCAAAGAATGCGGGCAACAAATTCGGATGATTCGGGTATCTCTGCCACAAAACGGGCAGAATCGCTTTATTTGACAGAAGCATTTTCCACGCCGGTTCAAACCATTTCGTGCGGCAATCCAAAACGAATTCGCCGAACGGTTCGCGCATCATCCATTCCCACGGATAAAGTTTGAAAGCATACTCAATCGCCGCTTCTGCCGTGTCCGTAAATTCAACGCGATGTGCATTATAGCCGACGTTTTCAATCTCTTCGATATGAATTTCCCAACCGGCTTGCACTGCCGCATCAGCCATATATTCAATATTTCCCCAATCTTCGTAATGTCCGTCTTTTGAAGCCAAAACGTAAAGCAGAGGATTTTCGTGCGGTTTGATTTCGCTCCAACGCGCAATCAATTTTTCGTGAATGCTGTTAAATTGGTCGCGGTGCGGCACATCTTCCGCTTCTTCGAGCCAATGCCATTGCGCGACTGCCGCTTCAAGCAGAGCCGTCGGCGTGTCGGCATTGTATTCAAACATTTTTATTGCGCCGCCTTTTGGTTCAAAGAGCAAATCGAATCTGCCGTAGATGTGCGTTTCGTTTTTTTTCCACGAATATTCAATCAGTGATTTGGATTCGTCATTTAATCGAAAACTCGCCGGATAATCGCCCGATTCAACAATTTCGCCGACTGTTTCCAAACAAATTTCGTGCAAATTTTCCGTTGCCGACTCGATTTCTTCGATTTCTTCGAGCGTAAATTCGTAAGCTACACCTTCCGTCCAATACTCACCGCCGTCGGTCGAAGAAATGTTGTGATATTGAAACCCGATTTCATTCAATCGTTCGGCGTAATCAGGACGCTTTTTAAATTCTCTGCGAAACATTCCCGTTATGAAGAACTGCTGTAACCACCGCCGCCAAAACCGCCTCGACTCGAAGATGATGAAGACGATGAATAAGACGATGTGCGCGGACTTGAAACACTGCTTCTCGAACTCGACGAAGAACTTGATGTAACCGTAAAAGATTTCAAGGAAGTGCTGGTCGAAGTCGGCGCAATGGTTTTCCCTTTATATGTAACGGCACGGTCGCCCGGATAATAATTCGGACCGCGAAAACCTCTGCCCGCAATTACGCCGCCGTTTCTGCGGTATTCATCCGTGTCCGTATCGTTCATCTGTTCGCACAAATCCTGTTCGCCCCAATCTTTTTTGCAATCGTCAATACTTTGATAAACGTCGCGTGTGGTCGAAGAAGGTTTTGATTGATAATATGACGAAGAATTGCTACGGCAAGCACTAAAAAGCAGAGAACCCAAAACAGGTGTGATGATTAAAACTACACTTTTGCTTTTTTTCATTTGTTCCTCCGAAAATTTACTTTCCTACTCTAGCTGAAATTGGCTTAATTGACAATAGATTGTGAGGTTTTTAAAAAATAAAAAATCGGCAAACCGTATTTTTAACGGCTTGCCGATTTTGATATTGGCTCCGCAGGTAAGACTCGAACTTACAACCCTTCGGTTAACAGCCGAATGCTCTGCCATTGAGCTACTGCGGAATAATCGCCCGAAGGCGAATTCTTAGGTTAAATATTTTGCCGTTTCTTGTCAAGTTAAATTCTTAAATTTTGGTAATGCGCGGTGATGTCCTAATTTGTGTCGCTGAAATCTCTTAACCGCAAAAACACACGGAATCACACAAATTTATTGACTTATTTCGTGTGTTTTTGTGTATTTTTGTGGTTTCAGATTCTTCACAGCACAAATTAGGACACTATCGAATAATCGCTTGTTTAGTGCTTTTCGTGTGCTTGGCGGATAGGAAATCTTTCTCTAACTTTTCATCGAGGTTTTACTCGATTCAAGGTCGAATCACCTCAATTCGCCGACAATCCGACTCGGATTGACAGCAAATCACCTCGGATTGCTCACAATCCGACTCGGATTGTCGGCAAATCAGGTCGGATTGTTGGCAATCCGACTCGGATTGCTGACAAATCAGGTCGGATTGACGGCGAATCGAGTCGGATTGACGGCGAATCAGGTCGGATTGATAGCAAATCAGGTCGGATAAACTCTTAATCAAACCGAATCAAACAATTTTTTATCCTTTCTAACCTTTACTTTGGCTCATTCACTTCTTCCCAGATTTTATGATTATGCGTTTCGGGCAAATATTTCATTCCGATAATAAAAGTAATTGAAGCAATAATCATCGGATACCAAAGTCCGGCGTAAATATTTCCCGTGTAAGCGCAAGCGACAAGCCCGATTGTCGGTAGAAGTCCGCCGAAAACGCCGTTGCCGATATGATAGGGCAACGAAAGAGATGTATAGCGAATCTTTGCCGGAAACGCTTCGACGAGATAAGCCGCAATCGGCGCATAAACCATCGTAACGAAAATAATTTGGATAAAAACCAGCAGAGTCAGCATCGGCACATTCGCATTCGGCGCGTTTGTTACGGGCGTGGCGTTTGCGCCGCTTTCATCTAAAGTTACAGGTGAAAGTTTCGGTTCTTTGGTAACCGGATCGGTCGTTGATTGAATCGCCGCGACATTGTTTCCGGCGTAATAAACCATTCCTTTGTAAATCGGATAATACGCCAGAACCGCCAAAAGACAACCCGCCATCATAATTTTTTTGCGTCCGAGTTTGTCCGAAAGTGCGCCGAAAAAGATAAACAGCGGAATTGCCAAAACAATCGCAATCGCAATGATGTAACTTGATGTTTGCTTATCAATTTTCAAAATCGTCTGCATATAAAACAGCGCGTAAAATTGTCCGGTATACCAAACAACGCCTTGTCCGGCAGTTGCGCCGAATAGCGAAATAAGCACGCGCCGACGGTTTTCGGGATTCGTAAAGGCTTCGACCAAAGGCTTTGCCGAGTGCATTCCTGCCGATTTGATTTGCTGAAAAATCGGCGATTCTTCCATCTTTAAGCGTATAAAAAGCGAAAATCCGACCAGCAAAATCGAAAGTAAAAACGGAATGCGCCATCCCCAAGATGAAAAATCTTCCGCTGACATTTGGCTTTGAATCAACAAAATCACCGCAAGCGAAAGTAACAGTCCGAATGAAGCCGTAATTTGAATAAAACTCGTATAAAATCCGCGTTTGTTATCGGGAACGTGTTCGGCGACATAAACCGCCGCGCCGCCGTATTCGCCGCCAAGTGCGAGACCTTGCAGAACGCGAATCACAATCAATCCAATCGGCGCAAGAATTCCGATTGTTTCGTAGGTTGGCAAAAAACCAATCGCCGCAGTCGCGCCGCCCATCAGCAAAAGCGTCATCAAAAACGCATATTTGCGCCCGATTTTATCGCCGATTTGCCCGAAAAATAACGCACCGAACGGACGCACGATAAACCCGACGGCAAACGTCGAAAGATACGCCACAAGCGCGAGTGTGTCGTTGCCTTTCGGATAAAAAAGCGGCGAAATCGTCGCGGCAAGACTCCCGAAAATATAAAAATCATACCATTCGATAACCGTTCCCGCGCTCGATGCACCGATAACTTGCCAAATTTTGGCTTTTGAAATTTCGTCTGTGTTTGTTGATTCTGTCATTAGAGATTTTCCATTGAAACTTTTGAAAATGAATATAGCAGAGAGTTTAGCTTTTGACGAATGAAATTTTGTCTTTACTTAATTTTCATAACTTTCAATGTCAAAGTATAATCTTTTCTTTATACAAATTCGGAGAAATTTAACTTTGCAACACGAACTAATTTTAATTCTCGATTTCGGCTCGCAATACACACAGCTAATCGCACGGCGCGTGCGCGAACAGGGCGTTTATTGCGAGATTGTGCCGTATTTTTATCCGCTTGAGAAGATTCTCGCACGCAATCCGAAAGGCGTGATTCTTTCGGGCGGACCGAATTCGGTTTATGAAGAAGATGCGCCGCAAGTTTCAAGCGATTTTTACGAACGAATCAATGCACCGATTTTGGGAATCTGTTACGGAATGCAACTGCTTGCAAAAGATTTGAACGGCAAGGTTTCGCCGTCGGACGTGCGCGAATACGGACACGCGAAGATGAAAGTTTTGAGCGGAAACACGCGGCTTTTTGACGAATTGCCGTTTGAACTCGATGTTTGGATGAGCCACGGCGACCACGTTACTGCGCTTCCCGAAGGCTTTCACCAAACCGCGACGACAGGCGATGTCGTAACCGCGATTGAAAACGACGAACGAAAGATTTATGCCGTCCAATTTCACCCCGAAGTTTCGCACACGCCTTTGGGAAAAGACGTTTTACGCAATTTTTTGTTTAATATTTGTTTGTGCAAAGGCGATTGGACATCGAAACAATTTATTGCGGAAGAAATCGAAAAAATCCGTGGGATCGTCGGCGAAAACGATAATGTCATCTGTGGTTTGAGCGGCGGCGTTGATTCAACTGTCGCGGCAGTTTTGGTTCACGAAGCGATTGGCGAACGTCAGACGTGCATTTTCGTCAATAATGGTTTGCTTCGCGCCGGTGAATTTGAAGAAACTTTAAAACTTTACAAGGAAAAACTTCACTTAAACGTCATCGGTGTTGATGCTTCGGCGGAATTTTACAAAGTTTTGAAAAATGTTGTTGACCCCGAATTGAAACGCAAAGCAATCGGCGCAAAATTTATTGACGTTTTCGACGCAGAAGCCAAAAAAATCGGCGGCGCGAAATTTTTAGTTCAAGGCACACTTTATCCCGACGTTATCGAATCCGTTTCGCTTCGCGGCACGTCCGTAACAATCAAATCGCATCACAACGTCGGCGGTTTGCCCGAAAAAATGAATCTGAAATTGATTGAACCGCTTCGTGAACTGTTCAAAGACGAAGTGCGTTTAATCGGCAAAGATTTGAAAATTCCTAACGAAATTCTGCAACGCCATCCGTTTCCCGGTCCGGGCTTGGGCGTTAGAATCTTGGGCGACATTACGCCCGAAAAAGTTGAACTTCTACAAAAAGCCGACAAAATCTATATCGAAGAACTCCGCAATTTTGGAATCTACAACGACGTTTGGCAAGCCTTCGCTGTGCTTCTGCCGATTCAATCGGTCGGTGTGCAGGGCGATTTTCGCACCTACGAAAAAACCGTCGCGCTCCGCGCCGTTTCATCAACCGACGGAATGACCGCCGATTGGTCGCGTCTGCCGTTCGAGTTTCTCCAAAAAGTTTCGTCAAGAATTACTTCCGAAATTCGCGGCATCAATCGCGTCGTTTATGACATTTCATCAAAACCGCCTTCGACGATTGAATGGGAATAAAATGAAAAGAAAACTCAATAATTCACGTTACGCGAAGCGCAAATTTTCGATTTATCGCTTCCAACGACAAAAAGCGGCGAACTATCGGCAAAAAATATCCAAATATCAGCAAAAACTGTGAACCTATCGGAAAAAGTTGATGAATTATCGGCAAAACTTTTCCAACTATCGTCAAAAGTTGCTGAACTATCGCTGTAAGTTGGCAAACTGTCGCCTTAAGTTCACCAACTAACGCCGTAAATTCACCAACTAACGCCGTGAGTTCATCAACTTTCGCTGTAAGTTTCGGAACTATCGCCGTAAATTAATGAACTATCGCCGTAAGTTCACCAACTAACGCTGTAAGCTCACCAACTAACGCTGTAAGTTAATGAACTATCGCTGTAAGTTGACGAACTATCGCTGTAAGTTGGTGAACTATCGCCGTAAGTTGGTGAACTATTGCTGTAAGTCGGTGAACTATCACCGTTAGTTCACCAACTTACAGCGTTAATTTACTGCCGAACATTGAAAATACCTCAATAAACATCAGTATTTGACGAACTTTCGCAAGATTTAGGACATTTTTCGCCCGACAACGCGCAAATAATGGCGAGATTTTACAGAAGAAACAGGAAAAAGAATAAAATACGCATCGCAAGCAAATATTTTCGATTAACAAATTCGCAGAAATTTTCGTGAACTAAGCTAAAATTCCAAAACTGCGTAAGGTGAATTATTAAATTAATCCACAAAATCAGCCGAATCAACACGAAATTTGCCTTATTTTGTGCTGATTTTGCGGATTTTCGTGTTAATTCGTGGTTAAAAACTTACTAAATCCGAGAAAAAAGCCCTCCAAACCGCAAATGTTCGTCAAATACCGACAACTGCTGAGGTTTAGACAATAAATAATCAAAATCATCCGCCGAATGAAGCACTTCATTCGGCGGATAATCGTGTTCATTCTTTGAATAATCGGTTTTATTTTTCGGCTAAATGGCTTCATTTAACAGACAAAGAAGGAACGGCTATGTATTTGTTCTCTGTTTCCAACTTTGCGGATTACTTCCGTCGTCCAATCTAACCATCGAAATCGCGCCCGGACTCGGACAAACCAGAGCGCAAAGATTACAACCGACGCATTCTGCCTCATCAACGTATGGATATTTGTTTTCGTCGAAATGAAAACATTGATGCGCTCCGTCTTCGCAGGCGACGTAACAGAGATTGCATTTGATACAATGCTCGTTATTGACACGCGCCACGACTTTGTAATTTAAATCGAGATGTCCCCAATCGGTAACGCGATTCGTGCTTAAACCGACAATATCATTAACCGACGCAAAACCTTTTTCGTCGAGATAATTGTTCAAACCGTCAATCATATCTTCAACGATTCGATAGCCGTAGTGCATTACGGCAGTGCAAACTTGCACATTTCCCGCGCCGAGAAGCATAAATTCAACCGCATCGCGCCAAGTATTGATGCCGCCGATGCCCGAAATCGGAATGTTGAATTCCGCATCACGCGCAAGCTCCGAAACCATATTCAGCGCAATCGGTTTCACCGCAGTTCCGCAATAACCGCCGTGCGCCGCCATTCCGTTGACATTCGGATACGGAATCATCGTGTCAATGTCCACGCCCATCACGGAATTTATCGTATTTATCAACGAAACCGCGTCCGCGCCGCCTTTCTGCGCCGCACGTCCCGGCGGAACAATGTGCGCGACATTCGGCGTTAATTTAACGATGACGGGCAATTCCGAAACTTCCTTCACCCATTCCGTAACCATACAAGTATATTCGGGAACTTGTCCCATCGCCGACCCCATTCCGCGCTCAGACATTCCGTGCGGACAGCCGAAATTTAGTTCAAACCCGTCGCAACCCGTGTCTTGCGAACGCTTCACAATCTCGTGCCACGCCTCGCGCTTCGATTCGACCATCAAAGAAACAATCACCGCATTATTCGGATATTTTTTCTTACACTCATAAACCTCTTTCAGATTCACCTCCAAAGGTCTATCCGTAATCAGTTCGATATTATTCAAACCAATCATCTTGAGCGCACCTTGGTCAATCGAAGCCAGCCGCGACGAAACATTCGTAATCGGCTCGCCCAAAGTCTTCCAAACCGCACCGCCCCAACCAGCGTCAAACGCCCGCTCAATCATCGAACCCATATTCGTCGGCGGCGCAGATGCCAGCCAAAACGGATTCGGCGATTTAATTCCCGCGAAATTTACACTTAAATCTGCCATAGTTTTACTCGTAAAAATTATTCAAAATCTTAACCATCTTTATATTGTTTCAGGACTTTAACATCTTCAAACGGTGCTTGCCACATAACTATTTTGTAATGGTCATCGCCTTCGAGTCCGTCAAAACTCAGCGTATTTAGATTTCCAAAAAACGCTCTGATTCGGTATGAACCTGAAAATAACTTCAAAATGTCTTTTGTTTCACCGCAACATTCTTCTATTTGAAGTTTTCCAGACGGCAAATCTAAACTCGCTTCCGCGATATGATCCCAATTTTCAAAATTTTCTTTTGGCGCAGAACTCACAATTTCCAAATCAACCGAAACAATCATATTTCTTTCGGGTTGAATAACGACAATATGTTTTTCAGCCTTAATTCTTCGCTGAACATCTTCGTCATTCCAATCTTCCGGCATAAATGGATTTTCTTCTGCATCCATCAAATAAAATTGATGATAGTCGGCGAAAATCTCGTAATGTTTTTTGTAAAGAATAGTTGACGATTTCATCTCTTTTCATTCACCAATCGCCTTCAAAAACTCAATCGGCGAAACAATCCGAAACTTGAATTTCTTTTTGTCGCTTGCGGAAATGTCCAAAAGGTCTTTGTCGTTGGTTATCAAAAAATCCGCTTTGCCGACGAGCGCGGTCGCCAAAATCAAATTGTCGTCCACATCGCGGCTTTCGGTGGGAATTTTGCCGAGCGAAACTTTTGTAACCGTCAGTCGTTTTTCGATTCGCTCTGAAAACGTATTGATTCTTTTCGGCGGAACATTCAAACGCTCTAAAATTTCCAGATATTCGGCAACCGTTTCGTTGCTGACAATCAGTTGCAGTCTTCTCTGAACCCGCCATAAAGCAAAAATTTTTCTAATTGCCGACTTCGGATTTTTGCCCAAATAATTTCCGATGACAATATTTGTATCAAAAACAACCGCGATTCGTTCTTTACGGGTTGGCACGCTCTTTTTTCTCTCGCCGATATTGTCTTACCAATTCAACGGCATCATCTTCCGTATAGCCGCTTTTTTGCGCCTCACGGCTGATTTCGCGGTCTAATGCTTCATCTTCCCAAATCTCTATCTGCTCCTTGAGCAAATCAAGGGCGAGCCTGACCGGATTGCGCCGACGCTTTTTGGCTTCGGTTTCAAATTGTTTCCAAACGGGCGATTCGTCAATAGTTTTTGTGGTCATAATGATTTATTTTATTACCTTTATCAACTCGTGCCAAACTTTTTCAGTCTCAGAGCCAGCCAAAACGGATTCGGCGATTTAATTCCTGCGAAATTTACACTTAAATCTGCCATAGTTTTTATAAATAGAGATTGATAATGTGATGCCAAACGCCCAAAATCTCTCGTAAATCGGTATAGATTTTGTTATCAACATCGTAAATATCATTTTCAAGTTTTAGAAATTGCCAAGAAAAACCGTCGGTCGAACAGCCGTAAATAAAAGGCACGTTTTTATTTCGACCTTCGTTATAGAGTTTAGCTCCAAGCATTTGGGCGGCACATTGGGCAATTCCCCATTCCATATCTTCATCTTTGGCTTCCGTGAGTGAGATAATTGGAGCATCAATAAACGGTTTTGGCGGATGTAGGGCAAAAAAGAAATCGCACTCACCTGAAAGATTATCTTTTGGATTAACATTAATTTGCTCGCCCGAATAAAAGCTGATTTTATCTTTATAAGATTCAAATACTTCTAATAGAATCGGAGAAATGATGCGTTCCGCCTTTGCTTTTTCGTTAGTGTGCAAAGCAACTTCGCCACGCCGTAAGGCTTCATTCAACCATTCACTCGGTTCAATCTTTTCAATTTCATCAAATAAACGAACTGAGATTGCGTCTAAATTGAATTTTTCAACCACACTCTGAAGTTTTTTGAATTTGCTGTAACCCATTGCTCTAACTCCTTTTATTTGTCGAGATTCGGCGATTTGATGCCCGCGAAATTTACACTTAAATCTGCCATAGTTTTTTACAATTTTTCGATATGATCCCAAAGAGTCCTAACATATTCTCGAATCGCTAGTCCATAACCATTTAATTGCCCTGAACTCAAAATGATATTCTGTCCTTTTTGCAAATTCATAAAGCCTAAGCTCTCATCAGCAACGCCGTTATTATGAATTAAGCAATTTCTCAAAATTCTCAAGTTATCCATATTTCTGTGCATTTGTTCAGTGATAGTTGGCACATTTTTCTTTGCAAAACTCAACATTTCTGAAACTTTCATTTTCCTTATTTGAGATTCTGCAAGAAAATTAACTAAGTTATGGTTATTGTCGTTAAATGCACAATAGTCAATCTTATGTTTATTTAGACTTGGATTGTATATCAATATTTGTTTGATACATTTACCTAAAAAATCTTCAAAATGAGAAGCTCATAACAGAACTGTTCCATTACAAATATGTGTTGAATAGTTTTCGTAACTATTTTCATAAAGGGAACCAACCGTAACTCCAATGTTAAATGAATCATGATTCTGAATTTGGTCGAACACCTCTCGTTTTGAAACATCTAAAAAACCAATTAACAAATCAAGTTGTTTTATTAAGTATTCGTAATCGTTCATCATTTCATCTAAACCATTTCCAGTTTTTCTTTCAAAGCCCGCAAAAATTCCTCGTTGTTCAAAATATCGCTTTCAATGCTATGAACTTCGCGCGAATCGTTTTCCATAATACGGCGCAGTTCGTTGTTGATTTGTGTTTGATACGGCGCGGCGTTCGGCTCTTCGGCTCGTTTGCGGAAGTATTGCAAAATGTCGTCTTCCAGATAAATCGAAACTTTGACGCGCTTGGCTTTTTTGAGCTTTTCCGCCCAAGGCGAACGGCGAACTTTGTATGTGCCAGGCTTCATTATCTCGTCTTTAGTTAAACCTTGTGTCAATTCTGCGTGGTAGTCTTCTTCGGTTACGGTAAAAGTTAAATTTTTAGCTGTTTTGCTCATTGTAAATCTTAATATGCTTGGCGTTTGCGTTTCTCGCGGAAATGATGCGAATTTTTTCTTTTCTTTCCGTGTATGAAACAAACAAAAGCCTTGTGTTTGAAATGCCGATAATTTGAAAGCGAATTTCCGAATCAGAATTCAGTTCATCGAAAAGCTCTACGGCATTTTCGTCATAAAAGGCAAGAGCCGCTTCTTCAAAACTTACGCCGTGTTTTTTGAAATTCGCTTTCGCTTTTTCCTTGTCCCATTCAAATTCCATTTTCAATTATACCGACATATCTATACAAATCAAGATACTTTGTTGCAATTCAAATATCACCAACTTTAAATCTGCAATATAATGGATGTTAATCCGACCGTTTTATGAAAAATTCTTCGGCTAAAATTTCAGGTCAAACTCAAAATGTCGCAATCATTGATTTCGATGCAAAATACACCGACGAGATTTTACAAATTCAAGCCGAAACGGGTTTGAGCATTTGGTCGAAAAACGATTATTTGAACGAACTCGAAAGAACCGATTCGGTTTTCAAAATCGCACAAAATGCAGACGGGAAAATCGTCGGGTTTGCGCTTCTCAGGCTTTTGTTCGGCAGTTCAAATGATTTGTTTGACTCGTCGGAAATTCTCAATATCGCCATCCTTGAACCATTTCAAAAGCAAGGCTTCGGGCAAATAGTTTTTGACGAAATCGTTTGCGAACTTGAACAAAAAAATATCAAAGAAATCTGGCTCGAAGTCCGCGAATCAAACGCTAAAGCCATTGCTTTTTATCAAAAAAACGGCTTTGAATTTCAATTCGAGAGAAAAAATTATTACCAAAATCCGACCGAAAATGCTCTCGTTTTTCGGCGGCAGATTGATTTTTAAGTTTGCAAATAAACACCCTTGCTGACGCGCGGGTTTCTGCCTGTTGCTTAATGCGCGGCAGTTTTTTCGATTTCTTTAACCTTTGCTCCCGCAAAATTTACTTTTTCGCCGAACAGACTTTCGTGAATTCCAATCGCCGCTTTTTTGCCCATTTGCGCGGCATCAACGGCTTCCGCACCGCCGTTGACGCAATCGCCGCCGGCGAAGATTTTCGGGTTTGAGGTTTGCATATTTTCGCTCACGACAACGCGACCTTTTTCGTCGGTTTCGATGCCGATGCTTTGGAAAAATCCGGCTTGTTTCATTTGTCCGATAGCGAGAATGACCATATCGCAAGCGATTTCAAATTCGCTTCCGTCTGCTTTTCGGCATTTCAGAGCGGAAACTTTGCCGTTGCCCAAGATTTCAATCGGCGTGCTTTCCCAAGCAAATTCTATCGCGTCGGCTTTTGCCAATTCGAGTTCGTAATCGTAAGCCGGCGCGTCTTTTTCGGTGCGCCGATAAACCAAAATCGCCCGTTCCGCGCCCAATCTTTTCGCTTGTGTAACGGCATCAATCGCCGTGTTTCCCGCGCCGATGACGGCGACCGATTTGCCTAAATTAACACTTTGCCAATCGCGCGTTTTGACCTGTTCGATAAAATGCAAAGCGTCAATCACGCCGTCCAAATTTTCGCCCGCGATGTTTAATTTGTTGGTTTTGCCAAGCCCGACGGCGAGAAAAACCGCGTCGTGTTTGCCCAAAATGTCTGCACCGTCTTCGATTTTTACGAGCTGTGCCGCTTGCTCACCGCCGAGCGCGGGCGGATTTTTCATAACAGCGATTTCCGTGTTTAATTCAAACTTCACGCCGAGTTTTTCGACTTGGCGAACTTCCGCTAAAGAATCGCCGCGCGTCATTTTGTATTCCGCCATTCCGTAAGTATCGAGTCCGCCCGCAAACTCGCGTTTCTCATACACGGTAACGTCGTAACCCAAACGCGTTAAATAAGTTGCCGCGCTCAAACCTGCCGGACCCGAACCGATAATTCCGACAGATTTGCCGTTCGACGCGCCTTTTTCAAACAAATTTTTGTCCGTCAAAAGTGCGTGTTCGGTCGCGTATCTTTGCAGACGACCAATTTCAATCGGCTTTTTGACGAGAGTTTTTTCGACACACGCGCCTTCGCACAAAACTTCAACGGGACAAACTTTCGCGCACGACGAACCAATCGGATTCGCATCAAAAATCACCTTCGCCGAACCGACAAGATTGCCCGAAGCAATTTTTTTGATAAAAGCCGGAACGTCAATATGCGTCGGACAAGCCCGCGTGCAAGGCGCGTCAAAGCAATAAAGACACCGATTCGCCTCTTGCAACGCTTCCGATTGCGACATCAACGGATGAATTTCCGCAAAGTTTTGTTCGATTTGTTTGAGTTCGATTTCAGGCATAATTTTATTTGGTTAATTTTTTCGATACTTTCGGTTTTTTCTCAATTTTGACAACGGCTTGTTTGACAGCGAATTTGATTACTTTTTCAATCTTTTCACTTTCATCAAAAAGCAGATGTTTTGAATTTAAATCAATTTTTATTCCACTAGTTTGCATAATTTCTCCCAAATCTTTTGATTAAATATTTTATCACCATTTCGGTTTCCTTCGGCAATAATTTTCGGATTCCCAAAGTTGCTGTTATCGTAAATCGTCCAACTATTGGCAAGTGGTTTGCAAAGCGCGAAAAAATTTCGCACACCCTTAAAATATCGGCGATAAACCACGTCTTCGGGAATATTATGTCCGCCTTGTTTGACTCGAATTTGCACTCGATCAAGGGCGAGTTCAGGAGTTTCAAGCCAAAGAAATACGAGATGAAATTCAAAACCTTTCGTTTTTAATTCAGCCAACCAATTTGCATAAAAACGAGTTGCCAAAGTCGTTTCAAACGAAAAAGATTTGCGTTTTTTTGCCAAATCCCGCAGACGTTTCAACATCAATCTGCCCGCTTCAAACGAAACTGATTCGGGCGAAAAAGCCGACAAACCTTGTGCGATAATGTCAGCATTGACAAAATCCTTTAACCCAAAAGCATCACGCAAAAGATGCGGCGCAATCGTAGATTTTCCCGCGCCGTTGCATCCCGCAATGACAATGATTTTAGGATTTTCACTCAAAACTGTTTTCAAAATTCCGCATCGGCTTCGATTTCGATTAACATCTGCGGGTCAATCAATTTTGAAACCTCAACCATCGTTGTCGCGGGCAAAATCTCACCAAAAAATTCGCCATGCGCTCTACCAAATTCTTCCCAACGCGAAATGTCGGTTACAAACATCCGCGTCCGCACAACATTTTCAAGATTTGCGCCTAAAGCCTGTAAAGCCTTTTCGATATTTTTTATCGTCTGCACCGTCTGCGCGTAAGCATCGCCGACTCCGACAATATTTGAATTTTCATCCGTCGCCGTTGTTCCCGTAACGTAAATCCGCGTTCCGACGCACACCGCCCGCGAATATCCGACGATTTTTTCCCACCTCGCGCCCGAAGAATATTTTTGACGTTCCTGCATTTTATTTATTTGGCATAGCCAATTTCTTCAATGTCCTTACGCAACGCCCCAACAGAAATATTTTCATTCAAAGTTTTGACCAATTCTGCTGTCAAAAGTTTATGTTGGTAAATACTTTTAATCGAAGAAATCGGAATTTCCATCTCATAATATTCGTAAGCAAAACTTTTATAGGTTTCAGGATTGCCGTCAAGTGCAAATAGTAATTCTTCTAAACCATCGGGATTTTCGTTGCTCGGATAATCAACCTCTCCTATTTGCCACGAAGTATCTGTATATTTTCTCCACACGCAGAAAGTCGTATCTTCAATATTAAAAGCAGGTTCGGAAAGAAACTCTTCAAACTCCGACGGAACATTGTTGAAAACACCTTTCCAAACCTTTTTCGGTTCATTAGCATACGGACTCATTACAGATTCGTGGTCAAAACCTTTGATAATCGCACCTGCGGAATTAAACAGAATAAAATAATCGTTTCCGCAACCGTCGCGCATTGATGCCATCATTTCTCCGTCGCTCCATTTTGAATTGAAAGAAAAAAATCTGTATTCCCACTCAGGCGACAAAATTGCGTCAAGCATAGCCAGAGATTGAGAGAGTTTTCTCAACGCTTCAATATCAGGCAAAAAAGACAATCTATCATTCAATTTCATAAAAACGGCAAAGATTTTCCTAATCCGCCACAATCGCGCCGTAAGCATCAGGTCGTCTATCGCGGAAAAACTGCCACGTATTGCGGACTTCCTTGATTTTGTCCATATCCAGATCGGCGACGATCAATTCATCCTGATCGCGCGTGCCGACGGCGAGCATTTGTCCGCGCGGGTCGCAGAAATAGCTTTGACCGTAGAATTCGCCGATGTTCCAAGGTGCTTCTGTGCCGACGCGGTTGATTGCGCCAACGAAATATCCGTTCGCAACAGCGTGTGCGGGTTGTTCCAATTTCCAAAGATATTCTGAAAGTCCCGCAACAGTCGCCGACGGATTAAAAATAATTTCCGCGCCGTTCAAACCTAAACATCTCGCGCCTTCGGGAAAATGCCGGTCGTAGCAGATATAAACGCCGATTCGCGCAAACGCCGTATCGAAACACGGATAACCCAAATTTCCCGGACGAAAATAAAATTTCTCCCAAAAGCCGGGCGCAACGTGCGGAATATGCGTCTTGCGATATTTGCCGAGATATTTTCCGTCGGCATCAATCACGGCGGCAGTGTTGTAATAAACGCCGGAAATTTCTTCTTCGTAAATCGGCACAATCAAAACCATTCCGTATTCTTTCGCTACCGATTGCATCATTTGCACAGTCGCGCCGTCGGGAACTTTTTCAACCGCTTCATACCAACGAGTTTGCTGTTCGGCACAAAAATACGGCGTGTTGAAAATCTCCTGAAAACAAAGCATCTGCACTCCTTGCCGCGCCGCATCTTCGACCATTTTCATCTGATGTTCATTGTTCGCCCGTTTAATTTCCTCAATCGGCGCATTCACATCGCCGACATTGTGTGCTTGAATCAAGCCGCATTTGATTATTCTTGACATAGTTTTTCCCTTAAAAAATTATTTCACAAATTTTGCATCATCAATCGTAACATTATTTTTGACTTCTAAAACCTTGCGTGTCCAACGAATATTCGGCACTGCAAAATTTATTGTAGTCGGCAATTTCACGCCGCCGAAATCTTTGTAATCGAGGTAATCAACCTGATAAACAAAATTGCCCAAAATCGTCGGAGTCGAAGCCGCACGACGCACGAGCAAACCTGTTGCAACGTCAAAATAAAGCCGTTCGCGCTGAGTTTCGGAAATCGAACCGACAACTAAATAAACCTCGCGTCCGTCAATTTTATCAACCGAACGAAAATCCACTCTTTGATAAATGGGTTTCAGATTCGGATTCGCAAAAATCTGGGCTTCACGCTTTATTTGCTCGGTTTCATCGGTTTTCAACTCAATGTTGTCTTTGTTGCCAACTTTCCAAGCCATCACACCGTCAAAGATTTCTTTAACTACATAATCGCCGTATTGCTTTGACGGATAAATTGTCTGAACAGACATCTTAGCACCTTTTTGCAAAATTTCCTCGTCCTCAAACGTCTTTCCGTCCGGCTCAATGCGTTGCGCCTTGATTTGCCGTGAAGTTATTTTCTCCAAATTCGCCTTTCCGCCAAGTGCAGTTTCATATTTCGCCAAAATCTCGTCAACTGTCGGTTTTTTATCGGATTGTTTCGGACGTTCTTCTTGAACAATCGGTTTCAAAGGAAATGAAGGTTGCGGATGCGATTTGCCCTGATGACAAGTATTGCAATTAATTTCGGGACGACCTTCAAAATAATTTTTGTTGAGTTCAAAAGTCATCTTGAGCATATTTCGCGCAATATCTTTATGCTCAAAACCTTCCTTTTCATAATCGCCGTCATTGGAAGCGTGGCAAAATTTACAATCAACACCGAGCGATGCCGACATTTGATTCATCACCTTACCCATCTGATCGGCAGGCATATCGTTTAAAACCTTGATGCTTTTAAATTTTTGTCCGGCAGTTTCAACCTTCGTCTGCGTCTGACCTTTCGGCACAAAAAACACACAAGCGAAAAACGCGAAAGTAAAAAATGTGATGATTTTGAGTTTTTGTTTCATAATTTTTTGCCGCAGACTTCGCGGATAAACGCAGATTAATTTGAATCTTTAATGCCTTTATTTAGTAAATACTTAAGAATTTCGTTATCGTCTAAAACTTTGTCATAACTACTTTTAACTTTCTTAATTTTATTATCGTCAATAATGTTTTTCAGAAAATTAGCGAAATCTTTATTTTCGCTGGCTAATCTATCCATTGTGTCAATATCAACCTGTTTTCTATATTGGGCAGGAACTATAATTTGTCCTTCCTCTATATTTTCAGAATCAAGTTTTATCAACCCAATCCCAAAAGAATTTGCTAAACGCCTAACTTCTTCGATAACTTCGTCGTCCAACTTCAAAGCGACCAAATATCCTTCATTTGCCCAACTTGAATTTGAAACCGCTTGAAAATAATACTCACGCAGATTTGCCATATTGATTTTTACTTTCAGTTCAAATGAAAAAATTTTGGTTGCAGAAATAGAGAAATCATTTTGAAATTCAATAATTACTTTTTCATATTCACGAATTTTGTCATTAAAAGAAAAATAAACGCCAACTAAATCCGGGTGAATCCATTTGTTATAACCTTTTTTCTGTTTTGCTGAATTTTCGTGAAAAATAGTTTTTAATTTTGCTCCACGAAAATGGTAAAAAGTGTCGGCAAACTTAACCAATAACGGATGCAAATCTCTTTCAGTAAATTTTATGTTTTTGACAACAGGAGTTTGTATAATTTGATTTTGGAGAGGTTGCTTTGCAGTTATATTTCTTACTCCAAACCTCACAGGACTTTTACCAATTGATTCAAAAATACTGTTTGGATTGTCTCGAACGTCAACATAAAGCCTTGCACCAAGTGATCTCCATGGAGTTTTTCCAGTAGTTGAGACTAATTTATCCCAACCTAACTCAACTGCTTTTTCCCAAATTTCATTAGGAATCATTGGCTGTTTAGTTTCTCTTAAAACTTTTTCTGCAAGTTGTGTGAAATTCATAAAATCTTCGTTTATCTGCGTAAATCTGCGGCTAAATTTCTTCTTAAGACATCCAATTTACGCCTGCTTCCGCGTTCCATTTGGTCGTTGTTTTTTTGAGTTTTGTCCAAAATTCAATTGAGCTTTTGCCCGTGATGTCGTTTGCGCCGAAGCGTGAATCGTTCCAGCCGCCGAAGGAAAACGGTTCACGCGGGACGGGAACGCCGATGTTCACGCCGATCATTCCTGCCGAAGCGTGTTCCATCACATAACGCGCCGCGCCGCCTGATTGTGTGAAAACCGAAGCTGCGTTGCCATATGGATTGGCGTTTTCGATTTTTAAGGCTTCGTCGAGATTTTCGGTTCGCATAATCGAAATTACGGGACCGAAAATTTCTTCGCGGGCAACTGACATTTCGGGCGTTACAAAATCAATCACGGTCGGTCCGACATACGTTCCGTTTTCTTTACCCTCAACGGTTGCACCGCGTCCGTCAACGAGGATTTTCGCGCCATTTTGTTCGGCTTCCGAAATATAATTTTCGATACGTTCTTTCGCCGCTTTTGAAATAACCGCGCCGAGGTTTTTGCCCGGAATTACTTTGCGGGCTTCGTCGCAAATTTGTGCAATGATTGGATTTACGTCGCCAACGGCAATCATCGCCGAAGCCGCCATACATCTTTGACCGGCACAGCCCGACATCGAAGCGGTTACGTTCGTCGCCGTCATTGAAGGATTCGCATCGGGCAAAACGAACAGATGATTTTTCGCACCGCCGAGCGCGATACAGCGTTTTAAGTTGTGTGTAGATTGTTGATAGACAAGTTTCGCAACTTTGGTCGAACCAACAAAACTGACGGCTTCAATATCGGGATGAGCGCAGATCGCTTCGACGATTTCGCGTCCGCCGTTGATGATGTTAAAAACGCCGTCGGGAAGTCCTGCTTCTTTCAACAATTCCGCCATTCGCAAACACGAAAGCGGAACTAATTCCGAAGGTTTCATAATCATCGTATTGCCCAAAACAAGCGCGTTCGGCATCGTCCAATTCGGCACCATCAGCGGAAAATTAAACGGCACGATTGACGCGACCACGCCGAGCGGAAAATGTTCCGTGCGGCATTCGACACCTTTTGAAACTTCCAAAATCTCGCCCGAAACAAGCTGCGGCATCGAACACGCAAACTCTGTCAATTCAATACTTTTCTCGACTTCGGCTTTTGCTTCGTCGTATGTTTTGCCGTTTTCTTCGGAAACTAAATTTGTTAATTCTTCAAAGTTTTTTTCAAGCAAATGCCGGTATCTAAAAAAGACTTGAACACGCTCTTTGATCGGCGTTTTGCTCCACGACTCAAACGCATTTTTCGCTGACGCAACCGCCGCATTTAATTCGTCAGCCGTTGACATCGGGACTTTTGAAAGCAAATTTCCGTCAATCGGCGACACGACATCTAAAGTTTCATCGGAAGAACTTTCAAAAAATTCGCTGTTATAATAATTTTTAACTACTTCGTATTTCATAATTTTATTTGGGAAAGAAAATATGCTGAGTTTATCACTTAAATCGTTTTGATTCTAGTATTTATTGCGATTTCAGCGTAGCGTTCGGTAATTGCGTGACGTAATCAAAAACTTCATCGTAATTTTTGACGCGGTTCGGGATAATCCAAGCCGTTTCGCCGTCGGCAAAAGCGAGTTCGACGCGCCAGACGTATTTTCTTTGTGTGCGCTGATTGAACGCGATTTGCTGCACGACACCGCAAAAATTTTGCCACGAAAAATGTTTGCCATCGCCGCGTGTGATGCCCGAATTGTCTATCATTTTCACGACATTTTTCTTTGCGCGAAACATCAAAAACAGAAAAACCGAGATAAATAAAATCAACGGAACGCCGAGCAAAGAAGTGCGAATAATTGCGTTTCTTGTCGTGATAAAAGGATTCGTAAAACTTTGAAAAGTGGTCAGCAAAAATATTCCGCCGAAAAATATTAAAATCAGCCAAAACAAAACTCCATAAATGTTTTTATTTTCAACTTTGATCGGCGCAAACGGCATTGGAATCGAACGCAAATCAACTTTTTCGTAAAAGTTTTTATGTTTGCTTGCATTAAAAGACTTTTTGAAAAAAATTAACGCGATGCCAAACAAAATCAAACCACCCGCGCCCGATAAAAGCATTTCGAGTTTGAAACGGTCAATTCTCGAACTATTGATCGAGATGCGATTTTCAAGTTCTTTTTTGTCGTTCGGCGTGAGATTTTCCGTCGGTTTTTCGCGCAATTCCCGAACAAATTCGGTAGTTTGGTTGTATTCGCCGTAATTATAACTTGTCCAATAAAACGCCGGAAGGCTGAAAAAAACAAAAAACGCGCCCAACATTACAAAGAAAATCGGTTTGTCGGGGCGTTCGGGGCGAGTTTTTTTTATGTTATTCATTTTTTGTTTTACCTTTTTGATTCTTGATAATTGCGACTAATAAAACGATCACGAGCGCGACAATCAAAGCGTAAATGCAAGCTAAAATTAAATTTACGGCGAGTAAGAAAGAAAAATATTCTTCGGGTCGAAAATATTTGTAATTCGATAAAAAACCGTAAAGCGTGCGGATTTTCCAATCGTAATGAATAACATCGCCGCCGTTTCCCATCACTTGACTGCGAATCATTGTGCGCTCGATAAATAAAGGCAAAAACGAAATTATCGGAAGTGCGGCAAAAAATAAAACGCCGAATTGCCATATTCGTTTTGTAAATTTCGGCTTTACGACAGTTTGCGATTCGATTATTTTTTCCGTCTGCAAAGGAATTCCTGCCGTTCTGATTGGCTGAAAATAAACGCAATTTCCTTTTTGCGCGTGGCGGATAAATTCGCCGTGATTTTGGACGTGATGAACATTTTTATCACATCGCTGACAATGCCGAATATTTTCAGATTTCGTTTCGGTCAAATTTTCCCAATCTTCCGAACATTCAAATTTGAAAACGTATTGTTTGCCGTCCATTTTATTGTTTTCCCCTTTATATTGGCTATTAATCACGCGCCGAAGGATATTTCCACGCTAAACCTTTTTCGTAAAATCCGGCACAAACGGCACAAAATTTTTCGTTCGGTTTCCATTGGCGGCTCGGAATCCAACCGAGAATATCCATTTCATCTTCCCCAAACTTTTCGCACAAAGGCTGCATAAAATTTCCGATTCCGCCGATGTGAAACGGTGAATCGGGATTTTTTATTTCTTTCAAAATTGCCGGTTCCATCATAAAGATTTTACGAGGCGGATTGATAATTAAAACTTTCGAGAATTGGCTGAATCGTCGCCGCGAGATGCAAAACGTCTGCTTTCGGACCTTCAAAACGGTGATAGAAAACTCCGGTTTGATTATCGAGATTTTTGCAAAGTTCGATGCTGACAATCAATTCGGCGTTTGTTTGAACGTGTCGTAAATGATTGCTGTGAATCGAATTAACACCGATGCGAACGCCGTTTTTCGGATTTAGATAAAGAAATCGGCGAATTTGCAAATACGCGCCGTGAGCGTTTTCGACGATATTTTCGACTTGTTCGCTTTTTCCGCTTTCTTCAAATCTGAGCAAAGTCAGATATTCACCCGTTCCCTGAAAATCTCGGAGAAGCGGCACGATTGCTTCGTAAAACGGCGCGATTGACGTGTCGAAATTTACCGTTCCGACTTTGTTAATATTCAAATTCAAATCAAAATCACCGTCGGGCGTTTCGCTCACTCCGAAATTTGCCAGATTGTCTTGTTGTTTTCGAGAATTTTCTGTCTTTTCGGTTTGAAAATATGCATCAATATTTGTCTTAAATTCATCTGCCGTAACTTTTTTGAACGTGCCGTTTCCCTCACCGATGTAAAACCAATAGCGATTAAGCTCATTGTTTTGTGCAACACTCCAATCTGTGCCTTGCACTCTTTCGGGTGAAATAGCCGCCGAATTTGCTTCGAGAACAACGTAACGCGAGCCGTCGCTGTTTCCCGAACGCCAATTTGCACCGTAAAATTGTTCGTAAAGTTTTTCGAGATATTCGGTTTTTAATTGCAAATTTTCAGTCCATTGACGCGGAATCCAGCAGAAAAAATTGCAGTTGTAATCGCTTTGTTTGACAAAACCCGACGGCAAACTCAGCCCGTCCGTAATCGTCAAAACCAGCGGGGTAAATTCCGTTGTAGCCGTTTTTTGATTTATTTTCGCCAGATGTTCTTTAATCGGGCGAAGCTGTTTGAGCGGCACGAAAAAACCCTCGCTGACCGAATCGGAATTAAACCAAACACCGTGAACGCCGTATTCGATAAATTGTTCGAGATATTCAACAATTCCTTCGGTCGGAATTGACAACATTTGCGAGTTTCCGTCCGCGTCGGTCAGATTATTTTCCCGCGCAAAACGCTGAAGTCTGTTTGAATCGGTAAAGGCGCGAATCATCTGTTGTCCGTCTGCGACTGCGGCGTTTGCGGCGATATACGGGTTAACATTCGGCATCTCGCCACGAGCGATAAAAAGCCATTCCGAAAGCGCAAAAGCCGCTCCGAAAAGGGCGTTTAAATCTTCCATCGGCGGATTCGGCTGATTTGTTTTGCGCGATAATTCATCAAAATCAACTCCGTTTTCGGCAGATGCCGTATTCGTTTGAAAATCGTTTTCGGCGAGGTTTTCATTGAGGGGAACGGCGGAATTTTGCGGCGGTTCGTTCATCAGCAAATCCGCATTCGGAACGATTTTTTTGATAAACCATTGTGCTAATTCTTCCGAAAGTTCTTTGTCCTGTTCGAGTTTTTTTATTTTGGTTTCGTCCTGCTGAAAATACGCAAACGCCAAAGTCGGCATTAAAAATTTTCGCTTGTCCAAACAAGTTTCGATATAAACTCTGAATAATTTCGGCGACATATTTTGCTGAACTCTGACGCTTTCAAACATCTCCGCCGTGTTGGAAACGACACGCGCTTTTTCTTCCTCGGAATTGTTGTTCATTGCCGCCGCACTGCCCGCAATCATTGCCGAAAACACAGCATTTTCACGTTCAAACTCGGCGATTACATCGGCATTTTCTTCAAGCAGTTTCTCTAAATTGTTCGGGCTGTTTTCGGCAGACGGTTGTGCCAACAAACCTTTGCTTTCCAAATGCTCATAAATCGGTCGCATTATTTTCAAATCGTGATGAAAACCCTCGCTGTCCTTATTCGGATTAAAGAAAATTTTGGTGATATTCAGCGGTGCGAGCCGGTCGAAAAAATCTAAAATCCCTGTTGTTGAAATACGCAGAACCAAATCTTCGGGCGTGTTCGGGTTTCCGTCAGTCGCACTCGTGTTTATGCCTTTTTCCGCGATAAATTTCCGCGCCCGTTCAGGTTCGGTAAAAACCGTGAGCGCGATTTCTTCGCCGAAATAATTGGGAAAAATCGCGCAGTAAGGCATCTTGTATGAAAACTTTTCGTCGGCGATAAAATACCACGCATCGAGCGAAAAAACAGCGGCGAAAAGATTTTCAAAATCGCTTTCGCCCGCAGTCGGTGCAAATGCTTTCCGTGCCAATTCATCAAAATTTACGTTGTCATTTGTCATAAAGTTAAGTTCTGATTCAAGTAGATTTTTTTAGGATTTATTTCAACATTTTCAACCATTCAGCGATAATTTTCGCGTGCGGTGTGCGGCAACGCCATTCGATTTCGCCCGTCGAATTTTCGAGAAAAAGCTGCGGTTCAAACTCGAAAAGCAACGTGTCTTCCGCTTCAAGCGATACTTTGATTTTCTTGAAACGCTCGTCCGTTAATTCGAGATTGATAACGGGTTGCGAGTATTGCTGTAAAACAAGCCGCTTTTTCGTCAAAATGATTGCGCCCGAAAACCAGCGACGTTTCCAATTTGAATATCTGCCCGGTGCGCGAAAATTTTTGTAAGTCAACGTAGATTTTATGCCTTCGTCCGAGGCGACGATTTCTTCGTTTTTCAACTCCGACAAAAGCGTTTCTTTGATTTTGCCGACACCGAAGAGTTTGTAAAAAAGACTTTTCATAAAAACTCGTTTTAATAACCTTGTTGATTCAAAATTTCCAAATATCTTTCGTGATCGTCGTCGAGCATTCGGTCAATTTCATTAAATTGGGCGAGTGCTTTTGGCGGAAGAAACGGTTTAATTCTGCTTCGTGTGAATTTTTCGAGCAAGATTTTGAGTTTGTAAGCAAACGATTCGGAAGTCGAAGCCTCGCAAAAATCAACGAGTTCGGCAAACATCGCTTTTAACATTTCCGAATGTTTTTCTTCTCGCAACAAACTGTCAATGTTCAAATACAAATCCCAACCGACACCGAACCAACTGCTCGTTTCGCTCCATTTTTTGAACGGCAACTCCGCATTGACGAGATGTTTTTCGATAATCGCCGAAGCCTGCGCCGATTGCTCGGCTTCCTGTTTTCGCAAATTCGCCAGCCATTCCGTTATATTTGAATCGTTTTCGCTCATTGAAATAATTCCAACCGATATTTAAGAATGAATTTCATCGTCAAAGAATAAATTTCAAGCGCGTGCCGATGCGGATTCGTATCTAAAATTTTTTGCAGACTATCGGCAATTTCCACGTTGGCGGCTTCGCTGATTGATAATTCGATTTCTTCGGTTTGCCATTCATTCGACATCAGCTTGAGTTTGCCCGAAGATTTTTTGGCGAAAGATTTCATATTTTGCCATTCGAGTTCGGCGTGGTAACTAATTTCAACGTGGCGCAAACCCGATAAAACTTCCTCTTTTTCGATAATTCCAAAAATCCGCTTCAAATAATTTTCGAGTTTGCCGCGTTCGGGCGAGAAAGATTTTTTCTGTAAACCATCCGAAATTTCCGCCGAAAATTCATTGTCCGCGCCGAATTTGAATTCAATTTCCCACGCCTTTGAGCCGTAACAACTGCCTCGAAAAACTTTAGCCCGAAAAAAAGACGCTTCGTTCATTTCATTTTATTCGGCGGAAGATGTTTGTGAAAAAGCCTTTAGTGCCGCAAAGAAACCGACAATCATTATCCCAAGCCGAATCCAATTCGCCCGAATCCAAGCATTTGCAGTCGCCGTAATTTCTTCGCCGCTCAAACCCGCACCCTGATTCCGAAACAGCACATCATTTTTCGGAAAGAAATAAATAATCGTAAAAACAAAAGCCGTAATCACGCAGACAGTTGAAAGAATCAGCCAAATCCGCTGATTGCGCGATTTCCAACGCAAAATCGTCGCCAACGCCGAAGACAAAATTAAGGTTAGAACAATCGGGATGTAAAAGCGTGTCGGATTTACCACAAAATTCGGTCTGGAATTCCATTCAATAACCGAGTTCGGCAAATTCGCACTCCAAAGCGGCATAATCACAACCATTTCATAAATCAAACCGCCCAGCCAAAAACCCCAAGCCGCAACCGCAATCCAAAGCAAAAATTTAGCTGTATTTTGAGTCATTAGTTAAAGTTTCATATCTGTCTGAATCAAAACGGATAAATGCTTGCCCAAAAACGAAAACCGAAATCGTTGAGTCTTTTGATTTTATCATTCGAGTTTTCGAGTTTTGATGCTTTATAGAAATTTACATAATCCTTTTCGGCAAAAACCAGATACTTTTCACCTGTTCTAAAATAAGAAAGCTGTCCGCCGCAAGCCGTGTCAACTATGTCGGAAAGCAAGGAGATTTCAGATTTCTTTCCGCCTTTCCAGCTTTTTTCAATTCTGAATTTTACTGTTCCGCCAACCAATCGGTCCTTTTTGTCTTTAAAATCTTTCGGCACCACAGAAATATCAATAACTTCTCCAACAAAAACATTTGCCGAATGACGAAACTCTTTTCGCAAAGGTGGAATAACGATTGTGCAGGCATTTGCCGACTGCCAAAAAAAGCCGATTGTAAAAAGCAAACAGATAGAAAATTGAAAATACTTCTTCATAAAATTAGCCTCATAAATTTTCTTTCGGCGCACTTAATTTCATCAAAATCAAATATAAAACAAATCCGATTGCAAACGTAACAAACCAAGCGTAAATATAAAGCGTGTCGAAGAAATTCGGATTCGCAACTTGTCCGCCCGGTGTCGTCGCGGCGCGTAAGAAACCCGGCACGACGGGCAAAATCGCCGCGACCAGCGCGACAATCGCCCGCCAGTTAAAACCGCTTGAATACGAATAAATTCCGTCTGTTTTGAACAATTCGGCAAGATTTAAGTTCTTCCCGCGCAGAATAAAATAATCGGCAATCATAATTCCGCCGATTGCGCCCATCAAGCCTGAATAGCCGATGAGCCAAGTAAAAATATATGCGCCCATCGAAGACATCAATTCCCACGGCATCATCAAAATTCCGATAATTGCGGTAATCAAACCGCCCGCGACATAAGAAATTTTGCGCGGATTCAAGTTTGAAAAATCGTTCGACGGCGAGACGACGTTTGCCGCCATATTGGTTGATAATTGCGCGAGGAAAATGATAAGCATCGCAAACAAAATCACGATTACGCTGTCGAATTTTTTCATCAAATCAACCGGATTCGGAATTGCTTCGCCGTAAATAATCACCGTCGCCGAAGTTACCGCCACTCCGATAAAAGCAAATGCCGTCATCGTCAAAGGCAAACCAAACGCTTGACCGAGCATTTGCGATTTTTGCGATTTCGCATAGCGCGTAAAGTCTGGAATATTTAAACTTAGCGTTGCCCAATAACCAACCGAAGCTGTCAGCGCACCAGGAAAAATCGTCCAAAAATCTGCTTTATTTTTCTGCAAAACGGTAACATTTGACAAAACATTTCCGAGTCCGCCCGCGTTTGAACTCGCCCAAATCAGCAGAACCAAGCCGCCTAAAAGCAAAAGCGGCGCAGACCACGATTCGAGATGTTTGATGCCTTCGATACCTTTCAAAATGATGAAAACCTGAATGCCCCAAAAAAAGAAAAATGAAAGCCAAAGATGAAGCGGATTACTTAAAATCGGTGTATTCAAACTTGCCCAACCCGACCAAACCGCCGTCAAAAGCGCATCAATCGCCTGTCCGCCAATCCAAGTTTGAATCCCGAACCAACCGCAAGCAACGATTGCACGCAACACGGCAGGAATATTCGCGCCCTTCGTTCCAAAACTTGCACGGCACAAAACAGGAAACGAAACGCCATATTTCGTTCCGGCGTGCGCGTTCAAAACCATCGGAATCAAGACGATGCAATTTCCAAGCAAAATTGTCAACATCGCCTGCCACCAATTCATTCCCGCTTCGATAAAACCTCCGGCAAGCGTATAAGTCGTAATCACGACGCTCATCCCAATCCACAGCGCGGCGATGTTCCAAGTTGACCAAGTTCTTTCTTTTATGGTCGTCGGAGCTAAATCGTGATTCCACAACGGCGACGCGGAAACGTCTTCAGTCAATTCTACAAAATCGTTTTTCATATTATTTCAGCTATAGTTTTTTATGGAATTTCTCGGTTTTGAATGCTTCGATGATTATATTACGAAAAACACTTAGGGAAAAACTTCAAGCCAATTATCCGCTACACAAACTTCGTTCCGATTTTTTCTTGACTATCTTCAAAAGAGGCGTATATTGAAATTTAGAAAAAAAAACATAATTCAATCGGTGAATATCGTTGCTCCCTCAGAAATGTCTGTTTTAGAAAATTAAGGAGGAGAGTTGACGATGAAGGTGCTTTTAAATAAATGGACAATCGTTTCGGCTGTCATAGCGATTGTTTCCGTTACGGCGATTTTTTGGGTTTTTGGATTTCCGGCTTATTTTTCCAGCGTTTTTTCCGATAAAACGAAAAAGAAACAATCACGGGCGGACAATTTGAGAGGGGCTTTGGAATATGAATTCAATATGACCAAAGACCCGGCGTTGAACGCGATTCCCGAAGGCATTCGTGAAAAGGAGATTGAACAAGCCGACTCGATAGTTCGGGAGCAATTAAGAAACAACACCAATCTTTTGGGAACTTACAGCTATGTCGGTCCCGAAAATCTCGGCGGACGCACGCGGGCTTTAGCTTACGATTTACGCTACAACGGCACAACCAATAGAATTATATTAGCCGGTGGAATTAGCGGCGGACTTTTTAAGTCTTACGATGACGGCGCAGGTTGGGTGAGAAAAAGTCCGAGCGGCGATCTTTTCACCGTTTCCGCGCTGGCTCAAGATCCGCGCACCGGTTTTCAAGATATTTGGTATTACGCCGGCGGCGAATTTACCGGCAACAGCGCGAGCGGAACCGGCGCACCGTATCGCGGAAAAGGCGTTTTCAAATCAGCCGACAACGGCGAAACATGGGCTTTTTTACCTACCTCGAACACCGGCGTTTTGGAATCCTTTGATCATCCGGCAGATTATGTTCAAAAGATTGTTGTTTCACCGACCACCGGATTTGTTTATCTGGCGGCACTAAACACTATTTACCGTTCGCCCGACGGCGGTGCGACATGGACTATTGTATTAACATCCGGCATACCGACATTCGGCACAGGTATGCCGACGGATATTGTCGTCGCACCGGACGGTAGTTTCTATGCCGCATTTGCCGGAGTTTCACCGAGTCCGATGCCGGGTGTTTGGCGTTCGCCTTCCGGCGATCCGGGAACTTGGACAAAGATTGCCGGAGCAGGCTCCGCCACAAGTCCGGCAGGTTGGAACGCGGACGGAACTTACGGCAGAGTCGTGTTGGCTCTTGCGCCGAGTCTTCCGAGCCGGGTTTATGCTTTATATTGGAACGGAACTACATCCGGCTGTGGTGCGCCTGCGCCCGAAGCCGAAATGTATTACTGGAGTGATATGACTGCAACCTGGACGGATGTTTCGGCGAGTTTGCCGAATGAACCCGGCTGTCTTGCTGGTAATGACCCGTTTGCCGTGCAAACCGGCTACGATTTGGTCGTGGCGGTCAAGCCGGACGACCCCGATACGGTTTTTATCGGCGGAACAAATGCTTACAGGTCAACGACGACCGGCGCGACTTGGACGCGAATCGGCGGATACGCAAGCACGGCAGATTATTCTTTGTATGTTGATTCTCACCCCGATATTCATTCATTCGTTTTTCCGCCGACGAGTTCGACGACGATGCTTTGCGGCAATGACGGCGGCATTCAGCGCACGACCGACAATTTAGCCGCAACGGTTGCCTGGACTCAAATCAATACCGGCTATCGAACATTTCAGTATTACCACGTTGTCAACGACCCGCGAATCACCAACACCAAAGTTATGGGCGGAGCGCAGGACAACGGCACGACCAGAAACATCGGTGGGACGGGAAGCAGTTTTGAAATGGTCTATGGCGGCGACGGCGTATCGGTTGGGCTGTCCGATTTGATTGGCGGTGTTCAATATGAATATGTCGGTTCTCAAGTCGGAAATTTTCAGCGAAGACCGTCAACCGATGCGTTGGGTTTCACAACCGATATTACTCCGACGGGCGAATCGGGCGGGCTTTTCGTTACGCTTTTCAAGGTTGACCCCGATAACAGCGAGTTGGTTTATTACGCCAACGATAATATTTTGTATCGCACAACATCAGGTTCGACGGTTACTCCCGGCACTTGGACGGCAATGACCGGAGTCGCCGGAGCGGTTGGCGCACCATTTGATATTACTGCAATCGCATTGACGCGAGGCACTTACAGCCCCACAACATCGAGTCTTTTCTTCGGCACATCAGACGGACGGGTTTTCCGTCTCGATAATCCGGCGGCAGTCGCGGCGGCAACAGGTCCGGTAGAAATTACCGGTGCAGGTTTCCCCGCCGGTGCTTACGTCAGCAGTATCGCCGTTGATCCTGCAAACGATGATACGATAATGGTTACTTTTTCCAATTACGGCGCGGGCGTAACGAATATTTGGTGGACTAGCACGGCGAATACGTCTTTGCAGGCGGAGAACGGCGCAGAACTGCTTCTGCCAACTTGGACGAGCATCGAAAGTAATCTGACGCTTCCTTCCATCCGCAGTTCGGCGATTGTCGTAACCCCGACCGAAGTGCTTTATTTTGTCGGAACTTCCGTTGGATTATACGGCGGCACAACAACCAAAACAACGCCGCGAACTGCGCCGTCAGGCGGAGCATTTTGGTCGCAGGAAGGTCTGGCAGAAATCGGAAACGCCGTTGTTTCCAGCCTTGATTTGCGTCCGAGCGACAATAAACTGCTGGTCGGCACACACGGTCACGGAATATGGTTTTCGACATTTCTCGTGCCGAGCGCATCGGAAGTTTCGCTTTCGGGGCGCGTTACGACAGCTGACGGCAGAGGTATTCGCAACGCCCGAATTACTATTTCCGGCGGGTCGCTGGACGCGCCACGAATAACTACATCCAATTCTTTCGGATATTACGGATTTGACGAATTGCAAGCAGGTGAAACATACACCGTTACAATAAATTCAAAGCGATATACATTCCAATTACCAAGCCGCATTATCACGATCTTTGAAAACATTAGTGATATTGATTTTGTTGGAGATAAAGAAGCGTTAATGTGAGAAAGATAATACGTTTTTTTTCGAAACGGATGAGTTTATTAATTTAGGGCAGTTATATATTGGGTAGACAGGTTAGAACGGGAAGCGATAGCGACTTGACCAAGAATTAGTGGGTCGCTACCACTTCCCATTCCTGCTTTTTACAAAGAGTCAGCGGTTTATCACGATAAAGTTTTAGCGAGGGCAATTTTGTTTTTTTGTGTCAAATGTCGAAAAAATCTGTGAAAGTGTTTATTTACCGCTTGTTTGCTTTTTCTTTTTGGCGAATTTGTCTGTATAATTCGATAATTTGGCGATAAGTCGAGTTTTGATTAAGGCAACCTTGACCTTTTTGAACGAATCAAACCTTGCGTATCAGTCATACGGAAAAGCCGCAAATTGTTAGAAAGAAATTTATAAGTTAATATTTTAAGGCAGTAGTTTCATTTACTTTCAGGCTTTTTTGTGAATCAAACTTGCAATTATAAAGGAAATCGGTTTTATGCAAATTCTTCGCGCTTTCGGGCTTATTTTGTTGAGTTTAATGGTTTTAAACTCAGCGGCGACAGCCACGCCGAACGGTAAAAAGAGAGCGAATTCTACAACCAAAACAGTTTTGCAACAGCAGCTTGTTGAAAGCGTTGATATTCAAGGCAATCGCCGTCTGCGCGATGAAGACCTGCTTTATTACATCAAAACCCGCGCAGGTGATGTCTATAATCCGCAACAACTTGAACGCGATTTGAAGGAACTTTTGTCCTTAAACTTTTTTGATAAAGTCGAAACGAAAGTTTTTACCGAACCGGGCGTGCGCGGCGGCGTGAACGTAATTTTTCAAGTTAAAGAATTGCCGATTATTCGTGATTTGCAATTTGAAGGTTTGAAAGCCGTTCCCGAATCCGATGTTTTAAAGGCTTTCCGCGAAGGGCGCGTCGGCATCTCAAAAGAATCTGTCTATAATCCGGTCAATGCCCAAAAAGGCATTCGCGTGATCCGCGAACTCCTTGCGGGAAAAGGTTTTCCGAACGCCAAAATAAAGATTCGTGAAGAAGTCGTTTCGGCTACTTCAGTGGCAATTTATTTTGAAGTTGATCAGGGAAACCGTTCGCGCATCGTCCAAATCGAATTTGAAGGCAACGAGATTTTCAGCGATGGTGAACTGCGGTCAGCACTTCAACTCGTTTCCGAAACCGGCATTATTACCAGATTTCAAGGCAAAGATATTCTTGATCTTCGCAAACTTCAATACGATTTACGCAAAAATGTGTTGTCGTATATGTTCTCGAAAGGTTATTTCCAAGCCAGAATCGGTGAACCGCAAGTTGTCGGTCTCGGTTATCGGCGCACCGGACTTCCGCTTTTGCGAACATTACCGCTTCCAGTAATAACCTCAAAAGACGACACTTTAAAAATTATCGTTCCCGTTACGGAAGGCAGACTTTTCCGCGTTGGCGAATTAAAAGTCGAAGGCAATTCGATTTTTTCCGAACAACTTATCTTAAATTACATCGGCTTGAAAAAAGGCGAAATTGCTGATGGAAAACGATTACAAGAAGCCGTTTATGAAGATTTGAAAAAAATCTACGGTTCGCAAGGTTTCGTGCTTTATGATGCCGAATTCGTTCCCGAATTTAAAGATAATCCGACAAATGCCAAAGAAGGAATCGTTGACATTACGATTACGATTGATGAAGGCAGACAATTCCGTCTGCGGCGTTTGGAATTTGTCGGCAATACTTTTACACGCGACAAGATTTTGCGGCGTGAAGTTCTCGTCAATGAAGGCGACATTTACAACCAAATCAATCTCGAACGCTCGGTTATACGCTTAAATCAACTCGGTTATTTCGATCCGATTGATAAAGACCAAGACGTTGAAATCCGCACTAATCAAGATCAAGGCGACGTTGATTTGATTGTCCGCGTCCGCGAAAAAGGCAGACAGCAAATCTCTCTTAACGGCGGTATTTCCGGTCTGGGCGGAACTTCGTTCGGTTTGGAATATTCAACGAATAACCTTTTAGGGCGCGGCGAAATCGTTTCGTTGCAATTCGGACTCGGCAACCGTTCGCAAAGTTTCGCATTATCATTTCAAGAACCTTATTTCCGCGACCGACCTATTTCCGTCGGGTTTTCACTCTTCGCACAACGCTATAAATTTTTCGGCGAAGGAACTTTTCTGACGCAGAATCAAGATGTTCTCCAAGACGCATTAAATCCGCTCGGCACATTTACAACGGATTCGAGTAATCTTTTTACGCAATCGAGTTATGGCGCAACGCTTTTTGCAACCGCGCCGCTTTCGGAATTGTTTTTCAAGAAACGTGCTTTTTCGCAATTTTCGCGCATTGGTTTAACGTATTCATTTTCGGCAACAACCATTACCGATCCGCCGGTTAATCAAACGGGCGATATTACACAGCAAATTCCTGTAATCTACGCTCAACCGAATATTATCACGAGCAGAGTTGCGGCAAGTTTTGTTTATGACACGCGCCAACCGATGCCGAACGGCGTAGATACTTTGCGCGGTTCACAGATTTCCGCCAGCATAGCTTTTGCCGGACTCGGCGGCGATGTTCGCACATATCAACCGACGATTTCCTACACTTCGTTTATTCCCATTAAGAATAAACGCAAGGAAAACCCGCAAGTTTTCGGTTTTCGTCTGGTTGCCGGAACGGTTGGAAGTTACGCCCTGAGCAATAAAATTCGCAATGCCAATTCCCTTTCGTTTATTGGCGGTGTGCCGATTTACGAACGCTATTATCTCGGCAGTGAAAACGATATTCGCGGCTACAATACGCGATCTATCGGTCCTGTTGCGGGCTATGACAGCTATGTTACGACGCGCAATGTGGTAGTGGCAAACAATATTTCCGGTGCGCCGACTGCCGTGCCGAATCTTGATAGTCGGACACGGGCGGAACTCGCGCAACTCGGAACTTTGACTGGATTCAGCGGTTCAAATCCGGCATTAATTTCCAACAATTTTCGATTTGTTGGCGGCGACACCCAACTTTTGGGTAATTTTGAATATCGTGTTCCGGTTTTTGGTCCTTTGACCTTAGCGGCTTTTGCCGACATCGGCACGGTTTTCAATCTGCGTAAAACCGGAACGCAATATATCAACAGTAATTTCTTGCGCGATGATACATATCTCGGTGCAGGACTTTCAACGGCACTTGCGCTTCGCAACGCGCCGGAAATTGCCAATCAATTCGGCAGTATTTTGCTTTACAACAATCAGCCGATTACACAACAGGAATACGTTGATATTTTTTGCCGCGGCAATCGTTTTGCCTGTCCGGTGAGCTTGCCTGCCGGTTTGCAATCGGTTTATCTGCGCGGCGAAGCGCAAACCAATTCGGTGCTTCGCATTGATGAAGCGGCGTTTTCAAAATTCAGCGATTTTCGTGCCAGCGTCGGTTTAGAAATGCGTGTTCAGGTTCCGATTGTTAATGTTCCGTTCCGTTTAATTTATTTCTATAATCCGAATGCGAAACTCGGATTTACCGAAGAACTTCCCGGTCTTTTCATTCCGGGCAAACGCAGTGGTTTCAGATTTACGGTTGGACGAACTTTTTAAGTGAAAAGTAAAAAAGCAAAACAGGTAAAGGACAAAGTTTCTTTGTTTTTACTTTTTACTTTTTACTTTTTACTTAATATAATTTTTTCTTTTGTCCAAAAGCAACAGTTTTTATAAATTTGGAGTCTAAGATAATTAGAATTCATACAAAAGCAATCAAACTTTC
This sequence comes from uncultured Blastocatellaceae bacterium, assembly GCA_964548225.1. GTDB lineage: Bacteria > Acidobacteriota > Blastocatellia > Pyrinomonadales > Pyrinomonadaceae > CALMEH01. The sequence continues at coordinate 32,276 of CAZJQP010000015.1, read as the reverse complement.
CAGAAGTTTTAAGGAGTATTATAAATCTAATGAAAAAATTCAATTTAATCGCCGTCAGTTTAATGTTTGCGGCAATTTTCGCAGTTTCCGCCGCCGCCCAAACAACCGGCGACAAAATCGGTTTAGTTGGTTGGGACGCTTTCGGCGATCCGACCAAAGGTATCAAAAAATATGCCGCGGCTTTGACCACGCTCGATAAGGAGTTTGAAGTCATAAACAATGAATTGAGAACGATGGCAACAAAGTATCAAACCTTGCAAAAGGAAATTCAAGGCATTCAAGATACTTGCCAAAAGAATCCGAACTGCCCGTTCACGGCAACCGCTGTCCAAGCTAAAGTTGATGAATTAGGTCAGCTTGAGCGCGACATCAAGAAAAAACAGGAAGACGGTGCGGCAAAATACAAAAGCCGCTATGCAACGGTAATCGGTCCTATTCAAAACGATATTCTGAAAGCGATGAATGAATATGCCGAGCAGAAAGGTTATGCAATGATTCTCGACGGCGGAAAATTGGAAGAAGCCGGTATTTTACTCGGATTTGCCAAGAAGACGAATATTACCGATGATTTTATCACCTTCTATAACGCACGGACGACAACGGCAACAACTACGACAACAACCAAGTAATTCAACGGTTAAGACTTTTCAAAATCGGAAGTTCAGTCAAATTAGGCTGACTTCCGATTTCTGTGTTTTAATTTAGGTGTTAGGTGTTAGGTGTCAGGGACGAGGCGAATATATTTTCAAATCCCTTAATTTCCTAATCCCTGACACCTAATCCCTGACACCTAAATTCAATATGATTACACTTGACATTCGCGCCATTCAAGAGATTTTGCCGCATCGTTATCCTTTTCTTTTGGTTGATAAAATCATCGAACTCGAACCACGAACGCGCATCGTCGGCATCAAGCAAGTTACGATTAACGAACCGTTTTTTCAAGGACATTTTCCGAATGCGCCGGTAATGCCGGGCGTTTTGCAGATTGAAGCAATGGCGCAGGTCGGCGCAATTCTCGCGCTTCGTGAATTTGAAGACCGCGACAGCAAGATTCCGTTCTTCAGCGGCATCGAAAACGGCAAATTTCGCCGTCCGGTCGTGCCGGGCGACACGCTTGAAATCGAAGTTATCGCCTTGCGGATAGGAAGCAAAATTCAAAAAATGCAAGGCTACACCCGCGTTGACGGACAAATTGCGGCGGAAGCACAAATTATGTGCGTTCTCGGCGACAGACCTTCAGTTTAATCATTTTGCTAGTTAGCAGAAAGTTATTGCTAGTTAGCAGAAACATTTTGCTAGTTAGCAGTAAGTTACTGCTAACTAGCAGAAAACTATTGCTAGTTAGCAGAAAGTTATTGCTAGTTCGCGGAAACCTTCTGCTAACGCGAGAAATGTTTCTGCGAAGCATTATTTTTAATAAAAAATGACTTTTATTCATCAAACCGCCATTGTTAGCGAACAAGCGGAAATCGGCGCAGATTGCTATATCGGCGCGTTTTGCACCGTTGGCGATGACGTAAAATTAGGCGAAAAAGTTCGGCTCGATTCGCACGTCGTCGTTGACGGCAACACGACAATCGGCGCGGAAACGCACGTTTTTCCGTTTGTTTCAATCGGACTCGCGCCGCAAGATTTGAAATACGGCGGCGAACCGACACGAGTTGAAATCGGAAGGCGAAATCACATCCGCGAATTCGTTACGATTCATCGCGGAACAATCGGCGGCGGCGGTTTAACGCGCATCGGCGACGATAATTTATTTATGGCGCAAGCCCACGTCGCGCACGATTGCCAACTCGGAAACGAAATCATTATGGCAAACGCCGCAACATTGGCAGGTCACGTCGAGATTGATGATAAAGCCAACATCGGCGCATATTCCGGCGTTCACCAATTCTGCCGCATCGGGCGCGAAGCCTTCGTCGGCGGTTATTCCGTCATCGTCAAAGACGCGCTTCCCTTCGCCATCTCGCAAGGCAACCACGCCAAATGCTACGGCTTAAACCGCGTCGGAATGCGCCGTCGAGGTTATGCCAAAGAAACTATCGAAAAACTCCATCACGCTTATCATTTGCTCCTTAATGCGAAATTAAACACCACGCAAGCCGTTGAAAAAATTGAAGCTGAAATTAATGATTGCGCGGAAGTTTCGTATCTTATCGAATTCATAAAATCATCAAGTCGCGGAGTTGTAAAATGATTTTTTCAACGCAAAGATGCAAAGACGCAAAGGCGCAAAGTTTTTTATATTTTTCTTTGCATCTTTGCGTCTTTGCGTCTTTGCGTTAATTTTTTTTCTATGAAATACGGACTCATCGCAGGCAACGGGCAATTTCCCTTTCTCGCCGTCGAAGGCGCGAAGAAAGCGGGCGCGTCTTTGTCGGTCGTTGCCATCAAAGAAGAAACCGACAAACGCATCGAAGAAGTTGCCGAAAAAGTTATCTGGGTTGGCATCGGGCAACTCGGAAAAATGATTTCGTTTTTTCAAAAAGAAGGCGTTACCAAAGCGATGATGTGCGGGCAAGTCAAGCACGTTCAGATTTTTTCGGGTGCATTGCCGGATTTGAAAATGATAAAAATGCTCTGGAATCTGCCGCAGAGAAACACTGATTCGCTGATTGGCGGCATTGCGGACGTGATGGCGAAAGACGGCATCGAATTGATTGATTCGACGTTTTTTATCAAAGACCGTCTCGCGCAAAAAGGCGTTTTATCGCGGCGCAAACCCGATTCAAACGAACTCGGAAACATCGAATACGGCTTGAAAATCGCCAATGAAATTGCGCGTCTCGATTTGGGGCAAACAATCGTTGTTCGTGCCAAAGCGTGTGTCGCCATCGAAGCAATGGAAGGCACGGACGCGGTTATCAAACGCGCCGGAGAACTCGCAAAAGGCAAACTCACGGTCGTTAAAGTCGCCAAACCAAATCAAGATATGCGTTTCGATGTCCCCGTCGTCGGTTTGCCGACGATTCAAACAATGATTCAAGCCGGCGCAACTTGCCTCTGCCTGACACCGAACAAAACCTTAATGTTTGACAAAGAAGAAATGCTCAAACTTGCCGATTCAAATAAAATTTGCGTTGTTGCTCTCGATAACGAAACAAATTCCGCCAACTTTGCGTAAAAAATAATAATTCACCGTTGCAAGACACGGGAAATGCAGAGTTTTTTTTGTAGTTTTTATCTCATATACATCCTTCTATTACTATTTTTCTCTGCGTTTTCAATCTCTTGCGGCGGTGAATGCTATCTTTCGGAGAACATAATGAGAAAAAATTTACTTGCACTTTTTTTAGTTTTTACATTTATTGCGCCTTTTTCCGCCTTCGGACAAACAGCGACAAAAAAAACTTCGCCCGCAATGAAAGCGGCGCAGGAAATAACCGCTAAACAACTTAGCGATTATTTGTATTTTGTCGCTTCGGACGCAATGGAAGGACGCGATACGCCTTCGCGCGGACTCGATACAACGGCTGAATTTTTGAAGATGAATCTTTCGCGCTGGGGTTTCAAACCTGCCGGAGATAACGGAACTTTTTTCCAAAAAATCTCTCTGCGCCGCGAATCCCTTGACGCTTCGGCAACTAAGTTAATCGTTGAAAATAGCGAGTTTGTGCTTAACGAAGATTATTTTCGTCTGAGCGGAAACGCGGCAACCGGCAATGCGCCGTTGGTTTTCGGCGGCGATGGTTGGATGGTTAAAGCCAAAAATATTGACGCACTTTCCGGCGTTGACGTAAAAGGCAAAATCGTTGTTGTCGCAGGAAACAGACCGGATTTTTCACAACAATTTATGATTCCGCCGCCGGTTGGCGTTACGCAAGCCGATCTCAAAGGCACACGCGGCACGGATTGGGCTGACCCGATTGGCAACGCACAAGAAAAAGGCGCGGCTGGCGTAATCGTTATCGCTCCGGCGCAACTTTTGGGATTTTGGGAACAAGCCAAACAATTTCTCGGACGCGGAATGATGTATCCCGACAAATTGCGTGCGGATAACATTCAAGCACCGAATCCGATGCCTGTAATGTTGGCTTCACCGAAAATCAGCAATGCGCTTTACGGTGCAACCGCTCCGACATCTGCCGGAAATTTGAATAAAACCGGAAGTTTGAGCGCGAAAACCAAAACCGAAATGCTGATGACGCAAAACGTCGTGGCGATTTGGGAAGGTTCGGATAATCTGCTGAAAAACGAGTATGTCGCCGTCGGCGCACATTACGATCACGTCGGAATGAACCCGAATGCCCGTGGCGAAGATAAAATCTGGAACGGCGCAGACGATGACGGTTCGGGAACGGTCGCCGTTTTGTCAATCGCTGAAGCACTTGCAAAATCGAAGATTAAACCGAAACGCTCGATTCTTTTCGTTTGGCACGCGGGCGAGGAAAAAGGTTTGTGGGGTAGCGAATATTTTACGAAATTTCCAACTGTTGACCTTTCAAAAGTCGTTACGCAACTCAATATTGATATGATTGGGCGAAGCAAAAAAGACGGCGACACGAATCCGCGAAACAAAGAACTTTCGGGTCCGAACGAAATCTACGTCATTGGCTCGAAAATGATGTCAACACAACTCGGAGAAGTTACGACAAATGTCAATAATTCGTATTTGAAACTCAATTACAATTACAAATACGATGATCCAAATGATCCGAATCGTTTCTTTTTCCGCTCGGATCATTTTAATTACGCACAAAAAGGCATTCCGATTGTTTTCTGGTTTGATGGCGAACACGAAGATTATCACGGCGCAGGCGATCATCCCGACAAAATTGATTATGCGAAAATGGAAAAAGTTACGCGCACAATCTTTTTAACAATGTGGGAAATTGCAGACTCAAAAACCCGTCCGGCAGTTGACAAACAACTTCCAAAAGAATTAACGGAACGTTAATTTTAAGAAAAAAAGGTAAAAGGCAGAAGTGTAGAACTCATTCTACACTTCTGCCTTTTACCTTTTTATTTTCGTCAAACGATAGGCTTCGGATTTGCTCAAACCAAATTCTTTCGCGGCTTTCTTGAGTGCGTTTTTGCGCTCAAAACCTTCTTCTTCGAGTTCTTCGATACGTTTGGCAATTGTTTTATTATCTAAAATTTCAGATTTCACATCTGAAATCATCTCGCGTTCGATAACCAACACAATCTCACCTTTCGTTTTATTTTCCGAAAATTTTACTGCCAAATCATTTAGATTTCCGCGAACAATTTCTTCGTGAAGTTTCGTCAATTCGCGGACAACGGCGGCTTTTCGATTCCCTAAAACTTCTGCACAATCAACTATACTTTTCGCAATTCGATGCGGCGTTTCGTAAAAACATATCGTTGCGGGAATTGATTTTATTTCTTCCAGACGTTTGCGCCTTTCGCCTTTTTTCGATGGCAAAAACCCGCCGTAAAATATCGAATCTCCCGGCAAACCCGAGACAATCAAAGCGTTGACAAATGCTGCCGCGCCCGGAATCGGAATGACTTTTGCAGAGATTTCCACAGCTTTTTCCACAAGTCGAAAACCGGGATCGGAAATTCCCGGCGTTCCCGCATCAGACACGACCGCAATTGATTTTCCCTGTAATAAATCTTCCGCAAATTCGGCAGTGCGTTGAATTTCGTTGTGTTCGTGAAAAGAAACAAGTTTGTTTGAAATATTAAAATAATTCAGTAATTTGCGTGTGTGTCGCGTGTCTTCACAAGCAATTAAATCTACTGTTTTCAGTGTTTCCAAAGCACGAAACGAAATGTCCTGCAAGTTTCCAATCGGCGTAGCCACCAAATAAACAGTTCCAATCATAGAAACAAATTACAACGGAAGAATAACAAAAGTAAAAAAGCCTGAGCTTAAAAAAACTCAGGCTTTCGGGATTTATGAGGTCTGGACTGGAATTAAAAAAGTCGGAATAGAAAGCGGTAGCAACCTGTTTAAGCCAAAATATCAAATCAAGTTGTTGCCACTCTCTGTTCTGACAGTTTTAGAAAGGAAGCTGAAAGGGAACAAAGTTTTGCCAATTATCATTGCGATTGTCGCGGCGATTATTGCGGTTATTACGATTGTTGTAATTGTAATTGTAAGCATCGGCTAGAACACGCAAATCTTGACGAATTTGATTCCATTCGTTTTGCACATTATAGTTCAAACGAGCGCGTGAAATTGCGCGGTCAAGTTGTGAACCGAGTTGAAGAACGCGCCGAACTTCGTCGGAACTGTTGTTATAATCGCGGCGATTGTCATAGCTGTCATCGAGTTCATCAGCCGCTTCATAAAAATCTTCGGCTAAATCGGTAATGCGATCATCATAACGGTCGTTACGGCGGTCGTTATTACCCACTGCACGGTCGAGAGTTCTTTCAAATTTTTTCGCCCGATTTTTTAGATTCTTAACGGTTGATTTCAAATTGCGGTTGTTACGATTGTTTCCGTAATTATCATTATCACGGTCATTGTTGCGCCATTGCGCGGAAGCTATTACGGGAAGAGCCAAAATTAACAAAGAAAAAGCGAAAACTGCTGCTAAATTTTTAATACGATTCATTTTATTTCTCCTAATATCGAAAGTTTGTTTGACTTGCCCGATTTTTTACGTCCGAGCATTGGGGCAGAGATGTCGTTTTTACCTTAGAGCAACTGCTGTGCCACTTCAGACAAAATATGTTAAACAATTGATATTACAACACTTATTTCATTCGCCTAAAATCCATCAAATACCGTTGCAGACAAAATCGTGCCTTGATTACCTAAATGGTTAACCTAAAATACAAACAATCCTAAACGGAATTACAAAACTCTTACGTTTTTTATTCTGACAATCTGATATTCTTAAATTGTCTTATTTTAACAAGTTAGAATTTATATTAAATGCAAAATTTTATCGGTATCGAGAAGCCTCACGAGAAAATTAATTGGAAAAATTTCACCATTATTACGAGTTTTCATCTTTTTACGGTGATGGCTTTTTTCTTTTTTAGTTGGGAAAATTTGGTAGTGATGCTCATTGGAAATTGGGTTGTTGGCAGTCTTGGGGTTGGACTTGGTTATCATCGGCTTTTGACACATCGGAGTTTTAAAGCACCGAAATGGCTGGAATATGTTTTGACCGTTTTCGGTGCGATGGCGATTCAGGATGATGCGCCGAAATGGGTGGCGACGCATCGAATTCATCATCAATTTGTTGAGGAAGAAGGTGATCCGCATTCGACACGCCCGGGTTTTTGGTGGGCGCACATTGGTTGGATTGTGCGCGGAAAAGCCCAAGATCACGATCCAGACATTTTGCAAAAATATGTTCCCGATTTGATGAAAGATAAATTTCACGTCGCTTTTGCGCGGTTTTATTATTTGCCTTTGATTGTTTCGGGAATTATTCTGTTTGCCGTCGGCGGTTGGTCAATGATTTTATGGGGCGTTTTTGTGCGTGTTGTTTTCGGTTGGCATTCCACTTGGTTGGTTAATTCGGCAACGCATTTTTTTGGTTCGCGGCGGTTTGAAACAAAAGACGATTCGACCAATCAATGGGCAATCGCGCTTTTGACTTTCGGGGAAGGTTGGCACAATAATCATCACGCCGCACCGACTTCAGCCAGACACGGTTTGAAATAGTATGAATTCGATCTAAATTGGCTGACAATTCGCCTTTTCGAGAAAATCGGCTGGGCAAAAAACGTCCGCGTGTATGAAGAAAAACAGCTGCCGAACGAATTAAAACCTGTAACGGAAAGTATTTAAAGATTATGCCGATTTTGATTATTGAAACAGAAATTGCCGCGCCACCGGAAGTTTGTTTCGATTTGGTGCGCGACATTAGTTTGCACGTTCAAACGACGCGGCAAACCGGCGAAAAGGCAATCGCGGGAAAAACTCACGGCAAAATCAAGCTCGGCGAAACAGTTACTTTTGAAGGAAAACATTTCGGCATTCGGCAACGTCTGACCGTAAAAGTTACCGAATTTGAAAGTCCGCGATTTTTTACCGATGAAATGACGGAAGGCAATTTCAAATCGTTCAAACACAAACACGAGTTTATCGAAAAAAATGGCGGAACTTTAATGATTGATACTCTCGAATGGACTTCACCTTTTTGGATTTTGGGCAAAATTGTTGATACGTTTTTGCTCGAAAATCATCTGCGTAAATTGGTTTCGCGGCGCAATGCAGAATTAAAACGAGTTGCGGAAATAGGTAATAGGTAATAGGTTTTGCCTACTACCTATTACCTATTTACCATTCTTAAAGTTTATCGTTAAAAAATCCTGTAACTAAAGCCCAAGCGTCGTTTGCGGCTTCGGCGTTATAAACTTCGGGGCGCGTGTCGTTGAAAAATGCGTGGTCGGCTTCGTATTTGACGGACGTTACGGGAAGTTCGTATTTTTCAGTCATTTCTTCCAAATATCCAACCTTTTCGGCATTAATCCATTGGTCTTGCGTGGCGGAAATAAAGATTGTCGGCGTTGAAAGGTTTTTCAAAACTTCTTCTTCTGGCACATCTCCGTAAAATGGCGCAGACGCGCTCAACCCTTCTAAAACACAAGCGGCGCGGAGTGCATAAGTTCCGCCCATACAAAAGCCGGAAATGCCGAAATGCGCGAATCCGTATTTTTCACTTGCGGTTTCGATAGTGTTTTTTATTGTGTCCAAACCGTCTTCAAGCTGCAAAGCCTGCATCATTGCGCCGGCTTCTTGCGGGTTTGCGGCAATTTTTCCACGATAAAGGTCAGGCGCGATTGCCGTAAACCCTTCATCGGCATAGCGGCGAGCGACATTTTTGATATTTTCGTTCAAGCCCCACCATTCTTGAATCAAAATCACGGCTTTGCCGTTTGCGTTTTCGGGAATTGCAACGTAAGCAGTCGTTGCGCCGTTTGCGGTGTCGAAATTTAAAGTTTCAGTATTCATAATATTTCGATTATAAACAAATTTTGTCAAAAGTTCAGAGTTACCGCTTCAGCCGTGAAATCATCAGCGAAACGCGACGATTTAGCACACATAAATGCGTAACTCTGAACTATTTGCGTTTTACTTGAATAAGCCCATTGTCGCGTTCGCTCGTGGCAAAAATTGATTTGCCGTCGGTTGAATATCCGACGGCTTCGCCGATGTCGCGTTTGCCGAGTTCAATCAGTTCGGGTTTTTGTTTCCAGATTTCGTCGAAATTTTTGGCTTTTTCGGGTAAATCAATTTCGTAAGCAGCAAAATAATCGCAGATGATAGCGTGTTTGCCGTCGGGCGAAATGTCGCCGCCGGTGAAAAAGCCGTTTGGCACGGCAGGAACTTCAAAATCGGCGACTTTTTCGAGCAGGTTTGTTTTTTCTTTTTCGTAGTCGGCTTTTAATTTATAAACTGCCGCCGCGCCGCTCAAGCGTTTTGAAATGATGTAAATATCGCCTGTTTCTGGATGAATCATCAAAGTTTCAGCGTCGTGGCGCATTTCGGGATATTCAAATTTTATTGCTTCTGCCGACTCGGTTGTCGAAGGATTTTTCTTGCTCGAAGATTTATTTTCCGCTGAAACTTTCGGCTCTTTGACACGGTAAATCGTCATTTCGCCGCGTGTGCGCTTGTTATTGCCAATGTCAGCGATGTATAGAAAACACTCGCCGGATTTTTCTTTGCGTGTGGCAATGTCTTCCCAATCGAAATTTTCCGCCCCCGAAACTTTCCACGTCCCAAGCTTTTCACCTTTTTCGTTGAGCGCGAAAATGTAGGCTTTGTCTCCCGAATCGTTATGGGTCCAAAGCACGTTTTCATTACAGCGCGAAACGGCAATTCCGCTGCTTTCCGTGATTTCGTCAGATTCGATTCTTCCGACAACCGACGGTTTCTCCCAGTCTTTTGAAAACTGCTCATTCGGGTTTTTAAACTGCTCATTGCTCGGAAAAATAACCGAACACGCCGAAAACACGCTTGTCGAAATGACAAATGCAAAAAATTTAGCTATATTTTTCATCAACATACTTCACTTTTGAGTTTAACGCATTGCGTTTTTCAAAGTTCAAAACTTTTCTAAATTAAAGACGTAAAGGATTTTAGGTTTTCCCAAAATGATAGTCGGAACTGAGTGGTTAATAGAAGCCTTTGAATGTGATGGAGAAACGCTCCGCGATGTTTCTGCATTACAGACAGTTTTTGCGCGGATTATCGCAGATTTAGGTTTGAAATCCGTTGGTGAAGCACATTGGCACAAATTCGGCGGCGAAGGCGGCGTTACGGGGTTGACGATGCTCACTGAATCGCATCTTGCCTGCCACACTTACCCCGAATTTCAAACAGCGACTTTTAACCTTTATTGCTGTAAATCGCGCCCCGAATGGAATTGGGAAGCAAATCTAATCGAAATGCTTGGCGCAAATCAAGTAAAAATTACAAAAATTGAACGCGGTGAAAATCCGCAATCGCAAACTGTTGGAGGTAAAATTTGAGCGTCTTAAAAGCGAATTGTCCGTCTTGTGCCGCGCCTATCGAGTTTCAAAAAGGCTCGACGATTGTGCTTATTTGTCCGTTTTGCCGTTCGGCGGTGGCGCGAACCGACAGAGGTTTGGAAGATTTGGGCAGAGTTGCCGAGATTGTTGATTCGCAATCGCCTTTGAAAATTGGACTGAAAGGAATGTTCAAAGACCAGCGGTTTCAGCTTACGGGACGCGCACAATTGCGCCACGAACTCGGCGGCGTTTGGGATGAATGGTATGCAACTTTTTCAAACGGTTGGGTTGGCTGGCTCGCCGAAGCACAAGGCAATTTTTATCTGACTTTTTATCAGCCTTTACCGCAAGACGCACAACTTCCGGCATTTGAAACATTGCAATTAGGCGAAAGTTTGTCGCAGATTCCAAATTCAACACCTTTGATGGTTACGGAAAAAGGAACGGCGACTTCCGTTGCGGCAAACGGTGAAATTCCCTACAAATTAGAGCCGAACGAACAAAGCAATTATGCTGATTTGTCCGGCACGGGAAATGCTTTCGGAACAATTGATTATTCAATGAATCCGCCTTGGGTTTTTGTCGGACAGAAGGTTACGCTTGCCGAAATCGGTCTTGCCGACGCAAAACCTGTAACTCGTGAAGCACAAAAAGTTGCGGCGAAAGGAATGGGTTGCCCGAATTGTGGCGGAGCTTTAACTTTGACCGCGCCCGACAAAGCCGAGCGTGTAACTTGTCCGTATTGCAATTCGCTTCTGGATGTTAATAAAGGCAATCTTTCGTGGCTTAAATCGCTTGCACCGAAGCCGGACGCACCACAATTTGTTTTGCCGATTGGGGCGGAAGGAACTTTTAAAGACGACACAAAATTTAAAATCATCGGTGCGGTCGTGCGAAGCGTTACGATTGAAGGCATCAAATATTTCTGGCACGAATATTTGCTTTATAATCCGATGATCGGTTTCCGTTGGCTTGTTCATTCGGATAACCATTGGAATTTTGTTGAACCTGTAAATCCTGCTGACGTTGTCAGCGTTGGCACAAATATTTCATTTAACGGGAAAAATTTCCGTATTTTCCAAGACGCTCCGGCGACAGTCGAATTCGTGCAGGGCGAATTTTACTGGCGTGTTGAACAAGGCGAAACCGTGCGGGCAATTGATTTTGTCAACGCGCCTTTGATGCTTTCACAGGAAATAACGAATAACGAAATGAATTGGTCGGCGGGCGTTTATATGACGAACGCGGAAATTGAAAAAGCGTTTAACGTCAGTGATTTACCGAAACCTTGGTCGGTCGCGCCGAATCAGCCTTTTACGGGCGGATTTTATATCAAATACGGTTTTGCGATGCTCGCTCTGCTGTTTATCGTCGCAATTTTTATGCTTCCGTTCAGTTCGTCCAGCACGGTCTTGAATGAAACCGTAACTTTACAACCGACGGCAAGCGTAACCACGCCGCAGACGGTTTTCAGCAAACAATTTGAACTCAAAGGAATGCGAAATGTGCGAATCACGGCAAATGCGCCCGTGAGCAATGCCTACGCTGATTTGGACATTGATTTGATTAACGAACAAAGTCAAGAAGTAGAATCGGTTAACATCCCGATTGAGTATTATTCCGGCTCGGACAGCGACGGTGCTTGGACGGAAGGAAATCAAACGCAGGACGCAACACTTTCGGCACTTCCGGCGGGAAAATATACGCTGAAAGTTGCCGGAACTTGGCAAAAATTTAATGAACCGTTAAATATTTCGGTCAAAGTCGAGCAAAACGTCTCGCGTGGCGTAAATTTCTGTTGCGCGTTTGTGCTTCTTGCGCTTTTGCCGATTTTCGGTTTAATCAGAAAATTTACCTTTGAATCGCGCCGTTGGAGCGAAAGTATGTTTTCGGGAGGAAGTTCGTAGTTTCCAGTTTCAGGTTTCTAGTTTTTGATTAGAAACGAGAAACCGAAAAATGGAAACCAGAAACCAAAATTATGATGAAGGCACTTTTTTTAATTTTTGGCGGCGGAGTTATATTGTTTTATACAATGTCGTCGTTTTTGGGTTGGGAGTTGGCAAATTCGGGAAGCCGTTCACGGCTCGGAACGCCGTTTTTTTATAGTGGATTTCGTGGAGGAAAATAATGTTGAATCTTATGTTTAAAATGCTTCCGCTTGGCTTTGTCGTCAAGCTCGAAGACTTATTATCTGTCTTGTTGACGGCATCGGCTTTTGTTTTGTTGGGGTTGATAGTTTTCGGCATTGCTTTTTTGATTGTTGTGCGGTTTTCGCCTTTTTCGGTCAAAAAAGAAATCGAAGAAGATCAAAACACGGCTTTGGCAATAATTATTGGCGCAATCATCATTGGCATTTCGATAATCATCGGTGCGGCAATCGGCGGATAGTTTCTTTAATGACGAATGATGAATGATGAATGATGAATTGAGGAAGTTTTACATTCATCATTCATCATTTATCATTCATCATTCAAAATGAATCGCACACCTCTTTTATTTCTAAACGTCATCATCATTGCCACTTGCGGTTTGATTTATGAATTGCTTGCCGCGACGGTTTCTTCATATGTTCTCGGCGATTCGATAACGCAATTCTCGCTTGTTATCGGGATTTATCTTTCGGCAATGGGCGTTGGCTCTTGGATTTCGGTTTTTTTGGACAAAGAACTTGCCAAACGCTTTGTCGAAATCGAATTGGCAGTTGCCGTTGCCGGAGGTTTTTCCGCGCCGCTTCTTTTTCTGACTTTTGCCGGCGTTTCGTATTTTAGCATTATTCTTTATGCTTTGGTTTTTCTTATCGGCGCACTCGTCGGGCTTGAAATTCCGCTTCTCATTCGGATTTTAAAAGATGAATTAGATTTTAAAAAGCTGATTGCGCGGGTGCTTGCTTTGGATTACATCGGCGCATTAGTTGCTTCGTTGCTGTTTCCGATTTTTCTCGTGCCGAAATTAGGTTTGACTAGAACTTCGCTTGTTTTCGGTATTTTAAATGCCGGAGTCGGAATTTGGGGAACGTGGTTGCTTGAGAATTTAATCAAAAAACGCGACGTAAATATCTTGCGAATCAAAGGTTTCATCATTGTAATTCTTCTGCTTATTGCGTTTATCAAAGCCGACAGTCTAACGTCGCTTGCAGAAGATGCGCTATTTGTGGACAACATAATTTACGCGAAATCGTCGCCTTATCAACGAATTGTCGTAACCAAAGGCAAAATCGGTTATTCGCTTTTTATCAACGGAAACCTGCAATTTAATTCCTTTGACGAATACCGCTATCACGAAGCGTTGGTGCATCCGGCGTTCGCCGCGCACGAAGGACAGCCGAAAAGAATTTTAGTTCTCGGCGGCGGCGATGGTTTGGCGGTTCGTGAAATCTTAAAATACAGTTCGGTCGAATCAATCACGCTCGTTGACCTTGATCCGATGATGACACAGGTTTCAAAAACTGTTCCGGCACTTGGCGAATTAAACAAAAATTCGATGCAGGACAGCCGCGTTTCCGTCGTCAATAACGATGCTTTTATCTGGCTCGATAATAACGCAAACGAACCTTTTGACATCGCCATCATAGATTTTCCTGACCCGAATAATTTTGCTTTGGGAAAACTTTACACAACCAGATTTTACAATCTCCTGAAAGCCAAACTAAAGCCTGACGCTTCAATCGTCGTTCAAACGACTTCGCCGTTAATGGCGCGAAAATCATTCTGGTCAATTATGAAAACTCTGGAAGCATCGGGTTTTTACGTCAAACCTTACAATACGACTGTTCCGAGCTTCGGTATTTGGGGTTACGCGCTCTGCAAATTACAACCGTTTGAAACTCCAAACAAACCGCAAGAAAATATCGAATTGAAATATCTTAACGAAAAAACATTTGCCTCGATGTTTGAATTTTCGACTGATACGTCTTTGCCGAGCGAAGAAATTGAAGTAAATCGGCTTGATAATCAAGCACTTGTCAGATATTACGAATCGGAATGGCGGAGATTTGAATGATTTGTTGTAAAATTTATCGTAATAGGAGAATAAATTATGCAGACTGTCGAAGAAATTTATCAGCAATATATCAAACCTTTACCAAGCAATGAAAAACTGCGTTTGATTGCGAAAGTTTCAAACGATTTAGCCGAAAACGAAACCGAAAAACCGAAACGAAGTTTGTTAGAGTTAGAAGGCTTAGGAAAAGAAATTTGGGAAGGAATTGACGCGCAAGAATACATCAATGAATTGAGAGATGAATGGGAGCATCGCCCGTGATGAAATTAGACGTTGCTTTGCAGGGAGTTGGTTTTCTAGGTCTTGATACTTCTCCATTTATTTATTTTGTCGAACAAAATCCGCTCTACGTTGATTTGATGCGCGATATTTTTAAGCGTCTTACCGCTAATGATTTCACGGCTTGCAGTTCTGTTATCACATTAACCGAAGTTTTGGTTCAGCCGCTTCGACAAAACAATCAAATACTTGCCGCCGATTACCGCGACTTGCTTTTTAATGGCGCGAATTTTCAACTTTTTCCTTTAACTCCTTCAATCGCTGAACGAGCCGCCGAACTTCGCGCCAAATATAATCTGCGAACGCCTGACGCTTTGCAAATTGCTACGGCTTTGAAAAACGGTTGCAATGCTTTTTTGTGCAATGATAATGGTTTAAAGCGCGTTACCGAACTACAAATTCTTCTCCTCGACGATCTCGAATTATAAAGATTTAGGCAGAAATTTTATGAATGAAAAAGCAAGATATTCGATTCCTCTCGATTATGAAAACCAACTTCGCTCACTTTGTTGGATAGATGATTATTTAGTTGATTATGCCGGTGGGTTGCAAACATTTCGTTTAGATGGAACTAAAACCGATATAAAAGTTTCTTTGGGCAGTCTTTTTGATAATGCTGTTGCCACCGATGACGGTGAATATTCCGTAATTTATCAAACACTCGGAACAAAAGGTATTCTCTTAAAACAAGGAAATATTTTAAGAGAAATCAATCGAAGTTATTACTGTGCCGAAGCCTTTGAATATCCGATAACATTTCTGAATATTGACGAAAAAATTTGCATTGCACATTGTCCTGATGAATATAATGTCATCGAAATTGAAGACGTTGAAACAGGAATTCGGCTTACTGAAAAAGAACGACCGCAACGCGATTTTTTTCAATCCAGACTTCAAACGAGTCCTAATCAAAAAATGATTTTAAGCGCGGGTTGGATTTGGCATCCGCTTGATGCGTTTGAGCTTTACGATTTATCCGAAGGTGTTTCAAATCCACGGGTTTTTATTCCGTTTCGGGACGAAAACTTTAAAAACATAAATTTATGGGAGATAAATAACGCAACTTTTATTGATGATAAAAGACTTCTATTAAGCGGAACCGGAAATTCCGAAAATGAAGATGCAAGCGAAGAAATATCAATCGCAGTTTATGATTTAGAAAAGCAAATTACAATAAGCCAAGTCAAAATTGATGAGCCGACCGGACTTTTGATGCCGTTAAATGAAAATTTCGCAGTCGGATTTTATGAATATCCGAAAATTTTCGATTTAGGTTCAGGCGAATTGGTTTGCAAATGGTCTGATATTTCAACAGACAAAAGAAACAGCAGTATTATTTGGCACACCGACAATCTTTCCAAAATTGCGATTGACCGAAAAAACAAGCGTTTTGCCGTTGGAACAAAAAACACTATTGAAGTCATTGTTATCGAATAAATGAAATTCACACGACGCGAAATTTTAGCTTCTTTTCTCGGATTGCCGTTTGCGCTTTCGGCGTGTAAATCGAATTCTGCAAATACGGCGGTTGCGGGCGAAATTGTCGGTGCAAATGTTGATGTCGGGCATATTTTGCGCGAAAATCGGCAGCCGCAAGTTCCTGAAAATAATTGGGAAACGGTGAAAGTTGTCATCATCGGCGGCGGCGCGGCGGGACTTAGCGCGGCTTGGAAATTTAAGAAAATTGATTTTAATGATTTCGTCCTTTTGGAACTCGAAGACAAAATCGGCGGCACGGCGCAGAGTGGCGAATCAAACATTATTTCTTATCCTTGGGGCGCACATTATTTGCCCGTTCCGTTTCAGGAAAATACTGATTTGATTGCGCTTTTGGACGAAATGAGTCTGACCGAAGGCAAAAAATCGGACGGCGAACTTATCGTCAAAGAACAGTTTTTATGCCGTGAACCGGAAGAGAGAGTTTTTTACAAAGGTCGTTGGTATGAAGGTTTGTATCTGCACGTCGGCGAAAGCGAAGATGACAAAAATCAGTTAAAAGCATTTCAGAAAGAAGTTGATTTTTGGGTAAATTGGCGCGACTCTAAAGGAAAACGCGCTTTCGTTTTGCCCGTTGCAAATTGTTCAAACGATGTCGAAGCAACCGCGCTCGATAAAATTTCTTTCGGCGAATGGTTGCGGCAAAAAGGTTTTACTTCCGAGCGTTTATTTTGGTATTGCGATTACGCTTGCCGCGACGATTACGGTTTAAAATTAGACCAGACTTCGGCTTGGGCGGGACTTTTTTATTTTTGTTCGCGTGTCCGCAAATCAGGCGAAGAGTCGCAACCTTTTATTACATTTCCCGAAGGCAACGGCAAATTTATCAATTTTTTGCACGAAAAAATTAAAGAGAAAACTCGTTTGAAAACCGTTGTTATCGAAATAATTCCAAACGAAAAAGGTGTTGATGTAATTTATCTAAACACGGAGACAAAAGAAGTTCGCGGAATTCACGCCGAAAAAGCTATTTTTGCCGCGCCGATTTTCACGGCGAGATATTTGATTCGTGATTTCAAAATGAATCCGCCGAATTTCGTCAAAGAATTTGAACATAATGCTTGGTTCGTAGCGAATTTGTTTTTAAAAGATCGTCCGAAACCGCGATTTCCGAAAGATTTTCCGCTCGCGTGGGACAATGTTTTGTATGAAAGTCCGTCGCTCGGTTACGTCAATTCGACGCATCAAAAAGGCTTGGATTACGGCGCGGCGGTTTTCACATATTATTATCCGATGTGCCACGAAGAAAACGCCCGCGCCAAACTTTTCGGCTTAAATCATCAAGAATTAGCCGACATCGTTTTAACGGATTTATCACGCGCACATCCGAATATTCGAGAATTGACGGAAAAAATTGACGTTATGCGCTGGGGACATGCAATGATTTCGCCGCGCCCGAATTTTATGTGGTCAAACGCCCGCGATGAAGCGCAAAAACCGTTTAGAAATATCCATTTCGCGCACTCCGATCTAAGCGGAATCGCACTTTTTGAAGAAGCGTTTTATCACGGAATCCGTGCGGCGAATGAGATTTTGCAGAAATAAAAAGGCCCCGCAATCGTAACTGCGGGGGGACGGAAGAACTTTCGCTACTTCCGTGATGTAAAATAATCATACATTCTTAAGCGAGATTAGACAATGATTTATCCGAAAGAATTAATTCCAACTTCTGAAACAAGTTTTAATCTCTCGGCGAATGAACTTGTAAAAATACCGAAAGCAAACATTCGCTTTGAAAAATGGCTTGGCGAACCGCTTGAAGATAACTACAGAAAAACTGTTATTGATGATGAAGGCAAGACTTCTTTTGCTGAATTCGCAATTCTTCGCATTTTTCAAAACGACAGTTGGGAAGGTGTTTGGGTTGATACTTTCAGCAAAAAATATCGAACCGACTGGATTAACAAAAACGGAGTCGAATTGCCTTCTGAAAAAGAAATGCTTTTGAACAAAATTTACAAAAATCTCGGCTCTAAAAAAGGTTGTTGGGACATTTTTTGTTGGAAAGACGAAAAGAATTTATTTATAGAATCGAAGCAACAATCGAAAGACAAGATTAGAGAAACGCAGGTTAAATTTTTAGAATGTGCCTTAAATTTTGGATTAAACAGCGAATCTTTTTTGATTGTTGAGTGGACATTGGCTTAAATTATTTTTAGTGGAAATTGCAACCAAACAAAATTATTGGCTTTTTTCCCGTGAGGTTGATTTGTCGGTTTTTCTCGGCAGCGCGGTTTTGTCTTTGCTTTTGTTGGTAATTGGTTGGCAGATTGGGATTTTGAATGATGAATCGCCGGATTGGACTTGGGTTACGGCGGTTTTGTTGATTGATATTGCTCACGTTTGGTCAACGAGTTTTCGGGTTTATTTTGATGTTGAAGAATTTAAGCGGCGCGTTTGGCTTTATAGTTTAGTGCCGATTTTCGGTTATTTGGTTGGCATTGCGCTTTATTCTGAGGGCGAATTGGTTTTTTGGAAGGCTTTGGCTTTGCTTGCGGTGTTTCATTTTGTGCGTCAGCAATATGGTTGGGTTGCGCTTTATCGGCGGAAATTGAATGAAACTTCAAATCTGACTTGGTGGATTGATGCAATCGCCGTTTATCTTGCCACCGTTTATCCGTTGGCGTTTTGGATGACATCTTTGCCGCGAAATTTTGAATGGTTCGTGAAAGATGATTTTTTTAATCTGCCGCAAATCGTCGAAACTGTCTTGTTTCCGGTTTATGTTTTGGCTTTGATTGTGTATTTCGGTAAATCAATTTACCTTTATTTTGCGAAAGGTTTTTTGAATCTCGGCAAAGATATTGTCGTTGCTACAACTGCAATTTGCTGGTATATCGGGATTGTTTTTTTTAATTCCGACTATGCTTTTACGGTTACAAACGTGATTATTCACGGCGTTCCGTATTTCGCTTTGATTTATTTCTATGCGAAATCGCGGCGCGAAACGGCTGCGCCTTTTTATAAAAAACTTACGTCGAATTGGTTTGTTTTTCTGGCGACACTTTGGGTTTTGGCTTATGTTGAAGAACTTTTTTGGCACCGCGGCGTGTGGCACGAGAAAAATTGGTTATTTGGGGGAAACTGGGAAATCGGTCGGTGGAAAATGTTTCTTGTGCCGTTGCTTGCTTTGCCGCAATTGACGCATTATGTTCTTGACGGTTTTATTTGGCGCAGAAAATCTAACGAAAAACTGCGCGTGATTGATTAAATTATGCGGAAAACTTTCATCATAATTTTATTTCTGGCGGCTTTGCTTTCGGCTTGCTCGAAAAAAGCCGATGAGCCGGGGATTTTTTCGTCCGATGAATCCGAAAAAGCTGTTGAACTTGTTGCCGAAGCAAATGGAAAACTCCGTGAAATTAAGCAAATTCTCAAGGAAAACGAATCACGTCTGGAAGATTTGAAATCTGCTTTGGGAGCGAAAAACACGACCGAAGTCAAAAAAATCTCTGAACAGCTTATTAATGAAATCGGGCGCGGCACAAAGCTCGGACAAGAGGCGTGGGGAAAATTAGATGAGGCGCAAGGTTTGAATATCAACGATGATTTCAGGAAATATCTAAGTTTGAAATCGCGCAGTTTGCTGAAATATGCCGAAGCCTATGAAGAACGCCGCCAGCTTGCGATGCTTTTATACGACAAATACGACCCGAACAACGCCGACCAAAAAAAAATCGTCAGCGAAGAATTTGAACGCCGCGAAGAAATTTTTATGAAAATTATGAAGGAAGCCGGCGACCTGAGTTCTCAAGCCATTCAACTCGCCAAAGACGCAAACAATAAAAGTAAAAAGCAATAAAATTGTCGTAAATTTAGTGCGGGCTTCTGATTCTTACCGGACATTAATTCTGCTTTTGCTATTAATACTCAAAATAATATTCACTTGAAAAACCAAATTGAAAAACATAAGATTAGCTTAATCTTTAAGAAACGGTTGATGATAGAATTTTAAGTAAAAAGGAGTAAAAAAATGGCAATACGATTAGGCGACGATGCACCGGATTTTACGGCGCAGACGACACAGGGCGAAATAAATTTTTATGATTATTTGGGCGACAGTTGGGGCGTTTTGTTTTCGCATCCGAAAGACTATACGCCGGTTTGCACAACGGAATTGGGAATGGCGGCGCGTTTGAAACCCGAATTTGATAAAAGAAATGTGAAAATTATGGGTTTAAGCGTTGACCCGCTCGGCTCGCACGAAGGTTGGGCGAAAGACATCGAAGAAACGCAAGGCGCAGCGGTCAATTTTCCGATGATTGCCGACGCGGACAAAAAAGTTTCCGACCTTTACGATATGATTCATCCGAACGCTTCGGATACTTTTACGGTGCGTTCGGTTTATGTCATCGGACCCGACAAAAAGGTCAAACTGATGATAACTTATCCGGCAAGCACGGGCAGAAATTTCGATGAAATCTTGCGTGTTATTGATTCGCTTCAATTAACGGCACAATACAGCGTGGCAACGCCCGTTAATTGGAAAGACGGCGACGATTGCATCATTGTTCCCGCCGTTACGAACGAACAGGCGAAAGAAAAATTCCCTGCCGGTTGGAAAGAAGTTAAACCATACCTGAGAATCACGCCGCAACCGAATAAAGCAAAGGGAGAAAGCGCGTAAAATTTAATGCAAAAGCAAAAGAAACGGTTTCCGAGACTTTGGAAACCGTTTCTTTTGCTTTGGATTTAAATTCCAAAGCTCTGGATTTAAATTCCAAGCCTTCGGAAAGAGTTTCCAAGCCTTCGGATTTAAATTCCGAACCTTCGGATTTAAATTCCGAACCTTCGGATTTAAATTCCGAACCTTCGGATTTAAATTCCAAGCCTTCGGATTTAAATTCCAAAGCTCTGGATTTAAATTCCAAAGCTCTGGAATTTAAATCCGAAGTTCTGGAAAATCAAATAATTGCTACAAAATCTAATGTTTTCGGGGTTTTTGCAAAATATCCCAATTTACAGCGCAAGCAAAGACGCTTTTTTTCCGCGCAAAGGTTGGTTTAATTCAATAATACTTCAGTTATCTGCTTTTTAATTTCTGTAATCTTTCGGCGGCAGCTTCGAGCGTTTCGTCCTTCTTGCAGAAACAAAATCTGACCTTTTGCGAGCCTAATTTTTTATCGTTATAAAACGACGAACCCGGCACGACCGCGACACCGACCTCTCGAATCAGATGTTTGGTAAATTCAATGTCGTTTTCAAAACCGAAATCGGAAATATCGGTCATCACATAATACGCGCCTTCGGGAAAACCGCATTTGAAACCCGCATTCTGCAAAACCGGCACGATAAAATCGCGTTTTTGCTGATATTCTTTCTGCAAATCGTCGTAATAACTTTGCGGCAACGTCAGCGCAAACGCGCCCGCGTGTTGCAGACAATTTGCCGCTCCGACAGTCAGAAAATCGTGAATTTTGCGAACCGCATTCGTAATATCCGGCGGCGCAATCACATATCCAACGCGCCAACCCGTTACGGAATAAGTTTTCGAGAGCGAATTAACGACAATCGTTCGCTCCTTCATTCCATCAAGCGTCGCCATACACAAATGTTCTCTCGTCTCTCGTCCCTCGTCCCTCGTCCCTTGATAAATAATGTGTTCGTAAATCTCATCAGTGAAGCAAATCGCGTCGAATTCTTTGCATAACTCGGCGATAAATTCCATTTCTTCACGCGAAAAAACTTTGCCCGTCGGGTTGTTCGGATTGCAGATGATTATCGCTTTCGTTTTTTCATTAAAAGCGGCACGGAGTTCGTCTTTTTCAAAAAAATAATGTCCGTTTTCGTCTGCATAAAGCGGAACGTGAACGGGCGTTGCGTCCGAAAGAATTGCGTCCGGCGCGTAATTTTCGTAAAACGGCTCGAAAAGAATAACTTCTTCGCCCGCATCAATACACGCCAACATTCCCGCAATCATTCCTTCGGTCGAGCCGCAAGTTACGGTAATTTCGCTTTCTGCGTCAACGTCCAAATCCAAAAAAGATTTCGATTTCTCCGCAATCGCATCACGAAACGATTTCACGCCCCAAGTTACCGCATACTGATTATGGTCGTCCGCAATCGCCTGCATCGCCTTCTGCTTTACTGCTTCGGGCGCAGGAAAATCGGGAAAACCTTGCCCCAAATTCACCGCGCCATATTTCGCCGCCTCACGCGACATCTCACGAATCACCGATTCGGTCAAACTCAAAGATTTTTGGGATATTCGATTTTTGATTTGTTTGGTTTGCATCAATTTTAGCCTTCCAATTTTGAAAGTTCACGCAAGTAGATTTTTTCGCCGATTTGAAAACCGCTGACCTCAAAAATTTCGTCGGCGAACATCAATTTGCCGCGTTCGATTTGTTTTGATTTGATGCGCGATTTCTTTCGCAAATTCACTTCTTCGAGCAAATCGCGCAATTCTTCGGCGATTTCTTCGGGCGGATTTCCCGCCAGCGCAGTCGCAATCAGCTTTTCGGCTTGCCGATATTCTTCGCAACTCATCGCCATCGAAGCCGCGCTCCGGTAAAGCACCGACCGGCTCGGCTCTTCGTCCAAGTCGTCTTTGAGCATTTCCGCCGCTTGTTTTTCCAATTCGAGAGCTTGCCGATTGAGTTTTTTTGCCAAAGCCTTTTCGCCTTTTCGTTTGGCAAAAAAAGCCTCGTCGGAAAACTCCATTGCTTTGTCGTGTAACTCGTTTATATCTTTCATTTTTGCTCCAAATACGAAACAGGTTTGCTGAACTCAATGACCGCAATATATGTCGGAAGTTTGCTTTTTACCCGTTTAGCCTGTTCCGTTTTTCGCTTTAATCTGGCTTTAATTTTCAGTTCATCGCCTTCTAAAATTCCCGAAACTTCAAGTCTAGCCTTGTTCCGAAAAGGCGGTTTGTCCGATTTGTAACCAAGCCAATAATCCACTCCTTCGCCTTTTCTCGCTCGTTTTATCACGGTAAATTCGGTTAATTCCTGAATCAAAAGAATCGTTATTCCCGCCGCGCCGTATTCCGTTAATTCTTGAGTATCATTCCAAGCCCGCCGCGTTTGCTTTGTAATTTCGATATTCCAAAAAACTCGAAAAATCGTTTCCGCATCGCCTTTGATTTTCATTTCAACGCCGCTTTCGTGATTTTTCAAAGTCAAACAAAAAGAACTCGCTTCGCCGAGAAATTTTCCCCAAGCCTTCGAGATTCCGGGCAAACCGTTTTCAAGTTCGTCTAAAAATAATTCTCGTGCGGAATTTTCCATCAATCAACTTTTTCAGATTATCACAAATTTTAAATTGGCAGATAACAATTGTCTTCCTCGTATTTCGCCGCCTCACGCGACATCTCACGAATCACCGATTCGGTCAAACTCAAAGATTTTTGGGACATTTGATTTTTAATTTGTTTTGGTTGTGTCATGAATTTATTATCTAAACTTTTAGCAATTCTAATAATTTTTTAGGATTCTTTTCATGTATTCTACTATAACTTTCTTGTCCATCAGTATTTTTTGAAATTAACCAAAAAGCATAATCTGGAAGCCAATCAGGATATTCTATTTGACCATAAAAATCTCGAACAAGATAGGAATTTTTACCATCTTCTACTTTTATAAGTGCAATTCCATTTATAATCGCATATTCAATTGCTCCAGACTGAAAACCAACTGTTGAAAAAATCATTCCTTTTTGCGCTCCTAAAGAACGCAATCTATCATTCAAAATTTGAACCACTTCTCGTTTTATGGGATTTTTGTGATGTTTACATTCAATTAAAACCACAAAATTTACTCCAAGTGCCTCAAATTTTGCTAAAACATCTATTTCATATTCTCCGTCTGAACCTTGAACTTTTTCACGTCTTTTTACTTCAAAGTCTTGTAACTTTACCCCTAGAATTTCCATTTGAGTCTGAATTTCTATTTCAAACTGTTCGGGTGAAATTTTTGTTGGAGCAGAAAATAATCTCGTCATGTCGTTTTTGTCTAGTTTGGAAAATACAAATAACGAAACTATTTTAACACAAAACTTAACAGCTAAAATAAAGATTTCTGAGTTTCCAAATTGCCTGCGTCTTTTGTGTTTTGTCCTAAAAATTCCTTCAATTTGTTCGCGCTCGCGGGCGCGTGTCCTTCGTAGAAATTGCTGAAATAGATGAATTTTTCCTGTGCTTTCAATTTTTTGATTTCGTCCGCCCAAATTTGCAAATTAGTGTCTTGATTGCGGTAAATTTTATCGAAAGCAGTCAAATCGCGTTCGCCCATAAAGCGGACGTAGGCGAAATTGTTTTCGAGTTTTTCGATTGCTTGAAACGTCAATTCACGCGGAATCCAACTGCCTTCGACCAGCGCGAGCGCAACCCGATTTTTTTCCAATTCTTCAAACGTCCAATCAATCATCCAACCGCGTTCACGAAATTCGACGGCGAAACGAATTTCTTTCGGCAGATGCGCGAGGAATTTTCGCAAGTTTTGCGCGTTTTCCTTTGACGCTTCAAACTGCGGCGCGAGCTGAATCAGCACGACGGCGAGTTTTTCTTTTAATCCCGACACTCTTTCGCAAAATTCGTCTAAAATCTCAAACGAACTTTCGCGCAAAGCGTGTTTATGCGAAATTTCTTGTGGTAATTTCAGCGAAAACGTAAAATTTGCGGGCGTTTTTTTATACCAACTTTCAATACTTGAAGCAGACGGAATCGCGTAAAATGTCGAATCTACTTCGATTGAATCGAAAATCTCCGCATAAAGAGCGAGCATCTCGCCGGATTTTGTTCCGCGTGGATAAAAAATTGTTGCGCCGTCTGCTTTGGTCGTCCAATCTTCGTAATTCCAACCCTGACAGCCGATTTGGATTTGCGATTTTTTGTTTAAGTCCATCTTTAGATTTTATTTTATCACTTCACAAAGGACTCGTTTTGATTTCAAAAACTTTCGGGCTGATTTTTTCAGTTTTACCGAATCTATCGAAATTATCTCTATATTTTTGAATTTCATTCAATTTTTTAGATAAAACCTCGATTACTCACTCTTTCCCAACAAACTTATTTCGTTTTTTTGAATGACCGCACTTTTCATTATATCTAAGTAAGTTGGAAGAAAAGACCATTTGATTTTGCTTTTTAGCATAATTTTGATTTTAGTGGTATAAGTTTTGCTTAGTAATTTTACACCTATTGAGTTTTAACCACCTAAATTTTGAATTTTAATTACCTAAATTTGTAATTTTACACTTTATATGCCCTCTTATTTTATAAATAGGCGGAACTCTAACTTAAATCAAAATTTAGGAGTATGTATGAAAAATAAACTAACTTTATTGTTTGGAGTCGTTCTTTCGATAGGCTTTTTATTTAGTCTTTCGGCAATCGCGCAAACAATTAACGGAAATATTTTGGGAACGGTTGTTGACCAGCAAAACGCAGTTGTTGCTGGGGCGCAAGTTACCGCAACCCAGACCGACACAGGATTTCAACGTTCGACAGTTACAGCCAATGATGGAACATTTCGTATTTCCGGGCTTCCTGTCGGTAATTATTCTGTGCGGGTTGAGAAGCAAGGCTTTAGCGCAGCCGTCAACGAAAAAGTTCAGGTAAGTGTAGGTTCGGATTCAGAATTGAAGTTCGAACTTGCTGCCGGTTCGGTTACGGCAACGGTTGAAGTTACTTCTTCATCCGAATTGATTGACACAACACAAAGTCAAGTCAGCAAAGTAGCCAACGAACAGCAAATTCTCGAACTCCCCGGACGCAACACGCTTAACGGACTAGCTCTGTTAAATCCGGGCGTTTTGCCGAATCAAAACGGTCGCCCCGGTTCGGGTTTTGCGGTTAACGGAAACCGCACGCGCTCAAACAATTTTACGATTGACGGCGCAAACAATAATGACCAATCGCTTTCGATTCCGCGTCAAAATTTGCCGCCGGAAGCTCTCGAACAATTCCAAATCATTACGAACACTTTTTCTGCCGAATTCGGTCGCAATGCCGGTTCATATGTTAATCAAATTACCCGTTCGGGAACTAATCGTTTCAGCGGATCAGGCTTCTATAACTGGGCAGGAAACGATGTAGATGCTTTAACGACCAATCAATCGCGTGCTTATAATGCTAACCTTGCCGCCGGCGACTCACCGACCGTGGCTTTGCGAAAAGCCCGCGGCGTAACAGTTGACAGTTCTTACGGATTTACCTTTGGCGGTCCGATTGTTAAAAACCATACATTTTTCTTTACAAGTATGGATTTTAACGATTTTCGCACAACGGTCAGTTCGGCAAGCCGTTTGGCTTTAGGAACTCTGGCAAGACAACGTCTGCAACTTCCGGGACGCACCATCAGCGCACCGGCATTGAATTTTCTGCTGAACACTTTCCCTGTTGCTAACGACCCGACTTCGGGCGGTTCGCTTACTTTGACGGGAACTGCCGCAATTACCTGTCCGGCAAACGATACATCGTGCAATGTTATTCCGTTCACGACTTTCAATCGGGGCGCAACCGGCGGTATTCCATATGGAACCGATTTCAATCGTTTCTTGATAAAAATCAATACCAGATTCTTTAATAACGATCAGATTTCATTCCGCTATTTAGTTGATACATTGAACGATCCGGGTGCGCCGACAAGTTTGCCCGGTCAAGAAGTTGGACAAACTTCGCGTAACGATTCTTTTACGATTAATCAAAGCGTCGTTATTTCTTCAAAATGGCTTAATGAAGGACGATTTACTTATAGCCGCCGAGATATTCAGTTTCCCGAAAATCTCGGATTCTCGTTTGCCATTACCGGCACCGGCACGGCTTTTGGCTTGGGTAATGCTAACTTCCCGCAATCGCGGACTGATAATGTCTATGAATTTACCGATAACTTATCATACACGACGGGTGATCACGCCTTTAAGTTCGGCTACAATTTGCTGATTTATAAATTAAAGAGCTTTTTTGCTCCGAACTTGCGAGGAACAGTAAGCTATCCGAGTTTGGTTAATTTTTTACAGGACACCAATGCTTCCTTCCAACAATATGCCGGCGACGGTTTGACCAACGCAACAACATACGAACATAGTATTTTTGCTCAGGATAATTGGAAGTTTAACGAGGATTTAACGTTGAATCTCGGTTTGCGTTATGAATTTGTAACCGCTCCGCTCGGATACTTTTCAAATGCAAAACCGGACATTAATAACTTTGCGCCGCGAATCGGTTTTGCCTACAATCCGAAAAATATTATGGACGGCAGATTCGTTCTTCGCGCAGGTTTCGGAATCGCATACGACCAGGTGTTTCAAAACATTCTTTTGAACAACTCGCGTAACTATCCGCGTGGCGTAAACGTGGCATTCACGAATATCAACGGACAACTTCCGTTTATTAATTTGCCGGCACCGCCGACTCCGAGCCAATTTACGGGCAATCCGCTTCTTCTTCCTGTTCGTCTGTTTTCTCCGAATGAAAGAGTTAAACAGCCGATGTCTATGCAATGGACACTCAGTTTTCAATATCAATTCATGAAAGATTTTGTATTTAAAGCTGAATACATCGGCACACAAGGAAAGAATCTTGTTCGTGAAGTGGAATCAAACTATGGCTTTACAGTTGCCGCCGGCGGATCGGGATTACGTCTCGACCCGACACGCGGTTCGATTTTGATTGGACAAGGAATTGCCGAATCAATTTATCACGGAGGTCAGTTCACGATTGAAAGACGCTTCAGCGAAGTCAATCTTTTAGGATTAAACTTCGGCGATGCGTTCTTTAGCGCAAACTATACTTACAGTTCGTTTATCAGCGAATCGGACGATATTTTGGGCGGACAAGCTAACCGCACACTTCCCGCCGATCCGCGAAATCCGAAATTGGACAGAGCGCGTTCAGCATTTGACCAACCGCATCGGTTTGTTATGAACTTTGTGTTCAGCACACCGGATCCGTTCAAAAACAGCACAGGCTTCTTTGCAAAAAATGTTTTGTCGAGAATCTTCAGCGGCTGGCAACTTTCGGGTGTAGGAACAATGGCTTCGGGAACTCCTTTTTCGGTTTTGAATGCCAATAACGCTTTGGGAATTTTGCCCGGACAAATCTCCACGGTTGAAGGTTCGCAACGTGTTTCGGTTAATCCTGCCGGAATTTATCCGTTAGTTTCGACCCCGACTGCTCCGAATCCGAACGCTTACTTTATTGTTAATGCGGCGAATTCGGGAATTTTGGGTAATCTCGGAGCAAATACCGAACGCACAGGCGATACGAAAAACTTGAATTTGGCGGCAGTCAAAGACATTCGCACCTTCGGAGAACGTCAAAGACTTCAGTTACGCGCTGAAATCTTTAACGTCTTCAATCGTCGAAACTTTACTGTTATTCCGTCAAATACTGTCGGTAACACGGTCAACACAACTCTGTTCTTGAATTTGGGACAGACTAATGTTGCCGGACGCGGATTTACGTTCGGAGCGCGTTATTTCTTCTAAACGAATTTGTGTTTTAATTCGTTATTTTCAAAGAGCAACTCATTTGTTGAGTTGCTCTTTTTTGTTAAAGTAATTATGAGAAGTTTTTTATTTTATTAGTTTATGGCAAAGAAAGGTTCGATTTTAGTTTGTGATGACGAAGAAATAATGCGCGACGTTTTAGAGACAATTCTCTCAAGCGCAGGTTATAAAGTTAATTTGGCGAAAACCGGCGAAGAAGCTCTGGAAATTTATGAGCAAAAAACTTTTGATGTTGTCTTGATGGACGTTTCAATGCCCGGAATGGGCGGTTTGACGGCATTGCAGGAACTCGTAAAATTAGATTCCGAAGCTGTCGTTTTAATGATTACAGCTTATGCGACTTTTGACACAGCAATTTCGGCTTGGGAAAAAGGCGCAACGGGCGTAATTCGCAAACCGTTTCAAAATGAACAAATTCTCGCTCGTGTTGCCAAAGGCGTAAAAATGCGCCGCAACGAAGAGGAGCGCGTCAATCTGCGCCAAGCGATGACACGCTCGGTTAGCCGCGACGCAATTATCGGGCGTTCGGAAAAGATGGAAAATGTCTTTCGGCTTGTCGAAAGAGTTGCTCCGGCACGTTCGACTGTTTTAATTTCGGGCGAATCAGGAACGGGAAAGGAACTTGTTGCAAAAGCAATTCACGAAGCAAGTCCGCGTGCAGATATGCCGTTTGTTGCAGTAAATTGCTCGAATATTCCTTCGGAATTATTGGAATCGGAACTTTTCGGACACACAAAAGGTGCATTCACCGGCGCAGTTGCAGCGAAAAAAGGTTTGTTTGAAGTTGCTGATACGGGTTCGATTTTTCTCGATGAAATCGGCGACCTGCGTCCCGAAACGCAAGTCCGGCTTTTGCGCGTAATTCAAGAAAGAGAATTCACACCGCTCGGCGAAACTTCGCCGGTGAAAGTTGATGTGCGGATTATTGCCGCCACAAATGTTGATTTAAAGGAAGCCGTGCGAAACGGAACTTTCCGCGAAGATTTGTATTATCGTTTGTCGGTTGTGCCGATTGAGCTTCCGCCTTTGCGCGAAAGAAACGAAGATGTTTTGCCGCTCACGCAACATTTTATTCGCAAATACAACATCGAAAACGGGCGCGAAATCTCGGAAAATCTTTTGCCTGAAGTGCTTTCTTTATTAGAAAACTACTATTTCCCCGGCAACGTCCGCGAACTCGAAAACATTATCGAACGCGCCGTCGTCATTGCTCCGACCGATGAAATTACCGTTGAATGTTTGCGTCCTGAAGTTCGCAATCCCGAACTCGCCTTTGAAATGATGAAAGATGCCGAAGGTTTTTCGGCAAACACGGATATTTCACGCGGCGTAAATTTCTATGACGAAGTGCGCCGTTTTGAAATTGATTTAATTCGCCGCGCTCTTGACCAAACCGGCGGACACCAATCCCGCGCCGCTCGGCTTTTGGGTTTGAACGCCACAACGCTCAACTCAAAAATCAAAACTTACAATATTTTGCCCCGCGTTTAGAAAAATTCTCGGAAAAGTTCGGGCGGGCTTTTTCGAGAAAATTATGCTTGTCCAAAATTTTGTATTTTCTACAATTTTCTACAGGTTTTATCTGACTTCACCCGCCTGCAAATCATTAAATAATCAAACGAAAGTCTTATAACATAATAGCTTTAGGGGCAAAAACTCTCCGACAAAATCAACGGCATCAAATTTGCCGAATTCGTTTTTCAGTAAAAAGCGTAATTTTTATTCGCGCAAAAAATCACTCGTTTTTATTTTACTTAAACTAATTTTAGGAGGATTGTAATGAGAAATATTGCTCATTCAAAATTTTTATTGATTTTTTGTGGATTGATGCTGGCGTTGGTCTTGCCGCTTCAGCTTCAGGCGCAATTAACCCGCGGAGCCATTTACGGCACGGTTACAGATGAATCGGGAGCAATTGTTCCCGGCGCAACCGTTACGGTTACAGCGGTTTCTACGAATATTTCGCGCACGGCGACAACCAACGAAGACGGTTTTTATCGCATCAGCGCACTCGACCCCGGCAAATACATGATTAAAATCGAAAAAAGCGGATTTACAACTGCCGAAGTTAAAGAACTCGTTGTCAACACAGCGGCAGAAGTTTCTTTCGATATTAAACTTAAAGTCGGACAAGTTACCGAAACGATTGATGTAACTGCACAAACGGAAGCAATTACGCTTAATAAAACCAATGCGACAGTCGGCACAACGATTGAATCACAGCGCGTTGTCGAATTGCCTTTGGGCGCGGCGCGAAACGTCAATGGTTTGGCTCTTCTTTCGCCGAATGTTTTTTCCGCTCCGGGTTCGAGTGGAATTTCCGCTAACGGACAACGTGCGCGAAACAACAATTTTACGATTGACGGTTCGGACAATAACGACATCAGCGTAACGATTTCGACTTCGCCGGTGATTGCTGAAGCGGTTCAAGAGTTTCAAGTTCAAACAAATCCGTATAGTGCGGAAAACGGACGCAACACGGGAGCGGCAATCAATGTCAGCACGAAATCGGGAACAAATAATTTCCGCGGTGAAGTTTGGAATTACTATCGCGGTAGTGATTTGAATGCTTTGAGCAACACGGAAAAAACCGCCGGATTGACTCAGCCCCCGCAATTTAACCGCAATCAAACAGGTTTCAGCATCGGCGGACCTGTCTTTTTTCCAAATATTGGCGATGACGGACCAAGCATTTACAACGGTAAAGACCGCACGTTTTTCTTTTTCCTTTTCCAACGCGACAATATTACGAGCGGCACGCTTCAAGGCGGCACGATTCGAATTCCGACACCAGCCGGATTTGCGGCTTTAAATACCGTTCCGCTTCGCGCCGGACAATCGGTTGCCAGCCGTGCGGCAGTTTTGAATTCGCTTTCGTTTCTTAATGGAATTTACGCACAAAATCCGACTTTCCGTAATTTGACGAATATTGCGGTGAATGGCGTGAATATCCAAACGGGACAAACAAACATCGGGATCACACAACCCGTTAAAGATTATAACTGGACGGTCAGATTCGACCATAAAATCTCCGAAAAAGATAATCTGACTTATAGACTTATCTACAATCAATCAAGTTCGACAAATGTTACAAGCAATTTGAACTTCGGCAATTTATTTTCGGCTGACCAGTTTCTGAAAGATACCAATATGGCGATCAGCGAATCGCACGTTTTCAGCAGTTCATTGGTAAATGAATTTCGTTTCTCATACATCAGAAGAAATTTAGATTTTCCCGAAAATGACACAGTAACGCCAACCACGAATATTACCGGATTAGTTGCTTTTGGCGGATTGAGTAATTTTCCGCAATCGCGTGTTAGTGACTTTTATCAGTTTTCCAATACGATGACTTTTATCACCGGAAATCACACGATGAAATTCGGCGGTGATATTCGCTACAATGTTTTGGATAATTTTTCCGGTTTTGACTTTAAAGGCACATTTACCTTTACGAGTTTTCAAAATTTCTTGAATAATAATGTCGGAACATTTCAACAGGCAAATTCGGCGGCGGTTTTTGATGCAAAACAATTGCAACAATCTTATTTCTTCCAAGATGATTGGCGAGTTAGACCTAATACCAAAACAAATTAGAAAGCTCAGTTAAGTAGCCAGCCGAAGCAAGTCAG
>CAZJQP010000014.1:0-72158 GCA_964548225.1 uncultured Blastocatellaceae bacterium | reverse complement strand
TACTTTTTACTTTTTACTTTTTACTTTTTACTTTTTACTTTTTACTTTTTACTTTATCATCGTGCCGATGCGATCCAAACGCGGATGCGTCAAGCAACCGAACATCGAATCTCCGGCGGCGGCGCGGTCGCAAGACCAATAAACGAACATTGCGCGTCCGACAACCAAATCGCGGCTGACAACGCCCCAATATCGGCTGTCAAGACTTTGGTTGCGGCTGTCGCCCATTACGAAATAACTGTTTGCCGGAACAGTGAACGGTTTGCCTTTTCCGGCGTATTCGTAACGCTCGGAAATCTTTCCTTTTATTGCGTCTTCCATATAATAAACATCGTAATTTTGATTCGGTTGGCGCGGTTCGATTTCTTTCGTATTGAGTGCGGCTTCACTCGAAGGCGAATCGCCGATGACTTTATGTTCGGGCAAAATTTGATCGTTGATAAAAACGTCGTTACCGCGAACTTCGACTTTATCGCCCGGCAAACCAACGACGCGCTTAACGAAATTTGTTTGATACGGCATTCCGGCTTGGGCTTGTTGTTGCGGCGATTTCGCTAATTCTTTCGGATAACCCGGAAACTTGAAAACGATGATGTCGCCGCGTTCGATTTCGCGTTGCGGCATAAACGGCAGAGGATTTCCGCCCGGCGCGAAGATGAATTTATTGACGAGCAAATAATCGCCGATAAGAATCGTATTCTGCATCGAACCCGTCGGAACGGTTACGGCTTGCAAAACAAACGTCATCCCGAAAAGTGCCATCACCAGCGTTACGACAAACGATTCGAGGTATTCACGCGCCGTTGATTTCGGCGGTCCGAGAGGTTTCTGTGGTTGTGTTTTTACCGTAGTTTCTTTTTCTTCTTGCATATCTGTATTTTAAAGTGAAAATGCGAAAAAGGGCAAAAGTGAAAAAGTTTTATTGCACCTGAGCCAATCAACTTTTTCTCTTTTTCTCTTCATCTCCTTTTCTCACTTTCTCCAATTTCTTTAGTGCAACATTTGCCGCCATCATTTCGGCGGCTTTTATCGAAGTTCCTTTGCCTTTGACTGTGCCATTTTCCCAAGACGCTTCGACGTGAAAAATGCGTTCGTGTGGTAAGCCTTCGGTTTTGACGATACGGTATTTCGGCGAAGAAAGTTTCTGTGCTTGCAGAGTTTCCTGCAAAAGCGTTTTAAAGTCGAGCGATGAACGCGGCGTGGCGGTTTTCAATTCTTTGGCAAAAATTCTTTTGACGAAAGACCTTGCCGCAATGTATCCGCTGTCAAAAAAAACTGCTGCGATTACGGCTTCGAGCGTATTTGCCTGAATCTGCTGTTTCTTTCTGCCGCCGGTTTTTTCTTCGCCGCGTCCCATTCGGATAAATTTGCTCAACCCAAGTGTTTTTGCCACTTTTGCCAACGAATCGGTGCTGACGAGATGATGTTTCATCAAAGTCAAATCGCCCTCGCTCGCCTTCGGATGAAGAATAAAAAGTTGTTCGGCAATGGCAAGACCGACAACCGAATCACCGACAAATTCGAGCGATTCGTTTTGCAGTTCGCGGATTTCTTCGCCGCCGCCGTCGGGTAATTTTTCAAAAGCCCACGAACGATGCGTTACCGCACGTTTGAGAAGCACGATGTTTTTGAATTTATAGCCGATGATTTGTTCGAGTTTAGACAATTTCTGCGTCATACATTTGGTAAAAGTTTATGCAGATTGCGGCAAAAAGAAAAGCCGGACGCGGCTGAAATGCTGCGTCCGGCTGATTATTTTTTAGAGCTGCCGGAAAAGATTAGCGTCCGCTTTTCTTTTTGGTAGCCGGTTTTTTCGGTGTAGTTGTTGTGTTGCTCGGCTTCGTCGTGGTTGTCGGTTTCGTCGTATTCGTTGTCGGCTTCGTTGTCGAATTCGTCGTATTCGTTGTCGGCTTCGTCGTATTCGTTGTTGAATTCGTCGTAGTTGTCGAAGTCGTTGAAGTCGTCGAAGTCGTTGTCGTCGGTGCTACTTCCTTCACCGGTTGAACTTCGCTGGCAGGATCAGGCATCGGTTTGCTTAATTGCGCGGCGATGTGTGCATCCAAACCATCTTTTTTATCGAAACGCTGTTCATAGAGAGCTTTAATAATGCCGTAAAGACCGTCTTTATACTCTTTCGCAGCTTTTTTATCGTCTGCTGTCGTTGCAGCCATTTCAAAACCAACGGCTAACTTATGCGCTCTCGAATAAGCATCAATCGAACGGTCAATATAGCCTTTTTCCAAGTCCCACATTGCCAGACTTTCTTCATTGTCTTTATCACCGTTTGCTTTGATTACATCTTTTCTTTTACCGTCAATTTTCTTGAGTTCTTCAACATAATAACCGCCAATATATTGAAATGTTTCGGGAAAAGTTTTGACTTCCGAATTATATTTGGTCGCCGCTTTAAACATATACGGCAGAGAATCTTTTACGTTTTTCTGACGTTGGGCTTTGATGTAGCCGATAATATAATTCATCCAACCGGCGGCATTTTGTTTACCATCAGGGTATTTTTGGGTTTTAAATTCGTATTTGCCAAACGCGCCGTATTTTGTTGAAACCATTGTATCAATTTTTTTCAAAGCGGTTTCTGCCATCAAAATCGTGTCGCTGTTATATGTATCATTCGGAGTTTCGGCATCTACCAAATTGTATCCGATTTTTGCCAAAACGAGAGCAACATCAAGCGAAATCGGTTTGTCCGATTTTACGGCAACAATTTCTTTACCTGCCGAAAAAGCATCAGCCAAGCCTAAAGTTTGAACGCTGATGTCAGTAGAATTTAATTTCTGAACACCATCATTAAATTTCTTGGTGCGCTTCATATCAATAAGGGTTTCTTTGACGGCGGGCATTTTGTCGTTGATATATTTAACGACCGGTGCGGTGTCCTCGCAAGCCGCGTATTTGGTTGTAAAATTAGTTCCGACGCTAACGGCGGTTTCCAATTTTTCAATTGTAACTTCACCCTTAATGCTTTCTCTGAACTTTGTATATTCAGCCTGTTTGACATCAAATTCGTCATCGCACGGATTAGCCTGAGCGAATGCGCCGATTGCTGAAAAAGTGATCAAGGCGGCTCCGAATCCGATAGCTCTAAAAATATTTTTCATTAAAATTTATCCTCCGCGAAAATCTATTACTGTTAATTTTTTATTCAAAAACGAAACTTTGCAGGAAGCATCGTTTTTCGCTTATTCAGATGTTTTACCAATCAAAAAAGGTTTGCTGTATTTTGCAGTAAATAATCATCCGGCATCCGAAAAGCGAAATTCCGTTTAATTATGAACGAAACTAACATAATCACGCAAGTTTCACGGTTCTGTCAAGGATTAAAAACGCAAAAATATATATGAAACTGTTTAAGAAAGTCAAAAAAGTCTAACGCCACAATCTTGTCGGTTGTCCGGCGAACATATTGCCCGCAACAGCCACTAAGACGGCGGCATTATGACCTTTTAAATTGTTAGGGAATTTTTACCACACGCGGTCTGGTTATTTGCTCTTTGGTTCGGTTGACTTCAATGACAACGGGCGGAAACATATCAGATGAATTTTTATTGGTTTTGTTATTGTCTGCCTTTCTGACGGTTGTCTTGTCGTCGGAATCATCACTGTCGGCATCATCTAATTTTTCGCTGGTTTGGGCATCAGTTTGCTTTTGCGGTTTTAATTCGGTTGGAAGTTTGGTGATAATTTGCGTGTCTTTTTGGCTGAAACGCAGGCGCAAGACATTGTAAATTTGTCCGGCAACCGCAGCCGCAAATTTTCCGCGCTCGGCTTGTCCGCGTGTGATGACAACAACCGCGAATTTCGGATTTTGAATCGGCGCAACCGAAGCGAAAAGCCCGACCCAAGAACCACCACCAATGCACGAGCCGGTTTTTCCTGCAACATTTAATGCCGAAGAAACGCCTTTGCTTGCTGTGCCATAACTTGCCGCACCGACCATTCCCGGAATCACGCCGCGCAGATTTTCCTTCGGCAAATTTATCTGACTTCGATAAAAACCGCGAAAATTTGCCTTTTCAAAATCGTTTTTCGGAATGCGCGGAACGATAATTCGTCCACCGTTTGAAATTGCCGAAACCATTACGGCAAGCTGAAGCGGCGTAACCTGAAAATCGTCGCCGTGCGAATAAATCCGCAAATTTTCGTTTTTGTAAGGTAATTTTCCGCCCGTTTCGTTTTCGGCGTTGATGCCCGTCGGTGCGCCGAGTCCGAGCATCTGTGCGTAAGAAATCATTTTGTTTGAACCGAGATTTGCGCCGACTTTTTGAAAATACGCATTATTTGAAAAAGCCAGCGCATCGTCCAAATTCATTGCAAAAGAATTTGAAACGATTCTGCCGTCGTTATTTATCAAATCTTCGTTTAATCCGGCGATTGCCGTTACTAATTTTATCGTCGAACACGGTTTGAAACTTTCCTTGATTGCCCAATCCTGATTGATAATCGTGAGAATTTTTCCCGTCTGAACTTCCAAAACAACAATCGTTCCGGCACGGTTTCCGAGAGCGTTTATCGCGGCGCGGCGAATTTCTGCGTCTTCACCGTTGGCGTTATCGTTTGAAATATTTTCGACGGTTTTCGTGCGAAGTCCGCGTTCAAAATTCGCTTTTTTGGCTTGTTGTTCGCGTTGGATTTGTTCGCGGCGGCGTTTTTGTTCGAGTTGAACTTTTTGCCTTTGAAGTTCTTCGGCGCGGCGTTTTTGTTCGGCGATTTTTGCCTTTTCGCGTTCGGCTTGTTCGCGTTTTGAAACGGTTTTCACCGCAGTTTCATTAGTTTTCTTCGGTTTTTTTGTTTGTGCTTGCGCGTTTGACGCAAAAAGTAAAAACAATAAAAAAACGGCGGCGGAGAGTTTGAAATACAACTTATCCGAAATAAAAAACATCGGTTTTACCTCTTTTTCTATGGAATTATGTAGGGAAAGTTAAGGGGAAAGTAGGTTTTTGATTCAAAAAAATTGAATAAAGATGCCGTAAAGATTTACTTCTAAGCTAAAAAAAACTATAACATTCTGAAGTAAAAAGTAAAAAACAAAGGCAACGGACAAATGACAAATTTCTTAAACACATTTCGCGGCAGACTTCTGATAATTTTGGCATTGCTTTTGGTGGCGACGCTCGGCGTGCAGTTTTATCTGAATTTTGTAACCGAACGCGAGAATGCAAAAACCCGTGCGATGCAGGAACAAGCGTTGGTTTCGGGCATCGCGCTCGGCGTTACGAGTTTGACTTCGACTTATCGGCTTCAGGAATTTGTCAAACGCGAAGGACAATCGTTCTTTGACGAAAAATCAATTCGGCGAATCAAAGATATTTTTGTCATCAACCCCGAATGGCAAGTTCACGACAGTTTGAGCGGCGAATATTTGCCGACGCAAGATGCAAGCGGCAATGATAAATATGTTTATTTGAAAGATATAAACAGTTTGCCGCCTTTGATGGAAGCGAACCGTTTAGGCAAAGACGCGGAAAGATTTCCGAATGCAAAAACCGTCTTTGACCAAGAAACCGAAAGCGAAGCCCACGCCATTCCGATAGAAACCGGACAGCAGAGTGACCGAAAGATTTATTACATTATGGTTATTCTCAAAACCAATCAGAATCCGACATTGCTTCGCGCCGCACAACCTTTGATTTACACTTTACTGATTCTTCTGCTTTCTTCAATCGTTACATTCGTGCTGGTTTGGCGATTTACGCGCCCGATTGCCGATTTATCGAACGCCGCACGACAAGTTGCCAAAGGTGATTTGAGCGTGCGCGTGCCGGTTACAAAACGCAGCGACGAAATCGAAGAACTCGCCGAACAATTTAACGAAATGACTGCCGAATTGGAGAAAAACCGCGAACTTGAAGCGCAACTTCAAGAAGCCGAAAAGAGTGCGGTTGTCGGCAGATTAGGTTCGGCAATCGCGCACGAAATTCGCAATCCGTTAAATTACATCAACTTAACGCTCGACCATCTTCGCACCAAATTCACGCCCGACGACGAAACGAAACGCGAGGATTTCGACAAATTAACTTCGCAGTTAAAAACCGAAGTCGCCCGCATCAATCGTCAAATCACGGATTTTTTAAGCTATTCGCGTCCGGCAAGTGCAAATTTGCAACCGACTAAAGTGCGGGAAGTTATCGAAGATTCGTTAAGGCTCGTCGAAGCTCAAGCGGAAGATACGAACATTAAAATAAGCGTCGTCGAACGCGAAGAAATTCCTTTGATTAAAGCGGATAAGGAATTTTTACGCTCGGTTTTCAGCAATTTATTTATCAATTCCGTGCAAGCGATGGAAGCAAACGGCGGCAATTTGCAAGTAATGATTTCGCCCGACAAAGATTTTGTTAAAGTCGAAGTAACAGACACGGGCGGCGGCATTTCAGAGGAAAATTTATGCAAGATTTTCGAGCCGTATTTCTCGACAAAAGAAACCGGCACCGGATTAGGTCTGGCAATCGTCAAAAAAATCCTCGACATCCACAGCGCAACCGTTGATGTCGAATCGAAAATCAATGAAGGCACGAAATTTACGGTAAAATTACTGAAAGCAAACGAATAAAACGATAAATCAACGAAACTTGACAGATCATCAATGGAACTCGACAGGTCATCAATGGCACTCGACAAGACATCAATGGCACTCGACAAGACATCAATGGCACTCGACAAGACATCAATGGCACTCGACAAGACATCATTGATACTCGACAAGACATCATTGGAGTTTGACAGGTCATCATTGGCACTCGACAGGTCATCATTGGACTATTACAGCAAAACATTTGAATCGTGCATCAAAGAATTGAGGTGTAAAAATCAAACAATATGAAAATCTTTCAAACATTCGGATCCGGGTTAGTTCTTATTTTAGCTTTTACGGTTTCGGCGATTGCTCAGACTGAAAAAGAACAATCTGCTGTGTCGAATAAAGTCGCTTTTGTTACCTCAGAAACTTTTGAAGATAAAGAAAAAGGAATCAAAGAGTTAGTTGATGCTTATGCCAAATTATCTGATGAATTTAAACCTCAAACAGATGAAATAAATTCACTAGTCAGAAGATATTTAGAATTGATAGAGGAAATTGAAAAACTAGATAACCTGTCAAAAAATTCAACAGGCATATGTTTTGATTATTCTGAAATTCGGAAAAAAATCAAAGAGTTGCAAAGTTTAGAAGGTCAAATTAAAAAACTACAGGAAACTGCAAGAACTCTTTTTGTAAAGCGAGAATCGCAAGTCATCAATCCGATAAAAAATAAAATTCAAGAAGCAATGAAACAATTTGCTAAAGAAAAAGATTATGAAAAGATTATAGATTTATCCAAACTGCCCACAGGATTTTTTTCCTTTATTCCTATTGACAAAAATATTGTTGATGTAACTGCTGAATTCATAAAATATTACAATTCTCTTGCGGCTAAACAGCAATAAATTTTATTTGATAAAATAATTAAAGATTATGAACACGGTAATTGGCAAGCGCAAAAAGAACGAGAAGGTTTCCATAAAAGGGATAATCTATGCCGCCAATGCGTTTAATATTCAAAATTGGATGAGCGATTACAAAATGAATGCTGATAATTTGCCGCAAAGCGTAGATAAATTTCTAAAACTTTTGGCGGAAAACGAGATTGATATTGTTATTGTCGGCGGAATTGCTTTGCTTTCGTATATGCAAGACCGTAATACGCAGGATTTGGATTTGATAATCTCAAAAAGCGATTTTCGCAAGATTTCGTCTTCGTTGAAAGTTGTCGAAGCAGATGAAAATTTTGCAAATTGTGAAACTTTTGACGGTTTAAAGGTTGATTTTTTATTTACCGAAAACGCGATTTTCAATTACGTCAAAAAAGCCTTTTCGCAGGAAAGAAACTATCGGGAAGGCGCGTTTTATATTGCAACGGTCGAAGGTTTGATTTTGATGAAGCTCTACGCTTGGACGGATTTGCGTTGGAACGGACAACTTTTTAACGACAAATTTTTGCTCACTAAATCTCTACGATACAAAAACGACATCGAAGTTTTGATGTTAAATTACGAAGTAAATCTAAATCCTTTGAAAAAAATCTTGGAAAAGAATCTGGAAGCATCAAAGTTCGGATTGGTTGAAGATTTGATTGAAGAATTATCCTAAAAAAATGGCTAGAAAATCAATTTTAGTAGTTGACGACGAGAAATCTCAGCGCGAGATTTTGGAGATGATTTTGTCGGGCGAAGGTTACGACGTTACGACGGCTTCGAGCGGCGAGGCGGCGATGAAATTTGTTGCGGACAGGCATTTTGACCTTGTTCTCACGGATTTGAAAATGACCGGAATGAGCGGGCTTGAATTGTTGAAGGAATTAACCGATTTCGATAAATCAATCATCGTTTTGCTTTTGACGGCGCACGGCACGGTTGATTCGGCGGTTGATGCGTTGCGGCTTGGGGCGTTTGATTATTTGCAAAAGCCTTACGACCGCGAGAAATTATTGGACACAATTTCGCGGGCGTTAAACAAATTGACCAATTTGGACGCGGAAATCGTTTCTCAATCGCCCGAAATGGACAAGGTGAAAAAGTTAATCGTCAAGGTGGCGAAATCTAATTCAACCGTTTTGATTCGCGGCGAATCCGGCACGGGAAAAGAATTGATTGCGCGGGCGATTCACAACAATTCTTTGCGGGCGAGCGAAGTTTTCCAAGCCGTAAATTGCGCTGCGATTAACGAAAATCTTCTCGAAAGCGAATTGTTCGGACACGAAAAAGGTTCATTCACGGGCGCAATCGGCGAAAAGAAAGGTTTGTTTGAAGTCGCCGACGGCGGAACTTTGTTTTTAGACGAAATCGGTGAATTAGACATTTCTCTGCAAGCGAAAATCCTTCGTGCTTTGCAGGAAAAGCAAATCCGTCGTGTCGGCGGAACGCGGGAAATCAATGTTGATGTCCGCGTCGTTGCCGCAACGAACCGCGATTTGCTAAAAATGTCGCAAGACGGACGTTTCCGCGAAGATTTGTATTATCGTCTGAACGTGCTTTCAATCGAATTGCCCGCGCTTCGTGAGCGTCGGACGGACATTCCGATTTTGATGAATTATTTTCTCGAAAAACACACTCGCGGCACGAATTTCAAAGTTACGATAGAAAATTCGGCGCGAAAACTACTCGAAAATTACAGCTATCCGGGCAACGTGCGGCAATTAGAATCAGCCATCGAACGAGCCATTTTGCTCTGCGAAAACAACGTCATTACGCTCGAAGATTTGCCGCCCGAAATGGTGCGCGAAAACGCTCCCGCAAATTCCGCAGACCTTTTCAAACTTCCCGCCGAAGGCATAAACTTTGAAGATGTCGAACGCAGTTTAATTATGCAAGCAATGGACAGAACCGACAATAACATCACGAAATCCGCGAAATTGCTCGGTTTGACGTTTAGAACTTTGCAATATCGTTTGGAAAAGTTTGGATTTAAAAAGGATGAAAGCGATGAGGAAGGATAAAATGAAGTAATTTGTTGCATAATTCCTTGACGAAGAAACAATAAAGTTGTATTTATTGGCTGAAACACTTTATGTTAGGAGCATTTATGAAATTAAAGTCAGTTTTTTTGATTCTTTTGTATGTTTTGGCGGTTAATTTTGTTTTTTCACAGAAAGACTGGGAGAAAAAACCTTACCAAAGCTGGACAAAGGATAATGTAAAAGAAATTTTGAGTGATTCTCCTTGGGTTAAAACCGTAAATTATCAGGAAGTCCTAAATACCTCTCCACAATTAGGAACTGTAATTTCGCCGACGACTTCGGCTCGTATGGTTCTTCGTTCTGCATTACCGATTCGTCAAGCACTTTTACGTCAACGTCAACTTGATGCGAAATATGACAAGATGAGTGAAGATGACAAGAAGAAATTTGATACAAAAAATGCTGCATTGCTAAATTGTCCGGCTTGTAAGGATTATTATGTCGTTTCGGTCTTTTATCGTTATCTTGCAATGGACAACAAAAACTATGTAATGGACAAAAAGAAATACGTTTATCTTTCCAATGACAAAGGAGATAAAAGAGAACTTGTTGAATTTTCGATTTTGTCTGACAGAGATAGTGAAGTGGTCTTCTATTTTCCGCGTCGTAATGAAAATGGCGAAGATTTGCTTAATGTAAATAGCCAAAAGTTAATCTTCAATTTTGAATTGAAAGGGTTGGACGGGAAAAGCTCATTTCCTTTTTCAAAAACAATTTTTGACGTAACTAAATTTATCAAAGATGATCAAGTTATCTTTTAGATAACTTTACTTTATTTCCCAAACTTAAAACTATGGACTGGTTTTCGACATTAACTTTGGCACTCGGTTCGGCGTGGACTTCGGGCATAAATCTTTATGCAACGGTAACGGTTTTGGGACTTTTGCAGAAGTTTAATTTGACAAAATTGCCGGGCGGTTTGGATGTTTTGGATAATTGGTGGATTATCGGCGTTGCCGGATTTTTGTATTTGGTCGAATTTTTTGCTGATAAAATTCCTTACGTCGACAGCGTTTGGGACGTTGTTCATACGTTTATTCGCGTTCCCGCCGGAGCGATTTTGGCTTATGCCGCGACGAATCAGATGGATTCTACCGCGCATACAATTGCCGCGCTTCTCGGCGGCGGTTTTGCGCTTTCATCGCACGGCACAAAAGCGGCTTTGCGGGCGGGCGCGAATCTTTCGCCCGAACCTGTTTCAAATTGGGTTTTGTCTGTGGTTGAAGATGTTATCGCCTTTGTCGGTTCGATTTTAGCGGTCTTTGCGCCGATAATTATTGCGATTGTTTTAGGCGTTTTTGCGATTTTCTTTTTTATCTTTGCAAAGAAAATCTTTCAGGCAATTCGGCGAATTTTCAAAGCAATCCGCGCGTTTTTTGCGGGTGAAAGTTTTAAGGAAGTAGCACGCAAGGCGGGATAGTTTGCATCGTTCTGACAGGGAGGAAAATTTTATGATAAAAGCAAGATTTGTCGTCGTTTTATTTTTAGTGGGTTTAACTGCTTGTGCGGGCGGTGCGGATTTGAGCAGTAATTCGGCAAAAAATGTCGAGTTTGCAAAAACCGACAAGCCTGCTTCGACTGCAAATAGCACCGGCACTCGTGGCGGTGGCGGCGGTGGTAATGATAAAGATTTATCAGTAACGACACAAATTCCGCTTAACCAAGCTGAAAATAGTCAAAACCAACCAGTCGTCGAACGCAAAATTATTCGCAATGCCGATTTGAATTTAGAAGCGGCTTCGCCCGAAGAATCACAGCAAAAAATCGTGCAAATCGCCGAAAGCAAAGGCGGTTTTGTAGTTGAATCGCAACAAAGCAGTAGCGATGTTCGAGTCGGGACGCGCGATATTGTAACGATGACCGTTCGTGTTCCAGCCGCGAAATTTAATGAAACGCTCGATGAAATTCGCAAAACGTCGAACCGCGTGATTGTCGAAACCATCAAAAGCGACGATGTTACAGAAGAATTTATTGATGTCGAAGCGCGTCTGAAGGCGAAAAAATCGCTCGAACAGCAGTTTCTCGAAATAATGAAACAGGCGAAATCGGTGGAAGACGCTTTGAATGTGCAGAGGCAGTTGTCGGAAGTTCGCGGCGAAATCGAAAAAATCGAAGGCAGAAAGCGTTTTCTCGAAAGTCAAACAGCACTTTCGACCATCAAAATCCGTCTGCAAACCGCACAGGCTTTTTCGGCAAATTCAAAAGGCTTTTTCTACGAACTCAGCCAATCCGTCGGCAAAGGTTTTGATGCCGCGCTCGGTTTTATTCTGGGTTTGGTAACATTTATAATTGCGATTTTGCCGTTTCTGTTGTTCGTGGTTTTGCCAATTTATCTGGTTATAAGATACTTTTGGAGAAAGCGCGGCAAACAGAAAACCGTAACCGAAATTGCAAAAGAGGAGTTAAAAACCGAATAAAAATGGTGAAATTATTTCAGATTTTAGCGGTGATTTTTATTGGAATCGCCGCATTTTTTTTGTGGCGCGGAGATTATGAAGCAGTGTTCGTTGCGGCAGTTTTGGGGGCGGTCTGCTTTTTCCTGAATGTTCGTTTTGAAGTCGGCAAACGAGTGGAAGAAAGAAGGCAAGAAAGCGAGAAAGCGAGAAAACTGGAAGAGGAAACGGAATCTCAGAGTTAAACTTTATGGCAAGGATTGTTTTATCTTCTTTTGGCTCGCTTGGTGATTTGCATCCGTTTTTAGCTTTGGGAATAGAACTCAGAAAACGCGGACACGATGTTGTTATCAATTCGTTGGAAGTTTATCGTGAAAAAATTGATGCGCTCGGTTTTGAATTTTGTCTGCTTCGACCTGACGTAAATCCTGAGAACAGA
Source organism: uncultured Blastocatellaceae bacterium (assembly GCA_964548225.1). Lineage (GTDB taxonomy): Bacteria > Acidobacteriota > Blastocatellia > Pyrinomonadales > Pyrinomonadaceae > CALMEH01. The sequence goes on along the minus strand of CAZJQP010000014.1, from coordinate 59,820 downwards.
GAACTTGCGCGGAGATTGATGGATGCGAAAAAAGGTTCGGAACTTTTGCTGAGAGAGATTATTTTGCCGAATTTGCGTCCGATGTATGAAGATTTGAGCGAAGCCGTGCAGGGCGCAGATGCGTTTATTTCAAGCGAAGTCGTTTTTGTCGCGCCTTCGGTTGCCGAAAAAACGGGTGTGAAATGGATTACAACAACGCTTGCGCCCGGCACATTTCTTTCGGCTTACGATCCGTTTGTGCCGCCGACTGCCGAATGGCTTAAACATTTTCGTTTTCTCGGCAAAACATTTCACGGCGCAATGTTTGGGTTGGTGAGGAAATGGATTGATTCGTGGTTTGAACCTTACCGCGAATTTCGCCGTTCAATTAATTTGAACGAAGGTCGCAATCCGCTTTTTGAGGGAAAATCCGATTTGCTCAATCTCGCAATGTTTTCGCGTATTTTGGGAAAACCACAACCCGATTGGGCAAAATCAACTTTGCAGACAGGTTTTTGCTTTTACGATGGACAGAAGGATTTAGGTGCAATGCCCGAAGATTTGGAAAAATTTCTCGACTCGGGTGAGTCGCCGATTGTTTTTACTTTGGGTTCTGCCGCTGTGATGGATGCGCGTGATTTTTTTGAAGAAAGTGCAAAAGCGGCAAAGATTTTGAATCGCCGCGCAGTTTTGCTTTACGGAATTTTTAACGAAAAGCCGAAAGAATTGGATGCGGAAAGAGTTGCATTTGATTACGCGCCGTATTCAAAAGTTTTTCCGCGTGCGTCGTGTGTTGTGCATCAAGGCGGCGTAGGAACGACCGGACAAGTTCTCCGCGCCGGAGTTCCGCATTTAATTATGCCTTATTCGCACGACCAGCCTGATAATGCGGCGCGGTGCGAAAGAATCGGCACGGCGAAAATAATTTCGCGTGAAAAATATACGGCAGAAACTGCATCAAAACTCTTGCACGAACTGCTTTCGGATTTATCATTCAAAAAAAATGCAGCCGAAGCCGCCGAAATCGTTAAAACGGAACACGGAACAAAGATTGCGTGCGATGCAATAGAAAAAATTTTAGAAAAATAAATTTTTGCGGTAAGATATTTACGATAAATGAGTTCTCGGATTATGAAGAAAATAATTATTTTTACAATAACCGGAAGTCAAGTGAGAAAAGATAATGTTGAAGAAAATTAGTGTTTTTTTGATGATTTTAATGTTTGCCGTGCCGAATATTTTCGGGCAAATGTCGCGTAAACCGACGGCAACGAAACAGGGAAATGAAGGTTTGAAAACCAAACCGGACTCAAATAAGAATGCATTAACGCAAATTAAATCGCAAACCGATTTCGATTCAATTGCGCGGACTTATCATCAGAATACGCCATATGCTTTGCCACACACGATGTTTGTTATTGACCGCCGTGATAAAAACAAAATTTATTACGTCAATTCGCAAAGATTTCGTTATCACAAAGATTTTTTGTTTGCTACGAAACTCGCGCCGATTGGCACGGATATTTATAAAGCCGCTTATTTTGCGGTGGACAGACGTTTTATCGTTGGCACAATTGCGTGGCAGAAACCGGTCGAAAAATGGACTTGGGAACTTTGGGAAGGTGATTTGGCAAACGCCGAGCATCTGAAAACCGCCAACGAAGTTATCAACAAATCGTTTTTTCAGAAAGTTTTCTATAAACCGAATTCGATTCGCCAAGAAGATGAATCGGCAAATCTCGGATTTGAGCGCGTAACGCAAAACGAACTCAACAAAAATCAAGCATATCTCGCCCTCAACACGGGCAAAACTGTCGGGCGAATTCATATTATTGACAAACTCGATGACACGGTTGAAATCGGTTATAACGAAATAATCATATTGAAAGAGTTGCCCGAAAGCCTGCCGCCGGTGCGCGGAATTATTGTTACAAAACCTTCGTCGCCGCTCTCGCATATCAATATTTTGGCGCGTGGTTGGAATGTTCCGAATGTTTATATCAAAGACGCGGACAAACTTTTCAAAGAGTTTGATACTTGGTGGGTTGAGCTTGATGCAAACTTGACCGATTACAAAATTAAGCGCATTGAAAAACCTGAAGTTATTGACAACTTCTGCAAGGAAAATCCCGATAAATGTCAGTCGCCACGAAATGCGCCCGTAAATTTGGACACGAAAAAACTCACGCCTTTGCGTCAAATGCGGAAAAAAGACAGCATTTCATTCGGCGCAAAAGCTGCAAATTTAGGCGAAATGCTTTTTGCGAAACTGCCCGGTTTTGTTGTGCCTGACGGTTTTTCCGTGCCGTTTTATTGGTATGACAAATTTATGAAGGAAAACGGTTTGGATAAGGTCATCGAAGAATTGAACTATGATAATGATTTTGTTCACAATCCGCGAGTTCGCCGTCAGAAATTAGAAGAATTTCGCACTGCAATTCAGAAAGGTAAGTTTGACGAAGCCTTGAAAGCCGAAATTCTTCAAAAATGGAAAACTCAACTTGGCGCAAAACCTGTTTTTGTGCGAAGTTCTTCAAACGCCGAAGATTTGCCGAATTTTTCGGGCGCAGGGCTTTATTCGAGCGTTCCAAATGTGAAAACGGACGAAACGCTCATCGAAGCCGTCAAAAAAGTTTGGGCTTCGCTTTGGAGATTTGAGGCTTATGAAGCGCGTGTCCGAAATTATGTCGAGCAGGACAGCGTTTATATGTCAGCATTAATTCAAGTCGGAGTAGATATGGATCGCGGTGGCGTAATGATTTCAAAAGATCCGTTTGATGCTGAAAACAAAAATGCGGTTTATATCAGCGCAGTTTGCGGGCATAATTCAAATATAGTTAAGAATAACGGCATTCCCGAACAGATTCTTTTTAATCCCAAATCGAATTCCGTGATTTTATTGACGCTTTCGGATTTGACGAATTCGCTAAAATTTGACGAAAAAGGCGATTTGAAGGAAACGCCCGACAAATGTGCTAACCCGACGACGAAGCGAATTTTAACCGATTTGCAATCGCGTAATTTGGCGAAAATCGCAATCAATATTCGACGGATTTTCGGCAACAAAGCCGAGCAAGATATTGAATGGGGAATTATGAACGGGCAAATTTACGTTGTTCAATCGCGCCCGTATTTTGAAGGAAAATAAAGTTCAGAGTTCAAATTTTAGTTTGAACTCTGAACAAAACTTATATGAAAAAAAAATTGATTTTAAGTTTCGCGGCTTTGCTTTTTGCAGGTTGTTCCGGTGCGAACCGGCAAGCCGTTAATACAAATATCGCGCCGACTAATCAAACACAAAATTCGATGGTTGTTTCGAGTCATTCACAAAATGGCTCGTCATTGAGTTCGGCACAGACGGACTCGAAAGTCGTTCCGAATAACGGAACAAAATCGAAATGGACACAGAGCGGCGATCCGGTTGATACGAGTTCGTTTGATGCGGAAATTAAACAGATCGAAGACAAAATGAAGGCGAATCCGAAAGATGAGAGTTTGAAAAAATCTCTGTCTCAAGCCTTCTCCAAACGCGGTTTGGTTTTGACCGAATCGCGGCAATACGCTTCGGCTTTGGGCGATTTCCGAAAGGCTTTAAAACTTGATCCAACCAACGAAGAGGCGAAAAAATGGATTGACCAAATCATTTCGATTTACAACAGCATTAACAAAGAATATCCGAAAGAAGGCGAAGAACCGCCGCCGCTGCCGTTCAAAAAACAATGAGAAAAATAACTTTCGGCGGCGCAATCAGTTTGGATAATTTCATCGCCCGTGCAGATGGTGCGGTTGATTGGCTGATGTGGTCGGACGAAGCCGGCGCGATAATGTCAGGTTTTTTTGAAAAAATTGATACGATTTTAATGGGACGCAAAACTTTTGAAATTGCGCTCGAACAAAGCAAAGGACAGAAAAACCCTTACGGCGAAATTAAGACCTACGTTTTTTCGCGCACTTTGAAAACAGCGGAAGGTGCAGAAATCGTTTCAGAAAACGCCGTCGAATTTGTCCGCGATTTAAAGAATCAAGACGGCAAGGAAATCTGTCTGATGGGCGGCGGCGATTTTGCAAAAACGCTGTTTGAAGCCGGGTTGATTGACGAAATCGGTTTTAATATACATCCGGTTTTATTGGGCGCGGGCGTTCCGCTTTTTTACGAAATGCCGCGACAGATTGATTTAGAATTAATCGAATCGCAAACTTTCAAAAACGGTTGTGTTTATGTTTTGTATCGGGTAAAAAATTGAAATTTGACCATTGAGCCGGACTAAACTAAACTTCCGCGTGTAAATTTCTCCCTGAAAGTTAGAGGAAAAAAAGATGAGAAAACAAATGTTTTTGGCAGGGTTTTTAATATTGGCGGTTTTATTGGTTTCGCCATTTTCGTCTGAAGCGCAAACGACGAAAAGAGTTCAGTTTGCCAGAGGTAAGACTTCAGCAACCGTTACCGGGACTTTGAAAGGTTACAAAGGTCAAATCGTTTATCTAGTCCGCGTCAAAGAAGGGCAAACGCTGATGACTGAACAAGTCGGCAACACGAACGGACATTACGTTACTGTTGGAATTAACGACCCGAACGGCGAAGAAATAAACGACGCAGACGCTTCGTGCAATAATTATAAAACGGTTGAAAACACAAAAGCCGGCGATTATAAAATTACGGTTTTTGAATGTATGAAAGCTGACGAATGGCACGGCACGTTCAAACTGAAAATTTCGGTGAAATAGTTCAAAAAATTAAAATCAGCGAAAATCAGCACAATTTGGGGAGAAAATATTACCCACGGATTAAGCAGATTTTTGCTGATTTTTGGCTTGGCTAGACAAATCCACGCGCAAAAAATTAAACTATCTCTTTTGCAATTATCACAAAATTTTTAACATAACGGAGATTTAATAGTATTTATGGCACTTTCAGCTAATGACATCAGAAAAGGAATGGTAATTTTACACGAAGGAACGCCCGTCAAGGTGATGGAATTCAGGCATCACACGCCGGGCAATCTTCGCGCAATGGTGCAAACTCGTCTGCGAAATCTTTTGACAGGGAATTCATTTGAACATCGTTTTCGTTCAAACGACACACTCGAAAAAGTAACGCTTGAACAGCACAAAATGGAGTATCTTTATTCGGACGGTTCGCATCATCATTTTATGAATAATGAAACCTATGAACAGGTTGCCCTGACCGAAGAAGAGCTAGGTGATGCCGCACAATGGTTGATGCCGAATCTGCAAATCGAGGTCGAATTTTACGACGGCACTCCAATCGGTGTAACTCTTCCGAGTTCGATGGAACTAACTGTTACTGACACTGAACCGGTATTAAAAGGCGCAACCGCGTCCAATTCAAACAAACCTGCAACTCTTGAAAACGGCGTAACTCTTTATGTTCCGCCATTTATCACGAACGGCGAAAAAATTCGCGTCAATCCGTCGGAATCGCGTTATATGGAAAGAGTGAAATAAATTTCAGTGCAAAGTGCAAAGTGCATAGTGCAAAGTTGTAAAAACAGACTATGCACTTTGCACTTTACACTTTACACTATGTTTTTAATTTACAGTTTTCTGTTAACCGTCGGTTTCACTTTATTGTTGCCGATGTTCTTGCTGAAACGCGAAAAATATATTTCGGGTTTCTGGCAGAGATTTGGAAAATTGCCAGAAATTGAGCAGAACGATAAAAAAGTCTTGTGGCTTCATTGTGTTTCGGTTGGCGAAACAAATGCGGCACAACCGCTTGTAAATGAAATAGTTACACATTTTCCCGAATATCGTTTGGTTGTTTCCACGACAACCAAAACCGGACAAGAACTCGCCAAAAAATTATTCAAAGATAAAGCCGAACTCGTTTTTTATTTTCCTTTTGATTGGAAATTTACCGTCAAACGTGCTTTGCGAAAGATAAAACCTTCGGTCGTTTTGCTGATGGAAACTGAACTTTGGTTTAATTTTCTGCGTCAAACACACAAAAGTGGCGCAAAAATTGCTGTGGTCAACGGACGGCTTTCGGAAAAATCATTCAAGCGATATTCATACATAAAAAAAACGATGCAGCACATTTTGCATTATATTGATTTAGCTGTAATGCAAACCCGCACAGACGCTAAACGATTGATTGATTTGGGAATTCGCGCCAGCAAAGTCAAAATTGCGGGAAACATAAAATTTGACCAAGATGATACGAAAAACGATTTGACTGAAATTCTCCGCACCAGATTTGCAATTACGGAAAATTCACCTTTAATCATCGCTGCCAGCACACACTCACCGGAAGAAACTCATATTTTACGGGCATTTAAGGACGTTTGGAAAAACTCCGCCTCCGAAAAATTGCCGCGTCTTTTAATTGCGCCGCGACATCCCGAACGATTTGCGGAAGTTGCGGAATTAATAGAAAAGTCCGGTTTTGATTGGGCAAAAAGAAGCGAAGCTCCGTCGCCGCGTGATAAAACGGCGGAAATTATTTTGCTGGATTCGATTGGCGAACTTCGTGCGGTTTATAATTTAGCGGAAATTGTTTTCGTTGGCGGAAGTTTAATTCCACACGGCGGGCAGAGCATTTTAGAACCTGCAATTGCACGAAAAGCTATTGTTACGGGTTTTTATACAATGAATTTTGCCGAAATCGTGCGCGAATTTTCAAATCAAAATGCGCTCATCCAACTTCCGAAAATTGATGAAAACCAAACAAGCGAAAGACTTTCGGAAACTTTCGGAGAACTTTTACAAGATATTGAAAAGCGCAAAAAAATTGCGGCAAATGCCTTTGCCCTGATGAAAAAAAATCGAGGAGCAACTGTCAAAACAATCGAACATCTGAAAGAATTTTTACGATGATTTTTATTTTCTACATCTTCGCCGGTTTGCTGGTTTTTTTGAGTTACAAATCATTTCGCGGTGGCATTGATTATTTAATTTTTTTCAAAAAAGAACTCGCCAAACCGCCATCGAATTTTACGCCGTTTGTTTCAATAATCGCGCCGTGTCGTGGCTTAGACGAAGATTTGGAAGAAAATTTGTCCGCGCTTTTTCGACAAAATTTTCCACATTATGAAATTATTTTTGTGGTTGATTCGGAAACCGACGAAGCCCTGGAAGTTATAAAGAAAATTTCACGCAGAAACGCGAAAAATGTAGAGGCGAAATGCATCACTGCCGGAAAAGCAACCCACGAAGCGCAGAAAATACATAATTTGCGCGAAGCTGTTTTGCAAGTTGCCGATGAGTCCAAAATTTTTGTTTTTGTTGATTCGGATGCGCGTCCCAACGCCGATTGGTTGCAAAATTTAATTGCACCTTTGGCTGATGAAAAAATTGGTTGTGCGACGGCGTATCGTTGGTTTATTTCAAAGAAAATTAGTTTTGCGTCCGAAATGCGAAGCGTTTGGAATGCTTCGATTGCTTCGGCTTTGGGCGCGAATTTGCAAAATAATTTCGCGTGGGGCGGTTCGATGGCATTGCGGCGCGAAACTTTTGAAAATCTGGAAATGCGTGAAAAATGGCGTGGTGTTTTATCTGACGATTTTGCAGTTACACGGGCAATGAAACAGGCAAATTTGCCGATTTACTTTGTGCCGCAAGCCTTAACCGCAACCGTTGAAAATTGCACTTTCCGCGAACTTTTGGAATTTACGACGCGACAGATGAAAATTACGCGAGTTTATGCTCAATCTCTTTGGATGCAAGTATTTATCGGCGCGTTTATTTTTAATGCGGTGATGATTTTGAGCATTTTGCTAATGATTTTAAGTGCGGCAAACAGTTTTAATTTTTGGTTTGCCTCAACAACATTTTTGCTCGTTTCGGCATTTAGCATCGGCAAATCTTGGTTAAGATTAAAAGCCGTGAAACTTGTTTTAGAAAACTACGAAACTGATTTGAAAAAGCAATTTTGGGCGCAGAATACGCTTTGGATTTTTTCGCCTGCGCTATATTTTTATAATTGTTTTTGCGCTTTGCTTTCCAGAAAAATCCTTTGGCGCGGTATTTCCTACCAACTCATTTCGGCTGAAAAGACATCTATAATTCGTTCTAAAAATTGATTTTTGTGCGATTTCACACAAAAAATGATAAATTAAACGTATGTTAAATTCCCAAAAACTCCTGATTTTTTTATGTTTTGTGCTGTGTTCTACATTTTCCATACAGGCACAAATAACAAACACAAATAAAGGCAAAAATCCGATAATAATCATTCCCGGTTTGACCGGCTCGGAACTCATCAACAGCAAGACGGGCGAAACGGTTTGGTTTAAGGCGCAACGTTCGAAAGACGATGACATTCGTCTCCCGATTTCGTCGCTGGATTTATCGCAAAACAAAGATTCGCTTGTCGCAGGTGACGTTATCCGCGGTGTGCAATTTCTGAAAATTTTGCCCGAAATCGAGATTTACCAGAAATTGATTGATGCTTTGCAAACTCGCGGCGGTTATACGGAAGGGAAATGGGACAACCCGACAATCAAAGGTTACGAAGATACATTTTATGTTTTCGGTTATGATTGGCGGCTTGATAATGTCGAAAACGCACAGATTTTGATTCGTAAAATCGAAGATTTGAAAAAAACTTTGAAGCGACCGAATTTGAAATTTAACATTATTGCACATTCGATGGGCGGTTTAATTTCGCGCTATGCGGCAATGTATGGCACGGCGGATTTGCCAAAAACCGGAAAACCGCGCCCGACGTGGGCAGGTTCAAAACATTTCAGCAAAGTCTTTTTGCTCGGAACGCCGAATGAAGGTTCAACTCAATCATTGAGCGCATTGATTAACGGTTTTTCTTACCTCGGCGGCGGATTGAATTTGCCGTTTGTGCAAGACGTTTCAAAATTTGACACTTTTACGATTCCTTCAATCTATCAACTTCTGCCGCACAGCGAAACACTAAGAGCCTTTGACGAAAATCTGAAACCACTCGACGTTGATATTTTTGACGTAAAAACGTGGGAGGAATATGGCTGGAGCGTTATAGAAGATGACAGTTTTAAGAAAAATTTTACGATTGCTGAACAGAAGAACGCCAAAGATTATTTCCAAGCCGTTTTAACTCGCGCAAAGCATTTTCAAGAGGCTTTGGATGCAAATGTAAATGCAAAAACTTCGGTTCAAATGTATCTCATCGGCGCGGACTGCAAAGATACGCTTGACGGTTTTGTTGTTTACCGCGACAAAAAAGATGAATGGAAAACGCTTTTCAAAGCCGATGGTTTTACTCGTGCGAACGGCGAAAAAGTTGTGGCGGAAGAAATTAAAAAGATACTTTTTTCAATGGGCGACGGCGTTGTGCCGAAACGCTCGTTGACAGCGGAAACTTTGACAGAGAAAACAAACAAAACGATTTTGCCCGTAACGGCGGAAATTTCCGTTTGCGAAGGACACACGAAATTGGTTACGAGTCCTGATGTGCAAGACAAACTTTTCGCGTATTTATTGAGCGAAGCCGCAAAATAATCAAAAATGCGGAAATACACGCAAAATAAGTGAAAATGTAACAGACTTGCTTTCGTGTGTCCTTTCGCATAAAGCTAAAATCAATGGACGAAAATGATTATAAAGATAATTTAGAAGATGCCGAAGAAGGATTTTTTCAACCGCCACCAGAAAAAGAGAATCCGGCGGAAACTGCGCGAAAAACAGGGTTGGCTTTTTCCGCCGGCATTACGCTTTTCGGTTCGGTTTTGGCGTTAGCGGTTGTCGGATATTTGGCGGATAGATTTTTTGATTCATCGCCGAAGGGTTTAATTATCGGCATTGTCTTGGGGGCAATTGTCGGATTTGTTCAGTTTTTCAGATTGACTTCGCAGATTTTGAAGAAATAGCAAACTGCGTAAAAAAAATAACAAAAAAATCTTTTTCTTTCTTTTCGCTACTTTCGTGGTTAAACGATTTTGAGAAAAATTGCACAAAATCCGTCTGCCGTTTGAAATTTTTAGAATTCCTTTGTAAAATCTTAGTTTCGCAATGAGCGAAGCACCTGACAGTAATAGTGTGGAAACGCCGATTTCCAACCGTAGAATTTTATGGTTAATGGGAGTTGTTGTTGTTTTGGGAAGTTTTGCGGGATTGATTTTTATATCTCCGCTTTGGGCTTTGGGCTTTTTTATCGGCGGGATTTTGTCTTTCGGCAATTTTTTCTGGCTTAAATCATCGCTCAAAAAGATGTTTGCCGAAACTGCCGAAGGCGAATATCAGCCGCATTATTCAGCCTTGCGCTATGTTTTGCGTTATTTTACGCTCGGCGCAGTTTTGGGAATTATTTTTTTAACACACATTTTTCCCCCATTGTCAGTAGTTTTCGGGCTTGTCAGTTTGGCTTTTGCGGTTTTAATAGAGGCTTTTATACGCATATTTTCGCATTTTTTTAAGCGAAAGGAATTTTAACAAAATGTTTTTATTTGCAGAAGGCGGTCATCACGAACCCGCCATCGTAACATTTATCAATCATTATCTCGGCGAACCTCTGCACAATATGCAGATGGCGGTAACGAAGCCGATGTGGGACAAATTATTTGAAAAATTCGGCACGAATGCAACTGCCGTTTTCGGAGAATACACGCCGGAAAACGCAATTCCGTGGTATACGGTAATGTTTGTTATCGCGTGTCTTTTGACCGTTGCGGTAATTTGGATTTTCAAAGGCAAACTTTCGGAAAACGACCCGACAAACGGACAATTAACGCTTGAAGCCGGGTTTCTTGCAATTAAAGATATGGTCGTTTCGGTTGTCGGCGACCACGGATTTCAGTATTTTCCGGTTGTGGCAACATTTGCGTGTCTGATTTTAATTTCAAATTTGATGGGACTTTTCCCGCTGTTTATGTCGCCGACGGCGCACGTTAATGTAACTTTCGCGCTTGGCATCACGTCATTTGTTTATTACAACTACGTCGGTATCAGAGAAAACGGATTTATCGGACATATTTCGCATTTTGCGGGACCAAAATTACCGATTGTGATGGCGTTGATTATTACGCCTTTGATTTTCGGAATCGAATTAATCAGTAGTTTGATTCGCCCCGTAACACTTGGCATACGGCTTTTTGCAAATATGTTTGCTGATGAACAAGTTGCGCTGAATATTTCAAATCTCGCGCCGCCGTTCACACAATTTTTATTGCCGGTTGTCTTGCTTCCTTTGGCAGTTTTCGTTGCGCTGATTCAAACGCTTGTCTTTACGCTTCTTTCAACGATTTATCTCGGCGAAGTTTCACACGGACATCACGACGAAGAACATCACGCAGAGGAAGAACACACAGGCGAAGTTGCACACGCATAACGATTTTAGATTTTTTGAAGATTTGAAAACAGAATAATTTGAAAACCTGCATTTATAGCAGATATGCCCGCACGCAACAGGAGCCTCGACTCCAACGAGAGTAGAAATCGAGTGCATACCGGAAGTGAGGCGAAATAATACAAGCCGCAGGTTAGAAGAAAATTCTGTTTCAAAAAATGCAGAAATACGCACGAAGTAAGTGTGTGCGGTCTGCAAAATAAAATAACAGGAGACTATAAAAAAATGAATAAATTAAGAAACGTATTTTTTGCGGTTTTAACAATGGCTTTAATGGCAGTTTCGGCTTTCGCGGCTGAAACAACCGGCGGCGGTGGCGGCGAAGGCAACAGCGTCGGAACAGGTTTAGGTATTCTGGGATTCGGCGTGGCAGCTGGTTTAGCGGCTATCGGTCAAGGTCTTGTCGGTTCAAAAGGTGCAGAAGGCGCGGCTCGCAATCCGGGCGCGGCTGGAACGGTGCAAACGCTTATGATTATCGCACTTGCGCTTATCGAATCGCTTGTTCTGTTTGCTTTGGTTATCGTTCTTTTGAAAGTTAAATAATCAAGAAAATACAAAAAAATACGGACGCACGGTTGAAAAACTTGCGTCCGTATTTTTTTAGTCTTGGAAGTCCAAAATTTTCTCGGACTCCCAAAATTTCAAGACCTCCGAGACTTCCTAAAATTTTACAACCCAATAAAAAATTTTTGAATCGAATCATTTATTTTAGCGTATAATAAAATGCGGAAAGACGCACGAAGTTAGTGCGCGGTGTTAAGAAAGTGAATTTAACAAAAACATCAGACACATTTATCGGACGAACTTTAGCGGAAAAGTATCAAATCCAGAATCTCTGGCGCGAAGGCGGTTTGGGGAATATTTATCGCGGGACGCATCGCGGGATGGAAAAATCCGTTACGGTCAAAATTCTTTCCCCGGCGTTGGCAGTTGACGAGTCAATCGTTAAGCGTTTCTCCGATGAAGCCCGAACGGTTTCGCACATTTCACATCCGAATATCTTAAACGTAACGGACTTCGGAACAGATGCGGAAGGCGCGGTTTATATCGTTTCTGAAGAATCCGAAGGTGAAACTTTAAAAGAATCTATTGCCAAACAAGGCAAATTTTCCGCCGAACGCGCAATCAGAATTGCGCGGCAAATCGCTTCTGCCTTGAGCGCGGCACACGCCGCCGGAGTTGTGCATAAAAATCTGACAAGCGAAAATATTCTGTTGACACACGCGGCAAACGGCGCGGAAATCGTCAAAGTTTTGGAATTCGGTGCAAATGCGGCGGACGAAAACGAATCGCTCGACGAAGAATCCGTGCCGAAAAATTTAGAATATCGTTCGCCCGAACAATGTTTGGATTCAGCAGAGATTGATGCACGTTCGGATATTTATTCGGCGGGCGTGATTTTGTATGAAATGTTGGCGGGCGAAGTTCCGTTCACGGCGGAAAAACCGACGGATTTGATGCTCAAACACACACAACAACCACCTGCGCCACTTTCCGCTTTCCGTCAAGATTTGAACGAAGAAATTGAACCTGTCGTGCTTCGCGCTCTGGCAAAAACGCCCGAAATGCGTTATCAAACGGCAGACGAATTTGCCCAAGAATTAAACAAAATTGCCAAAAATTTCGATGAAGTCGAAACTGTCATTATTCCGAAAGCCCAAAAATTTGACGAAGAGCCGAACAATATCTGGAAAACGGCATTTATCACACTTGCAGGAATTTCCGTATTGGCAATCGGTTTGATTTATGCGACACAAGTTAAACAATCTGACATTGCCACGGTGCAAACCGATGCAAACGGTCAACCCGTTCAACCGCTGAATCCGGCAACCGGAATGGGCGAACAAAGCGCGAACCTGATGCAATATTCGTTGCAAGATTTGGCGAATATGAATGCAAACACGGCTAATGGAATGTTGCCCGGCGACTATAATCCGCTTTGGAATCAAGGCTATGTTCCCCAGCAACAACAAACACAGCCGTCAAATATGAATGTTCCGCCGACGACTTACACAATGCCGACGGGACAAACCTACGACACTAATGTTCAGCAAAACAATCCGTTTATGCCTGACTTAGATATTACTGTCGGCAACACGCCCGTTGCCACGCCGACACCGAAGCCGACAGCAACGCCCAAAGCTACGCCGGCACCGGCAAAAACCGAAACAAATACGGCAAATCCGGTTCAAACTACGCCAAAAACCACATCCACTCCTGCACCGAAAACCGAAGAAAAGAAACCAACTTCGGAAAAACAGGTTACGAGCGATAAAAAACAAGACACAAATTGATTTTAGATTTTGGATTTTGGATTTTGGATTGCGCGGAAGATAATTTCGCGCAATTTTTTTTCATCGTCGAAAATCATTTCGCTTTCGGCAACTAAACAAGGTGAGTCTAATCGCAAATCTTTTAATTTTACGGCATCTTTTGCCGTTGTGATTAAAACTTCGGCACTTGCTCCTACAGCTTCCGTTTCAAGCCGTTCGATGTCTGTTTGCGTATAAAAATGATGATCCGAAAATTTTACCGTCGCTACCAAATCAAAGTTTTCGCGCCGTAACTGTTCGAAAAAATTATCGGGATTGCCCAAAGCACAAAAAGCCAGCGATTTGTCTGCTGTTGTTTGCGAACTTTGCGGCTTTGCGGGAAAATCTTCTAATTTTATTAAACTTGAAATTTTGTTTTCGGAGGTAAAAATCGGCGCATCAGTATATTTAGATATTTGAGATTTCAAATCTGAAATACTCTCAATTAAATTTGCACGAGTGATAACAATTAAGTCGGCGCGGCGAAGATTTCTGAGAGGTTCGCGCAAGATATGAAAAGGTTTGGTTGCGTCTAATAAAACAATATCCAAATCACGTTGGGCGCGTTGGTGTTGAAAGGCATCGTCAAGCACGAAAACGGTTACGCCGAATTTTTCACGCGCCCATTTTGCCGCTTCGATGCGGTTTGCGTCGGCGATGATGATGGCTTTTCCGAGTAATTTATTCGCAAGTTCAAACGGTTCGTCGCCTGCGTTTCGGACATCGGCGAGAATCTTTTCGCCGTCGGAAACGAGAACTCTTTGTTTGGCATTCTCGCGCCCGTAACCGCGTGTGAGAATGCAGACTTTTTCACCTTTTTCAGCTAAAACTTCTGCGACAAACGCGACAAACGGCGTTTTGCCCGTGCCGCCGAAAGTAATGTTTCCGACACTGATTGTCGGGGCGCCGAGCGGAAAAGATTTAAAGAATCCGCGTTCGTAGAGCGTGTTGCGAAGGTTTGCGATTGCGCCGTAAAGCCGCAAAAAGGGCGATAAAATCATTTCGATTTATTTGCCGCAAGCCGGAGCAATTTCAAAAAATCTGGCTTCGTAATTTTTAGCGTAAGTTTCGACGTTTGTCTTGATTTTGTCGAGAACGGAGCAATAAAAATCTGCTTTGTTGATGCGTTCGTTTAGGAAAAGCATCGCGTTGACTTCGCTCCAGTATTCGCGGTTTTCCCAGATTCGCATCGGCGTTCCGCCCATTTTTTCTTCGAGTTCGAGGAGCTTTGAATCTTTTGCGTTATGACCGTTTTTGAGGAAAATATCAATATAAACGGGTATAAATTTGTCTTGCGTTTGCACGATTTCGCGGGTTTCTTTTGAGGTTTGATTAACGTGACCGATTTCGTGAATCAACTTTGTCGCCGCTAAAACATTACCGTTCATCGAAGGCGAATTTGCGCCCAAAGAGAGCGAATTCATCACCGGATAATAAGCCGGTTCGGGATAGCCGGAATCAATCTTGCCGCCCAAAGTTATCGTCGCACCGACGAGTTCGCCCGCTTCGTTCCACAAAAATTTATCCGTTCCCGCGCCTTGCCCTTTGTCGCCCGTAACGATGATTGTCAAAACAAATTGTTTATTTTCGGCGTAGCTTTGCCATTGCTTGCGTCCGATTTCGGTTTGAAACAATTCGGCTTTCCATTTATCGAATTTGGCGCGGTGTTTTGGTGGCACAATTTCGCGGATTCCGCCGTTTGTCGGTGTTTCGACAATAAAATGACGCACGTTTGAACGCGCCGGAAAAGCAAACACGAAAACGAACAAAAGCAAAAGACAAATACGCCGTAATTTCACCTGAAACCTCCGAATTGACAATAAATATCGTGGTTTTAAGGTATAACAAATCTTTGTTGGAAGTCAAAAGACTGGAGCGCAAGCGTCCCCGCTTGCAATGAGTGCGAAGCGCGAAAAAGCATTTGCGAAGAAATCAACTTGAATTTATGCAAACGCCTTTGCGCCGCAAAAAACGCGACGCATTGCAATCGAGCCGATTGCGCTCCAGTCATTTTTTATTGGTTGTTTGAATCAATCTGTCTAATTTATTTCGCGCTTGTCCGCTGTCAATGGCTTGTTCGGCGAGGCGTGCCGCTTGCATCGGTTCGTGCGCGATTCCGGCGGCGAGAAGTGCGGTGGCGGCGTTGATGACGACGAGCGAACGCGCTTCGTCGCGGCGTTTACTGCTCAAAACTTCCTGAATGATTTTCGCGCTTTCGGCGGGTGAATTTGTCCGCAGATGTTCGATTTTTCCGCGTTGCAGTTTAAAATCTTCGGGCGCGAGTTTGAACATTCTGACTTTGTTTCCGGCGGCTTCGGCGACCAGCGTTTCGCCGTCAATGGTAACTTCGTCCAAACCGTCGCCGCCGTGAACAACCCACGTTCGTTCAGTTCCGAGAAGCGCAAACGCTTGCGCCAAAGGCTCAACCAGCGACGAATGCCACACGCCGACAACTTGTTTCGGGGCGTTTGCGGGATTCGACAAAACGCCAAGTAAATTCAAAGGACTGCGGATGCCCAAACTGCGGCGAATATCGCCGACGCGCAACAAATCAGGATGAAATTTCGGCGCGAACATAAAGCACAGCCCGACACCGTTCAGACAAGTTTGCGCCGTGCCGACTTCGCCCGAAACTTTTACGCCCAGATGTCCCAAAACGTCTGCGCTTCCGCTTTTGCTCATCACGGCGCGGCTCGTGTGTTTCGCCACCGCCAAACCTGCTCCTGCCACGACAAATGCGGCGGCTGTCGAAACATTAAAAGTCTTCGCAGGACTTGAACCTGTGCCGCTGATGTCAATAAAATTTTTGTGGCTGGCGCGGATTTTTATCGTATTTTCGCGCATTACCCGCGCCATTCCGGCGAGTTCGGCAAATGTTTCGCCTTTGGCGGTGAGTGCAACAAGACATCCGGCAATCTGCGCCGGATTTGCGTTAAATTCGGTCAAAGCGCGGAAAAAATCCGCCGCTTCGGTTTCCGACAAATCTTCGCCGCGAATCAGACGACTCAAAAACGGAAACAGAGGCGTATCAGCCTTGCTGTTCGTGGCAAAGCCGGGCGCGGCGAGCAACCATTCGGTTCTGGACATAAGCATATTTTATAAGTGAAAAGTGAAAAGTGAAAAGTGAAAAGTGAAGTTTTTGAGAATTTGAGCGGTTAAAGTTTGGATATACGCGACAGAAGCCTGCGCGTGAGCAAGGGCGAAAAAGTTTCAGGCATTTCCGCCCTTGCTCACGCACAGGCTTCTGCCTATATCTATAATCTCAAATTTCGAGGAAGTTTTGCAAGAGTTTTTTGCCTTCTTTGGTGAGAATTGATTCGGGATGAAACTGCACGCCTTCGATTTTGTGGGTTTTGTGGCGCAGAGCCATAATCAAACCGTCGGGCGAAGTGGCGGAGATTTCCAAACATTCGGGCAGAGTTTCGCGCTCGACAACCAACGAATGATAACGCGCCGCACGGAAGCGATAGGTTAAATCTTTGAAAATAGTTTTCCCGTCGTGGCAGATTTCGACGGGTTTGCCGTGAACGGGTTCGGGCGCACGGACGACTTTGCCGCCAAAGATTTGCCCGATTGCCTGATGCCCCAAACAAACGCCCAAGATTGGAACTTTTTCGCCAAAATTTTTCAACACATCAAGCGAAACGCCCGAATCATCCGGCGTTCCCGGTCCGGGCGAGATTAAAATTTTGTCAGGTTTGATGGTTGATTCGATTTCTTCAACCGTAATCTCATCATTCCGAAACACGCGCATCTCCGCGCCGAGTTCGCCCAAGTATTGCACGAGATTGTAGGTAAATGAATCGTAATTGTCTATGACTAATAACATAAGCTAAAAATTCTCTGCAAGTTCAATCGCTTTCACCAGAGCGCGGGCTTTGTTTATCGTTTCTTCGTATTCTTTTTCGGGAACGGAATCGGCGACAATTCCCGCGCCTGCCTGAATCGAAGCGATATTGTTTTCGAGTCTGATTGTGCGGATGGCAATGCAGGTGTCGAGGTTTTCGGCGTAGTCCATATAGCCGATTGCGCCCGCATAAACGCCGCGTTTTGACGGTTCGAGTTCGTCAATAATCTTCATCGCCGAAACCTTCGGCGCACCCGAAACCGTTCCGGCAGGGAAGCACGAAGCAAGCGCGTCGAATCTGTCCAAATTTTCACGAAGACGCGATTTCAGCGAAGTTACGAGATGCTGAACGTGCGAATATTTTTCGACTTTCATCAGTTCTTCAACCTCGACCGAGCCGAATTCGGAAACTTTACCCAAATCGTTTCTGCCCAAATCAACGAGCATTATGTGTTCGGCGATTTCCTTCATATCGGAGCGCAAATCTTCCGCCAAAATCCAATCGTCTTCTTCGGTTGCGCCTCTTTTCCTAGTTCCGGCAATCGGGCGATATTCGAGATTTTTTTGGTTGCAACGCACCAACATTTCGGGCGACGCGCCGATCAGAGTTTCCGCGCCGAGCTTGACGTAAAACATATACGGCGAAGGATTTGTCGTCCGCAAAGCGCGGTAAATATTAATCGGTTCGGCGGAGGTTTGGCGTTTGAATTTTTGGGACAGCACGACTTGATAAGCGTCGCCCGCAAGGATTTTTTCCTTCACCGCGTTCACCGCTTTCATAAAATCTTCCTTCTTCCAATTTGAGGCAAACGGCTTCGGTTCGCCTTTCGGCGGAGCTTCGGACGCGGGCAAAATTATCTTCTCCAAAACCTTTTCGAGCCGTTCGGTCTCGGCGATTGCGGTGTCGTAAAGTTTGCGTAATTCCGTTTCGCTCTGCGCTTCGTCCGTGAAAACTATGGAAACGATTTCGATGGTTTGCTTCAATCGGTCAAAGACCAAAACATTGCGAAAAAACATCCAAATCGCATCAATGCCAACGCTTTTTTTATCCAAACTTTTCTCAAACCAACGCGCCGCATCATAACCGAAAAAGCCAATCGCGCCGCCGCACAAAGGCGGAAGTTTCTCGCGCCGTGCCAATTTGTGCCGCGCAAAATGTCGGCGCAAAAACTCGATTAAACTGCGGTCGGGATAAGTTTTATTTGAATCGCCCTGCTTTAAAATCGTCAGAGAATCTTCCGAACGCACGGTCATCAAAGGATTTGCCGCCAGAAAAGAATATCGCGCCAGACGCTCGCCGCCTTCGATTGATTCAAACAAAAAGGCTTGTTCCGCGCCGTCCGAGATTCGCAAAAACGCGCTCACCGGCGTATGCAAATCCGCCAAAACGCTCCGCACAATCGGCACGACATTGCCTTTTTGCGCTTCCTTCAAAAATTCGTCAAATGTTTTCGGTGTGAGTTCGAGCATTGAAATAATGTTAATTAGCCGAAAGTAAAAAGTAAAAAGTAAAAAGTAAAAAAGAAGTGACTTTAAAGCGAATCGGCGCAGACATTATCAATTTTACATTCTGCATTTTACATTGATTTACAGGAAAATTTTTTGCAAACCAATTTACAATTTATAATGTAAAATTTACAATGCTTTGCGAGAAAAGCTCCGACGATTTTAAATTATTTTGTCTTGGTGCTTATAAATTTTTCGATGGCTTCGATAACGCTTTCGGTTTTGATGCTCAAGATACATTTCGGCGCATCGAATTCCTTGCAAAAATATCCGTCGCAAGGTTGGCACGGCAGATTTTCATAAACGATTTCATTCGGCGCATCCGTCCAAGGTCGCCAATGTGTGCGGTTTGATGAACCGAAAATAACGACGCTTGGCGTGTTCACAGCCGCCGCAATATGCGCGATGCCCGAATCGTTTCCGACAAAAATCTCAGCCTTTGCCGCCAAAGCCGTGATGTCGGGCAAAGATAAATCATCAAAGGTTTCAATCGGAACTTTCGACGATTTTTGCAGTTTCTCTAAAACGTCGCGCTCTTTTTTTGTCGCAACTGCCGCAATCTGCAAACCTTTTCCGCTCAAATATTCCGCCACACGCGCAAAATTCTCCGTCGCCCATTGCTTCGTATCAAACGCCGCGACAGGATGAATCAAAGCGTAATTGGTAATTGGTAATTGGTAATTGGTAATTGATGCCAATCGGCTTTTCGGTCTATCTTCGACGGGAATTTCGGCTAAACCCAACAGTCCGAGCATCTGTTCGGCGGAATGAAGTTTATCTGTCTGCCAAAACTTTATGCAATCGGCAATCGGGAAAATATGTGTGTAAAAGCGTTGGTAGCGGTAGAAATCGTAGCCGATGCGATATTTCGCGGAACTTGCGCGAACAAAAAAACCGGAAGTCGTGCCGCCGTGAAGATTTATCACCGCGTCATATTTATTGCGCCGAATTTGCAAAGCCATCTTTAGACGTGATTTCAAATCGTCTTTCTTAAACGACAAAACATTATCAACCGCATCAAAACCTTGCAAAACGGGCGCAACCCAATCTTCGAGCAAAATATCAATCTGCGCTTGCGGCAAAAAACGCCGCAAAGCATCGAGCGCAGGCGTTGTCAAAACCGTGTCGCCAATCGAACGCAGACGAACAACTAAAACCTTTCGCACATTTTGCCAATCAATCAACATAATGGAAAATGGAAAATGGAAAATAGTGTATTGATTTTCCATTTTCCGCTTTACATTTCCTTGACCGCTTCTTCAACCAACATCACGGGAATTTCATCGCGTATCGGATAAACGAGCGCACATTCCGCGTTCGTGCATTTCAAACCGCTTTGGTCATCTTTGATTTTCACTTCCGATTTGCATTTCGGACACCGCAAAATTTCTAAAAGTTCAGGACTGATTGCCATTTTTATTACTCCAAAATTATAACAAATTATATGCTTGCAGAAGTTTTTTAACTGTTGTCGAAAAACCAAGACAACCGCTGCAAGATTCAATTCTAGTATCCAATTCAATAATTTTTTCTATCGTTTGTTCCGTTTCGTTTGATAATTTTAAGCCGTTCTTTTTCAACTTCAGCAAAGCAATAACGGCGTAAGCTCTTCCGCCTTGATTATAGCCTTTCAGGATATTTTCAATTAAATCAAATCTTCCGGCTTTGATGAAAAGTTCAATCATTTTTTTGCCTTTCGGACTTTCTCCGCTATAACCGCAACCCGTAGTTGAAACCTCTATGTTATTAAACGGCGCGGTCAAATAATCATACGCATCTTTCAAATCTGCCGGAATTTCAGATTGTTTTATTTCTCCGAGATATAAACCGATAGACTTTTTATAATCTTGAAGAATCGCTTCGTTTTTATACTCGTAAAAAATTCCTCTGTCGGTTTCTTGAAACGGAACTTGTGCAATTTGACTCCACGCTTCAATGAAATGAGGTTTTATCAAATTCCAACTGTTTTGCGAAGTAGAAGCGGAAATTTTATATGAAACGATCGAATTTTTGTAGGAATAAACTGATACTCTGAAACTCGTATAGCCGCCGGAACTGCCGTTTTCCAAAAATTTAGCCCCAAATTCGACTTCATGTTCTTGGTTTTTATCACCGAAAATCTTTTCAAGGCTTTCTTTTGTTTGAATTTCCGGCGGCAAAAGTTTTGGAATCAATTTCAGCAAATTTATATCTTTAGCAAGCCATTTTTTCTCTAGTTTTTCTTGCTTTTGAGCAGAAATCAGTTGAGAAAAAAGAATAACCGTTACAAATAAGCCGAGAATTTTTTTCATAACTTTCACTCCAAAATAAAAATCCGCAGAAGAGATTGAAATTATCTTCGCTCTTCTGCGGTTAATTTTCAAGTGTTATTACGTTAAGTCGCTTCGACTTTCGTGCCGCATTCGTTGCAGAATTTTGCGCCCGGATTCATTTCGGCTTGGCAGTTGGAACATTTCGGTTTTTCTTGGCTTGAGCCGCATTCCGAACAGAATTTCGCGCCTTCTCTCAGTTCCGCGCCGCATTTGACGCAGGGAACTTTGACGATTTCCATTTTGCCGCCGCAGTCGCCGCAGAATTTTGTGCCGACCGCGTTTGGTTTGCCGCACGATGGACACGGAATTGTTTGCGCCACTACTGCGCCACCGCCGCCTTGTTGCTGTTGTTGCTGTCCGCCACCTTGCATTCCGCCGAAGGCGTTTGCCATTTGGTTGCCAACCGCGAAACCTGCGCCCAAACCTGCGCCCAAACCTGCGCCACCGCCTTCGTTTTGCGCCGCATCGCGCAAAGCGTCAGCCGCTTGCAGTTTCATATAATTGTCGAGATTTCCGAGTGCGCCCATCTGTGCGCGTTTGTCCATTGCCGCTTCGACTTCTTCGGGCAACGAAATGTTTTCGACGTAAAATTTCGTAACCGTTAAGCCGTAAGTTCCGAAATCTTCGTTGATTTTGCCGCGAATCGTTTCACCGAGTTCTTTGTATTGTGCCGCCAAATCGAGCGCGGGAATTTTCATTTCGCCGAGCGCGTCCGAAAATTCCGTAACAATGGCGCGTTTTAATTGTTCGTCAATGTCTTCGGTTTGAAAATGCGCGTTCGTTCCGGCAATTTCTTTGATAAATGTTGCCGGATCGGAACAGCGAAGCGAATATGCACCGAAAGCACGCAGACGAACGATGCCGAAATCTGCGTCGCGGAGCATAATCGGGTTTGACGTTCCCCATTTCATATCGGTAAATTGTTTCGTATTGACGAAATAAACTTCCGATTTCATCGGCGAATTAAAGCCGTATTTCCACGCGCCCAACTTCGATAAAATCGGCGTATTTCCGCCGTCAATCGTATAACGCCCCGGAACGAAAACGTCCGCGACCTGACCTTCAAAAACAAAAACCGCCGCTTGCGATTCTCTGACAATCAACTGTGCGCCGTTTTTAATTTCCTGCTGATAAACCGGAAAGCGATAAAGAATCGTGTCGCCCGAATTGTCGAGCCACTCGATAACTTCGATAAACTGATTCATTGCCGCCTCTTTAACTTTGTCGAAAAAACTCATTTTTTATAAACTCCTTTGATTTCTAAAATATGCTGATTGATTTACGATTTTAAGCCGTTCATTGTTCTCATAATATCGCAAAAATTTAAAATGCAGAAACGCGCACGAAGTAAGCGTGTAAAAAACGCTTTGATTATAACAAAAACACGCCCGACTATCGTGCGCGTTTCTGCATTTAAGATTTGTGATTCCACCGCCGAAAACATTTCAAATTTGTGAAGTTTCTTCAAATTTGTGAATTTTTGCGGACATTTGTGAGTTTTCATTTTCATCTTTATCGCCTTTAAATTCATTATTTGTTTGATTTAGAGCTTTCCCGAAAGAACTGCATTCAAATTGCATTACTTGGTTGCAAGAAAATTTAGAAACTCTGATTCAAAAATATGTCCCAAACCTTTTCAAAAATTCTGCTTTTAATTTTTATCGCCTTTTTTTCAACAAACGCCTTCGCGCAAACCACGACCGGAATGGTTGAAGGAACTGTAACCAACCAACAAGGCGCAGCAATTCCAGGTGCAACAATTTTAATAGAAAGTCTGAGTGATACTTCTGATTTCAAAAAAAGTAGTGTAACAGATGAAAACGGAAAATTTATCTTTTCGGAAATTCCGTCTGGAGGTTACAAAATTACGGTTTCGGCGCAAAATTATTTTCAGACATCCGAAAAT
Source organism: uncultured Blastocatellaceae bacterium (assembly GCA_964548225.1). GTDB lineage: Bacteria > Acidobacteriota > Blastocatellia > Pyrinomonadales > Pyrinomonadaceae > CALMEH01. The sequence continues at coordinate 36,662 of CAZJQP010000014.1, read as the reverse complement.
TACATTGTCTCACTTAACAATACGACAACTGCTAATTTTATATTAAGTAATGAGGCAACCGTAATATGTGAATTTCCAAATCTTAAGGAAAAAACAGTAGTTGAGCCATATCCGGGAAAAACAGCTTTCGGCTCAATTTTGAAATTTTCCCCGAAAGTCCGTCCCGAAATTCTTTCAGGCGGATTTCAAGTTGACGGTGTATCAGGCTCTGAAAATTCTTTTTTCATAAACAGGCAAGAGGTTACAAACTTTAGAACCGGACAATTAAATACGAATTACGATTTGCCGTTTGAAATTATTGAAGAAGTTAGAGTTGTTACCAGAGAAAATGTAACGGCTGAATACGACGGCTCGACAACAGGTGGAATTATTGAGGTAATAACTTCAGGCGGAAACAATATTTGGCGCGGAAATTTCGGTATATCTTTCACCCCGAATAACTTACAAGGCAGTCCGAATGTTTTCATAAACAGATTCGGCACGAATGCGGGACAAATCGAATTCTTTCAGCCGAACAAAGACGGCGGAAGCGGATTTTTTTCGACGGCTTCTTTGAGCGGACCGATTGTTAAAGATTATTTCTGGTTTTTCGCTTCATATTCGCCGCAGATTTATCGCACGACGCGCACCGTTGATTATTTTTCGAGTTCAAATCCGGCAAATAGAACAATCAACGAAACTATTGAATACGAATCAAATGTCAGAACCGAAGCGGCGTTTATTCGTCTTGATGTGCAGCCGAATTCAAAAATGCGAATGTTCGGCGCGTTTCTCTACAATCCGATTATTCAAGACGGCGCGTTGCCGTCGGTCGGCGAAAGTTTTGCGGGCGCACCGCAAGCGACGGGAAATTTGCGCGGTGCGGAGTTTTTAGCGACTCGCGGCGGCAGGGTGAATTCAAATCTTATAAATGGTCAAATCACTTGGACTCCGCTAAATTACGCCCTCATAACCTTTCGCGCCGGACGAACTTTTTTGAACGAAAAACTTGATTCTTACGGCATTCCGCGCATTACGAGATTTATTTGTTCGCCATCGAGCATAAACATTCCGGCGGGTGCAGGTTGTGCGGCGGGTTTTCAAAATATCGCCAATAATTCCGTCCGCGATTACGATGTTTCCGAGCGCACGACTTTTGACGCATCTGCCGATATTGTCGGAATAAATGCTTTCGGGCGGCATAATTTCAAATTCGGTTATCAATTTAACCGCGTTTTCAATAAAGTCAAAGAAGGCTACACGGACACGGGAATTGTTCAGCTTTTTTACGGTCGTTCGATTGAAACTCTCGGCGTTCCGATTATGCCGACTGCGGGAAATTTGGGTTCGGGATTTCTGCAAAGATTCGGCACGGTCGGCGAAGGAAAGGGAACGAATCAAGCCTTTTTCGTGCAGGATTCGTGGCAGATAAACAATCGTCTGACGCTTAATCTCGGCGTTCGTTTTGAAAACGAAACTATTCCCGATTTCGGGCAAAGTCTTGATTTGAAATTCGGTTGGGCGGACAAAATCGCGCCGCGTTTCGGTTTTGCGTTTGACGTTACGGGCGACGGCAAAAATAAACTGTTTGGCAGTTTCGGGTTTTATTACGACCGTCTGAAATTTGAGTTGTCGCGTTCGCAATTTCCGCAAATTTTTTATCGTGATTTCTTTGAGATTTTGCCGAGTCGCGGGGCGAATTACGCAAATTACACTTTGCAGAATATTCTCGGAAACAATATGGACAATCCGCTCGGAAATTGTCCGATTGCGAACAGCACAGGTTATTCGGTTTGTCAGTTCAGCTTTTTTATTCCGTCCAATATCGGTCCGGCGGTCATCAATCCGTATCCGACATTTGACCCGAATCTGAAACCGCAACGAACGACAGGTTACACCATCGGTTATGAAAGAGATTTCGGTTCAAACTTTCGTCTGACAGCAAGCTACATTCATCGGCAGATTGACCGCGCCATCGAAGACATCGGCGTTTATAATTCGCAGGGAAGCGAATTTTATATGATTGGCAATCCGGGGTTTGGTCAGCATTGCGAAATAAATGCCGGAACGAGCTTTCCGTGCGCGAAAGCCGAGCGCAAATATGATGCGTTGGAAATCGTTTTGGACAAACGCACGTCTGATTATTTTTTTAACGCAAATTATACTTACAGCCGTCTTTACGGAAATTATTCGGGCTTGGCGAGTTCCGACGAATTCGGCGCGGCAAATCCGAATGTTACCAGATATTTCGACCTTCCGCCTTACGGTTTCGACGCAAACGGCAAGCCTGACAACGGACGACTTGCAACTGACAGACCGCATTATTTCAAAGCCTTCGGCGGTTACACTTTTCGTTGGAACACAAACAATAACACGACCGTTTCCGCTTTTACGACAATTCAGACGGGAACGCCTTTGACAACGATTTACAGTCTTTACAGTTTGCCGACTTCGATTCTGAACGGACGTGGTGATTTGGGCAGAACGGAAACTTTTACCGAAACCGATTTGCTGGTCAGTCATCGCTACAAATTCGGCAAAAACGATAATTATTCGTTCGAGCCGTTCGTCGTATTTCTAAATCTTTTCAACGAAAGCAACGAATTGGCGCGGCAAACGACAATCAGTTCGACGAATTTTACTTCAACGACTCTGACGCAAAGCGGATGCACGACTTGTTCAACTCAAATCGGCGTTTTCAATACGATTTTTAACGGTGGCATCAATCAATTTGTGCAGAATTATCTGAACACACGCGGCGTTAGTTCGGCAGGCATCAGAAACGATTATAATCAACCGAATCTGTTTCAATCGCCGAGATATGTGCGATTCGGTTTGCGGTTTAGTTTTTAAGCGTTGAAAGTCAAAACTGTCTGAATGCTAGAAAGCATCGCACAGGGTTGATGAAGTATCTGCTTAGGTAGATGCTTTATCAACCTTGGTAAATGCTTCATCAACCTTGGTAAATGCTTCATCAACCTTGGTAGATGCTTCATCAACCTTGGTAGATGCTTCATCAACCTTGTGTAATGGTTCATCAACTTTGGTTGATGGAGTATTAAACTCGGTAGATGCTTCATCAACCTTAGTAAATACTTCATCACCCTTGGTTGATAAAGTATTAAACACGGCGAATGCTTCATTAAACACAGCAAATGCTTCATTAACCTTGTGTGATGCTACTCAAAAACCTTGTGTGATGCTACTCAAAACTTGTGTGAGATGTGTTCGGACTGCCGAAAAACCTTGTTGATGTGAGAATCCAAAACAGAAAAATCATCGTCAAACCGCCCGATGCGTCGAGCAAAACATCATAAATCGAACCTGTTCGCGCCGCGTTGAAACTTTGGTTTGTTTCGTCAATCGAAGCAATCAGCACGACCAGCAAAAAGGCGAAAAGATACCAAAATCTTTGCAGACAGAAACCCCACCGTGAGAGAGAGTGTTGTTCGACACCCGCGCTCACGCTTGGGTTTTGCAGGCAGAAACACGACCGTGAGGGAGTGTGTTGTTCGACACCCGCGCTCACGCTTGGGTTTCTGCCCGAAAGCCAAAAAGCGCGTGAAGCGAAAAAGCCGAGCATCGCATATTCAAAAAAATGCGCGAATTTGCGAATGTAGCCGTGATAGATTTGCAAAGTTTCCTCCGTCGCAAACGGAAACATCCATTCGAGAAACGGACGGATAAACCGCGAAGTGTTTGACATCGCGCCTTGCGAACTCGACAGATAAAATATCACGCCAATCCACAAAAAAAGCGGCGCGTAAAGCCAAAGCCTTTCGCGCCAACTTAGATTTTGAACGCTTCTTTTTTCCAAAATTTCCTTACAATTTCTTGAAAATATCATTCATCATTGGTGCTAATCCCGCACCTGCGAGAAGCGCACCGATGAGGAGCATCACAAGCTGTAACCAGCCTTCTTTTTTCATAATGCAAAAAATCAGTCCGGCTATCCACGAAAATAAAATTATCAAAATGCCCCATAATACGCCGCCTTTTTTGAAGCCGATAATAATCAGCCAAATCCAGCCGACCAAAAAAAGAATGCCTCCGAATCCGCCTAAAAGTTTCATAATTTTCTGCTCCTAGGAAAACGCCTTCGGGTCAGCTCCGTATTCATTATTTCCGACATCCCCAGCAGTTACCATAAAAACCAGCAAAATGATGCCGCCAACACAGGGAATAAAACTTACGAGTAAATATAAACCGCTTTTACCTGTATCGTGAAGCCGTCTGACCGAAACAGCAATGCCTGGAATTAAAGTCGCCAAAGCATATAGTAAATAAATCGGACCATATCCAATGTCTTTGATCGTGATTCCAAGCACATTGTCAATTATTATTGCAATAACTGCAAAAATTATTTGGAACAATGTGAACATCCAATATTCTTTTCGTCTAGCACGTCCACTAAATCCGGCATAATTTTTCAATACCGCTAAATACCAATTCATCCTTAGTTTTCCTCCTGTTTTTTATTTCTATTGTTTTGAATTAAGTAGTCAGACACAATTAACCAAATCTAATTTCGGAATAGCTGATAACTGATAGCGAATAGCGAATAGCAAAATTATCAGCTATCAGCTATTCACTCTCAGCTATTCCGAAGATTATTTACTTAATTCTAAATTTGTCCAACTACTTAAAAGAAAAAGCAAGCAAAGCATATCTGAAAATCAAAATGATTTCAAATAGCCTTGCTTGCTTTTATGTAGGACAGGCGGTTAACCTGTCTTTCGCTTTTTTTTTATCGGCAAGATTGAACAGGCTAACAGCCTGTTTTACTCTTTTTCTTTAAGCCGCCGCCGCGCCGGAGACGACTTCGATAATTTCTTTCGTAATCGCCGCCTGACGAATGCGGTTCATATTGAGCGTTAAAGTATCAATCAGTTCGCCCGCGTTTTTCGATGCGCTGTCCATTGCCGTCATCCGCGAGCCTTGTTCGGACGCAACAGATTCGAGCATTGCGCGGTAAATCTGCGTTTCGACTTGTTTCGGCAAAAGTTTTCCGAAGATTTCCGCCGGAGTCTGCTCATAAATATATTCGGCACTTGCCGCATCTTCTTCCGCTTCGATTTTCGGAATCGGGAGAAGCTGTTCGACGACGGGTTTTTGCGACAGAACGGTTTTGAATTCGGTAAAGACGAGGAAAACCTTGTCAATCGTTTCGTCTTCGGTAAAAGTTTTGATGACGTTTTGGGCAATTTCCACCGCGTCTTCGTGTTTCACCGTGCCGCTGCCGGTCAAGCCGATGTATTCTTCAACAAAGGTGGTGTTGCGGCGTTTGAAAAAATCTCGCGCCTTGCGTCCGACCGGAATCATTTCTGCCGACTTGCCTTTATTTTCAAGCAAAAACGCTTGCACGGCTTTAATCAAATTCGCGTTAAAACCACCACACAAACCTTTGTCCGCGCTGACGACGACCATCAAATATTTTTCATCGCCGCGTTCCGTCAAAAGTGGCGAAGAAAATTCATCGCCGACACGCGAACTCAGATTTCCGAGAACGCCCGACATCTTCACCGCAAACGGACGCGCCGCCGTTACGCGGTCTTGAGCGCGTTTGAGCTTTGCCGCCGCGACCATTTTCATCGCTTTGGTGATCTGCTGTGTATTTTTGACCGACTTAATGCGTCGGCGCATATCCAATAAACTAGGCATAAATTTGGGTAATAGGTAATAGGTAATTGGTAATAGGTAAAAAGTTAAAACTAATTACCTATTACCAATTACCTATTACCTAGATTTTAAGCATTTGCGCTTGCCGCTTCTTCTTTATTCCAGCGGGTTGCTTTGAAATCGTTGACGGCTTCGGTCATTTCCGCTTTCAAATCATCATCAATGGATTTTTTCGTCCGCAGAGTTTCCATAATCGCCGGATTTGAATTTTCAATAAAGTCGAAAAGTTCGGCTTCAAAGCGTTTCAAATCTTCGACGGCAATGTCGGAAGCGAAACCGTTGGAAACCGTCCAAATAATCAAAACTTGTTTTTCGACTTCCATCGGTTGATATTGACCTTGCTTCAAAACTTCGGTCAAACGCTTACCTTTTTCGAGTTGGTCTTGCGTTGATTTGTCCAAATCCGAACCGAATTGGGCAAACGCGGCGAGTTCGCGGAACTGAGCGAGGTCAATTCGGAGCGTTCCTGCAACCTGTTTCATCGCCTTAATCTGTGCCGAACCGCCAACACGCGAAACCGAGTTTCCGACGTTAATCGCCGGACGAACGCCGGAGTTGAACAAATCGGATTCAAGGAAGATTTGCCCGTCGGTAATCGAAATTACGTTTGTCGGAATATAAGCCGAAATGTCGCCCGCTTGCGTTTCGATAATTGGCAAACTCGTCAAACTTCCGCCGCCGCGTGCGTCTGACATTTTCGCGGCACGTTCGAGCAAGCGCGAGTGCAAATAGAAAACGTCGCCCGGATATGCTTCACGACCCGGCGGACGGCGAAGAAGCAAAGAAATTTCACGATAAGCCGCCGCTTGTTTCGACAAATCATCGTAAATCGTCAAAGCGTGGCGACCGTTATCACGGAAATATTCGCCGATGGCAACGCCCGAATACGGCGCGAGAAACTGCATCGCCGCCGGATCAGATGCGGTTGCCGAAACAACGATTGTGTAATCCATTGCGCCGTAATCTTGAAGTTTTTGAACAACCTGCGCGACCGTCGAAGCCTTTTGACCGATGGCGACGTAGATACAAATTACGTCTTTGCCTTTCTGGTTGATAATCGTGTCAATTGCCACCGCAGTTTTACCTGTTTGTCTGTCGCCGATAATCAGTTCGCGCTGTCCGCGACCGATGGGAACCATCGCGTCAATCGCTTTCAAACCGGTTTGAAGCGGTTCTTTAACAGGCTGACGGTCAATAATGCCGGGCGCGATTTTTTCGACCGGATTAAATGTGTCGGTGATGATTTCGCCTTTGCCGTCAATCGGATTTCCCAAAGCATCAACCACACGACCAATCATCGCGTCGCCGACCGGAACGCTCATAATGCGGCGTGTGCGTTTGACTTCATCGCCTTCTTTAATTTTCTGAAAATCGCCGAAAAGCACTGCGCCGACCTTATCTTCTTCAAGGTTGAGCGCGAGTCCGCGAACTGCAAACGGAAATTCGAGCAGTTCGCCCGCCATAACCTTTTCGAGTCCGTGAATTTCGGCAATCCCGTCGCCGACTTTGATAACCGTGCCAACTTCGGCAACCGTCATCGTCGCATCAAAATTTTCAATCTGTGAACGAATAATCTCGTTAATTTCGTTAGCTTTAATTGCTTCCATAATGTTTTTAATAAAAAATATCTAAAAATAAATTACCATTTCGGTCCCCGCATCGGCGGAATGCCGTCAACCCAATCGTCCATTTGCAACCAATCGCGGAAATACTCGTTTGCGCCGTTTATCGAACCTGTTTTCCGCGCCGGAACTATCTTCTGCAATTCAATCGGATAAGGTCCTTTTGCCAGGCATTCGTCGCAATCGAAATAAACCGGCTCAAACTTTTTATTTTTGTGCGAACCGACCGCGCCTTTCGTGTCCCAAATTTTCAACGACGCTTCTTTTGAAACCGGCTGACAAAGTGCCAAATAATCAGGTCCCGGACGCACGGCGTTGTAAAAACTAATCATATTCGAGACCAAATCTTCAACGCTAAAGCTCGAATCGCTCCAAAATGCCAAGCCCTGCATCGCTTCAAATTCCATTGAAACTTCCTGAAAAATCGCTAGCGCAACACTTTCTTTAATTGCCAAAGACAAGCCTTTTTTCACACAATAGCTTTTGGTTACTCCAACGCGCATCCGCGTTGCGTCCTGCGTATAAGTTACTTTGAAATTATCCGGCAAACCCGGAAATCTGCTTGCGCGTCCCGTTTCATTAACAATCTGACTCCACAAATTGTTTGCTCCGACAAACGGGCGCGTTGTCGTTTTCAAAGCGTGATTTTTGTCAATCCAACCGCCGCGGCAGGTATAAACCAACAAACCTTTCTCAACATCCTCTCTGCTACTCATAGTTTTCCTCCAACTATTAAAACTTTACGGATTTTGAGGCTTTATCAGTGGTTTTATCTGAAAAATTTATCTTCCGATAAGGCTTGCTTTCAGATTTTCCAACTGCGTTTTTACCGAACTGTCATACACGGTCGAACCGACTCGCGTAATGACTCCGCCGATAATTTGCTCGTCAATCGCAAAATTCATATTAACCTGTTTGCCTGTCAATTTTGAAAGATTTGCTTTAAATTCCGCTTTTTCAGCATCGGAAAGTGGACGCGCCGAAATAATTTCTGCTGAAGTAATACCGCTTCGTTCTTCCAAAACGGAGGCAAATTTCTCATTAATTTCTGCGAGTTCGGTCAGACGGCTGTTGCGAAGCAGAACACGCAAAAAATTAGCCGTCGTAAGCGAAGGTTTTGATTTTTCGATTAATTTAGCGAGAACCTTCTCCTTATTGAGATGGGCAATCGCCGGATTCGCAAAGGCGTTTTGTAATTCGGCATTCGATTTAATTAAATCTTCCCACGATTTTAATTCTGTTTTGACAGTTTCGGTTTCGCCCGATTTCGTAACAACATCCGCTAATGCTGTGGCATAGCGGCGGGCAATTGTTTCAACATTCATTTTAGTTCAAACCTCCGATTGATTGCAGACTTGCTTTAACGAGCCGTGCGTCCGTGTCTGCGTTCATTTGCGCTTTTAATTTTTCTTCCGCCAAACGAATGCTTTCTTCAGCAGAAAAACGGCGAAGCTCGGCGTGAACCTGTTGACTTTTGCGCTCGATTTCGTTTGCCGCTTGTATTTTCAGACGTTTTGCTTCCAATTCAGCTTCGCGTTCAATTCGTTCTCTTTCAGCTTTGGCTTCAGCTTCAGCTTCACGAATCGCTTCCAGTTTATCATTTTCGAGAGAGGCAAGTTTGGCTTCGGTCGTCGTTAATTCGGCGAGTGCGGCTTGGCGTTTTTCTTCCGCTTTGATAATGTCGGAGCGAATTGCTTCACGGCGGGCGATAAATGCGCCGCTCAGAGGTTTTTTCAAAAGGCGATAGAGAATAAATACGAAAATCGCCAAATTGAGAAATTTCCACGCCTCAAAACCCGGATAATTTAAATAAGTATTCCAAAATTGGAGAAATTTGCCCCAACCCGTGTTCGGATCAACCTTAGCGGCTTCGGCAAAGATAAAAAGAAAATTGTAAATAAAAGCGAACATATAAATTGTTCGTTGTTAGTAGTTAGCAATCAGTAGCAAAATCCGAATCGGCAACCAACATCTAACTATTAGCAACTATCAAACATTAAACTTTCAAAATATTAGAACTGATTTTTTCGGCTAATTTTTCGGCTTCAGTGGCAATTGCGGTTCGAACTTCGGTGCGATTGCGTTCAAGTTCTTCGCGCTGACTCGCCGTTTTTTGCGCGACTTCTTCTTTAACAGATTCGAGTTTCATTTGTCGTGCATTAAGAGCTTCGGCACGTTGTTTCTCAATTAATTCGTAGCCTTTGGAACGCGCTTCGAGCATTTCGGCTTCATATCGCGCTTGTTTTTCTTCAATGCTCTTTAAAATTTCTTCCGCTTCGGTAGAATTTCCGCCACGACTGCGTTCGCGTGACTGCAAAATCCGATTAATCGGACGAAAAAACGTGCGGTTGAGAATGTAAATCATCAACAAAATAAGCGCAATGTGTAGAAGCACATAGCCGTTAGGCACGAGTTCAATGCTCTGAAAAGCCAAAATCACGGAAAAAAACATATCTTAAATAAAATTATTTCGTAAATATTTATTGTCGAAAAACCGACTTGATTCAAAATAGAAAGAATATCACGCCCAGATTTTAACGGTCAAGCAAGGTCTGTAATTAAGGAATTTCAAAAAAACACTTGACAGAATTTCATCAAAATCTTACGGTTTGATTGCAAGTTTTTTTCGCGGAGGCGCATCTGTTCCGGTGAATGGCGCGGTCTTCAAAATCGTTTGTGAGATTGTGAGAGCAATCTTGGGTTGGTTCGACTCCGACACGCCTCCGCCATTTTGATTTAGGATTCGGGATTTGGGATTGCAGATTTTTTTGTGATTTGAAGATAAATTTATGACGCAGGGTGAGATGAAAAAGAGGATGAAGCAATTTGCTTTGCGATTGATTCGATTAGTTAAAAATTTGCCAAACGGAAAATCTGCAAATGTTATCGGCAATCAACTTTTGCGAAACAGAACGCCGGTTGGAGCAAATTACCGTGCCGCGTGTCGAGCAAAATCGAATGCTGATCTTATTCATAAATTGAGTATTGTCGAGGAAGAAACGGACGAATCAATTTACTGGATGGAATTGCCTGTCGAAGACAAAATTGTTAAAGGAAATTTGCTCGAAAACTTAATGGACGAAGGAAATCAAATTCTTTCAATCGTTGTTTCATCAATTAAAACTATAAAGGAAAGGCGGAATCCGAAATCCGCATTCCTAAACCCCAAATAAAATGAAGACTTGGATTTCCCTCAATATGACACCGGGCGTTGGACCTCGAAAAGCAACCCAACTTTTAGAGCGGTTCGGTTCAGCGGAGAATGTTTTTCACGCGACGCGCAGCGAACTCGAATCCTTACGGCTCAGACCGGAAACCGTCGAAAGTATTTTGAAGCGCGAATTTCACGAGAAAGCGGTTGAAGAACTGGAAAAAGTTAAAGAACTTGGCGGCGATGTTTTGATTTTGGACGACGGAAGTTATCCGTATTTACTGCGCGAAATTGCCGATCCGCCGATAACTTTATATGTCAAAGGCGATTGGCAAGCGTGTTTTGATGTGCCGTGTGTGGCGATTATCGGTTCGCGTAAATGTTCGACTTACGGCAGAAATGCTTCGGAAATGTTGGCGAGAGATTTGGCGGAACAAGGAATTTGTATTGTTTCCGGTTTGGCGCGTGGAATTGATTCGGCGGCGCACGAAGGTGCAATTCGCGGAAAAGGTAAGACAATCGGCGTTATCGGCACAGGAATTGATGAAGTTTATCCAAAGGAAAATAAAAAACTCGTTGAAAGCATTTTAGAAAACGGCGGTGCGATTGTTTCGCAATTTCCGCTCGGAACACCGCCGCTCAAGGACAACTTTCCGTATCGAAACCGAATCATATCGGGCTTAAGTTACGGAGTTTTGCTAACGGAAGCGACCGAAAGGAGCGGTTCGTTGATAACGGCACGGTTAGCGATGGAACAAAACCGCGAAGTTTTGGCTGTTCCGGGAAATATCACGTCGCGCAACTCGATTGGCACAAATTATTTGATAAAATCGGGCGCAAAACTTGTTCAACAATGGCAAGATGTTGTTGCTGAATTACCCGAAGAAATAAAAAACGCGATTCTGCCGCCGAAATTGGATGAAACAAAGGAAATTCCAATCCAAGCCGAACTTGCGCCGGCAAACTTAAATGAGAATGAGCGCAAAATTTGGGATTTGCTTTCGCCCGATGAAGCGATTCATATTGATATTTTGCAAGATGAAAGCAATTTATCATTCGGCGAGTTGAGCAAAGTTCTGTTCGATTTGGAAATGCGCGAACTAATCCGCGCTCTGCCGGGCAAATGCTACACGAGAAAAATATGAAAACGAAATGTGCAGGCTTACGAAAACACCGACCGAAAAAGAAATTTCGTTTTGAATATATTAAAGGGAAATTTAGCGGAATGAATAAAGAACGACGCGAAATTCGTTTGTTCTCGGAGTTGGAAGATGATGAATCTTGGCACAAATGGATACGAAAATCTTTGGAAGATTATTGGAAAGATAAAAGATAAAGTGATTTCTCATAAAAATCCGTTGCGGATTGACACGCGGCAAACAAAGGTGTTAGAAGTCAAAATGTCGGTGCGTGAAAAAACGTCCGACATATTTTTTTCAGAAAATGGCAAAAAATTTAGTTATCGTCGAATCGCCGGCAAAGGCGAAAACAATTAATAAATACTTGGGAAGCGACTACAAAGTTCTCGCGTCAATCGGGCATATCAAGGATTTGCCGATGAAATCTCTTGGCGTGGACATCGAAAATAATTTCGAGCCGCTTTATGAAGTTATTCCTGATACGAAGAAGCGCAATAATAAAAAAACCGTTTCCGACCTCAAAAAAGCGGCGAAGGAAGCGGAAGCAATTTATCTCGCGGCTGACCCTGACCGTGAAGGCGAAGCGATTTGCCAACATCTGGCGGAAGAAATTGTGCCGAAAAAGCCGAAAAAAGAAGTCTTTCGCGTAATGTTCAACGAAATCACGAAAAACGCGATTAAGGAAGCCTTTAATCATCCGAAGCAAGTCAATCAAAATCTCGTTGACGCACAGCAGGCGCGAAGGGTTTTGGACAGATTAGTCGGTTACAAAGTTTCACCGATTTTGTGGAAAAACATCGGCGGAAAATTGTCAGCGGGCAGAGTTCAGACAGTTGCTGTTCGACTTGTTGTTGACAGAGAAAGAGAAATCGAAGCGTTTGTTCAGACGGAATATTGGACGATTACGGCAAATCTTTCGGCGAAATTACCGCCGAAATTTGATGCGCGGCTTTATAAAATTGAAGATTTGACGGTTAAAACGAGTGGTTTTGACCAAGATTTGAAAAAATCGGAAACGCATATTAAAGATGAAAACCTCGCCAAATCTATCATCGAAGAAGCCGAAAAAGAAACTTTTGTTGTTGATTCGGTAACTACAAAAGAGAGAAAAAGAAATCCGACTCCACCGTTTATCACTTCAAAATTACAGCAAGAAGCATCGAGAAAACTTGGTTTTCCAGTGAAAAAAACGATGTCGGTAGCGCAGAAACTTTACGAAGGCATCGAACTCGGCAAAGAAGGCGCAGTCGGTTTGATAACTTATATGCGTTCGGATTCGACGCGAGTTTCCGACACAGCTTTGGCGGAAGTGCGCGAATTTATCGGCGGAAATTATGGCGAAAATTACCTGCCCGCGAAACCGAATTTTTACAAATCGAAAGGAGGCGCACAGGACGCGCACGAGGCAATTCGCCCGACGGACGCGAATCGCACTCCCGAAAGTTTGAAAAATTATCTGTCGCCTGATGAATACAAACTTTATCGCTTGATTTGGCAAAGATTTGTTGCGTCGCAAATGTCGGCGGCGATTTTTGACCAGACGACGATTGACATCAAAGCCGGAAGATTTACGTTTCGTGCGACAGGTTCGGTGCAGAAATTCGACGGGTTTTTGAAGGTTTATCAAGAAGGACGCGACGAAAAAGTCGAAGTCGGTTCTGATGATGACGATTCGGAATTGGCTTTGCCGAAGACCGAGAAAGGCGAAGTTTTGAAACTCAACGAAATCACGCCCGAACAGCATTTTACCGAACCTCCGCCGCGTTATTCGGAAGCAACTTTGGTTAAGGCTTTGGAAGAAAAAGGCATCGGGCGACCTTCGACTTATGCGGCGATTATGACGACGATTCAAGACCGCGAATATGTCGAACGCATCGAAGGACGTTTTCATCCGACAGGTTTGGGAACGACTGTCAATGACGTTCTCGTCGCCGGTTTTACAGACCTTTTTAATCCGACTTATACGGCGCGAATGGAACAACAACTCGACGAAATCGAAGCCGGAAAAATAGATTGGCGCGACGCAATGCGCGGATTTTACGACAAGTTTTCCGTTGATTTGAAAAACGCCGAAGCCGGTTTGAAAGACAAAAAGAAAGCCTCAATTCCGACCGATGAAATCTGCGAAAACTGCGGCTCGCAAATGGTTATCAAATTCGGACGTTTCGGACAATTTTTGGCTTGCTCGAATTATCCTGAATGCAAAACGACGAGAGAAGTCGGAAGCAAGAAGTCAGCAGTCAGCAGTCAGCAGTCAGCAGAAAACGGTGAACAATCCGAAATCGCAAATCCCAAATCCGAAATTGAAAATGTTCCGCCGTGTGAGCTTTGTGGACGCGAAATGGCTTTGAAAAAAGGGCGGTTCGGTTCGTTTTATGGTTGCACAGGTTATCCCGAATGCAAAAATATTCGCAAAATTGATAAAAAATCCGGCGCGACTATTCAAAAAGCTCCGCCGGTGGAATTGGACGAAATTTGTCCGAAAGACGGCGCAAACCTAGTTATCAGACAAGGGCGTTTTGGCGAATTTACTTCGTGTTCAAATTATCCGAAATGCGATTACATCAAACGCGAAACACTCGGAATTACTTGTCCAAAATGCGGCAAAGGCGAAATTGCTGTGAAGAAATCAAAGCGCGGAAAAGTCTTTTACGGCTGCACAAATTACCCGAAATGCGATGAAGTTTATTGGGATAAACCGATTGCCGAACCTTGCCCGAAATGCAGTGCGCCAATGACGTTTGAGAAAACCACGAAAAAAGACGGCACGTTTCGCTATTGCCAAAACGAGGGTTGCGATTATAAAATTACCGTTGCCGGTGAAAACACAATAAACACCGAATCTGAAAATTCAATTTCGGCGAACTAGAGTAAGAGTTTTATTTATCCACAGAGCAACACAGATAGGTTTTCGATGACGAAATCGTCTGAAAATCCGTAAAAAAATCTGTGTTTGTCTATTGTTTATCTGTGGACAATAAAAATTTGAGATGAACGAAAACATCCAATTTCTACAAGCATTTCTGAAAAATCCGGGAAAAGTCGGCTCAATTGCGCCGTCTTCGACCGACCTTGCCTTGAAAATGCTCGAAGGAATTTCTCCCGATGAAAACAATATTATTCTCGAACTTGGAGTCGGCACGGGCGCAATAACGAAACATATTCAAGACATTGTTCCGAATGACAAATCTTATCTCGGCATCGAACTTGATCGGAATCTCGTAAAGTCCTTAAAAACAAAGTTTCCGCATCTCAAAATGGTTTGCGGAAATGCCTGCGAACTCGAAAAAATCCATCAAAAAACCGGCTTGGGAAAAGTGAGTTCAATTATTTCCTGTCTGCCGTTTGTTTCAATTCCGAATGACACGGGCGAAAAAATTCTGCTCGAAATTGATAAATTTATGCAGAAAGGCTGCACGTTTCGCACATTTCAATATGCTCACGGATTTTATTTTCCGTCGGCGATAAAATTGCGTGAATTTATGAGAAACCGCTACGGCAAATCGAAAAAAAGTCCGCTTATCGTCAACAATCTTCCGCCTGCTTTTACGCTTACTTGGTCAACTGTCTGAGGGAAGAAATAGATGCGGAATAAGTGAAAGGTGAAAAGTGAAAAGTGATAGGTTAAGAAAAATTTATCACTTTTCACTTTTCGCCTTTCACTTATTCCGAAGTAAAATTTTGCTTTATGAATTCGCAGGCGTGGAAATGAAATGAAAAATGCTAATTATCAAAACAATTCCGCGCAATTTGTCGAAGTCGCTTTGCCGATTCCTTTGCGGCAAACTTTTACTTATCGTCTGCCGTTCGGAATGAGCGAGAATCTTAAAATCGGTGCGCGTTTGCTTGTTCCATTCGGGAAAAGAACGCTCACGGGATATGCCGTTGCTTTGCACGAATCTTTGAGCGAAGATGTTGAAATTGAAGAAGATAAGATAAAAGAAGTCATCGAATTATTGGATGAAGAACCGCTTTTGACAAGCGAAATTCTCAAACTTACCCAATGGACGGCTGATTATTACGCATCAAGCTGGGGCGAAGTTTTGAAAGCATCTTTGCCGGCAGGAATTAATCAAAATGTCGAACAATATATTTCGATTACCGCAAAAGGGCGCGATGAACTGATAAAAATTTCGACTGCGAAAACCGCGAAAGTTCAGATTTTGCGGTATTTAGTCGAATTCGGCGAAACCGCACAGAAAGAATTAGCAAATAATTTCGGCACAACAGCAACCGCACGAGCCGTGCGCGAGCTTGCAAATAGTGAATTGGCACAAGTTTTTCAGAAAACACTTTCTGCTCAAGTGCGCCCGAAACGTCGCAAAGCCGTAAAATTGCTCACGCCCGAAAATCATCAGACAAATGACAAACCTTTAACCGAATCACAACAAAAAATCATTGAAACTTTGATTGAAAATGACGGCAATTTGCTTTTTACAGAGCTTTTGGAACTTGCCAATGTTGGCGCGTCTTCGATAAATACTCTGGCAAAGCGCGGTTTCGTGGAAGTTTTTGTGCAGGAAGTTTTGCGTGACCCTTTGAAAGACGCGAAGATTCCTTTTCGGACGAATTTGACTTTGACGGGCGAGCAAACAATCGTTTTAACCGAAATCGAAAATGCGCTGAAATCCGCCAAATATAAGGCTTTTTTGCTTCACGGCGTAACCGGAAGCGGCAAGACGGAAGTTTATATTCGGGCGATGAAACGTGCATTCGAAGACGAAAAGTCCTCTTTGATGTTAGTTCCCGAAATTGCTCTGACACCTGTTTTTTCGCGCCGTCTGCGTTCGGTTTTCGGCGATGAAGTGGCGATTTTACATTCAAATCTTTCAGCCGGAGAACGCTTTGATGAATGGCGCAGAATTCGGCAGGGCAAAGCGCGAATCGTTATCGGAACGCGCTCAGCGGTTTTTGCGCCGTTGCAAAACTTGGGTTTGATAATTGTTGACGAAGAACACGATTCGTCATATCGTCAACACGAAATGCCGTTTTATAACGGGCGCGATGTGGCGATTATTCGTGCAAATTTTATCAACGCTGTGGTCGTTTTGGGGTCGGCAACACCCGCGCTGGAAAGTTATCACAATTCACAAATCGGCAAATACGAATATTTGCGTCTGCCGAATCGCATCGGAAATCGTTCGCTTGCATCGGCTGAAATCGTTGATATGCGCGAGGTTTTTCGGCAAGCGGGAAAAGATGCGGTTTTTTCAAATGATTTAGTTGAAGCCATCGAAGAAACTCATGCGAAAGGCGAACAATCAATAATTTTGCTCAATCGGCGCGGATTTTCGCAGTTTGTTTTGTGCCGTTCCTGCGGTGAAACGATTCGATGCAATAATTGCGATATTACGCTGACATTTCACCGCCGCGAAAATCGTTTGATTTGCCATTATTGCAATCACCGCGAACGAGTTCCGCACACCTGCCCGAAATGCAAAAGCCAATATCTTTATTTTGTCGGTGAAGGAACGGAGCAAATCGAAGATATTCTCAAACGCAAATTTTCCCAATTGCGAATCGCCCGCATTGACCGCGACACGATGGCAAAACGCAAAGAGATGGAAAAAACGCTGGAAAAATTCAGCGAAGGCGAAATTGATATGCTCGTCGGAACGCAGATGTTGGCGAAAGGACACGATTTTCACAATGTAACTTTGGTCGGCGTGATTTCGGTTGATGCCGGACTTGCTTTGCCCGATTTTCGTTCTGCCGAAAGGACTTTTCAATTATTAACGCAAGTTGCCGGACGCGCCGGACGCGGAAATCTGCAAGGTCGCGTTTTGATTCAAACTTACTATCCCGAACATTACGCGCTCAAACACGCACAGACACAAAATTACGAAGCATTTTACGCCGAAGAAATCGCTTTTCGTCAAAAACTATCGTATCCGCCGTTCGTCGCATTGGCTTCGATTTTGATAAAACATCCGAATTACAATTACGCTTTCGACAACGCCCAGATTTTGAAAGATTGTTTATTACGCGCCGACAAAGAAAGAAATTGCCGCATCTTAGGAGTCGCGCCCGCACCGCTTGCAAGATTGAAAAACGAATTTCGTTTGCAACTTTTGATCAAAGCTAGAAATCGCGCCAAATTACGAGAAACATTAGATTTCGCACTTCACGAAGCGCAAGAAAAATTTTGCGATTTGCGGATTGTGAATGTCGAAATTGACCCGATAAATCTTTTGTAAATGGGAAATTAGAAGTGAGAAATGAGAAAATTTTTACTTCTCATTTCTCACTTCTAATTTAATTTACTGCTTTTGAACTGATTTCGGCTTCCTTGAATTTAATATGTGTGTAAATTTCGGCGAGCGAAACTTTGCAGTTTATCGAATCAAGCGAAATTACGTCGTCGCGTTCGTTGTAGATTCGGTAAATCCATTGTTTGGCGTTTTGGCGGGCGTAGTGTTCGACGCGCATTTCGTCTTCTTTGACGAGCAGACATTCGCGGATGCTTGGCATTGCGAGAAAATTTTCGAGGCGTTCCATTTTGTCGAACGAATTAACCGAATTTGAGAAAATTTCCACTAAAATCGAAGGATTTAGCAAAATATCAAAATTGCTGTCGGTAAAATTCGGTTCGCCGCTGACAATCGCTAAATCGGGATAACAAAAGCGTTTAGCATTTAATTGGACGCACATATTGCCCGCGTAAATTTCGCATTTATGATTTGAAAGCCGTGAACCGATAGCGATTGTCGCGTTGGTCGTAATCAAATTATGCCAACGGTTTGCGCCTGCTTTCGGCAAAATTTTATTGTCGGTTGGACGCTCGGATTTTAAAAACTGTTCGATGGCGGCAGTCTTTTCCGTTTGATTTAAAACTTTTTCATTCATATAAAACCACTCCTGAATTGATGTAAATTTTTAGGGGAAAATAGGATTACAAAGATTGGAAACTTTGCGAAAGATTTTTTGTCTGTCTAAAATAGTGTTACATATCGAAACGCGATATTTCAAGCATTATTTTATGATTGGTTTTTGAGCTTAGGTCTTTGGTTTTTGAATTTATTTGTAAAACCGAAGCCCAAAACCCAAAGACCACCGACCAATTTTATGAAACTAAGTGAATTAGCCGAAAAAACATTTTCGATTATCGAACGTGGCGACGCGAATTTGGAAATCAACTCCGCCGCCGGACTCGACATCGCTCGTGCCGGCGACGTAACATTTTTGGCAAATCTCAAATACACACCGCAAGTCAAAGACACCGGCGCAAGCGCAATTTTTTTAAATGAAAACGCCAAAATCGAACGCGAAGACATTGCTGTTTTACGAACTAAAGACGCTTATCTGGCTTACACACGGGCGTTGAGAATCTTTAATCCCGAAACTCGTGTCAATCCTTCGATTCACAAAAACGCCGTGATTCACGAAACCGCCAAAATTGCCGAAAATGTCGAAATTATGGCGAATGCGGTCATCGGAAAAAACTGCGAAATCGCCGAAAATGTGAAGATTTATCCGAATGTCACACTTTACGACAACGTAAAAATCGGTGCAAATTCGGTTATTCATTCGGGCGTTTCAGTGCGCGAGAATTGTGAAATCGGCGAATTTTGCACAGTTCACAACAACACGACCATCGGTTCAGACGGCTTCGGATACGCGAAAGACGAAAATAAAAAATGGCTGAAAATTCCGCAAGTCGGGCGCGTTGTTTTGGAAGACAACGTAGAAATCGGCGCAAACACGGCAATTGATTGCGCTTCTGTCGGAGAAACCAGAATCAAAACCGGCGCAAAAATTGACAATCTCGTCCAAATCGGGCATTCCTGCACGGTTGATGAAGACGCACTAATTTGTTCGCAGACAGGACTTGCAGGGAGTTCGTTTATCGGAAAAAGAGTTATTTTAGCGGGACAAGTCGGCATTGCCGGACATCTAAAAGTCGGCGATGACGCAGTTTTAACCGCAAAATCTGCTACCAGCCACGACATCGAACCCAGCAAAATTATTTCCGGCGTTCCCGGTTTCGACAACCGCGATTGGCTTCGTTCTACCGCTGCATTCCGGCGTTTGGGCGAAATCTCTAAAACCGTGCGCGATTTGAGCAGACGTTTAACCGAACTGGAAAAAGATTGAATTAATCCGGTTTTACCGATTTGAAACCTTTTTTTTCGAATTTTTGTATAATCAAATTAAATCTTTTCCAAAAGTAGTTCAAATTAAATTTTTACAGGAGAAATCATAGATGTTAAAACGTAAAATTCTAAGCGCATTCGTTTTGTGCGCTTTCGTATTTTCGAGTTCGGCTTTCGCGCAGATGGCGAAGATTTATGAAGCACCGAAGGCGGAAATTGACAAAATTAAAGACGAAGGAATGAACCGTTCGCAGGTGATGAACACACTGTCTTATCTGACAGACGTTATCGGCGGGCGACTTACAAATTCACCTTCGATGAAGCGTGCAAATGAATGGACACGCGACACAATGGCGAAATGGGGAATGCAAAATGCACAACTCGTTGCTTGGGGACCATTCGGACGCGGTTGGTCTTTGAAGCGATTTTCGGCACAGATTTCGTCGCCGCAATCTTTTCCTTTGATTGCCTATCCGAAGGCTTGGTCGCCCGGTTTGAAACAGGTTACGACGGCTGATGTCGTTTATCTCGAAGCCGAAACTGATGCCGATATGGAGAAATATAAAGGTCAATTAAAAGGCAAAATCGTGCTTATTTCGGGAATGCGCGAACTGAAAGCTGATTTTGAAGGAATGGGGGTGCGCCACGATGCGGACAGTTTGTTAGCTTTGGCAAACGCCGAAAATCCCTTGCTTGTTCAGCGTCCGGCGCAACAACAGCCGAACCAAGATCAAATAAATCGTTTTATGCAACGATTTGTTCAAGCCGCGAAAAAAATGAATTTTCTGATGAAGGAAGGCGCGGCAATGCTTGTTGACAACAGCAATGTCGGCAGTGGCGGCACACTTTTTGTCAGTGGCGCATCGGTCGCGCAAGAAATTCCGGCAAATTTGACTCCGCAGGAATTATTCGGTTCGACTCGCCGCTTACAGCCTTACTCAAAAGAAGCTGAAGCGAAAATGATTCCGCAAATGACGATGGCAACCGAAGATTACAATCGGCTTGTCAGAATGATTAAACTCGGCGAAAAAGTTCAGATGACGGTTGATTTGCAGGTGCAATATCACGACGAAGATTTGATGGGCTACAACACGATTGCGGAAATTCCGGGAACAGATTTGAAAGACGAAATCGTAATGCTTGGCGGACATCTCGATTCGTGGCATTCATCAACCGGCGCAACCGACAACGCCGCCGGATGTGCCGTCGCAATGGAAGCCGCACGGATTTTAATTGCTTCAGGGCTGAAACCGCGTCGCACGATTCGTGTCGCGCTTTGGTCTGGCGAAGAACAAGGCTTGAACGGTTCGCGTGAATACGTCAAACAAGTTTTCGGCGAAATGAAACCGGCGACAACGCAAGGACAACCGGGCGAAATCGTCAAAACTGCAAATTACGATAAACTTTCCGCCTACTATAATTTAGACAATGGCACGGGCAAAATTCGCGGCGTTTATTTGCAGGGAAATTCGGCAGTTGCTCCGATTTTCCGTAAATGGCTGATGCCTTTTGCGGATATGGGCGCGTCAACTTTGACACTCGCCAATACAGGTGGAACTGACCATTTATCGTTTGACAGAATCGGTTTGCCGGGCTTCCAATTCATTCAAGACGAAATCGAATATGATGCTCGCACGCACCATTCAAACCAAGATAACTACGACCGTTTGCAGTCGGACGATATGAAGCAAGCCTCAGTAATTATGGCGGCTTTTGTTTATCAAACGGCAATGATGGATGGAAAAATTCCGCGCAAGTAAATTGAGAACCGATAAGCGGTAGAGAAATGGCAAATCCTGCTAGATCAATACCGCTTTTTGTTTTTATTTATTCATCAACGGTAGTGAAGGTTTGATAATCGGTTTGCTTGTTTCAAATTCGTCCGGTTTTTTTTCAACAAGAATTTCGTCCAAAATAAATTCGGCATCTTCAAAAATTTTTTTTAGATGTTCCGGCGAATTTTCATCACGGATTTTATTGATGAGCGTTTCCGCCTCGTTGATTGATTTTCCGGCATCAGAAATGTCGCCTTCGGGTTTAGGAATTTCGGTGAACAAAAAATCTTTGGGCAAATCTTTTTCGAGGGGACATTCTTCCGCGAGATTTTGCGGCAATTTAGACAAAGGATTTCCGCAAAATCCGCAAAAATTACTTTTCATTAAATTTTCGTTTCTGCACAGGGAACAAAACATATCTATTCGTAACTTCTTAAAAATTCGACATTTTTTTTCTCAATTGCGGTCAGCGAAACTTCGTCAAATTGCGGGTTATACCAGCTTTGATTCATAAAATAATTTCGCAGTTCGGGTTTTTTGAAACGGCGACCGTGCCGCGCAAAAATCTCGTTTCTCATAATCCGCAAATCCCAAGAAGATTTTCCTTCCAAATCGCTTTCGTTCAAAAGGCGCGTCGAACCTTCGGGGTATTTTCCGGGTGTGGAAGAACCGGAGATTTCGGGTGTTTCCGAAGGTTTCGGTGTGGCGGTTGATTTTGGTGTTTCCGAAGGTTTCGGTGTTTCTTTATTAGTAGTTGTGTTGGTTTCGGCGCGTTCATCTTTTTTGGTAAATTGCCAAATCGCCACGCCGCCAAGCACGAAAACTGCGCCCAAAAGCAACCCGATAATTGCATAGAGAAATTTGCCGCCGGAATTTTGCTGAACTTGCGGTGGCAACGGAGGAATTTGATATTGCGATTGAGGTTGAAATTGTGGCTGAGGTTGAAAATCCGGCTGGGGTTGAAATTCCGGTTGGCTCGGAAAATGCTGTGTCGGCGCAATATTATGGGCAACAACCGTCGGGATTTCGTCTGTGTAAATTTGCGTCGGCGCATCTTCGGCAAACGTCAAAAGTGTGCCGTCTTCCAGACAAAATTTATTTTCCGATGTAAATGTTCTGCCGCAAACGGGACATTGATTCATAGTTTTAGTTGGCGTATTTCAGTTCTTCATAAATAATCTTTGCGCCGTCCGCAAAGATCTTTATCCGCATTATTTTTTGTCCTGTGTCTTGATAATTTGCCGATTGAAAGTTTTGCGTGAACTGTGCGCTCGCCGTATCGCCGTCAATCGTAATATTTAGATTTGCGACTTCAACATCAACAATATTTTTCATCATTTTTTGCCGATCGTTCATCCATTGCGAATAATTCATCTGCGTTTGACTGCCGCTTTTCGTGCGTTTGATGCCTAGAAATTGAGGTGAATAGAGCGCACGATACTCGCCGAACTTTCGTGCGTCTTGCGCCTGTTCCCAACGATTTATCAAATTTTGTGCATCTTCTTTGGTAATTTGTAATTTTTGCGACGTTTTTTCAATGGTTTGATTTACTTTTGGCGTATTTTTCGGTGAAGCATTTTCAGATTGATTTTTATTTTCTTTGCTGTTTTCATTTTTTACATTTTGATTGACATTTTCTTTTTGCTCTGCTTTTTCACTGCGTCCGGTGAACATAAAAACGCCCATTCCGACAACTGTTGTTGCCAAAATACCGATTATCAAAAAAAGCCATTTTGATGCACCGCCCGATACTGTTTGTGGCGACATTTCAGACGTAACTTGCGGTCGCGGAATAACCAGCGTCGGAATTTCATTAACCGGCGGAGAAACGGACGGATATGAATCGGAAGCTAAAATGAGGGCTGTTCCATCTTCCAAACAAAAAGAATTGTCATCGGAAAATATTTGATTGCAGTTTGGACATCGTTTCATAATTTTACTTTGAAGCAGTCATCATTTTATTCGGTTAAAATCACTTGTTTTTCTTGCGAATAATAACCGATTTTTGCCTGAAAATCCAAAGAAATCACGATTTTTTGAATTTTTTACGCGATTTTTTGAAAATGAGTTTATAATATCGTTGAAGAAAACTATGATTTGTCCGAGTTGTCAAACAAATAACGAAAACCGAAATGTGTTTTGCAATAACTGCGGAACGCTTTTGAAAGATACCGAAGCAATGGTCGGCGACACGAAATCGCCGACACTGAGTTTTCAGTTTCCGCCCGAACAACCGCCGCATATTGAAGATTCTTTTACGGATGAAGAAGAAACACCAACAGTTTTCGGCGGTCAAGGCGCGGCAAAGATTCCGCCTTTAACGCAAATAGCGCAACCGAATCCGCAACCGCCGCCGCAAATTAATCCGCCGCCGACACAAGTTTTCGCAACTACGAAACCTGCAGAAAATGTTCAGCCGACTCCGCCGGTTTTTAATCCGATCATTCCGCCGATTTCGCCTGTTTCAAAACCGAAATCGGGCAAAAATCTGAGATTGGCAATAGTTGCCGCCGTGGTGTTTGTCGGGCTTGCAGCAATCGGTGTCGGCGGATATTTTATTATTTCAAAACTTCTGACCAAAACTGAAATTTTGCCGCAAACCGTCGGAATGTTTGTGCAGAGCAAGGACAAAGACAAAGTTGACGAAATCAAAAAACAAGATTTCACAAATGCGGTTGAGGCAAAAGATAAATTGTTGAAAGACGAAGGTTTAACAAAATTTGAAACCAATCAAAATTTAGTTTTATTTACGGACGAAAAAGACTTTAAAACGAGCGATTTGCGGTTGATTCAACTCGACACGATAAAGTCGGACGGCAATCTCAAACAGATTGATTTTCAAACCGAATCGGTTGCCGACAAGACGGAAGTCAAGCGTGTGAAACTTCCCGAACATCTGGCAAACGGTAAATATGCTTTTGCGATTTTGGAAGGTTTTCTCGATGACGGCAAACATAAATTTTGGGCTTTTCAAGTAACGAATTCGGACAAAGCAAACAACGATTCAATCTTAAAAACCTCCAACGTTTCGCTGAAATCCAAAGACAAAAAGAAGGGCGACAAAACGCCCGAAACTCCGCCGACGGTTGACGCTTATATCTATCCGAAAACCAACGGCGTAACTTTACGCTCCGAACCGAATTTAACGGCAAACAAAGTTGATATTTTAAACAGTTCGGACAGACTTTTTGTGATGAAAATTTCCGACAATACAACCACTTGGCGCGGAATTACAGGCTATTGGGCAAACGTCAAAACTGACGACGGCAGAACCGGATGGGTTTTCGCACCGCTCCTAAAACGCTGAAAAACAAGGTTTTGCAAACTATTGATACGGCTCGGAAGGTTTTAAGATTGGCTGACTATTTTCAAAATCCGATATTTCATCCGCCTTTTTTTCGACCAAAATTTCGTCAAGGATAAATTCGGCATCTTCAAAAATTAAACTTAATTTTTCTTCATCTTTTTTATTGACCGGTTGGTTTGCGATATGTTCCGGCTTGATT
Source organism: uncultured Blastocatellaceae bacterium (assembly GCA_964548225.1). Taxonomy (GTDB): domain Bacteria; phylum Acidobacteriota; class Blastocatellia; order Pyrinomonadales; family Pyrinomonadaceae; genus CALMEH01. Next base: position 11,718 of record CAZJQP010000014.1, on the reverse strand, counting down.
TCGGATGATAAAAAATTGTCTTCGGGGAGCGGAATCGGCAAAGACGAATTTTCTTTCTGCGCTACTTCAACCTGTTTTGTGCCAATTGTCGAATTTTGCAACGGTGCGGAATTTGTTGTTGCCACGGCTGATCTGACGGCGGCAGTCGCCGTGCGAATAAATTCCTGTGCAAAAATTTGCGCTGTTTGTTGTCTGGCTTCGCGCTGTTTCGAAAGTGCGCGCAAAATTACGGATTCCATTTCCGGTGTGATGTTCGGATTAATCGAGCGCGGCGGCGGCGGGGCGGTTTGAACTTGGTGAATGGCAATTGCGCTTGTCGTGGCGTGTTTAAACGGCACAGTTCCGCAGAACATTTCATATAAAACAATCGCCGCGCTGTAAATATCACTGCGCCCGTCGATCGGCTCGCCCATACATTGTTCGGGCGACATATATTGCGGCGTTCCCATCGTGCTTCCGTCCTGTGTCAAACCGCTGTTCGCTTCGTTATAAAGTTTGGCAATGCCGAAGTCCAAAACTTTGACGTGCCAACCGGTTGAAGTTTGGTTTGCGATAATATTTTCGGGTTTTATGTCGCGGTGAACAATTCCCAAACGATGCGCTTCGTCGAGCGCGGCGCAAACCTGCGCGATTACCGTTACGGCAAAATCAAGCGGCAAAACTTTTGAATGATTGATAATCTGCCTGAGCGTCAAGCCTTCCGCGAATTCCATCAAAATATATGGAGCATTATGCGCGACGGAAATACCGACATCATAAAGTGCAACGACGTTTCTGTGCCGAAGTTTAGTTGCCGTAACCGCTTCGTGCCGAAATCGTTCGACAGCTTGCGGATTAGAAACCAGATGCGTGTGCAAAAACTTTATCGCTACCGCATCGCCGATTAGAAGTCGCGTCGCCCGATAAACTTCGCCCATTCCGCCTGTGCCTAAGCGGGCTTCGATGCGATATTTTCCTTCCAAAACCTGCCCGATTAAATTAATATTTTGCGGCATCGGCGGCATTACAAGCGACTGCGAAACCGCCTGCCGAATTTGCGAATGATCAGGCAGAGGTTTCCCGCAAGCCTTACAAAACTTACTTGTATCTAAATTTTTAACTCCACATTTTGGACAGAACATATTTCGATTTTACAAATTATACCTAATGTGCAACTCTTTTTGTTGAAAAATCAAATGATTTCTCGTGTAGCGATGAAATGAGTTTAGGAAGGTTGTCTTTTAAGGCACGGAAACGGTCAATTTGCGCTCGCGTCAGGGACGGCTGAAAAAATGCCGCCAATGCCGTTCAGTTGTCGCTGACGCGACAAAAATCCTACTGACCGTGCCTTAAAAGACAGCCTTCCTAAATTCAAAATGTCGTTACGCGACAGTAAAGAAAGAGTTGCACATTAGGTAAAGCATTAGCTTTAGCTGAAACGATTTCAGCTAAAGCTAATGACACATCAGCCGAAGATGATACTTCATCAGCTAAAGATGATGCTTCATCATCTTCGGCTGATGAAGCATCATCTCAAGAAAATGCTTCATCATCTTCGGCTGATGCTCCATCATCTTTAGATGATGAAGCATCATCTTTGGCTAATGCTCCATCATCTTCGGCTAATGCTCCATCATCTTTAGATGATGAAGCATTTTCTTCGGCTGATGAAGCATCATCTTTAGCTAATGCTTCATCATCTTTGGCTGATGAAGCATCATCTTTGGCTGAAATGTCATCATCTTTGGCGGATGTTTCGTCTTTCACTGACCGTGCCTTAAAAGACAACCTTCCTAAATTCAAAATGTCGCTATGCGACAGTAAAAAGGAGTTACACATTAGGTAAATTATCGCTTTTCCATCACCATTTCGGGCATCTCAAGATTCACTGTCAGAAGCGTTTTTTTATAAGTTGCCGACATTGTTTGAACCGACTCTAAAAATTGGCGGTCTTCTTCGGTTTTCGCCTGCATTCCGACGGCGTTCGGAGCTTTTTTAAGAAGATTAACCGCGCCCGACGCAATCCAAGCCTTTGTTTCGCTGTCCATCATCGCCAATATTTGCGTCGGAAAGACCGTTTCGCGGTGCGAAATATTAAAGCCGAAACAATTTACGAAACCGATTGTTTCCATAACTGTTCCGATAATGCCGAAACTTGCCAGATTCATCAATTTGGCGGCGACTTTATAAGCGATGTCGGCAACCATTTTGTATTCTTCCGGCACACCGACCATAAAATTTATCGGAAAACTTTTTGCGCGAATTTCGCTCCACATTGAATCGAACGGCGCGTTTGAAATCAAATTTTTGCCCTGCCGCGATAAAACTTTCGAGACTTTTTCGATACCCGACTTTGATCCGGCGGCAAGCAATCCGTTGCGTATCGGCAATAAATAAGAATTGTCTGTCGGATTAACAAAAGCCGTCTGTGCGCCTATTTTTTCGCTTCGCCAATCTTTCGAGCGGGCAAATTGCGCGATGCTCTGCGACGTAAAATTGCCCGCAACAATCATTCCCATTCCTTTTGAGGAAGTCGGATTGATGTCGCTGAAAATAACCCATTCGCTGATTTTTTCTTCGCTTACGCCAATCAAACTGCCGATATTTGAAAAACTATCGCCATTGACGACTTGTTTCAACTTCCCGTTTCCGCGCACCTTTGTCCAATCAACCCGCAAAACTGCCACCGATTTTTCCGGCACGAGCGAGATGACGGAAATATTTTTCTGCGCGGAAACGCTCGTCAAAAAACTCAAGCCGATGAAAATTAAAAGACAGATATGTTTCATTTTTATTACCTCATAAAGCATCTTTGCGCTTCAAAGCCGCCATTGTCAAAATTAAAAACAGTAAACTAAACAACCCCAAAATCAGCAAATCTTTCCGCACCCGCGACTCATAAATTTCGACGATTTCGGTGTCGCGCTTTTTATCTAAAACGGCTTCGTATTCCTGAACCGTCATCCGCGAAGCCAATTTATCACGCGCTTTTAGGTCGTTTATCGAAACCTGATGCGTGAGCGCGTCAATCGTCCAACGCGCTGTCATCAAATCCGCAAGGAATTTCACGCCGCCCAAACCTTCCGATTTTTGAATAATTTCAGGCAGTTTCGGTTTTTCGTCCGGCTTTGTCGGGTCAAATTTTATTTCTTTGTCCTTATCGCGCTGATATTTGTCGTAATCGGCGACGGTGGCGGGTTTTTCCTTTGATAAATTGACGTATAAATCGTCAATCGGCTTCAAAAATCCGCTCAAAAGCAGTTGCGGAATCAGAATCAGAGGCAAAATGCTCATCGCTTTTTCGGTTGAAGAAACGAGTGCCGAGAAGAACAACCCCATTGCCGCGCCTGCGAGAAGCGAAAGATACAAAATTGCGGTGGTTTTCAAAAAATCCGTCGCATCAAATCTGCCGAAAACGGTTAAAATAAACACGAAAAGCACACATTGAATCAACCCGATGCCGCTCAAAATCGTAAATTTCGAGAAAACGTAAGACGGAATTTTCAGATTTACCAGCCGTTCCCGCGCATAAACTTCCGATTCGGAGACGATTTCCCGAATCGCGTTGTTTGCGCCGAGCCAAATCGCAATAATCGCGGCGATAAAAATTGTCCGAGCATCGTTTGCGGTTTCGTCGGTGATAAACGCGAGAATAAACGCGACAATCGGAGCTTGCGCCAATAAAATCAGCGTGTTTCGGAAATCCTTGAGTTTGATTTCCAAATTTCGCCGCGTCAACGTGAACCATTGTCCGAAGCCGAATTTGCGTTCCGCGCCGGTGTTGTCCGCGCCGGTGTTGAAATTCATTCCGCCTTGCTGAATTTCGTTAAAACGCGCCGCGACGTTGCGTTGAAAATTCGGCGATTGCAAAAATGCGCGGTTGATTTCTTCCGGCGAACGCTCGTGCAAACGGCGATAAATTTCGCTCGGCTCTTGACAGTTAAAATATTGCAAAGCCTCGTTCGGCGCACCGAAAAACGCCAATCTTCCGCCTTTTGTGAGCAGAACGATGTTGTGCATCGAGTTGAATTTCTCGAACTTATGCGTAACCATCACGACGATTCTGCCTTCGTCCGCCAAACGGCGAAACAGCAACATCATATTTTCCGTCGTTTCCGGGTCGAGGGGCGATGTCGGCTCGTCCAAGAACAAAAAATTCGGCTTGGTAATCAGTTCAATGCCCAAACTCAGACGCTTTTGCTGTCCGCCGGAAAGCTGTCGAAAAGCATTGTGCCGCTGTTCTTCAAGCCCGACGGTATTTATAACTTCATTGATAACTTCCGTGATTTGCGTGGCGGATGTTCCCGACGGCAGACGCATTTTCGCGGCGTAATAAAGCGTCCGCTCGACAGTCAAAGCCTCGTGCAAAATGTCCCGTTGCGGAACGTAGCCGATTGAACGCCGCAATAAATCGAAATTCGTGTAAAGGTCTAAATCATTAACGAAAACCTGTCCGCTCGTCGCCGGACGCATTCCGTTGAGCGCGTCCATCAGCGTAGATTTTCCACAACCGGACGCGCCCATCAAACCGACAAATTCACGCGGATAAAGGGCGACGGAAACATCTTGCAAAACTGTCTTATCGCCGTAAGATTTGGAAACATTAAACGCGGCAATGCGGCTCGCGCTCAAATCTTGTTTGCGGACTTCACGCCCTTCGACACGAAGCAGATAACCGCCGATTGTTACCCAATCATCAGCAAGAAGGCGCATCGGCGAACGCAAAACTTCGCCGTTGATAAAAGTTCCGTTCGTGCTTCCGAGGTCAGAAATAACGGGTTGCGCCGCGCCGTTTTCATAAATCAATTCGGCGTGATGCCGTGAAACGCTCGGCGCGTCCAAAACGATTTCGTTGTCCGGCGCACGCCCGATACGAAGCCGTGAAACCTGTCCAAATTGCACAACGCTCAAAGGGTTTTGCGCTTGCGGCTGATGCCATTGCACCGTCGCATCACCCGACAAAGGCATCTGCGGCAAATTGCCCGTCGTAAATCGTGGACTGAAACTTTGCGCCGCCTGCTCGCTATGAAAAGAAAAACCTATAGTTTGTCCTGCACCGAATTCAACACGGTCGCCGTCGTTCAAAATCCGCGTATCAATCGCCAAACCGTTGACAAAAGTCGTCTGCTTACCGCTTAAATTTTTAATAAAAGTCTGCCCGTCCTGCAAGACTTCAATTACCGCTTGCAGACGCGAAACAAACGGCTGTTCAAGCAAAATCTGACATTGCAAAGCATCGCGCCCGATGATGGTTTTGCCAATGTTCAGAGCATATATTTGATTATTAAGTCCGGTAAGATGCGGCATAATTTTATTGTTTTTTATGACGATTTAACGGCACGTTATTTTCTCTTTTGTTTTTTACTAAATTATCAATTGGATTGTTTTTGCCGCTGAATCATCGGGAATTTATTTTTTGTTATTAGATAAATTTTATCGTCCATATTCGTCATAATATCTTTCGGCATGCTCTTCGTAGCGTTTGAGCAAATCAATATTTTTCTTTTCGATTTCCGTTAAATTGCTTCTTATATCGGTATTTAGCGGCATATACCACGGAACAAATTGGTCAAAGATAAATCTCATCCGGCGATTTTTAAATGAATATCCGTGTCTGGCATAAATCGCATTTCTGATGACTTCCAGATCGCCCTTATACATATTTTCAACGTCGCTCTTGGTTAATTCCTTGACCGAAGCATTTATCTTTGTTACATCTTCGGTTAGAGATTCGACCTGATCGGGAAATTTCGGATTCTTTTCGTAAAGCGAAGTCCACTGAACATCTTTGGGCAATTCTAATGAAGCATCATATTTGAACTGCTTTTTGTTGAGTGAATATTTCCGTTTGGTAACAGCTAGTTTTTTATCGTTGGCAGTCCATGTTCCTGAAACCGTCTTGCCGTCAGCGTCAACGGTAAATGAGAATTTACCGTCATATTTATCATCGCCCGGTTCAGATGCTTCGACTTTCAATAATTTTCCTTCCTGTTTAAATTTTCCCTTAAACGGACGGTTATTGCCCGCGACCACGCTGTGTCCGTCAATCGAATCTTCGCCGAGTGAATCAATCGAAATAGTAATGCGGTTTTCATAAACATAATCCTTTGATTGATCATATTCCAAGGCTTCAAATCCGCCTGTGTAAGTGCCTAAAACCGGCGAATTTTGGTTTTGCTTATCACTTTTGACATTTTTTTCCGGCGTTTTTTTCTCGCTTGCATTTGTCTTTTCGGGAGAATCGCCGAGTTTGGTTTCTGCGTTATTAGAAGTTTTACTACACGAAGCGATTAAACAAATCGCCAAAAGCATCATTAATATTTTATTCATAATTCTGTTTCCTATTGGTTTAAAGTTAGTCGAAATATTAAGTAACGCAAACGAGACGTTTGCGTTACTTTTTAAGCAAATTCTTAAATTTAATAAATTTGCCGATTATTATTTCAGCAATTATTAAATTCGGAATCCATCCAAGCCACGCCACAATTTGATAGACATCCATCGGACGCGGTTCAAAAACAAACACTATCAGATATTTCCAAGCTCTGAGCGTCAACGCAGAGAGCGTTAAAGCAAATGACCTGATAAGAAATTCACGGTGCGATTCAATATCACCTTGTCTGACTCTGATAACTGCCATTGCAGTAAAATAAATCCATAAAACAGAAAGCAAACAAAATGAAATCTGTGCCGCAATGCCTCCGTTTGCGAAAATCCCCATATAAAACCCCGACGGTCCCGCGAGAAAAATCACGACAAACGCATAAACCCGACCGACGTATTTATGAATCAAGAAAAAATTTCCGCGAATATATCGGGAAAATTGCGTAAATCCAGCCGGAATAACAAAAACGGCAGTATAAACGTGGGTAAAAAACGCAAGTTTATAAAATAAAACATCAATCACATCCTGCTTGATTCTCAAAAAAGCAACATCCGTATCGTAAGGGATATATTGAAGGCTGATCATCACTAAAAGGTATGAAAAGAATCCATAAATTATTAGCAATGCCCCAGCCCGAAATTTATCAACCATTTTATTTTCCCTTCGCCAAATTATCAAAATGCCACCATTCCGAAGTTACGCCCGTGAATCCGGCGGAAACCATCACCGAACGGAGCAGTTCACGATTGGCGGCGGCGATTTTCGTGGTCGGCGCGTTCGGATGCGCTTTCGGGGTGAAATTGTCGTATTCGGTCGGCATTTCGAGTTCTTTGCCGTTTGCGTCAACGATGGTGATGTCAACGGCTCGCCCTCGCGGATGTCTTGCGTTCGTCGGATTGGCGACATACGGCGTGTTTGTATATTCCTTCCACATTTCTTTTTGCACCGACATCGGGCGATAGCAATCCCAAACTTTCAACTTAAATCCGGGTTTTCGTTTTGATAAATCTCTGTCGGCAACCGCCAGTTTTTCGGCGGTTTCGCGCAAAAGATAACAATTCGGATCATCGTAAAGTTTCCGTTTCATAAAATTATCGGCGGTCGCATATTTCAAATCTTCCGCCAAATTCGGCACAATTTCTCTCGCTAATACGAGTTCGGTCTGTTTGCCGTCAATTTCGGCTTTGATTGATTTCGGCTCGGTCTTAATTTCCGATGTCGGCGTTCGATTGACGTTGGAAACAGCGTTTTCGTTTTTATTGACCGTCGTGTTCTCGTTTGCGGGCGATTTTTGACAAGCCGCCGAAAATCCTGCGACTAAGGAAACTATCCAAATAAACCGAATTATCATAATTTTCACCTCCGAAACTTTACTCCGTCAAAAGCGGGTTATACATCATAATCGCGTGGTTTTCCGTAACCAATTCTTCCTCGCTCGCACCATCGAATCTATGCGTTCGGCGTTTCCAGATTTTGTTGTGCCGTGTGTAGCCGCCCCAAATTTGCATTTTTATCAAATGGTCGGTTTCAAACACTTCGTAATCATAGACGGGTTCGCCGTCCGATTTGATTTCGCCGTGCAGATATTCTTCGTCGAGCCACAGATTTATCTGAAACCGTTCGCGTGTTTCGTTTTTTATCTTCAAATCAACGTAATTGTAAGAAAGCGTCGCGCCACAGGCGAAAGGAATTTTGCGATTCACGTCAGGAAATACATCGTAGCCGTGTCGCCAGCGTTCGGCAACGGTCAAAGGCGTGTGCAAAGCCATCCAATAAATCAAATTGCCGAGCTGACACAAACCGCCGCCGATTCCGGTCGAGATTGTCCCGCCGTTTAACACCAAACCTTCGAGATAGCCTTTCGCTTTCGTCGGTCTGCCGACAAGCCGCCAGATTGAAAAAGTTTGCCCCGGATTGATAATTACGCCGTTTATTTTTTCTATCGCCAACCGCAAGTTCGTGATTTTGTTGTGTTGAAGATACATTTCCACGTCTTTTAACGGACGCAGTAAAAACGAGCGATGTTTGATACACGAATATTTGAGTTGGTCAGCCGACGGCACAGCGAAATTTTCTCCGCCGAAAATCCAATTCATTCGCCGTTTTAAAATAAAATATTCTCTGCCAAACAATTTGCGTAAATTGCTTCTTTGTAGAGGTTTTTCAACTCTTCTGTCGTTCATTTAATCATTTTACGGCTATCTAGTTTTCACAACTTAAATAGCGTTCAACTACCCAACCTAAAACAATTCTTTTACCTCTACGGACTACGCTGACCTGCATCCAACTCGGACCATCGCCAGCTACTGCATTTACGACAATAACTTTCGTTCCATTCTTTAATTTACTGACTATGCGCCCGCCCGGAGTTGCACGGACATTCAAAGGTGTGCCTGAAGTATCATTTACAACACAAGGAATGTTCAGTTGCGCCTGTGCATTTTCTGCCCCTGCAAAAGCAAAAATTCCCATCAAAAATAAAAAGCAAAATATAGTTTTTTTCATTTTTTTGTTCTCCTGATTTTATTAAAAATTGGCTAATGCCCACAAAGTTCTCCAAAATAAAAGTGTTCCATCTTCCATTTACCACTGCTGTATTCAAAATCTATCCAATAACCTTCGCATTCTTTTGTTTCTAAAATCTGCGCTTTCCACGCCATCTCGTTATTACTACTTTCCTCAAAATCATGACCTCTTTTTGTTAATTTTCCGCTTTTAAGGGTTTTTTCGAGGTCAGACCATCCTTGATAATTATTTTCATCCCATTTTTTGAAAACCATCTTTGCATTTGCCCTAACTTCTCCATTTGTAAATTTACAAACATTCCACGTCTGACAAGCAATAAAGTCTGGAAAGATAGTTTCCATAAAATTACGGTTTCGATTTTTAACGGCTGTTTTCAAATTTGTATAAAACTCCGTCCAACTTTCTTCTGCTCCACAACTTATATAATCCCCAAACACCCACCCCAATATTTTTCGACTATTTCCTGCTGCTTGAGATATTTGCGCCCACACACGATTTGCTCCATTTTTGGATTGGTAAGATTTTTTTTCAACAAAAACTATTGAACCATTCTTAAGCGTCTGTGAAATTTTACCGTTTGGCGAAGCGCGAACATTAAGCGGCGTTCCCGTCGGGTCGGCTACTTTGCATTCTTCGGCTTTTGCAAAATGGACACCGATAACTATCAAAATAACAACTGAAAATAAAACTCTGATTGTAGTCTTCACTTTTCTCTCCTGTCTTTATTTATTTAATTTCCGAAAATTCTATGTCTAAAATCCGGTTTTCGGGACAATTTTGAAAATCGAAATGCCACCATTCCGCCGTATAAACATTGAAACCGTCGGCTTCCATTGTTTTTCGCAGAATTTCGCGGTTTTTCCTTTGCGCTTCGGTTGCACCTGAATAATCGGCGGCGGCTTTTTCGGTAAAATCGTCGTATTCGGTCGGCATATTGAGATTTTCGCCCGTTTTCAAATCGAAAAGGCTCAAATCAACCGCACAACCGCGATTGTGGCGCGAACCGTTTTTTGGATTGGCGACAAATTTCTTTTTATCGGCGGGCGTAACTTCCCAAAAAAGTTTTGTTGCCGAAAGCGGACGATAGCCGTCGAAAATCACCAAACCCAAGTTTTGTTTTTTCAGATTTTGATGAATTCGCACAATCGCTTCCGCCGCCGGTTTTTGCATAAAGGCGCGGGCTTCTTTGTAAATCACCTTGCCGACAAAATTGTTTGCTGTCGCATAACGAATGTCCAATTTTATCGTTTCGTCCAACTTGACGAGTTCGACTAAGCCGTCTTTGACCTCTTCTTTTTTCGGAGTTACCGTCGGCGTGGGCATCGGTGTTGGCACTTCAACTGTCGGCAGCGAATCGCTTGTCTTCATCGTTTCAATTTTCGTCGCCACGCCTTGGCAATTTATAAAACCGAGCGCAACTACGAGCAAAATTAATTGTTTCATAACTTTTTATCGCCTCAAACTAAGATTTCCCCCTTTGCTTCTGCCGTTCATTGTCAGATTGTTTTCCGCTAGCGTCAAAGTGTAGGAATCATAAATTATAATGTCGTAAGGATCGTCTTTGCGGATACCGCGAAGTGTAACCCGCCGATTTGCCGGATTATAAACGCCCTGCACATATTCAGTTGCGCTTGTGCCAACTTTATCGGTCTTTTTCGGATTATTCGTGCTTTGCAGATTCCAAACGATAGAACCGCTCATTTTGCCACCGCCTTCGTCAGTCAAATTTACGGATGCCGTAAAATATGTGCGATAAGTTCCCGTCGAATTCCAACTTCCCGACCAACTTCCTGCCGGATTTAGATTTGGATTAATTTTCGGTTGTTCCGCCGTCGTAATCGGTTTCGGCGTATTTTTCGGCAGATCGTTTTCGGCACGGTTGGTGTTATCCGTCAGCGCGGTTTCGGTTTTCGTGGCTTGATTGGGGCTTTCTTTTTTCTCGTCTTTTTCGCTGCTTCGCGTCAGCAAGAACGCGCCCATTCCGACAACCGATGCAAGCAAAACGCCGATAACCAAAAATAGCCATTTTGAATTATCTTTCGGCGCATTTTGCACCGGAATTTGCGCCGAAAACTGTGGGCGCGAAACGACTTGTGTTGTTTGATTATCGCCGGTCGGGATAACATTTGCACCCGTGTCCGAGACGAGCAGAAGTGTCGTGCCGTCGTTCATACAAAAAACATTATCGTCGGAATAAAATTGATTACAGAGCGGACATTTTTTCATCTGATTTTCACCTATCGCTTTAAATGATTTGTGCGAATGATAACCGATTTGTGTCTAAAAAGACAATATAAAGCTCCTCGATTTGGTAAGGCTTCAACAATTTATGTTTTAGCTTTTGCAAAATTTCTGTTACAATCTCGGCATAATTCATAATGACAGCGATTTTGTAAGAAATATGATTTGTCCGAACTGTCAAGCAAATAATGAAGACGCAAATGTTTTTTGTATTGTTTGCGGCACGATGCTGAGGAATACGGGAGCCTTGCCGATTGGCGATACCAAATCGCCGACGCTGAGTTTCCAGAATCAGTCAAACGAAATCCCGACCGTTTTTGCCCAAAGCAATCCGAACATTCCGCCGACGCAGATTTACGGCAACCCGAATTCCTTTGCGGGAAACAATTTCACTCCGTTTGGTGTGCCGAACGCGACACAACAAACGGCGGGAGGCGGTAAAAAAGCGGTTCTGCTTGCCGTGCTGATTTTTTTCGGACTTGCCGCTTTGAGCACGGGCGGTTATTTTTTGATAACAAAAACTTCAGTTAAGTGAAGCCTGTGCATAATTAAGTTCTTTGACACCAGTAAGTTAATCGCATCAGGAG
>CAZJQP010000013.1:37622-72431 GCA_964548225.1 uncultured Blastocatellaceae bacterium | reverse complement strand
AGGCGTGAAGAAACCGCCACACATAGCTGGCGGGTTATTCACGCCTAAAGGTGTAAAACTGAACAATAAAATGTTTCTAACCGAAATCATAGAATTAAAGAAAAAACGCCTCGAAATCGCCAGAGCAAACCGTGATTTTGACGAGTTAAAATCATCGGCAATCGCAAGACGCGAAACAGCGGAAAATCATCGGCTTCGTAAAAATTTAGAGCGAAGCCAAATTAACATCATCGCCGAAATAAAACGTGCTTCGCCGTCGAAAGGCGTAATAAATGATAAAATTGATGTCGCGGAAGTTGCACGAAATTACGAAATCGGCGGCGCGTGTGCGATTTCAGTTTTGACAGAAGAAGACAGATTTAGCGGAAGTCTGGAAGATTTGAAAACTGCGCGAAACGCCGCAAATTTGCCGATTCTGCGAAAGGATTTTATCTTTGACGAGTTTCAAATTTTTGAGGCGGCGGAAGCCGGTGCAGACGTGATTTTGTTGATTGCCGCAATGCTAAATGATGACGTTTTGCAAAAACTTCACGCCGTAGCTGAAGAAGATTTGAAGCTCGATGCGCTCGTCGAAGTCCATACATTGCAAGAATTAGAGCGCGTCAAACGAATCGGCGCGAAAATTATCGGCGTGAACAATCGTGATTTGCACAGCTTTAAAGTTTCGCTCGATGTTTCGCGTGAATTGATAAAATCTGCGCCGAAAGATGCACTGATGATTACGGAAAGCGGTTTGCAGACGCGCGAAGATTTGCTTGAGTTAAAAAATCTCGGTTTTAATGGTTTTTTGATTGGCGAAACTTTGATGCGTTCGGGAAATCCGCGCGAAATGTTGGAAAAATTATTATGAACAAACCGCATCTCAGATACAAAAATCAGACGACCAAAGAGCGTCATTGGACGATTCACATAATCGCCGGATTCAAATTTCTGAAAGGTATTTTGCTTCTGATTGTCGGCGTTAAGTTATTGACTTTATTGAATAAAGACGTAGCGGAATGGGCGTTGGATTTTGTCAACCGACACGGCATTGATGCGGAAAATCATTACGTTCATACAGTTTTGGAAAAGCTCGCCGGAGTGAACAAAAATCAACTAATGGCGATGTCGGGCGGCGCGTTTTTGTATTCAGGTTTGCAACTAACCGAAGGCATCGGTTTGTGGTATGAAAAGCGTTGGGCGGAGCTTCTGACTGTTGTCGCCACATCTTTGCTCATTCCGCTCGAACTTTATGAGCTTTACGAACGATTTACTTGGGTTCGGATTGGAGTTTTGTTTGTTAATGTCTTTGTCGTCTGGTATTTAGCAACGCGCCTGAAAGATGAAAAGAAAGAAATGTCGGAGAACTTGACCAAAGAAATCTTGGAGAGCAAGGAAAATGACAAAAGTTAAAATTTGCGGCATCACAAACTTGGAAGACGCGCTTCTTTCGGCAAAATTCGGCGCAGACGCGCTGGGTTTTAATTTTTACGAAAAAAGTCCGCGCTACATCACGCCCGAAAAAGCGCGTGAAATCATCGAAAAACTGCCGGAAAACATCTTGAAAGTCGGCGTTTTCGTCAATGAAAGTTTAGAAAAAATCGCCGAAATCGCTTCAATCGCACGGCTCGACGCGCTCCAACTTCACGGCGAAGAAACCCCCGAATTTGCGCGGGAATTAAAACAAAAAACAAATCTCGAAATCATCAAAGCCTTCCGAGTTTCGCCCGAATTCAAGCCTGAAGACGTTTTGAAATATGAAGTTGACGCGATTTTGCTTGACGCTTACAACCCACAAGAACACGGCGGAACGGGCGAAACTTTCGATTGGAAAATTGCATTTAAAGTTAAACAATTTACAGCAAAACTTTATCTTGCAGGCGGATTAGATTTTCAGAATGTAGATTTAGCAATCAGGCGTGTTCAACCATTTGCCGTTGATTCTTGTAGTTTGCTTGAAAGTGATAAAGGAAAAAAAGACAGGCAAAAAACATTCAGATTTATTTCGGTAGTGAAAAAACATATCAATTTCACGATTCAAGACATTTACGATTTATTGTTTTTAATTGAACTTAGACCTGCAATGTATTTGGGCAAAAGCTCAATAACACTTTTGCGAACCTATCTCGATGGATTTGATTTGGCTTACGCGATTAATGGTTTGCAGTTTAATTGGAGAAAATTTCGTTCAAATAAAGAAACTCAAAACGATGATAATTTTCAAAATTGGATAGCTGAAAAAATTTTAGGGCGAAAAGAAACTCCAATGGGATGGAGCAGTTTAATTTTAGAAAAAACAGAAAAAAATGAGGAACAAGCCTTTGACCTTTTCTTCGCGCTTTTGGAAGAATTTAAGTTGGAAAAAGAGAATTTAAGTGCAGAATTTACTCTTTTGGAAAAAGCAAGCGACGAAGATTTGCAAAACTTTGAGCAGAATCTTGATAAAAATTGATTAATGAATTACGAACCAAACGAACGTGGATATTGGGGGGAATTCGGTGGGCGGTTTGTTCCCGAAACGCTGATGTTTCCGCTTGAGGAATTGACGGAGATGTATTTTTCCGTTCGTGATGACGCGGATTTTCAGGCGGGATTTTTGCAATTATTAAAAGATTTTTCGGGTCGTCCGACACCGCTTTTTCACGCCGCAAGACTCACGGAAAAACTTGGCGGAGCGCAGATTTATCTCAAGCGCGAAGACTTAAATCACACCGGAGCGCATAAAATCAATAACGCCATCGGACAAGTTTTGCTTGCCAAACGGATGGGCAAAAAGCGAATTATTGCCGAAACCGGTGCGGGACAACACGGTGTGGCAACGGCGACGGTTTGTGCGCTATTTGGTTTAGAATGTGTCGTTTATATGGGAACGGAAGATATGCGGCGGCAGGCGTTGAATGTTTTTCGGATGCGGCTTTTGGGGGCGGAAGTTCGCGGCGTAGATTCCGGCTCGAAAACTTTGAAGGACGCAATAAACGAGGCTTTGCGCGATTGGGTTACGAATGTCGAAACGACGTATTACTTGCTCGGAAGCGCGTTAGGTCCGCATCCGTATCCCTTGATGGTGCGCGATTTTCAATCGGTAATCGGCAAAGAAGCGCGTGAACAAATCTTGGAACAGACGGGAAGTTTGCCTGATTGTTTGGTGGCTTGCGTCGGCGGCGGTTCAAATGCGATTGGGCTTTTTCATCCATTTTTGCAAGATGAATATGTGCGAATGATTGGAGTTGAAGCGGGCGGAAAATCTGCGAAATTAGGCGAACACGCGGCGCGGTTTGTCGAAAACAAAGTCGGTGTTTTGCAAGGCACGAAAAGCTATCTTTTGCAGGACGAAAACGGGCAAATTGCTTTGACTCATTCGGTTTCGGCGGGGTTGGATTACGCTTCGATTGGTCCCGAACACGCATTTTTACACGACATCGGTCGCGTCGAATATGTTTCGGCAACGGATGAAGAAGCGTTGGAAGCCTTTCAAATTCTATCGCAGACCGAAGGCATCATTCCCGCGCTCGAATCGTCGCACGCGATTGCTCATTTATTAAAACTCGCGCCCGAAATGTCTGCGAATCAGACAATAATCTGCAATCTTTCGGGGCGCGGCGATAAAGATGTCAATCAAGTTCAAGAAATTTTGGGGAAATGAGTTTAGGTAAAGAATTTCTAAATTTGAATTCGGAACGAAAGCGCGTTGTGCATTTTGAACTTTGCAGAAATTCGCTTTTGCTTCTTGAGAAATTTTTTGCTAAAAGGGGAAAAATCGAGTATCGGGAAAGCGTTTGCGGGACTCATCAAATTGTTGATAAAAAACTTCCTTCAGAAGCATTTCAATCGGCTTTGAGCAGTGAGAAAACGGAGGAAATCAATCGTAAATATCTCGAACCCATTGCCGCGATGCAGGATGATGATTTGATTTTTCCCGAAGAAATCGAATTTGCTTACTATTCGATTTACAATTTGTTCCGTAAATATGCCTTGAAAGTAGAAATTGACGATTGGCTTATTGTGAATCAAGCAATTTCAGCGGAAAGCGATGAGGAAAAATGGGAGGCTTTACTGAAAAACGCCATTGAAAAATCAAATGAATAATCGAATCACCGAAAAATTCAAACAATTAAAAACCGAAAATCGCGGCGGATTTATTCCGTTTATCGTGGCGGGCGACCCGAATTTGAAGGTTACAAAAGCGTTGCTACGCGAACTTGCAAAACAAAACGCGAGTGTTATCGAACTCGGCGTGCCGTTTAGCGATCCGGTAGCTGACGGCGTTACGATTCAGGCGGCGGCAGAACGCGCTTTGCGGAATAAAATTTCGGTTAAAGATATTCTGAAAATCGTTGCGGAAGTCAGAAACGAAAACTGCGAAACGCCGATAATTCTTTTCAGCTATTTCAATCCGATTTTGCAGTTTGGTTTGGAGAACTTTGCCGAAACTGCGAAAGATTCGGGCGTTGACGGCGTTTTGATTACGGATTTAGTGCCGGAAGAAGCGGAAGAATTTCGGCAGATATTAAATGCTAATGAATTATCTTTGATTATGCTCGCCGCGCCGACATCGAGCGATGAACGTCTGCAAAAAATCTGTGCGAAAGCGAGCGGTTTTGTTTATGCAGTTTCTCGCGCAGGCGTTACGGGCGCAAGAAACGAATTGAGCGGAACGGCGGAAAATCTCGTAAATCGTCTGAGAAAATTCACAGATTTGCCGATTGCGGTCGGGTTTGGAATTTCAAATGCAAACCAAGTAAAAGAAACTTGGGAATATGCAGACGCGGCGGTTGTCGGTTCGGCGATTGTCGCGGAAATTGCGCGGCTTTCGTTGATTATGGACGAAAATTCGGATGAATTTGTCGAAAAAATCGGCGAATTTGCTCGAAAACTTTTGCCTGAAAATTAGCCGCGAAGGACAAGAAAATAGCCAACGCCCTTCGCGGTTTGATTTGCCGGATTTATCGGAACAAACCGATTGCTTGTAAAAACCGTGAATCGTTGGTTTTGCCGGTTTCGTCCGTTCCGTCGTCTTCATTGGGCTGTGGTTTGCATTCTTCATCGGTGAAACCGTCGCCCTCATTGTCTTCGCGGAAGCACATTGGAGATTTGCCATCCCATTTGCTGAAATCCATTTCGTAGCTGTCGGTTTCGCCGATGTCTATGTCGTCGGTTTCAAATGTCTGCTGTGTGCCGTTGGGCAGAATTCGCAAGAAATCAATGTCGTATTTATCGTGTCTTCCATCGTTGTCTTTGAAATGGAGTTTTCCGGCTTTGAGGTCAATATCGGCGAACAGCGTTTTTCCGGCTTGAATTTCCACGCCGTCAACTTCGAGTTGATAACTTGTGCCGTCGTCAGCATTGTAGGTGAAATATAATTCGGGCGTTTCGCCGTCTGCACTTGCCGTAAAAGAGATTTTCGAGCCATCGGGCGAGATTTGAAACGTCAAAGTTTCATTCGGATCGAGTTGGATTTCGTCAAAGCCGATTGAAAAACCGGGTCCGGTGAACATCAAATCCGACACTGATTCTTTGGTCAGAGTTTTGCCCGAAAGCGTTACGGTATAAGGCTTTGCCGTCGGTTGATAAGGCAGATTGATAATCGGCGGAAGGTCGTCGTCGGAATTGGTCGAAATATTATTCAAACTCGCGCCGCTTATTTCGTTGACGGTTTGTTTTTTTGTCCAATCATAGCCGACGCGCTTGCCGTCGCCGGAAGTAACGAGCATATCGGCATCGCCATTGACGAGAAATTCAACCGAATCGCCGTCCGTCGAGCCACTTGTGTTTGATTCGGAATTTCGCTCGCGTTGAGTCGAAAACGGTGCGCGATATTTTTTGCCGAAAAGACGCGAACTGATCGGAACGATGTTAAATGATTTGGTTTGAGTGTCGCCGGTGTATAAATCTTCTTCTTCCTCAGGGTTGGGCGCGGCGTTGTATTCCCAAGTTTGTTGTCCGCTTTTCTGAACTTTGATAAAGCGTGTTGCTCCGGGTTTGTTATTATCATAGACGTGAATGTTGTAATAACTGCCGAATTCTTCAACGGCAATTGGCGCAACGGCGTGGCAGTCTTTGAAGTCGCCGTCTTCGTATTTGCAAATTTGGATTGTCCATAATTCGCCGTTTTCGAGGTTCATTGTCTCAATCAGCTTTTTGACAATGCTCATCGGAGTCGCATTATAAGCCGCGTCTTTATTTTTATTGACTTCGCGTAAAACTTGTGTTGCCCAAAAATAAGCGATGTAATTTTCAATTGCTTGATTCGGAAATTTCAAATCATAGACGTTTTCTACACCTTTCTGAAAATTTGTCGGAGTTTTCCATTTCCATTTCCATTCTCTTTGCTCGAAGAATAGAAAACAGGTTACCGCCATTCCTTCGCAGTGTCCGCCTTTCATTTCCCTCAAAGTTTTCAGCCGCCAATTTTCGGCAGGTCTTTTAACCACACAGGTTTCAAGCGAATTGCCCGTTACGCACACCGGTGCAACGCCGAACATTGTCATCAAATCGTAAGCATTCAAATCGTCTTGCCATTGATGCTGATTGCCATAATTTTGAAAGCCGAAGCCATCAACTTCTGGGTCAAATTCAATCGTTGCAACAATTTTGCCTTGCCCTTCGGCGATGCTCGAAAACGTCGCAAAAATAAATGCCGTTGTGATAAAAATTCCTACCCAATTAAAGAAACGATAGTTTTTCATTTTGTTCTTTTCTCCTCTCTGACAAATACTAAACTCCGAAGTCTTTCTATCTGACTTAACAATTTTTATTAGAAAAAGAGGCAACAGAAGAAATACTCTTTACAGTAGCGCGTGCTTTGCGAAAACAAAAAGTAAGCCCACCGAAGCGGGAGAAGTGAACGGAATTTGAATTGAATAAACTCTCTTAAGTATATGCCTAAACGCAATTTTGTAAAGCTAATAGAAGCGGCAAGATTCTTTTTGTTTTTGCAAATCTGCCCGAAAACCGTTTAAATTTAGAAATCGAATTATGAAACGAATAATAAAAGCACCAACAGGAACGGAACTTACTTGTAAAAATTGGCTTACAGAAGCGGCATATCGGATGATTCAGAACAATCTTGACGCAGAAGTCGCGTTTGATCCCGATAATCTTATTGTTTATGGCGGACGCGGAAAAGCGGCGCGGAATTGGGAATCGTTTGACGCGATTTTGGAGAGTTTGAAGAATCTCGAAGAAGACGAAACGCTTCTCGTGCAATCGGGAAAACCCGTTGCGGTTTTCAAAACTCATACGGACGCGCCGAAAGTTTTGCTGGCAAATTCAAACATCGTTCCGCATTGGGCAACGCAAGAACAATTTGACCAATACGAGCGCGAAGGTTTGATGATGTATGGACAGATGACCGCCGGAAGTTGGATTTACATCGGCACGCAGGGAATTTTGCAGGGAACTTACGAAACTTTCGGTTCATTGGCAAGACAAAACGGTTGGGGAAATCTCGCCGGAAAATTCGTTTTGACGGCAGGTTTAGGCGAAATGGGCGGAGCGCAAGCGCAAGCGATAACTTTTAACGGCGGAGTCGGTTTGCTGGTTGATGTTGACAAATGGCGGATTGACAGACGCTTGCAATTAAAACAAGTTGACCTTGCAACGGAAGATTTAGACGAAGCATTGCAAATGGTTAAAGAATTTACGGCAAAGAAAGAAGCCAAATCAATCGCGCTTCTCGGCAATGCGGCGGATGTTCATTGGCAAATTCTCGAAAAGGGAATTATTCCTGATGTCGTAACTGACCAAACTTCCGCGCACGACGTTCTTTTCGGATATATTCCGCAAGGTTTATCAATCGAAGAAGCCAACGAATTGCGAAAAGAAAACCAAACCGAATACGAAAAACGCGCAATGGATTCGATGGCGCGGCACGTCGAAGCAATGCTCGAATTTCAGCGCAAAGGTTCAATCGTTTTCGATTACGGCAATAATTTAAGACAAAGAGCGAAAGACAACGGCGTTTCAAACGCCTTCGATTACCCCGGTTTTGTTCCTGCATACATTCGCCCGCTTTTCTGCGAAGGCAAAGGACCTTTCCGTTGGGTAGCTTTGAGCGGCGACAAAGAAGACATCTACAAAACCGACGAAGCGATTATGAATCTTTTCCCCGACAACGACCATTTAACCAAATGGCTGACAATGGCGCAGAGCGAAGTCGAATTTCAAGGCTTGCCCGCTCGGATTTGTTGGTTAGGTTATGGAGAAAGAGCCAAAGCCGGATTAAAACTCAACGAAATGGTGGCAAGCGGCGAACTCAATGCACCAATCGTCATCGGACGCGACCATCTCGATTGCGGAAGCGTGGCGAGTCCAAACCGCGAAACCGAAGCGATGAAAGACGGCTCGGACGCGATCGCCGATTGGGTTTATCTCAATGCAATGATAAACGCCGTCGGCGGTGCAACGTGGGTTTCGCTTCATCACGGCGGCGGAGTCGGCATCGGCTATTCGCTCCACGCCGGACAAGTCATCGTCGCCGACGGCACACCCGAAGCCGCAAAAAGAATCGAAAGAGTTCTCACCACCGACCCCGGAATGGGCGTTGTCCGCCACGTTGACGCAGGTTACACGGAAGCGATTGAATTTGCGGAAAATAATGATGTTAAGATTCCGATGATGTAAGAAGTTAGGTAAAATTATGGAAAATTATCTTCCCATTATAGTTGGTGCGGTAGGAGTATTAGGAACAATTATTGGTGTTATAGTAACTGGATTTACGACAGAAGTCCGAGCATGGGTTGAAATTAGAAGGCAAAATAAACGACAACTCAAATCTCTGCTTTTTCATCAACGCGAACTTTTTGGAACAATGCTTTCTTTGGATAAGGAAATTCACGAATCTTACCTAAAATCTATGAGAGATGCCTTAGGTAACTTAGGAGTTTCTATAAAACTAACAGAAGAAGTTTTTGGGCATGTTCCAATTGAACTTAGCAAATTGCTTGAAACGATAAAAGAGGATGACATCAATGAAGTAATTCGGAAACATGAAGAAACAATTCAAAAATTAAGCGAGATAGATCCTACTTTAGCGTTTAATATGAGTTATCGCTCACGAATGCACATGCCTGAGCAAATGAAAAGTTTTATCGTGGAAATGAACAAGATAGCTTCTGAAAAAAGCGAAGTTGTTGATGATTTCGCAAACCATATCGTAAATTGGCAATTATCACGAACCCGTAAAAAACTTATTGATTCACTTGAAAAAGGTATAGGCGAGATTGCATGGCGGATTGGTTGGCTTATTTGGTGGACGACTAGGAAAGAAATGTTAAATTGGAGAGCAAAAGTTGAGGATGAAATAAATAACGAAGTTAAAGAATACCTGCTTGAAACCATAAAATTTTCTTGGAACAATCAAGAGAAACTAGACAAGGAAATTCATAAATCGCTCAAAAAAAGAAAAGATTAAATCTGAGTTCATAGCTTTATTGCTTTAATTAAAACTCGAAGAATTCTTGTGCCATTAAAAACGACATTGTTGGCGTTAGCGATTCGGCGAAAGTTTAAGCGGCAAAAGCAGAATTAGCTTCTTTTATACACCTTACGCGGCAATGAATATTAGCCCGATTTATCGGGCTTTCCGTTGAAGGCGGCAAATAGCCGCGTCCATTTATGGCGCGGTTTAGTTGTGGATTAAAAATAAGAGGGCGTTTTAACGTCCTTTTTTATAGCTTTAGCGTGGAATTGCGAATGGGTGGCTGAAGCCGAAAAAAAGGACGTTAAAACGCCCTTTGAAAAATCGTCGTTCGTTTGCCCGCGCCATAAATGAGCGCGGCTATTTGCCGCCTTCGGCGGAAAGCCTCGTGAACGAGGCTGAAATTGTATAAGCTAAATTATTTACCTGCTTGTTGAAGAGTTTTCACAGCCTTAATAAGAGTTTTAGCTTCCTTAATTAAAGACTACAGAACCTTAATTAAAAATTACGGAACCTTAATTAAAGATTACGGAACCTTAATTAAAAATTACAGAGCCTTAATTAAAAATTACAGAGCCTTAATTAAAGATTACGGAACTATTTGAAGAGTTTTGGCTTCTGTAATCTTTAATTATTGAAGCTGTTGAAGAGTTTGCAGAGCCTTAATTAAACCTGAGTTCGGGATAAGAAAACCGACTGGAGCGCAAGCGTCCCCGCTTGCAAACACCGCGCTTTTCAGCGGTGTAACGGCGTTTGTTCACCTAAAACTTCTGAGTCAGCAGAGTATTTTTCGCGCTCTGCGCTCATTGCACGCGGGGACGCTTGCGCTCCAGTCTTTATCCCGAACTCAGGTTAATTAAAGATTACGGAAGTGTGTGAAGAGTTTCAGGAAGCTATTTGAAAAGTTTTTGACGGGTTTTATTAAAAAAAAACTATAGACAGCAAAGAAAAGTTGATGTATATTGTTTTCGTTCACTTTGTTAAACAACTAAAACAGTAAGGAGAAAATAAACCATGGCTAGACAGAGAAAAACAGCGACTCCGGCAATGAAGGAACTCGAACAAAAAATTGCGGGAATGAAAGCCATTGACCCCGGTTTTGACGCGAATGGTGTCAAAGTCAATGACGGCGAAGTATTGCTTGCCGATGCTCGTGCCGCGCTCGAAGATTATAATTCAACTTTGGCGGTTATTGACGAAAAACTTAATGTTTTTCAGGTTAAAGACCGCGCTGTTCGCGCTTATAACAGGAAAGTTCTGCCGGCAACCGGATTGAAATACGGAAGGGACAGCGACGAATACGAACAAGTCGGCGGCGTGCGCGATTCGGAACGCAAAAAACCGGTCAGAAAGCCGAAAACTCCGTAAAATTCTAATCAACCGAAAACGCTTTTCAACCTTCGGCAATCAACGGATATTCGATTCCGGCATTGGCGATTCGGCGAAAGTTTAGGCGGTGATTAGGAGTCTGATTCAGAAGGCAATAGTAATCGAATTAACTTGATTACTATTGCCTTTCTTTTATAATTCCTTTAAGAATGGCTTTGGTCGTCGTTAGATTTGGCGGATTTATTAAACGACGAAATAATTTTTTTGATTATTGTTACGACACCGACCGCGATTAAACCGACGACAATTCCGAAGACAATTTCCTTAATAATTGTGGGAACTTGCGGTAAAAGTTTATGTAAATATTCTATGTTATGCTCAAAAATTCCTCCGGCGACGAGAATCAGAGCTATCGTGCCGACGACGCTTAAGAAACGGATAACTTTAGGTAATAAATTAACCAAAAATTGTCCGAGTTTGGGAGAAACTCCTTTTTTTTCGTCTGAACCGATGAGTTTATAGCCGATGTCATCCATTCTGACAATCATAGCGACCAGCCCATAAACGCCAACCGTTGCAATCAAGGCGACCACGGAAACCGTAATGATTTGAGTAACCAGAGGTTTATCCAAAACAGTTCCCAATGCGATGATGACAATTTCAACCGACAAAATGAAATCGGTTGAAATGGCGGATTTAACCTTTGTTTTTTCTTCCGCTTCGCTGTCTTCGGGATGCGGTTCTTCGACGCTGTGAGTATGTTCGTTGCGGTGAAATATCCAATGAAGGATTTTCTCAACGCCTTCAAACGCCAGATAAACTCCGCCGACGAGCAATGCGAAAATAATCGCCGGCGGATAAATCACATTCAATATAAACGCTAAAGGAACGATGATGAGTTTGTTAATGAACGAGCCTTTGGTGATTGCCCACAAAACCGGCAGTTCACGCGAAGAAACAAAACCCGTTGCTTTTTCCGCGTTGACTGCGAGATCATCGCCCAATATTCCGGCGGTTTTTTTAGTGGCGACTTTGCTGGCTAAAGCAACATCGTCCATCAACATAGCAATATCGTCCAAAACTGCAAAAATACCTGATGCCATAATTTTATTAAAATTCAGATTACAAAAATATTCGTGAATTTCCAAAAGCATTTTATTGAAAAAGTTTCGCCTCTCCTCACCGCGCATCCGGCTTTGGCGATTCGGCGGAAGTTTATGCGGTGAATTGTGTTAAACTGAACTTAATTAGAGTCTTAAAATAATATCGGAGATAATTTATGAAGAAATTTACATCTGCTTTGGTTGCCGTTGCGCTTTTGCTGACGTTTTCGGGGGTTCAGGTTAATGCTCAAAAGATTACGGACGAGGAAAAACTTGTTGCGAAAGCGAAAAAGATTCACGCTGATGCGATTACGCTCGACACGCATAATGATATAAACGTCGCAAATTTTACGGAAGCGGTTAATTATACGCAAAATCTGAATACGCAGGTTAATTTGCCGAAGATGAAAGCGGGCGGTTTGGACGTTTCTTGGCTGATTGTTTATACAGGGCAGGGCGAATTGAGCGAAGATGCTTACAGTCGAGCCTACAAAAGCGCGATTGAGAAATTTGATGCGATTGACCGTTTGACCAAAATCTATGCACCTAATCAAATCGAACTTGCGCTGACTTCAAAAGATGTCAGAAGAATCAGCAAATCAGGCAAGCTCGTGGCGATGATCGGCATTGAAAACGGTTATCCGATTGGCACGGATTTGACGCGCATTAAGTATTTCTCCGAACGCGGTGCGCGGTATATGTCGCTCGCGCATAACGGTCATAGCCAGCTTGCCGATTCAAATACGGGCGAAGCCGACGGCAAATGGTTGCATAACGGTTTGAGCGAACTCGGCAAGAAAGCCATTGCCGAAATGAATAAATGGGGCATTATGATTGACCTTTCGCATCCCTCGAAAGAAGCGAATATTCAATCAATTAAACTTTCAAAAGCTCCGGTTATCGCGTCGCATTCGTCGGCGCGTGCGCTTTGCGACCACAGCCGGAATCTCGATGACGAACAGCTTGCGTTAATTAAACAAAACGGCGGAGTCGTGCAAACGGTGGCGTTTCGCAGTTATGTCAGTAAAGAAAAAAGCGATCTGCGCTCGAAACTCTCGGCGGAAATTTCGCGTGAACTTGCCGAAAAAGAAGGCTTCAAAATTCTCGAACGCGCCGACGTTCTGAAACTTCCCGAAGCCGAACGCGCCGAATATATGAAGAAAATCACCGCGTTCCGGCAGAAAATCCGCCCCGTTATCAATGAGCGTCTGAAAGATAAAGCCCCAGACGTGAATGTTCAAGATTTTGTAAATCATATTGATTATCTGGTCAAGAAAATCGGCATTGACCACGTCGGCATCAGTTCCGATTTCGACGGCGGCGGCGGTGTCGAAGGCTGGGACGACGCTTCGCAGACCTTTAATGTAACTCTCGAACTCGTGCGGCGCGGCTATACCAAAAAACAAATCGAAAAACTCTGGAGCGGAAATCTCCTGCGCGTGTTAGACGAAGTCCAAAAGGTCGCCAAACAAATGCAGAAAGCAGGTTAAATTGTAAAATAGACGAAAAATTAAAACTCAAGATGTTTAGGAAACAAAGCACGGCATTATCAATTACCAATTATCCATTAACTTGTCAGTGGTTTATGCTTAAAACCTCTAAAATATAATTGATAATTGATAATTGATAAATCGCTCGCAATCATCCGGCTTTTTAGAGTTTCAAAACAGCTTCTCAGCAAAGGAATAATTAAATGAATATAAAATGTAAATGTTTAGGTTTAGTATTTTTATTGACGGCTTGCGTTTTAGTTTCCGCGCAGGAAAAGCATTATTATCAAACGGATTTTACTAAAGAAGAGTTTGCCGAACGGCGGGCGAAGGTTTTTGAGAAAATCGGTAAAAATGCGATTGCCGTTATTCAAGGCGCAAAGGGAACGGCGGATTTTAATGTCTTTCGGCAGACGAATGAGTTTTATTATCTGTGCGGAATCGAAACCCCGCACGCTTATCTGATACTTGACGGACGCAATCAGAAAACTACGATTTATTTGCCGCATCGGGACGTTGACCGCGAGCGCAATGAAGGCAAAATGTTTTCGGTTGAAGATGCGGATTTGATTAAAGATTTGACCGGCATTGACAATGTGCGCGGAGTTGAATCTTTATCGCAGGATTTAGTCGGGAAAGGTTTGCTTCGTCCGCCTGCTGCGCTTCTTTACACGCCTTTGAGTCCGGCGGAAACGGGAACGGACAGCCGCGATGAATTGTTGAACGAACAGGCTCGTGTTTCGTCGAATCCGTGGGACGGTGCGCCTTCGAGAGAAGCGCGTTTTCGTGAATTGTTAAACTTACGCGCCCCGCAATTTGAAATCCGCGACCTTTCGCCGATTTTAGATGTTTTGCGGACAATTAAATCTAAAAAGGAAATTGATTTGATTCGCCGTGCGACCGAAATTGCAGGTTTAGGAATTATCGAAGCAATGCGTTCGACCGAACCGGGTGTTTTTGAATACCAACTCGATGCCGCCGCGAAATATATCTTTTATCTTCACGGCTCACGCGGCGACGGTTACGCTTCAATCATTGGCGGCGGAAGCAATGCGTATTTGGGACATTATTTTAGAAAGACCGACAAATTAAAAGACGGCGACCTTGTTTTGATGGATTACGCACCGGATTATCGTTATTACACCAGCGACGTTACGCGAATGTGGGCGGTCAACGGCAAATTTAATGCGGAACAGCGCGAATTGTATAATTTTATTCTGGCTTATCGTGATGCGCTTTTCAAATATATCCGTCCGGGCGTTACATCCGATTTCGTTCTCGATTCGGCGGCGAAAGATATGGAGCAATATCTCGTTGGCAAGACGTTTGCGAAGCCCGCGCATCTGAAAGCGGTGCGTGAAGGTTTGAAATTTCGCGGACATTTTCAGCATCCCGTCGGAATGGCGGTTCACGATGTCGGCATTGTTCGTGGCGTGCCTTTGCAGGCGGGAATGATTTTTACGATTGACCCGATGATTTGGATTCACGAAGAAAAACTTTATATCCGCATTGAAGATATGGCACTCGTAACGGCGGACGGCGTTGAAAATCTGAGTGCGTTTGTGCCTTCGACGATTGAAGATATTGAACGCACAATGACCGAAAAAGGCGTGATTCAATTTCGTCCGGCGACTTCTTTGCCGTTGAAAAAATAAAGTTCAGAGTTCAAACTTCAGTTTGAATTCTGAACAAGTGAAAACTTAATTTTATGAAATATCTAATCAGCTTTTTGTTAATTGCGGCTTTTCCGGTTTTCGTATTTGCGGATTTATATCCGAAAAATCCGAACATTGATGTCATCAATTATATTTTCAAGCTGGAATTGTCCGACAACAGCGACGAAATCATCGGCGAAGCAACCGTTGATGTTCGGTTTATGGCAGACGGAATTTCGGAACTTCGGCTCGATTTGACCAATGCCACAAAAGATTTGAACGGCAAGGGAATGAATGTCAGCCGCGTTGTTTCCGAAGGAAAAGCGATTGAATATCGCCACGAAAATAATGCGGTGTTTATCAAACTTTTCGCGCCTTCAAAAGCTAATCAGCGCGAAAAATATACGATTTATTACAAAGGAATTCCCGCGACAGGGCTGAAAATTGCCAACAATAAATACGGCGACCGCACATTTTTCAGCGATAATTGGGCGGACAAAGGACGAAACTGGCTGCCGACGGTTGATCATCCGTCAGATAAAGCGATGTGCGAATTTATTGTAACCGCGCCGAATCATTATCAAGTCGTTTCCAACGGTTTGAAAATCGAAGAAACCGATTTGCCGGGCGGAAAACGCCTGACGCATTGGAAACAATCCGTGCCGATTGCTTCGTGGCTTTATGTTCTCGGCGTGGCACGTTTTGCGGTGCAGTATGTTGATCAATTTGAAGGCAAATCAATCCAAACTTGGGTTTATTATCAAGACCGCGACAAAGGTTTTTACGATTTTGGATACGTTACGAAAGAAGCGTTGGAATTTTACAGCGATAAAGTCGGTCCGTTTTCTTACGAAAAGCTCGCCAATATTCAATCAAACAGCGTCAGCGGCGGAATGGAAGCGGCTTCGGCAATTCTATACAGCGAAAATTCTGTCATCGGCGACCGCAATGTGCGTTGGCGAAATGTCGTTATTCACGAAATCGCGCATCAATGGTTTGGCAACTCCGTAACCGAAAAAGATTGGGACGAAGTTTGGCTCAGCGAAGGTTTTGCGACGTATTTCACACTGCTATTTATCGAGCATCAATACGGACGCGACGAATTTGTTGCAGGTCTCAAATCGAGCAAAGTTTCGGTTGACAATTTTTATCAGAAAAACCCGAATTATCGAATTATTCACGACAATCTCAAGGATATGAAAGACGTTACGACTTCGCAGATTTATCAAAAAGGCAGTTGGACTTTACATATGTTGCGCGGCGTTGTCGGGACGGAAAACTTTTGGAAAGGAATTAAAATCTATTACGGAAAATACCGCGATTCACACGCCACAGTTGCCGATTTCCGCCGCGTAATGGAAGAAGTTTCGGGCAAAGATTTGTCCACATTTTTTGATCAATGGCTCTATAAACCCGGAACGCTCAAGTATCAAGGGAATTGGAGTTTCGATGACGTAAAAAAAGAACTCACAATTAAACTCGACCAAGTGCAAACCGACGGCAGTTTCTTCAAAATGCCAATGGAAATAGGTATTTATAATGCCGGTCAAACCAAACCACAAATCGAAACCGTCCAAGTTGATGCAAAAACGAATGTTTTTTCAATAAAATTATCCAAAGAACCCGAAAAAGTAATTCTCGACCCGAATGTTTGGATTTTGATGGATGCAGATTTTAAAAAGCTGTAATATAACGCCAAAGATTTTAACCACAAAAACACAAAATCACACGAATTTGTTAGCTTATTTCGTGAAGTTTTGTTTTTTTTGTGGTTATCCTTTTTTTATACAACACAATATCTATTCGTAACCGTTGGGATTGGCTTCGTGCCACGTCCACGCGGATTGGATGATTTCTTCGATGTGCGGAAAGTTTGGATTCCAGCCGAGAATTTCGCGGGCTTTTTTGGCATCAGCGACCAGATGCGACGGATCACCGGCGCGGCGTGGGGCAATTACGGCTTTTATTTCCTTTCCCGTGATTTTTCTTGCGGCTTCGATAACTTCTTTGACCGAATAACCGTTTCCGTTGCCCAAGTTTATGAATTGCGATTTGCCGCCGCCGCGCAGATATTCGAGCGCGAGAAGGTGAGCTTGGCTCAAATCGGCAATGTGAATATAATCGCGGACGGCTGTTCCGTCTTTTGTCGGGTAATCGTCGCCGAAAATTGAAATTGCGTCGCGTTTGCCTTGTGCCGCGAATAAAATCAGCGGAATCAGATGCGTTTCGGGATCGTGATGTTCACCGCATTTTTCACTTGCGCCGCAAGCGTTGAAATATCTCAGCGCAACAAATTTCAAACCGTAAGCGCGTTCGTAATCTTCAAGAGCGCGTTCGACCATAAATTTTGACCAGCCGTAAGGATTTGTCGGCGATTGCAGATGTTTTTCGTCAATCGGAACATATTGCGGCTCGCCATATGTCGCACAGGTTGATGAAAAGATGAAATTTGTAACATCGTTTTCAATCAAAACATCGAGCAAACTCAAGGTTTGGACAAAATTATTCGCATAATATTTTGCGGGTTTTTCGACCGATTCACCAACATATGCAAAAGCTGAAAAGTGCATCACCGAATCAATTTTATATTCCTTTAAAATTTTCGTTACTAACGCTTTGTTGCCAATGTCGCCTTTATAAAACGGAATATTTTCATTGAGAGCGGCAAGATGCCCATAAACCAAATTGTCCAACACTACAACCGTTTCACCTTGTTTTCTTAAATCTTCAACCGCAACGCTACCAATATAACCTGCGCCGCCCGTAACTAAAATTGCCATAATTTATAATTGCTGATGTTCGGCAAAACACGATGCCTCGCGTCTAATTCCAACAATTTTTAGTAGAATCGTCAACTGTCTATTGGAAGAAATTCTTTATCGTAGAAACAAGCAAATTGCCCTCGACAGGTTTTGGGAAATGAACATCAAAACCGGCTTCGAGAATTTGGCGGCGGTCTTCGGGACGGGCGTATGCCGTGAGTGCAATGGCTGGGATTTTGTTGCCGTAAGTTTTGCGGATTTCCTGCATTAATTCGTTCCCGCTTTTTCCGGGCATACCGATGTCACTGATGATTATATCAGGAATATTGTGCTGTAATTTGCGAAGTGCGTTGTCGGCTGAGTCAGCAGTAATAACGATTGCTCCGTTAGCTCTCAAAATCGTTGCCGCCAAAGCCAAAGCGTCCGGGTCATCATCAACTAATAAAATGCGAATTCCATTAATTAGTGGCTCATATTGTTTTGTAGTCTCAGTTAATGAAAATTCCGGTGAAAACTCTTTTTCAGGAGTTTTTCTCTCGAACATTTGCAAAGGAAAACGCACCAAAAAACTTGAGCCTTTTCCTTTGCCAAGACTTTCCACGCCAACACTTCCGCCGTGTGCTTCGGTCAGATGCCGAACAATTGATAAACCCAACCCCAAACCGCCGTGTTTGCGGTTCATTCCGCCGTCGGCTTGCCGGAAACGGTCAAAAACGAAAGGTAAAAATTCCGGATCAATGCCGATTCCTTGGTCGGTTACGGTAACTTCGGCAAACGCGCCGTTTCCGCGTAAAGAAACAGAAATCAGTCCGTCTGTTTCGGAAAATTTGACGGCGTTGGTTAAGAGATTCCACATAATTTGCTGCAAACGATTAGTATCGCCCGAAATTAAAGTGGCATTTAAATCATAATTTGTTTCTAATTTGATGCGTTTGGCATCAAGCATCGGGCGCACAGTCTCGATTGCGGAATTGATTGCTTCGCAAAGATTTACAGGCATAATATTCAGATGAAGTTTGCCGGTGATAATGCGTGAAACATCGAGAATGTCAGCAATAATTTGATTTTGCTGACGTGCGCTGCGTTCGATAATTTCAAGTGCGCGGGCGGTTGTTTCCACGTCTGACGGATTATTTCGGGCAATAGTTGACCAACCCAAAATAGCGTTCAAAGGTGTGCGAAGTTCGTGGCTGACCGTTGCCAGAAATTCATCTTTCAAACTATTGGCTTGTTCGGCTTCGAGCCGTGCCATTTTTTCGCTTTCGAGTAATCGTTCGCGTTCTTGCTCAGCAAGTTTTCGGGCTGTGATATTTTGTGTAACGCCGACAACGCGCACAGGATTTTTATCTTCATCATAAATTATCAAACCTTGCGCTTGCCAAAATTTTCTTTGTGGTTCGGGTTCATTTCCGCGAAATTCAGAAAAGTAATAAGTTATTCCATCATTCAAAATTTGGCGAAATTTACGGTCAAGAATTTCTTTATCTTCTTTCAAAACGAAAAATTGTCCATCATCGAAATGCTCCGGCAAATCTTCGGGCGCACAACCAATAATTTCGGCGGCATTTTCCGACCATCTGACTGTTTGTGTGGCAATATTGGTTTCCCAAGAAAACATTTCGGCAGCATTTGTCGCAAGTCTAAACCGTTCTTCGGATTCGCGCAAAGCGGCTTCGGCAAAGGCACGTTCAATTCGCGGAAAAGTCCGGCTCGAAACTTCGCGGATTAGTTCGAGTTCATCTTTGCTCCATTCACGCGGTTTTGTATCATAGACGGCGAACAAATATTTCCATTCACCGGCACGACGAAATGGAACGGTAACAATAGAATAAATGTTAAATGAAGCGAATGATTCGGCATTGGTGCGTTCATCATCTTGTGTGTTGACGATTGCGATTGTTTCGCCGCGCCGTGCCGCAGATTGGAACTCTTCCGAAATAAATTCGGAAAGTTTATGAACACCAATGGTTTGAGGCAAATTAGAATCGGAACTCCAAGTTGACCGAACATTTGCTAAATCGGCGGATTCATTTATTTCTACAAATAAACAAGAAGCAACATTCAAATATTTGCCGACTTTCTCGCCGACGGCACTCATAATTTCTTCCGCTATCAAAAGACGTGCGAAATCTTCGGCAATATCAGCGAGAAGTTGCAGGTTGGATTCTCGTCGTTTTCGTTCGTCAATGTCTTGAATGAGCGCATAATAGCCTTTGACTGTTTTGCCGTCGAGGTCGAAATCGGGCAAAAAATCAATCTGCACATAACGATTGCCAATAAAACGATAATTAACAAGTTGCTCGTAAGTAAATTTTTCACCTCTAAAAACTCTTTCTATCTGCGGCAAAAGCAATGAATATGCCTTTTTGCCGATAACTTCTAAAAGATGTTTTCCGATAATTTCCGAAGGTTCTTGCCCGAACCATTCAAAGTATTTTCGATTGACAAAACGATAACGATGTTCGCGGTCAACATATGCGATAAGTGCAGGCATCGCATCGGTTATGAGCCGCATTTGATTTTCGCTTTGGCGCAGTGCATCTTCGGCATTTTTTTGTCCCGCCAAAACATTTTTATTTTGGCTTCGGTTCTTACCGGAATAATTTTTCGTCATAAACGCTTTAGGTTTTGAAAACAACCTCAAAATTTGTTTAGCGGAACAGAAGAATATTTCCGCCACAAAAGTTTTGCAAGGTGATATTTCGACCGATATAAGAAATTTACGACAGATTCAGCGAACAACTCAAGCGAAAAATGAGTATTTGCCTTTCAACTTTTTGAGTAGTTTTTTGAAAACTATGAAAATGAAAATTTTATGATGAAACGCGCACGAAATAAGTGTGCAATTCTTAGCATTACTTTTTTATTTTCAAACGCCCGAATTTTGTAAGAAGCGGTTTTAGTTTGGCGGCAACGGCTTCGTGTGAAACACCGTTTGTTGCTAAAATACCGTTGTAATTTTGAAATTCTTCGATATTATAAACAATTTCCTTACCGAAAAGATCAGTCAGTTTTCCGCCGGCTTCTTCTAAAATAATTTGTGGGGCGCAAGTGTCCCAAAATTTTGTGCGCGGCGAAAGATGAATATATAAATCGGCTAGTTGTCGGGCAAGAAGTCCGATTTTCAAACCGACAGAACCGTGCGGATATTCGTTTTTAAAGCCGAAGTTTTGGACAAGTTGTGTCATTTTATCGCTTCGATGCGAACGGCTGACCGCAATAATCATATCCGTAAAATCCGTTTTATCCGATACATTTAATTTGTGTGGTTGGTTTTCGGAAGAAACATAAAACGCGCCAAAACCCTTGGCGGCATAATATAAACGATTTGCCAAAGGTTGAAAAACTACGCCGACAATTGGTTTGCCGTTTTCTGTCAAACCGATTTGCACTGCAAAATCACCTTTTTTTTCGACAAACGAGCGCGTGCCGTCAATTGGGTCAATCATCCAAACTCTTTGCTTTGTTAATCTTTCGGGTAAATCAATTTCTTCTTCCGACAAAATTCCGTCTTTCGGAAACACAAATTTCAAACCTTCGGTAATTAATTTGCTCGCGGCGCGGTCAGCTTCCGTTACAGGTTCGGTGTGATTGTCTTTGGTGCGTTTTTCTTCGACTGAAAAACCTTTTTCGTAAAATTCCAAAATTACATCACCGGCGTTTCGGGCGAGTTTGATGGCTGTTTCGAGTTCTTTTGTTAAATATTTGTCCATTCTCTTGCATCGGAAAAAAGACTCAGATGTTTTACGTTGGTGGTTGCGATAACTGCATTTTCGCCAAGTTCTTCTTCCAAAATAAAAATTTGCGCCGATAAAATCATATCGCCGTCAAGCGATAAATCGGGCGCGGTCGGTTTTCCTTTTTGGCGGGCGATTGCCCAAAATTCTGCCGCTTTCTGCATTGCGTCAGTTGTAATCGGTAAGTAATTCAGAGTTTTTTTGAGCGCGTCAAGCCGTGCCAGACCGGGAAGTTTTTTAGCTCGAAGCAGTTCGCGGCGGATTTCGTAATCGCAAATTTCAGGGACAAAAAGTGCATCGCCGTCGGCAAGTTTTGTTTTGAGCCAAGCGGTGCAAGCAAAACTGTTTGGAGAAGATTTCGGATTGGTAACAATGCCGATTATCGAAGTATCGAGACCAATAATCATTTAAACAATTT
This sequence comes from uncultured Blastocatellaceae bacterium, assembly GCA_964548225.1. Classification (GTDB taxonomy): domain Bacteria; phylum Acidobacteriota; class Blastocatellia; order Pyrinomonadales; family Pyrinomonadaceae; genus CALMEH01. The sequence continues at coordinate 50,540 of CAZJQP010000013.1, read as the reverse complement.
GCGGTCGGAAAGCCGGTCTTCGTCCAACGCTTTTTTCAGATATTCAAAAGTCTCTTTTTGTTCTTTTTCGTCATCATTGAGCCACGAATCGAGCAACATAATAGCATCTTTATTCTTTTCGGCTAAATTGTGCTTCGGCTTTCTTATCTGTTTTTTCGTTAAATTCCGCGTCGTCATAAATAGAATTTTAGCCTTAAATTTTTCGCTTGCCAAGTAGTTTTTTGATAAACTTTTGGTTATGGCGGAAAGTTTGGCATTTTCAAAACTGGCGTACAGAAAAACAATCTACGACGAAATCGCGCCGCAGATTGAGGCTTTAACAGAGGGCGAAACGGATTTGGTTGCAAATCTGGCGAATATCTGCGCGGTTTTGAAGGAAGCGTTCGGATTTTTTTGGGTTGGATTTTATCTGAGGAAAGAAAATCAACTTGTTTTGAATGCGTTTCAAGGCAAAATCGCTTGCACGCGGATTGATTTCGACAAAGGCGTTTGCGGTCATTCGTATTCGACACGGGAAATAGTTATTGTGCCTAATGTTGACGAATTTCCCGGTCATATCGCTTGCGCTTCCGAATCGAAATCTGAAATTGTTTTACCGATTTTTACTCAAAACGGCGAAGTTTTCGGCGTTTTGGATGTGGACAGCGATAAATTGAATGATTTTTCCGAAGTTGATGCAGAAGGTTTGCGGAAAATTGTCGAAATTGTGGAGAAAATGATATGAGCAACAAAAGAATTGAAGCTTACGCGGAATTTTGGGATTTTTACGTTGCCGAACATTCCAAACCTTTGACGCGGCTTTTGCATTTTGTCGGCACATCGCTTGCGCTTGTTCTACTTGTTTGGATTATCCGAAGCGGTAATTGGATTTACTTTCCGCTCTGTTTGGTCGTTGGTTACGGCTTTGCGTGGTTTTCGCATTTTTACATCGAAAAAAACAAACCCGCGACGTTCAAATATCCGCTTTGGTCGTTTATTTCCGATTATAAAATGATGTTTTATATGCTCATCGGCAAAATGAACGGGGAAGTCGAAAGAGTTTTAAGCAAGTGATTTACCGGAACTCATCACAAAAATACTTTACGTTTCTTTTTGCGACTTGGCGAACTTTGCGGGAAATTTTTTTTCCCGCAAAGGCGCAAATTTCGCAAAAGACACAAAAAAGTTCGAGTTTTTCGTGAAGTTTCGTTTGATTTTTGGGTTTCCAAAGACCAAAAAACTAAAACCGAATATAATTTGAAATCATCTCAAGCGAACGATTTTGGCGATAATTGATATTAAAATGCCCGTCGTCAAATTCTTCGTGGATATGCGGAATATCAAAATCGCGCAATTTTTTACATAAAATTTTCGCGCCGATGTCTAATGCAAATTCGTCGCGTGTTCCCGCATCAATGTAGAGCAATTTCAGAGATTTTAGATTGTTCGCGTATTTTTCAACCAAACGGACAGGATCGTTTTCAAGCCATTTTGCCCAAATATCTTCATGCAATTCGCCCGTTTGCAAATCAAACGGCAAATCAAATTCTGTGCCGTTTGGAGAATAACACGCACTCATTCCGATAATGTTCAAACCCGAAAAATCGTCTTTGCCTTTTTTCGCGTCTTCGTCCCAAAATTTCTCAATAAACTTCTGCGGCTCGCCTTTAATGGCACGAAAAGCCTTTGGAATGTCGGATAAATAGCAATGTTCAAAATAAGCGTCGCCGCTGGTTGAACACGCTAAACCGAAAATGTCGGAATGCCGCATTGCCATAATCAATGCGCCGTAACCGCCCGAAGATTTTCCCATCACGGCGCGTGAATCTTTGTCTTTAATGGTATGAAAATTCTCATCAACAAACGGCACGATTTCTTTTACAAGATAATCTTCATAATTTCCCGTCGCAGAAGAATTTATGTATTGCGAACCGCCGTAATGCGTAAAACAATCGGGCAAAACGGCAATCATCGGACGAATTTTTCCGTCGTTAATCAATTTATCCAATCTCTGCGCGAAATTCGGCGTAAAAGCCGCATCGTTGAGAAGCATTTTTCCGCGCCCCGTAAAACCTGTCAGAACATAAACCGAAGGATAAAATTTATCTTCTTCATAATCCGGCGGCAGATAAACATAAACGTCGCGGATAAATCTATCGCCGAGCGGATTATTTTCCAAAATTTCGCTTTTATGTTGCAGACAAATAACCGAACCTTGATCTGTTTTAATATTGGTTATCATACTTTGGATTTTAATCCAAAATGTATGAAAAATCTGCTATACGTTACACAGTTTCAAGTCGTAACTTCCAAGTGTAAGCGTTTCGCCAAATAATAAAGTAGCAGTTTGACCTTGTGGGACAGCGGTTTCACCAATAAATACAGGACTTTTTCCTGTTACCATAATATTAAAAATTCCTTCAGATTCCGTCCATAAAATCGCGTGCCGACGGCTTATTTCAGGGTCGGAAAGTTGTATGTCAGCAGGCAAACTTCGCCCCAAGCTTATTTGAGTTTGATGAATGGGCAAAATTCGTTCGTAATTTTGATTATGCCAAATTTCCATCGTGAAAAATGTTTTAAGCGCAGGTCTAATAAGCGTAATCTCGTCGCAATTCGAATATTCAAAATCAGGCTTAAACAAACTTGGAAATGTTTCCCAAGTTTGTGTGGAAGATGGTGCAGGATTCAAATTAAATCTAATATCAGGTGGAGAATTTCCGTTTTCCCAATGTGGTAAAACCAGAACTTCACCGCTTTCTACGTTGCCTGTGCGAATTTGAACAAATTTATTGTTGAACGTATCAATTGAAAGCCGTCTTAGTTGCTTTTCGATAAATCCGTTGATTTTGGCAAATAAAGATTCGCGCAAAATGCCACAAAATCGGGCGTTGTCTTCGGCATTGATGAAGACTTTATAGATAGTTGGTATCAAGACTTTATGATTCTCCAAATGAAAGAGATTTTCGACCATCGCACGCTCGATTTCGCCGATTATTTTATCGGAAATTTCATCATTTCGACTTCTTTTATTGAAAATAATCGGAACATAAATTTCACTGTCAATAAAAGTCCGACATTTTTCAAAAAGCCTACGAATGTTTTTTGTTATTTCTTTTTTCATAATGGTTTCTCCAAATTAAAAAAGCGGAATTTGTCTGCAAATTCCGCTTTTTCACGGACTTAACGTATGCTGTCGTTGGTAAATTCTTTATACCAATAATCGAAATATTTCTTTTCTTGAAGTAATTTCAATTCTCTACGAACAACCTTTAAAAACTTTTCGGGTTTATATCCGGGCAACGGCGACTCTGAAGAGCCAGCCCACGGTTTTGTTGCTTTAACCGAAAGATTCAACTTTCCCATTGCCAAACCAATAAAACCTTCACGAGAAGACTGACGACCTAATTCGAGCATTCCGATAGCTTGTGTTTTGCGTGAAAAATTTTTTAATTTCAGGCGTTTTTCCAACAGTTGCCAAGTTCTATAAACAAATTGTCCATAACCGAATGCAGAACTCGGACCGGATTCGGTTCTAATAAAACAATCTTGCGGAAGTCCTTGAGCTTTGGCGTGCTTTTTAAGTGTCAGTTTGCCGATTAATTTTTGACATTCGACAGATTTACCGCTATAACCTAATGTCGGATGAAAGCCGACAACCGTAAAAGGACTCGGTGCGCCTTCAACTTTCGTAATGGCAATAAGCCAAGCTAAAACCGGCTTTTGTTTTAACATCCAATCGTAGCTTTTCAGAAGTTTTTTCAGTTCTTTAGACGATAAACCGTTTGTAAAACCTTCGTCGTAAAACATATCTTCCGCTTCTTCTACCGACAAATTCTTGCGGAAAAAAGTTTTGAAGCTAAAATTGACAGATTTAATCTCGGAAAGTTCGAGTTCTTGCAAATCGAAAAATTCTTTAAAGTTATCTTCATTTGTCAAAGTGTTTTCAGCCCAAACCGCAGACACCAAAAACAGAAAAACCAATACCATTTGCGCTAGTTTAATTTTATTCATAATTTTTACTCCTTAATTTTTATGAATTCAGGTTAAGCGAAGTCCGACTATTTACTCGTCGGACTTCACAAACATCTAATTTTTGGGAAGATTAATGTGGAAGTGCGTTCGCTCAAAGAAATAGCTTCCGCCGATTTTGGCAATAGCTTTTTTTAAAGCCTTTTCATTGGTAACACGACTGACATCCAAGGCATTAGAGCGTAAATGTCTTGAAATATAGACATTTCGTGCAATCTGCTGTTCAATAACCTTTGCCATTTGTTTAACTGCTTTCGGTCGAAAACTTCGATTATCACGATATGCGTCCAAAATCTCGCCAACAGCGCGTTTATCTTTATAAAGTCCTTGAACATACTTCGTTCCGAATTTATCAATTAGCCCAAGCATTGCCGAAGCCTGCTGAAATGGTGTGCGCGAAGCACTTGTGATAATGAGTTTTTCACCGCTAAATCGAAAATATTCCCTTGCCAAAGCGGAAACACTTGCTGACATGCTGCGCGAAATCACGACGTTCTTGCGAGCATAAAATGAATTCGTATTTGTATTACTTGGGTAAGTTACAGTTGTTTTCGGAGTGTCATTCGGTTTCTTTGGATTCGGATTTGGTTTGCCGTTCGGTTTGTTGTTCGGCTTATTGTTTAATTCATCCGTTTCTTCTGTTTTGGTTTTAACACGACCCGTAGAATCATTGTCATATTTATTTTGCAAAGGGCGGTTGTTTTTATCTTGCCTTTTAGCTTGCGCTTTAGGTTCGGCGTGTCCGGTTTTATTTTCGTTATCCGCAAGATTGTCGAGCATTGCGCTTTCGGCATTTATCGAATTCATACGGGCGTGATCCAAACTGTCGAATGAATCTTGATTGGTTTGAACTTCGTTGTTTCCGTTTCCGGCAAAAACCATTGAATTCGCCACGAACAATAACAACAAACCGAGTGATATAAATGTATTTGGTGTCATAATGTTTCCTCCATATTTTTATTGTCAAATATTGCTTCAAAATCGGCGATTAAAACGTCAATTTGTTCAAGCAACAGAATGTTATTTCTCAAAATTTGCGACTGCTTCTCAATTTCAACATCAAGCTCTCGGCGCACTTTATAAGAAGTTGTATTTTTCTTTTGCTTTTTGAATTCATTCAGCGCATCGTTATCCACAGATGATTTTTTCGCAAAGCGGTTATAAATGTCGGCAATCAAATTCCGATTGCGTGTGCGGCAATTTTGCAATTCGATACTTGCATTCGAATTTTTCGTAAAATTCTTTGAACTCTTTATATCGGCACTGCGATTTGCCAAATCGTTTTTTCTTTGGTCAAGATAAATTTGCGCTTGATTTACCCCATCAAAAGTCGGAGGGCTGCCGACTCTCTTTAAGATTTGTTTGGTTAATTCGTCCGTTTCATTGACGAAAGTATTAACCTTGAACTCTTTTGTCGCTGGAATCTGAAATCTCGCTAAAAACAATGTTGTGGCGATGATTAATCCCAATAAAATCAAGATTTTTTTGATTTTCATAACTAAATCTCCTTTAAAAATTTTCTTGCCTAATTGTTTGAATTGAATTAAAATTAAGCCGCGTATTAATGAAACGAATTCAGAATAAATCTTTTAAAGAAAGATAAGAATGAATATTTTTGTGACCATAAATTAAAGTTGTGAAACATATTTGTGAGCATAAAATTTCGAGTGAATTCTTTAGAAAATAAAGCTCTCCTTTGGTTGAATATCTGTTTATTTTTAAAATTCGATATATGGCGGAAACTATAAAAGGATATGAGTTTGAAGGCTTTTATTTTGACGTAGCCGACAAAAAAGAAAGAAAGTTATTTTCGGGTAATTATCAAATCAGTTATCTCAAAAATAACGATTTGTCGCTACTTGAATTGCTAATTTCGGAAAGTCCGAATTTAGTTGAAAATGAGTCAATCAGAAAAACAATTTACCCGACTTCAAATACTCCGAGTGATAATATTCGTCATTCGATCCAGAATTTGAGAAATGCTTTCTCGGATAATATAAAACAAGAAATAATTCAAACCATTCACGGCAAAGGCTATAAATTTAGTGCTGTTTTTTCCACCGTCTGCAATTCTGATGAGAGAACAATAACTAACGAAAACATTAATGTGGAAAATTTGATGTTGTTTGAAAACTCTGAAAACAATAAAAATGATAACTTGATTTCAAATGAACAAATAGAACCCGATACTTTTATTTCTCCTCCGCTACAAGTAGAAAAAATTGACAATATTGAACAAAATACGTTTATCCAAGAAAATCAATTTTCGGTAAATATAAGCCCGAAAGAGTCAATTAAACAACCAAATAGTTGGAAAAAATTAGTTTATTTTACTTCTTTTCTCGTTTTTTTATTGACAGTCTGTTTGATTTTCGATATTCCGCGAGTTTTTTTCAATACCAACTATCAAACAGAACCTGTCGAACAATCAGAAATAAAGGGCTTTGATTTTCAAGATGATTTGCCAAAACTGGCAGTTGAAGACGCTAAAATACATTTGAATTTGACGGCTTGGCACGAAAAACCTTCAAAGGCAACAATTAGACATGAATATAAACTTAATAACCTAGCAGAATTTCCCTTTTTTGCCCAAAGATTGGAAACGGAAACTAAAGAATCGCCTAAACTTGAGTTAGATAATGAAGAGCAAAAGGTTACTATAAAAGAACTCACAGCAAAGAGCGACAGTTGTTCTTCTAACAAATTCGGTTGGATGTATTTTTTTGAAATTAACAAAAAAAATACATTATCCGATTTGAATTTCACTTTCACGGTTTTTGACACTTTCCCAAACAAGAATGAGTTCTATAGTTTTTATATCCCACGAGCAACAGAAAATTTAGAGATTAAGATTACTTTTCCAACAACCAAAAAACCTGAAAAACTAGAATTACACGAAATAAAAGGTTGTAAAACCGAGGGCGGAACTTTAATTACGAAAGAAAGGTATAATTATATGAAATTAAATGATTTGACCTATATTTTTACAATTAAGAATCCGAAAACTAACTACACATATAAAATAACCTGGAATTGGTAGTAGCTATTTTTAGAATTAATTATTAACAGTCTGGGAAAGAAAATACGGACAATCGAAATTATGAAAGAAATAACTTGCGGATATTTAATTGGAGACTTCTATTTAGATTGCAACGATAAAAAAAACAGAAAATTATATTTAAGAAATTATTTGTTTTCTTTTGTCAATAATAACGATCTCGAACTCCTGGAGATGCTTATCGAAGATAGTCCGAATGTAGTCAATAAGGACAAAATTGAAGCAAAGATTTTTAATCATACAAATGGAGAATCTTCAATTCGGAAATCTATTGAAACTTTAAGAAAAGTTTTCAATGATAACGAGAAACAAGAACTGATTAAGACAATCGTGAAACAGGGATACTTATTTGCCGGAGAGTATGAAACTTTCAGCGCAAACCCGTTTGCAAAAATAGAAGATAACACTGCAAATGGTTCGCAAAGCACAAATGAAGATTTAGATTCGGACATTCAGGAAGAAGTAAAACAAAAAAACACAGACGAAAATCCTTCATCAAGATTGTTTGTTTGGTCTCTTTTTATATCTATTTTGCTCGGACTTTTAATATCGTTTATTATTTCTGCTTCTCAGCCAATTAATTCCCAAAACAAAATATTTGGTGAGATTTTTACAATTTCCGGCAGTATTGTTCATGTAATAGTTCTATCTATGTCATTGGTTTATTTTCATATCAACGTGAATAAACAAAAGACATTTCGCCCGATTAATGAAGATATAGACAAAAACGGCGAACCCAAAACCGAAATAAAGAACATTGGATATAAAACAAGAGAAAGTTGGGAAAAGGGACGGAAAATAGCCCAAGTGTCTTTCAGAAAATATAGCAGATATTGGGGCGGATTATTATTTGCGTGGTTAGTTTTATACGCTTTTATAGGATTATTTTCTTATATCGGGATTGCTAATTATCCAGACCCTAAAAAAATTCCTGTGTGGTTTATTTTTCTAAAGGATTCAATTTATAACCTTTGCAATAATGTCAATACGTTATTTATATTTCTTTGTTTCTTTGCTTTGTATAAACATCTGAAAATCGCCGATGAAAAAAATGAAAAGAAAATAGGAGGGTTTTATTTTTGGCTTGGTTCTATTGCAATAGCCTTTATGTTTTTTGTGAGAACCATAGCATTTTTTCTGATTACATCTATAAATGATTTAGGCAAAGATTTCGATGAAAATTCTAATCAAGCAACCGTAATGTTTGTTTTCAGAATAATCAGCGGTTTTTTGGGCGGAGTAGCACTTGCACTCTATATCGGCAGACTTCAAAGTAAATTTCTACAAGTTTCCAGTCCGTTGCTCTTTTTGCTTTTTTCATATGTTGCAATTCAACCATTATTCGTGTTTTTTGATGACGCAAATTCAACGGCTTTTATTGTTTTTATGGCTCTAACTTTAAAGTGTTTTTTGATAATCTTTATGTTCCGTTTATTTCAATCGGGGCAACTACTTTATTATTTTGTTCGACACAGATTAAAATACGAATTAGAGTGGAAAAACTTTAGTAAGATTTTGAAGTGATATTATGGCAGGAGATTTGATAAATGTTAATCCGAATATCTTAAATTCGACGATTGAGTTTTTGACGGCGATGATTACGCCGGCATTGTTGATTTCGGCGACGGGTTCGCTTGTTTTATCAACATCAACAAGGCTTGGGCGCGTGATTGACCGTGTGCGCGATTTGGAAAAACGGCTTGCCGAACTGATTACGACTAATGATAAAAGCGAAATTTTGCTTTATACGCGAAGACTCGAAACCGTCATTGATTTACTTGATAAAGTAACGAGCCGTTCGCGTCTTTTGCAACGCGCAATGGTTGTTTTTTATTGGGGATTGGGATTTTTTGTGCTGACAAGCGTTTCGATTGGCGTTATCGGGATTGTCGGACTTTATCGTTGGATTCCGATTCCGATTGGTTTAATTGGAATTTTCTTTATTGCTTACGGAAGTATCTTAATGATGCTCGAAGCGCGGATGGCGACGGCGACAATCAATACGGAAATGGATTTTACATGGCAATTAGCCAGAGAAGTTGCGCCGCCCGAAATAATGTCGAAATACCCGAAAGGTGGATTATATGGAAAAACCCCAAGAACCGCGTTATCTGGAATTATTGGAAAGCGGGAACCTGAAAAAAAGAGTCGAAAAACTCGAAAACCTGCTTGAATCCTGCACCGTTTGTCCGAAAGATTGCGGAAATAATCGTTTGAAAGACGAAATCGCCGCTTGCTATTCGGGACGTTTGCCGATAGTTTCATCTTACACTGCACATTTTGGCGAAGAACCTGTTTTGTCGGGCAAAAACGGCGCGGGAAATATCTTTTTCGGCAACTGCAATTTGCGTTGTGTCTATTGCCAGAACTATCAAATCTCGCAAACTTGGAAAGAGCAAAAGAAAAACGAAATCACGCACGAAAGATTGGCAGAAATGATGTTGGAATTGCAAGCAAAAGGCTGTCATAACATCGGATTTGTTTCGCCGACGCATTTTGTTCCGCAAATGGCTTGTGCAATTCTCATTGCGGCGGAAAAAGGTTTGCGTCTGCCGATTGTTTATAACACAAACGCTTATGATTCGGTCGAAGTTTTGCAATTATTGGACGGAATTATTGATATTTACCTGCCCGATTTCAAATATTCGGAAAACGATGCCGGTTTTCAATTCTCAAAAGTGCGTAATTACACCGATTTTGCGCGAAAAGCCATCAAAGAAATGTTTCGGCAAACGGGCGAAAATCTAATCTACGGCGCAGACGGTTTATTAAAACGCGGTTTGGTCGTTAGAATGTTAGTTTTGCCCAACGATTTAGCCGGAATCGAAGAAAATCTGCGCTGGATTCGAGACGAATTATCGCCAAAAGTTGCGATAAGTTTGATGGCGCAATACTACGCCACAAACAAAGCCGCAACGGACGACAGATACATTTTACTTTCGCGCCGAATCTCCGAACGCGAATGGTTTTCCGCGCTCGAAATTTTAGAAGATTTAGGTTTTGAAGAAGGTTTCGTCCAAGAATATGAAGCCGCATCATTTTATTATCGTCCTGATTTTACCGATAAAGAAAAACCTTTTAAGGATATTCGGGATTTTCAGTAAAATCTATGCCATTATTTAGTTGCATTTTTACGAAGTCGTAAAATAATTGTCTGATTTTAGCCTCGTTCACGAGGCTTTCCGCGAAGCGGCAATTAGCCGCGTCCATTTATGGCGCGGTCAAAAGACGATAAAATGAAAAAGGGCGTTTTAACGTCCTTGCAAAAGGCTTTAGCCATAATCAAAACTATGCCCGACAGCGTTTATTCCGAGATAAATTTCCATATAACTTGGCACACTAAATCAAATTTGCCGTTAATCAAACCTGCCATCGAAACAAAACTCTATCAATTCCTAAAACATAAAATCATCGAAATGCCGGAAGTTTATTTTCACGCGATTGGCGGCATTGAAGACCATATTCATATCGTTGTCAGTCCGCCGCCGACAATTAAAATGAGCGAATGGATTGGACAATTAAAAGGCGCGAGTTCATTTCATATTAACCACGAATCAAATCACAAATTATTGCAATGGCAACGCGGTTACGGCATCGTCAGTTTTGGCACAAAAGATTTGCAATGGGTGATAAATTACGTTTTGAACCAAAAAGAGCATCACAAAAAAGGCACAACTCACGAGCGTTTGGAAAAGATTACAAATGATGATGATGAGAAAGGCTAAAGCCGAAGAAAAGGACGTTAAAACGCCCTAAAATTATTTACCAATCGCAGACCGCGCCGTGAACGGACGCGGTTAATTGCCGCGAAACGCGGAAAGACGGCTTTCAGCCGCCTAAAAATAATTAAAATTTTGTAAAATCAGCTACTGATAAGTAAGTGGACAAAATTAAATTAAAAATGTTTGTTTAAGTTTTGAGTCCCGCCTTTAGGCGGCTTCTTTCCGCCGCGCTTCGCTGGCGGAAAGCCTGCTGAAGCAGGGACTCAAAACTTTCTAAAAATTATTTTTTCCACTTACTTAAAGACAAATCTTTTAAGGATATTCGGGATTTTCAATAGAAAAATATGAATCTTAAATTTAACTTAACTTTAGCTGATTCATACAAAAATTTTTCCCAAATCGCCAGAGTTTTAACTGAAAATTGGGTTAAAGAAAATTCATATTGCCCAAATTGCGGACAAGATAAAATCAAAGAATATCCGAATAATCAGCCGGTTGCCGATTTCTTTTGTAGTTTTTGTGATGAAGATTTTGAACTTAAAAGCAAGAACGGAAAGCTCGGCAAAAAAATAAATGACGGTGCTTATTCTTCAATGATTGAAAGAATAAACTCAACCGCCAATCCTAACTTTTTCTTTCTTACTTACAGTAGAAAAGATTGGTTTGTAAATGATTTTCTGATTATCCCGAAACATTTCTTTCAACCCGAAATAATTGAAAAGAGAAAACCTTTAGCCGAAACTGCAAGACGCGCAGGTTGGACAGGTTGTAATATTGATTTGCAACAAATTCCTGAGTTAGGACGAATCTTTCTTGTTAAAAACTCCGTTGTTACAGAAAGAAATAATGTTCTTAAAACTTGGGGCAAAACGGTTTTCTTAAGAAACGAAAAGCCGAAGGCAAAAGGCTGGACTTTAGACATTTTAAAGTGTCTTGACAAAATTAAATCAACTGAATTTTCATTGCAAGAATTTTATAATTTTGCAGAAGAGCTTAAAGCAAAACATCCGGACAATAATTTCGTGAAAGACAAAATTCGGCAACAATTACAAGTTTTGCGCGATATGAATATTATTGAATTTGTTTCAAGAGGAAAATATCGAAAAATTACGAAATGAAGAAATTTATTTTTATTACGCCCGAAGGCGAAACTATTTCACCAAATGGCAAAAATGTAGAAAATCTGCAAGTTATAGGAATAGTTGAAAATGTCGAAACGGAAGATGAGGCATTGAAAAAACTTTTGCAGGAAAACGATTGGATTTTTGATACGGAGTTTAACGTCGCGGAATTTATTGTTCACGAAATTACTTCTTAAAAATAAAAATTTCTGCCGTAATTTGGACACTTTGAATTTATAATTTATCTTACGCAAATTTGGTTTTTAGCCTGATTTATCGGGCTTTCCGCCGCAGGCGGCAATTAACCGCGTCCGTTCACGGCGCGGTTTGGCGTTAAATTAAAACCAAAGGGCGTTTTAACGTCCTTTTCTTCGGCTTTAGCTATAAAAAAAATGCGGAAACGCACACGAAGTAAGCGTGAAAAAAAAACGGACACTTACTTCGTGCGTATTTCTGTATTTTTTACAAATAACGGCTCAAGCCGAAGAAAAAGGACGTTAAAACGCCCTTCAGGAAATTGCTTTGTAACTGACCGCGCCATAAATGGACGCGGCTAATTGCCGCCTTTGGCGGAAAGCCTCGTGAACGAGGCTGTATTGTTTAAGTTGAGTTATAAATGGTCAAGGTCGAATACTCCCAATTTTTTAACGAGTTCAGGCGGCGTAAGCCATTCGACTTTTGTATTTTCGCATCTTTTAAATGAGGTGTTCATAATTCGTTTCTGATCAAAAATACGATCATTTTTCGATAAGATCAAATTGAATTTTGCGGATAAAAATATTTCGTTTTGATGACTCAAGAAGTTCAAAAAAGTGAGAAATATTGCGGCAAAAATTTGATTGCCTTAATTTAAAGTCATTTTTCTTTAAGACAAAATCATTTTTCCTTAATTAAAAATCATTTTTCCTTAATTAAAAATGATTTTGTCTTAATTAAAAGTCATTTTTATTGAATTAAAAATGATTTTGTCTTAATTAAAAGTCATTTTTATTGAATTAAAAATGAT
>CAZJQP010000013.1:0-37522 GCA_964548225.1 uncultured Blastocatellaceae bacterium | reverse complement strand
TTTGTCTTAATTAAAAATCATTTTTAATTCATAAAAAATCATTTTTAATTCATAAAAAATCATTTTTAATTCGTAAAAAATCATTTTTAATTCGTAAAAAATCATTTTTAATTTCTAAAAAATCAGTTTTTTGCGAGTTGGTGATTATGACAAATCGGGTTTTAATGGTAAAAAGAATCGAAACTTAGCGAAAAATAATCGTGATTTGGCGGAATTGATGAGCGAGAAAGAAAAACAGAAAAATAATCTTCGGCGGGCGATTTTTCCGGGTTCGTTTGACCCTTTGACGAATGGACATCTTGATATTATTAAGCGGAGTTTGTTGCTTTTTGATGAGATTGTCATTGCGGTTTTGAATAATCCTGAGAAAAATCCGATGTTTTCCGTCGAGGAAAGGTGTGCGATGATTGCGGAGATTTTGCCGGAGCTTGAAAACGAAAATTGTGAGTTGATTGTGGACAGTTTTTCGGGTTTGACGGCGGATTTTGCGCGAAAAACGGGCGCGGTGGCGATTATTCGCGGAATTCGGGCGGTTGCCGATTATGAATACGAACTCCGAATGGCTTTGATGAATCGGCGGCTCGAACCGCAGATTGAAACCGTCTTTTTGATGGCGGCTGAGGAATATTCTTACGTTTCTTCAAACTTGATGAAGCAAGTTTTCACGCTCGGCGGTCGCATCGAAGGCTTGATTCCGCGCACTGTCGAAGCGAAAATGCGCGAAAAAATCGGGAAATCTTAATGTTTAAAGCAGTGCAAAGTAAGTGGACAGAATTAAATTAAAATGTTCGGTTAAGTTTTGAGTCCCGCCTTGAGGCGGCTTTTGTCCGCCGCGCTTCGCTGGCGGACAGCCTGCTGAAGCAGGGACTCAAAACTTTTACAAAATTATTCTGTTCACTTACTAAAATAAATTTACGATTTATTTTTAAGTTTAGCGGTAAAATTTTTCTCTTTTTAGTTTTACTTTTCGCAAAAGCGGCTGGTGAAGGATTGCCGGTGCGCTCTTTTTCGACTGCCGACGGGCTTGGAAGCGGTGCGGTTAATCGTCTTTTTTATGATTCGCGCGGTTTTCTTTGGTTTGCCACACGCGACGGTCTTTCGCGGTTTGACGGTTATCGTTTTACAAATTATAAACTCAATGGCGCAACTACCGCGAGTATGTTTGATTTTATCGAACGACGAAACGGCGATTATTTGGTCATCGGACAAGACGGCGATGTTTATCGTTTCGACGCAAAAACACCTGTAACCGAATCGGACGCGGATAATTTTCCAATGCTTAACGCCGAAAAAATTTACGAAAATATTTCCGGCAAAATGTTTGAAGACAGCGACGGAATTTTATGGATTATCGGCGATTTCGGGTTGCGCCGAATCGAAGAAAAAGAAGGGAAATTTTCCGCCGTGCCGTTTCCGATTTCTTTGCCGGATGGAATAAAAACTTCGGTTTTTCAAATTATTGAAGACAAAGAAAAAACTTTCTGGATGACGACCAATCGCGGACTTTTGCGGATTGCCAAAGACGGAAGAATTCTCGCTTTTTACACAACTCCGCCGCCGACTGCCGTGAGAACTTACGCAACTTACGTTTTTTCCGACCAAGCAGGGAGAATCTGGGTTTCTTCGCAAGACGGAATTTATGTTTTGAAGCCGGAAACCAATGCCGCGCCGCGCCCTTTTGCCGAAAATATCAAAAATAAATTACCCGAAAACGCCGGCGAAATAGTTAAATTCACAACGGCTGACGGTTTAAACGGTCAAATTGTCGTCGCTTTTCATCAAACGGCTGACGGGCGGATTTGGATTGTAACCAACGGCGGTTTGACGGTTTTCAATGGGCAAACCTTCCGAAATTTCGGCGCGGAAAACGGCATCGGCGACTTTTTGACAGACATCGCCGAAGACGAAAACGGAAATCTTTGGCTCGCAAGTATGAGCGGCGTGTTTAAACTCATAACCGACGGTTTTTCAACCTTCACAAAAGCCGACGGTTTGGGACGCGCCGATATTTCGGCAATTTATCAGAACAAAAAAGGCGAAATTTTTACGGCTGAAGGCGATTGGTTTGTCAGTCGTTTTAACGGCGAAAAATTTATTTCCGCATCGCCCGATCTTGGCGAAAATCGCGGCGCACCGCTTTGGACTTCAAACATTTCATTTCTCGATTCGGCGGGAGCTTGGTGGTTTCTAACCGAAAAAAAATTGTTCCGGTTCGATGCTTCAAAACAAATCGAAGATTTGCCAAAGGCAAAACCGGCGGCGATTTTTGAAAGCGGCGAAGAATTTAAAAACG
This sequence comes from uncultured Blastocatellaceae bacterium, assembly GCA_964548225.1. GTDB lineage: Bacteria > Acidobacteriota > Blastocatellia > Pyrinomonadales > Pyrinomonadaceae > CALMEH01. Next base: position 35,229 of record CAZJQP010000013.1, on the reverse strand, counting down.
GCGCATTTTATCGGCTTTTTGAAGATTCGCGGGGCGATGTTTGGATAAGTTTGCGCTCATCGAAAACCGCCGAATTAGGCTTGAATCTGTGGCGGCGGGCGGAAAATAAAATTTATAAATTCGGCGAAGCGGAAAATTTCCCAAACGGAAAATCGCCGTCGGCATTTTGCGAAGACCAAAACGGAAATCTTTGGATTGGTTTTTATCACGGCGGTTTGGCGCGTTACAAAAACGGGAAATTTCAAGTCTTTACAAAATCCGATAATCTTCCGCCGGGTTTTATTACTGCACTTCATCTTGATCGTGCCGGAAAACTCTGGTTGACAACCACCGACAGCGGCGTTCACGTTGTCGAAAATGTTTTGTCGGAAAAGCCTGTTTTCAGAAAAATTGAAGGCATTTCAAGCAACAATGCCCGCGCTTTGACCGAAGACAATTTGGGCAGAATTTATGTCGGAACGGTGCGCGGAATTGACCGAATTTCGCCGGAAACAAATCAAATTTTACATCTTTCAACGCTTGACGGTTTGGCAGATGATTTTGTTACGACGGCTTTGCGCGACCAAACCGGCGCGTTATGGTTTGGAACGCGAAACGGACTTTCGCGCCTTTTTCCAAAAGCAGATAAACCGCTTGCCGCACCGCCGATTTTAATTGCCGGACTTAGAATTGCGGGCGAAAAACAAAAAGTTTCCGAACTCGGCGAACCGCAAATCGGCAAACTCGATTTGGATTACGCACAAAACAATTTACAGATAGATTTTTTCAGCGTCGGTTTTGCTTCGCCCGAACAAATTCGTTATCAATTCAAACTCGAAGGCGCGGACAACGATTGGAGCAAGCCAACGCCCGAACGAACGGTGAATTATTCAAATCTGGCGGCAGGCGAATATCGTTTTTTTGTCCGCGCCGTCAATTCGCAAGGTTTGACAAGTGTGAATCCGGCAATTTTTATGTTTCGCATCGCGCCGCCGTTTTGGAAAACCTGGTGGTTTTTGACGTTGGGAAGCCTTTTGGTGGTGGCAATTATTTATTATCTGCTTCGTTTGCGGTTTCAGCGTCGTCTTGAACTCGAAAAAGTGCGAACGAGAATTGCCACCGATTTGCACGACGACATCGGCGCAAGTTTATCGCGGATTTCAATGCTTTCGGAAATCGTTAAACAACAAAACGGCGATTCAAATCCCGATTCGGCAAAACGTCTGACGCAAATTGCTTCTGATGCACGCGGTTTGGTTGATTCGATGAGCGATATTGTTTGGGCAATCAACCCCAGAAAAGATTCGATTGAATCGGTTGTTGACCGTGTTTGCTCATTTGCCGCCGATACGCTCTCAACAAAAGGCGTTCATTGGAGCGTTGAATCTCCGACGGAATTAAATCGTCTGCATCTTTCAGCCGAACAAAAACGCAATCTATATCTGATTTTCAAAGAAGCCGTTCACAATTCGGCGCGTCATTCCGAATGTCAAAATGCTTCGCTCAAAATTCGCCTTGAACGCGGAAATCTAATTGCTGAAATCTTTGACGATGGAAAAGGTTTTTCAAGTGAAAATAAGTCGGACACGAAATCGCTCGGTGGTCGCGGATTGGCAAATATGCAAACCCGCGCCAAAGAAATCGGCGGAGATTTGCGATTTGAATCAGACAAAAATACCGGAACGAAAATGATTTTTACATTGCCGCTCGAAAGTTACCGCATAAATGGGTGGTTTCGATTCGGGCAAAAGTGATTTAGAATTTAGTAGAAATTTTTCATAATACAAAGATGAACACAAATGAACACAAATAAAGACGGATAATTTTAATCTTGATTTTATCTGAGCCGTCCGTGCTTATCTGTGGACAAAGAGAAAAATATTTTCAGTTTATACCGAAAAATAAGATGAAAGCCGAACAAATTAAAACCGCCGTTATCGAAGACGATGCAATTACACGCGAATGTTTGAGCCTTTTAATTAGCGGAACTGAGGGTTATGTTTGTGTCGGCGCATTTAATTCGGTGGAAGATTCAATCAAAAAAGGCTTTTCCGCCGTGCCGGATGTTTTGTTGATGGACATTCATCTTCCCGGAATGCTCGGCTCGGAAGCGGTTAAACTTTTCAGCCAAAAATTTCCCGCTTTACAAATTTTGATGCTTACGGTTTATGCCGAACAAGATAAAATTTTTGAATCAATTTGCAATGGTGCGTGTGGTTATCTATTAAAAAAAACTCCGCCCGCAAAACTTCTTGAATCAATCAAAGAAGCTCACGAAGGCGGTGCGCCGATGACACCTGAAATTGCCCGCAAAGTTCTTAAATTGTTTCAAAAAACGGCGCAACCCGCCGAATTGGACGAAAAACTCACACCGCACGAACTCCGACTTTTGTCCCTTCTCGCCAAAGGCACGAGCTACCGCGATGCGGCTGTGCAATTCAATGTTTCAATCAACACGATTCGTTATCATATCCGCAATATCTACGACAAACTTCACGTCCATTCAAAATCCGAAGCTGTCGGCAAAGCTCTGCGTTTGCGTCTGATTTCCTGAAAACTTTCCCGCATAAACGGGTATTCCGACAAAAATCTTTTTTCCATACAATTCAAACAAGGAGAGATTTATGTGGAAATTAAATTATATTTTAGTCGGTTTTTTGTTTTCGGTGGTTTTGGCGATTTCCGTCAATGCACAAAGTTCGTCATTTACTTTTCAAGGAAAATTGACGGACAGCAATGCGGCGGCAAACGGCAATTATGAAATGCAGTTCACGCTGTTTGACGGTAACAATAATCAAATCGGCTCGACTTTGACTTATACGAATATCGTTGTTACAAACGGAATTTTTACTGTTCAATTACCATTCGGAGCGGCGGTTTTTGACGGAAATCCGCGATTTATGCAGATTTCCGTGCGTCCGGCGGACAGTGCGAGTCCGTTCACGGTTCTCTCGCCGCGACAAGCAATTTTGAGTTCGCCATACTCGATTCGTTCTTTGAATGCGGCAACTGCCGATAATTCAAATCAACTCGGCGGAATCGCCGCCAATCAATATGTGCAAACAAACGATGTGCGGCTTTCCGACTCACGAAATCCTTTAGCAAACAGCCCGAATTATATCCAAAATTCAATCGCTCAACAGTCAAACTCAAATTTCAATATCAGCGGAAACGGCACTTTGGGCGGAGTTTTGTCGGCAAATACGGTTAATGCGGCATCGCAATTCAACATCGGCGGCAACCGCATCTTAAGCAACGGCGGAACGAATAATTTATTTGTCGGAGTCGGTTCAGGCGCAAATAATACGGGCAGCGGCAATGCGTTTTTCGGCGGATTGGCAGGACAAACTAACGCGACCGGCATCAATAATGCGTTTTTCGGCTTTAATGCCGGAAGCGCAAACAACAACGGCGGCGCGAATACTTTTATCGGCGTAAATTCGGGGCTTGCCAACATCAGTAGTAGCAATAACACATTCATCGGCGCAAATGCCGGAAACTCGAATGCGACCGGAAACGGCAATACTCTTCTCGGTGCAAATTCCGACGGCGCAACTTTTATTACCAACTCGGTAGCCATCGGGCAAAAAGCCTTTGTCGGACAAAGCAATGCACTGATTTTAGGAAGTATCAACGGTGTAAATACGGCAACGGCAGATACTGATGTCGGTATTGGCACGGCGACTCCGCAAGCGCGTTTTCACGTTGTCGGAAATTCGGCATTTATCGGAAACGTAGGTATCGGCACGACTTCGCCGACATCAAAATTATATATCAAAGACATTACCGCTCCTTCTTTAATTGTTGAAAGCACATCGGCGAACGGCGCATCAATTCAGCTTTTTAACAATAACGGCAACAATTCGAGAAATTGGATCATTAACTCAAATTATCAGTTACAGTTTTTTGATATGGATGCGCCATCTGCAAACCAACTGAAATTTCAAATTACTTCCGTTTCTGCAGGAATCGGGCTTGCCAATAACACTTCGGGGTATTTTCGCGGAGATTTTACCGTCATGGGAAGATTGCAGTCCGGCAATCTCAACGGTTCGACAAGTAATGCGTCCTCTCTCTGCGCCGATTTGAACGGCACAATTTTGTTTTGCTCATCTTCTCTGCGATTCAAAAAAGATATAAAACCTTATTTTGGAGGACTGACGCTTTTACATCGGCTGAATCCGATAACTTTTCGTTGGAAAGCCGATAATATCGAAGATTTGGGTTTCGGCGCAGAAGATGTTTTCGAAGTCGAACCGCTTCTGGTTACTTACAACGCTCAAGGCGAGATTCAAGGAGTCAAATACGAAAGGATTTCCGCCGTTTTGGTCAATGCCGTCAAGGAACAGCAAACGCAAATCGAAGAGCAACAAAAGAAAATCGAAACTCAGCAAAAACAGATTGATGAACTAAAAGCCGTTGTTTGTTCAATAAAACCGGACGCGGCAGTTTGCAGGGAGCAATGATGAAAGTAAAAAGTAAAAAGACAAAAGTAAAAAATCGTTTGATAAAGTTTGCGCTCTTGATGTCTCTTTGTGTGGTTTTTTCGGTGGTGAAATTAAACGCGCAATCGGGCGGAACTTATCAAATTACGCAGAATGTTGTCGCCACAGGCGCACGAAGTTCGGGCGGTAATTATGCGGTCGAAAACACGAGCGGACAACCATTGGCAGGCGGGAATTTGCAAAACGGTTCGTATTCGCTTTACAGCGGATTTTGGACACCGCCGAATTTAATCCCGACAGCCGCGAATGTTTCGGTTTGTGGTCGCGTAACGGCGGCAAACGGCATCGGCATTCGCAATGCCGTAATGAGTTTGACTGATTCGAGAAGTGCAATCCGAACTGCACGAACGGCAACTTTCGGTTTTTATTGTTTTGAAAATGTTTCGGTCGGCGAAAATTATATTATAAATGTCAGCAGTAAACGTTTTGTTTTTGCCGCACCAACGCGGATTTTAAATGTTTCGGAAGAATTAAGCGATATTGATTTCGTTGCTGAAAATTGATTGAAAGATAAGAAAGTTGCGAAAAAAAATATCGTAGCGTTAAAATCAATTCAGAAAGATGAAATTTATCGGCAAAATTTTAGTTTTCGTTTTGCTTTTGCATTTAACTGTTTTTTCGCAAAAGTCGGATGAGGAAGTTATCAAAATTGATACTTCGCTTGTTACCGTTCCAACAAAAGTTACGGATCGTAACGACAAAAGCATCATTGATTTGAAACGGGAAGATTTCAAACTTTTTGAAAACGGCGTAGAACAGGAAATTGTTGGATTTGACGATGTTTCCGCTCCTTTTACGATTGCGCTTTTGCTCGATGTCAGCGATTCGACACGGTTTAAGATTTTTGAAATCAAAGCGGCGGCAATCAGATTTTTGGAAAATTTAAAACCCATTGACCGTGTAATGATTTTTACTTTTGACCAAAGATTGAATTTGATTGCAGACGACACCGCCGACAATCTGAAAAAAGTTCAAAATTCCATTCTTTTGACGGAAACAGGCGGCGGAACGAGTCTTTACGATTCGGTTGAAACGGTAATTAACGAACATTTTCGCAAAATCAACCGCAAAAAAGCGATGATAATTTTTACCGATGGAATTGATACGACAAGTTCAAAATCCGATATTTCCAAAAGCATCAGAATAGTGCAAGAAGCCGGAGTTTTGACGTTTCCGATTCAATATTCGACGCTTGAAGATGCCGATAGATTTTTTGGAAGCTCGCAAATTGTAACTTTAAAAGGCGAAGTTTTAACTGATGCCTACAAGCGCGGAACGCAATATCTTAATCTTTTAGCGGAAAATACCGGCGGCGATTTTTATTTTGCCGATAAGGTCGAGAATTTGTCGAAAACTTTTACAAAAATCGCCTTCCAATTAAGCCTGATTTATAATTTGAGCTATTATGCCGACAACGAATCAAAGTCAGGCAAAAAACGCAAAATAAAGGTCGAGGTGAACCGTCCGAAAGCAGTTGTTCAAACCCGCAAAGTCTATGTTCTGAAAGATTGAAGTTAAATTTTTGAGTGTATGAGTTTCCTATAAACATCTTCTTTAATGTTGTCGCTATGTCGTGTCCTAAAATTATTTTGCTGAAGATTTTAACCGCAAAATATTACAAAATCACATCAATTTATCTGCTTAAGTAGTCTGACACAAAAATAAAGGTAAAAACCTCTAAAATAATTGATAATTGAAAATTGGAATTTGGCAATTATCTTGTAAAGATAAGGCGAACTATCAATTATTCATTATCAATTATCAATTATTTTAGAAGTTTTTTAGATTTTAACAACTAAGAAATAATGGAAAATTGATAATGAATAATTGATAAAGAACTAAGATATGACAATACGAAAATCTTAATTTTTCTGTCCCGCGCAATACACACGGTTAAACTCAATTAATTGCAACGCCATATTTAAGGAAAAATATTTATAGGAAAAACCGATGTATTTTTTAACTTTTAACTTTTTTACTTCTAAAAGGTTTGCGTTAAAATCAAGTTTATGAATTTTCTTGTCTCCGAAAATGTTGCCCGGATGAAGTCTTCCTCCACTTTTAAGGCAATGCAAGCGGCTTTAAATTTGTGTGAGCAAGGTTTTGATGTAATTGATTTAACCTTGGGTGAACCGGATTTTCCAACTCCCGAATTTATTAAAGATTTAGCGATTGAAGGTTTGCAAAAAGGTTTGACCAAATACACAGCTTCGGCGGGAATGAAATCTTTTACCGAATCGGTCGTGCATTTTTACGCCGAACAATTCGGAGCAAATATTTCAACAAAGGAAGTTGCGGCTGCCTGCGGCGGAAAACAGGCTTTGTTTAATGCGGCTTGTGCGATTTTAAACAGCGGTGATGAAGTTTTAATTCCAAAACCTTTTTGGGTTACATTTCCTGAAATTGTAAGTTTTTGCAACGCGAAAAGTATTTTTATCGAAACTGAAACCAGCGATTTTATTTTAACCGCCGACCAAGTTAAAGAGGCAATTACCGATAAAACCAAACTTTTAATTATCAATTCGCCAAATAATCCGACCGGCGCGGTAATTCCGAAATCCGAGATGATAAAAATTATCGAAGTTTGTGCGGAAAAAGGCGTTTATGTGCTAACGGATGAATGTTATTTGTTTTTTGCATATCCGCCGGCTGAAGTATTTTCGGCGGCAGTTTTGCCGGAAAATCTTCGCAATTTTGTTTGCGTTGCCGGTTCATTTTCAAAAACTTATGCAATGACCGGTTGGCGCATCGGTTATACAATTGCCAACGAAGATTGGACAAAGGCAATGGTCAAATTGCAAAGCCATTCGGCGACGCATCCGACAAGTTTTGTGCAATATGCCTGCGCTCGTGCGATGGAACGCCGTGAAGATTCGATAAATGCCGTTTCGGAAATGCTTGCGGAATATGAAAAGCGGCGAAATTGGCTGATTCCCGAATTGCAAAAAATCAAAGGTTTCAAATGTGCAATGCCCGAAGGCGCATTTTATGCTTTTGTTGATGTTCGTGAGATGCTTGATGGAGAAAAATTTAAAAGCTCGGCAGATGTGGCAGACTTTTTATTAAATGAAATCTATGTTGTCGTAACCGACGGCGCAGGTTTCGGAGCAGACGGATTTTTGCGGCTTTCATATGCGACTTCGCTTGAAAATCTGCAAAAAGCGGTTGGAAGAATAAAGAATCTGTTTGAAAGCGAACTTGTTAATGTAGCAAATTAATATTTGGAGAAAATTATGCAAATAGGCGAAACCGCACCGGATTTTACTTTGAAAGATTTAGACGGCGACAGCTGGAGTTTGCACAAACACAAAGGGAAAATTGTCGTTTTGCTCTTTTATCCCGGTGATGATACGCCGGTTTGCACAAAACAACTTTGTTCCGTGCGCGATAATTGGTCGCAATATCAAGAAACCGGCGCGGAAGTTGTCGGAATTTCGACCGATTCCGTAAAATCTCACAAGAGTTTTGCGGATAAATACAGTTTGACCTTAAAATTACTTTCGGACGAAAATGGAGAAGTCGTCAAAGATTATAAAGTTACGTCTTGGATTCCCGGACGCTCGGCTCGTGCCGTCGTTGTAATTGATAAAGCCGGAAAAATTGCTTATCACAAAGTTCAATCGTTAAGTTTGTTTCGTCCAAACGATTCCGAAATTTTGGAAGCGATTAAGAAAGCTGATAAATAAATAAGGAGAAAATAGAATTATGCCGTTTGTGGTTGATACAAGCAAAGTTCAATTAAATGTTGAAAATGCATATGCAAATTCAAAAGGAAATACGGAATGCGTTGCTTTTGTGCAAATGGCTGATTTAGTCGGCGGCGGACACGTTCCGCGCACGGGCGATTGGAAAAAAGGCTTATATGTTAAAGGTTTGGCGGAATCGGCAATTAAGAAAGGCACGGTTATTGCAACTTTTGACGATGCCGGAAATTATCCGGGCGACAATCGCCACACCGCTGTTTATATTAGCCAAAATGATAAAGGAATTGTCGTTTATGATCAATGGAATTCCCAAAAAATGGTCAAGCAGAGAACATTATATTTCAGGGAAAGTGAAAGCCGAACGGTTGATAACGGTAATTTTTATTGGATTGTAGAAACCGCCGCGACGCTCGGCGCAGGTTTGACTTTGCCGATAAATGCGCCGATGTTCAACAGTCCGGAGGAAGTTCCGCAATAATTTTTAAGGAGAGTTTTTTTTACAAAATGGGGTTATTTTCAAGCGAAAAATTTGAATGCTCGCGTTGCGGGCGAAAAAATGAACAAATGCAGTTTGCGCCTTTTCCAAACGATTTGGGGCAAAGAGTTTATAACGAAATCTGCCAATCTTGCTGGAAAGAATGGCTTCAAAAACAAAATCAGTTAATAAATCATTTCGGTCTGGACGTTTCAAATCCTGATTCGCACGATTTTCTTTTTGACAATCTGAAAATTTTTCTTTTCAACGAAGGCGTTGAACTTGCACAGATTGACACAAGCAAAGAAGGTTCGGTGAATTGGTAAAACAGAATTCTTAAAATAAAAGAAGTTCCTCACATTCGGTAAAATACGGAGTGCGAAATGTTTGGACAAATATTAAAAATTTCAAAAATCGGCTTGTCCGTCTGGCTTGCCGTTTTTTTGTGCGTAACCGTTTCGGCGCAAAAGAAACTTGAGTTAAATCAAGTGTTTGGAAGCAATATTAATCAAGATGAAACACAGATTTTTACCATAAACGCAGAAAGCGGAAAATTTATCCGGCTTCTCGTCCGGCAGGAAAATGCAGATGTGAGTTTGAAGTTTTTCTCACCAAAAGGCGACAAACTAATTGAAGTTGATAATTCCAACAGCACCGAAGAACCTGAAAGAATTTCGTTTATTGCGGATGAATCCGGCGAATTCAAGATTGAAATTGTCTGTCTGAAGATGTGGAAAACGCCGGGCAGTTTTGAGATAAGATTAGAAGAATTGCGTCCGGCAAATGAAAGCGACAAAAGTCGCATCAAAGCCGAAGATTTATATAATCAAGCAATTTCCGTCTGGTTTTCAGGACGGGCAGACGCAAAAAATTCTGCTGTCAATGCCTTTAAGGAATCGCTTCCGCATTTTCAAACCGCCAAAGATCGTTTCGGTGAAGCATTTGTTTATTATTATCTCGGAATTCTTTACATCGGCTTAAACGACATCCAAAAATCAATTGAAAATTTTGCCAAATCCGCCGAGATTTTCCGCGAAATAAATGCCTTTCCACAACTTGCACAAAGTTTATCAAACGAAGCGGCAGTTCATTACAAATTGGATAATTTGAAAAAAGCCGAAGAGCTATGTAATGAAGCACTCGAAATTTACCGCAAAGTGAAAGATAAAAACGGAATTGCTAAAATCGGCGGAAATTTAGCTTTAATTACATCAAAGTTGGGTAAATCACGCGAAGCAATAAAGCAATTTGAAGAGATTTTGCCGATTTTTCAAGAAGAAAACGACCGAAGCCAAGAGGCTTGGGCATTGCACAACATCGGTTCGATTTACGATGATTTAGGTGAACCTGTAAAAGCCATTGAGTTTCTTGAAAAAGCCCTGAATATTCGTCGGGAAATAAAAGAAAAAGCACAGGAAGCCGTAACTTTAGTAAATTTGGGTTCGGTTTTTAAAGGAATCAGCGAATTTCAAAAAGCTATCGAATGTTATAAGAAAGCTCTCGAAATTTTCCGTTCGCTCGGCAATGAAATCAATCAAACCTTTTGTTTGAACAATTTAGGCGCAGCCTATGATGATTTGGGCGATTATGCAAATGCTGTCGAATTTTACGAACAATCGCTCGAACTCAATCGCAAACTCAAACTTCGCGCAAATGAAGCGGCAAATTTAAACAATCTTGCGCTTTTGAATATAAAACTGGGAAATTTAGAAAAATCCCTCGAATTACAAACAAAATCATTGGAGATTTTCCGCGAATTGAAAAATAAGCCGCGTGAAGCAATGGCACTTTTAAATTTGGGCGTTGTTTTTCAACAAAAAGGTAATAGAGAAAAGGCTTTAGAATTTTTTCAGGCGGCTTTACCGATTTTTCAAGAATTTGAATTGCCGGATTGGGAAGCTCAAGCAATGTTTCGTATTGGCGAAAATTTTTATTTTTCGGGCAATTTTCTGAAAGCCTTGGAAAATTGTAAATCTTCGGTCGAAATCAATCGGAAAATTCAAAATCGTTTGGGCGAATCGGTTGCCTTGCTTTGCGCCGCAAAAACGGAAAGCAAACTTGGGAAGTTAGACGAATCACAAACGAAAATTGAACAAGCCTTAACGCTTATTGAAGATTCACGGAACAAAATAAAACGACAAGATTTACAAGCGAAATTTTTTGCTAAAAGCCAAGATTATAATGAGTTTTACATTGATTTGCTAATGTTGCGGCACAATGCCGAACCAACCAAAGGTTTTGATGCTTTGGCTTTGCAAGCAAGCGAACGGGCGCGGGCGCGAAATTTGCTCGAATCAATCGGGCAAACCGAATTGGGCGAAGGAATTCCAAAAGAATTGCTCGAAAAAGAAAAATTTTTGCGCCAAACTATAAATTCCAAAGAAACGGTTCGGCAAAAAATTATGGGTGCAAAATCGCCTCAAAAATTAGCTGAAGTTGAGAAGGAAATTATTGATTTAATAAGAGAGTATCAAGAAATTGTCGGAAAAATTCGTGAATCAAATCCGAAATTTGCGAGTTTTTCCGATGCCAAACCATTGAATTTATCGGAAATTCAATCGAAGGTTTTGGATGAAAATACGGTTTTGCTCGAATTTTCTCTCGGAACGGAACGCAGTTTCTTGTTTGTAGTCGAGAAAAAATCTCTCAAAGTAATCGAATTGCCGAAACGCACGGAAATTGAACCGTTGGCGCGTGCTTTTTACGTTTCGTTGAAAACACTGCGAAAGTCATTGCCAAACGAAACCGAAAAACAGACGGAAATGCGAGTTCAAAAAGCAAACTCCGAAATGCAAAGAACCTCTGCCGAACTAAGCAAAATTCTAATTTCGCCTGCTGCCAATTTGATTGAGAACAAAAGACTTTTAATTGTTAGTTCTGAGGTTTTGCAATACATCCCGTTTGCCGCTTTGCCCGTTGTAAAAAACTCGCCATCGAACGAACGATATTTGATAGAAACCAATGAAATCATAAATCTTCCGTCAGCTTCGGCTTTGGCAACTTTGCGGAAAAATGAAAGGCGTGGAACAGGCAAGGAGTTAGCGATTTTCGCCGATCCGGTTTTTAATTTGAATGATGAGCGATTGACTTTGGCAATCAAACCAAACACCAATTCAACTGAGCGAGGGAAATTCACGCGGCTTGTATTCAGCGGGCGGGAATCAGAGGGAATTTATCCGCTATTTCCGGTAGAAAAAAGATTTACGGCAAACGGATTTGACGCAAATTTAACAAATTTGCGAAAACAGGATTTGAGCCAGTTTAGAATTTTGCATTTTGCGACTCACAATTCGTTCGATGCTCGATTTAACGAACTTTCGGGTGTAGTGCTATCGTTATTTGATCAAAACGGAAATCCGCAAGAGGGAATTTGGCGTATGAACGAAATTTACAATTTCAAATTAAATGCCCAACTTGTAGTTTTGAGCGCGTGCGAAACAGGTTTGGGAGAAGAAATTCGTGGCGAAGGTTTGGTCGGATTCACACACGCTTTTATGTATGCCGGCGCGAAAAGTGTCGTTGCGAGTTTATGGATGGTTGATGATCGCCCAACTTCAAAATTGATGCAGAGATTTTATCAATCAATGCTCAAGGAAAATTTGCCGCCATCGAAAGCTCTTCAAAAAGCACAAATTTCGATGATAAAAGAAAAAGGTTTGGACAATCCGTTTTATTGGGCAGCTTTTACCTTTCAAGGCGAATGGAAATAAATTAGATTTTGGTCTTTGGTTTTTTTCAAATCATTAGACAAAGACCAAAGACCAAAAACCAAAAATCGAATAATGTCCAAAGTTACCGCAAAAGTTAAATGGCAGTTGACGCAGGAAGCATTTGATAAATTGCTTTTGGTGTTAGACGCTGAAGACCGTGAGGCGGCAGGCGAAAAATATTTGAAGATTCGGCGCAATCTTATCCGGTTTTTTGAAGGTCGCGGATTTTTTGACGCTGAAACTCACACGGACGAAGTTTTCAATCGCATTGCCAAAAAACTGACTGAAAGCGAAATCCAAGATGTAAGCCAATACGTTTATGGTGTTGCACGAATGTTGGTTTTGGAAATTCACAAACAACGAGTTCGTGAATCAACTCTTGCAAAAGAACTCCCCGAATCCGAATTTCCTCAAGAATTAGCCGATGAAAAAGCCGAAAATGAAAGAAAACTTTCGTGTTTGAATAAATGTTTGCAAGAACTCTCAACAGAAAATCGAGAGATTATCATTCGATACTATCAAGGCGAAAAGCGCGAAAAAATTGAAAATCGTCAGCGTTTGGCACAGAGTTTGAACATTCCGCAAAACGCGCTCAGAAATCGTGCGGTGCGTCTGCGCGAAAAACTGGAAGATTGCATTTTGGGCTGTCTGAAAAAAAAGTAAAAAAAAATGCGACACATTTTTGCGAAAAATGACAGTTAAAAATAGAAAGGCAAAAAGACGTTAAATAGACAAACTTTTTGCAGAAAAATTTTTGATGATGAAAAACGATTTTAATGAAAACGAGGCAATTCGCTATTTCTTGGGCGAATTTTCCGAAACCGAGCAAACGGCGTTGGAAGAAAGATTTTTTGCGGACGAAGAATTTAGCCTGTTTTTAGATGAAGTAGAAACTGATTTGATTGATTTATATGTCCGCGATGAATTGGAATTTTCCCAAAAACGCAAATTTGAAGAAAATTTTTTGGTTTCCGAACGCCGCCAAGCGCGAGTCAAAGCCGCCGCGGTTTTGTTGGAAAATGAAAAATCTCTCGCACCGATTGCGATTGCTGAAACTGCAACACCTTCATTTTGGGAAAGTTTGAAAGGTTTTTTCAGCGTTCCGAATTTGGTGTATGCTTCGCTTGCTGTTTTGTTTCTCACGCTGATTGGCGGTTTTATTTGGTTTTTACAACGTCCGACCGAAATTGTGAAAATTGACAATGAAAATATTCAAACTACGCCGACAAAGTTGCCTTCGCCGACAGTTTCGCCAATTTCAACGCCATTTTCAAATACTTCGCCAAACGTAAATTCAACGCCGATTGAGCCGAAAAAATCGCCCTCGCCGATTGAGAAAAAAGAAGAGCCGAAAACCGAAACTACGCCGCAACCGCGGCAAGTTTCGCCGGTGATGGCACGTTTGGATTTATTTTCTTCCGATTCGAGAAGCGGTGGAAATGAAGCAAACAAAATTAGTTTAAAACCCGAAACCGGCAGCATTTTTTTGCGGCTCCGATTTAATACCGAAGAAGAATTTACAAAGTTCCGAATCGAAATGCGCGATGCGGGCGGAAATTTGATTTCGAGTCGAAACGCCCAAAATAAAAAATCTCTGAATCTGACGATTCCTGCCAAAAAACTTCGCAAAGGCATTTATAAAATAACGCTAAAAGGCGCAAAGGCTGACCAAGAGTTTGAAGATTTAGATTTTTTTGATTTAATTGTAGAAAAAAAATAAGGCTGTAAATACTTGTTTTTGCTTGTATTTAGCAGATGTGTCGCAAAAATTTTCAAAAAAAGTGAAAATTTTTGCGACACATTTTTTCGTTTCCCGACAGTTACAAGTGAAGTGAGTTGAACGATTAAGATTTACGTTCATCCGCTCAATTAAAATATTAGGAGAAAGGAAATGAAAAATTTGAAAAATAGATTATTCGCAGTTATTAGTTCTTTGGTAATGGTTGGTTTGTTGACGGTTGCGTCTTTCGCATCGGAAATACGTTCAATGGTTTTGAATGGCGGTGCGACCGCAAGTTCACAAACACAAGTATCAATTCACAACGCGCTACCGGTTTCTGTGCGCTTTAAGGTAAGCCGTGATGGTTCAAATAATAATTTTGCACAACGGCAAGTGCGTTTTCGTCTGATTTCGCCAAATGGTGCAATTGATTCGGTTATTCGTTCAATCGGCGGTGCGGAAGAAACATTTCAATTAAATTTGCCCGCAGCCGGCGGTTCAAACACCGTTCGCACTTGGAGAGTTGAAATGCTTAATTTAGAATCAGCAAACAATAATGAAGTAAATCAGCCTGTTCGCGGAACGGTTGAGTTTTATACAACCGGCTCACAAACTAAAACGATTTCTGCACCGTCGAAATTCGGTTTAGTTCAATCAGGCTCGGCAACAAAGACAATTTCGATGCCATTTACCGGAAATTTGACGATTCAGGCAAATTGGGATACTGACGAAGTAACCTTGGAAAATTATCAACTGAAATTTGAGTTTTACAAAGGCAATACGAAACTTGATTCTGATACAGGTTATTCGCGTGATTCGGTGATTTTGGGCATCAGCAACAGCCAAAGAATGAAAATTTCGTATCAAGTGAAAGCATCGGATTTTCTTATTCCGGGCGATTGGAAAGTAAAAGTTTATGGCTCAAGCAAAGGAAAAGTTAAAAACCTTGACCTCAAAATGAGTATCGGCGACGGACTTTTTGAATAACAAATTAAGAAGTGAAATAAGAAAAAGCAGAGTTAATAGCTCTGCTTTTTTGTCTTTAAAGAAACAGATTTTGTGAAACTTGCCGAAAAAAATGGAACAATTTGGTGGTAAAATAACATTCTACAAATATGAAGTTTCAAATTTCGATATTTTTAAGTTTGGTTTTGGTTTTTTGCAGTTTTTTTTCTGTGCAAGCACAGCAACAAATTCGTGCGCCTGAACTTGTCGGGGGAAAAAGTTGGCTGAATACTGACCAACCTTTGTCCCTTGCTGCCCTCAAAGGAAAAATCGTGTTGCTTGATTTTTGGACTTACGGGTGTATCAACTGCATTCATATATTGCCGGATTTAAGGCGTTTGGAAGAAAAATACCCGAATCAATTAGTTATCATTGGTGTTCATTCAGCTAAATTCGACAATGAAGGAGAAACGGAAAATATCCGCAAAATAATTGTCCGTTATGACATCGAACATCCGGTTGTGAACGATGCGGATTTTAAGATATGGAATGCTTATAAAATCATCGCGTATCCCGGCTTAGTTTTGATAAATCCGAGAGGTGAAATTGTAAATCGTTGGTTTGGCGAAGGGCAATTTGATGAAATCGGCGCAGAAATTGAAAAATTGGTGTCGGATTTTCGCACTCGTGGCGAACTTCGTGAATATCCTTTGAAATTTGCACTCGAAAAAGCAAAAATCGGAGATTTGCCGCTCGCCTTCCCCGGCAAGGTTTTGGCAGACGGCAAATCTAATCGGCTTTTTATTTCCGATACGAATCATAACCGCATTGTTATTACGGATTTAAAAGGCAAATTGCTCGACGTAATCGGCAACGGCAAAGAAAATCTCTCAGACGGAAATTTCCAAACGGCGGCATTTAATCGTCCGCAAGGTTTGGCTCTTGATGGCGAAAATCTTTATGTTGCCGATACTGCAAATCATTCAATCCGTCGCGTTAATTTGAAATTGAAAATAGTAGAAACAGTTTCCGGTAATGGAAAACAAGCCGAATTTCGCACGAAAGGCGGCGGTATTAAAACTTCGTTGAGTTCGCCTTGGGATTTGGTCAAAGACGGAAATTCGCTTTTTGTGGCAATGGCAGGAACGCATCAAATTTGGCGAATTGATTTTGACAAACAAACAGCCCAACCATTTGCCGGAACAGGCGCGGAAGCCAGACTCGACGGCAGACTCGGCTTGTCCGCTTTCGGTCAACCTTCGGGCATTGTTTCCGATGGTAAAAATTTCTATGTTGCAGACAGCGAAACAAATGTCATTCGTCGAATAAACCTTCAAAAACAAACAGTCGAAACGCTTGCCGGTGGCGATTTATTTATTTTTGGCGACCAAGACGGGGAAGGCGACGAAGTGCGTTTTCAACATCCTTTGGGTGTAGAGATGTATGAAGGAAAAGTATTAATTGCAGACACTTATAATCACAAAATAAAAATTCTCGATCCTAAAAATGATACTGTAAATACTTTTCTCGGCAACGGAAATTCAGGACAAATTGACGGCAAACAGCCAACATTTTACGAACCTGCGGGTTTGAGTGTGGCGAATGATAATTTGTATATCGCCGATACAAATAATCACGCGGTGAGAATTGTTGATTTGAAAACCAAATTAGTTTCAACGCTCAAAATCGAAGGTTTAGCTCCGCCAAACTCTGACGAAAGTGAAATTATTGAACCGAATTTGTCGGTGATAAAATTTCCCAAACAGGAAATTTCTGCCAAAAACGAAAATTCTTTGATTATTAATTTGAAATTCCCGAATGGTTTTCATCTCAATCAAAATGCGCCCAATCGCTATGAAATCACAACGGAGAAAAGCGACACAATAAAAATCAAAAATGCCCGACAAAAATTCAACAGTATTCCGTTAACGGTTTCTTTTTCAACTTTGAAAAAAGGTGAAACTATTCTAAAAGCAAAAATAAACGTCTATTATTGCCGCGAAGATAATACGGGAGTTTGTTTGATTAAAACTATTCAATGGGAAATTCCGCTCAGAATTACCGACAAAAATAACACAACAAAACAAATCGAATTGAAGGAAACTTTAAGATTGGATTAAAGTATTTGGTGAGTGGTAGATTGTGAATCGAAAGTTGAAACACAAACACTGACCACTATTTTATGAATTCGCTCAATTCGGCATCACTCATAAATTTGCTCGGTTTTACGGTTGGCGTAGCTCTTTATTTTTTGCTTTTGGTAATGGTTTTGCGCCATCGGAAGCCGAAAACTATTGATTTTTTGCTTTTAACTACCTCAATTTTAGGACTTTTTTGGAACGCGGGCGAGCTTTTTGAATTTGTCAGACGTGATTTCGGACAAATTCCGACTCTACCGATTTTGCAGGCAATTTCTTATTCTGCGCTTGGGTTTTTGCCATCGGTGGTTGTGTATTCGGCGTTGAAAAATGCGGGCATAGAAAATAAATTCGTGCGCTTTCTAACTTTTTTTTCATATATTTTGAGTGCGTTTGCAAGCATTTTGCATTTTTATTCGGCTATTTTTTTTAATTCTGCGCCTTCTGATTTGGCATTGCGGGTTTTGACTTTCGGTGCGCTTGGGCTTTTGGGCGGTTTGTTGGTTTTCACGTTTCAGCAAACGCTGGAAAAAAAAGCAGTTTGGATTACGGCTTTGCTGATTTTTGCGGTTTCGGCATTGCATCTCTCAAGCGAAAAAGAAGAAAGTTCATTAATTGTCGAACTATTTGCACACCAATCTTCTTTGCCATTGGCATTGGCAATTTTATTGCAGGACTATCGTTTTGCTTTTGCCGATTTATTTCTGAAACGTGCGTTTTCATTGCTTTTATTGGCGGCGTTGGCATTTGGTTTATATGTTTTCGCGGCAGTTCCGTTGCTTGCTTGGCACGAAACGCACGACCGAAACGATGTGCAAGCCGCCATTATTGTAATGACGCTGTGGATTTCGACTGCGCTTTGCTATCCGCAGCTTCATAAATTTGCTGTTTGGTTTGTTGATAAAATTATTTTACGTCGCGTCAATTATGAAAATTTGCGAACTGAAATCGTGCAAATAATTGAGAAACAAACGGACACCGGCACTATTTTAGATGAAACCTGCAAGAAGTTAAAAATTGCTTTAACGTCCGGCGAAGCAAAATGGAAAGAACTGAATGAAAGCGAAAATGTTTTGCCGAGTGTTATTTTAGATGCAAATGAAGCCTTAATTTTTGTTCCAACGGCAGAATCTCCGTTTTATGAAATCAAATTGAAAAACTTTGCCGGCGGACGGAAACTCCTTTCCGATGAAATTGAAATGCTTGAACAAACTGCGCTTCTTGCGGCTCGAAAAATTGACACTTTACGGGTTTCAAACGAACGTCTCGCGCAGGAATTGCAAGCGCAGGAATTCAGCAAACTTGCGGCTGAAGCCCAACTTAATGCACTTCGCGCCCAAATGAATCCACATTTTTTGTTTAATGCCCTGACTACAATCGGTTATTTGATTCAAACTGCGCCGGAAAAAGCCTTTTCGACTTTGATGAAGCTCACTCAACTTTTGCGTGGCAATTTGCGTTCAGTCGGGGAGTTTACAACGCTTGGTGAGGAAATCAAATTAATTGAAAATTATCTGGAAATTGAGGAAGCGCGTTTTGAGGAAAGATTGAAAGTTAAAATAAATGTGCCGCAGAAGCTGAAAAAAATTCGTATTCCGACGCTGATTTTGCAACCTTTGGTCGAAAATGCCGTAAAACACGGCATTTCAAAATCGAAAGCCGGCGGGAAAATTGAAATTGCCGCTAAATCAATAATTGAGGATGGAAAAACATTTTTGGAGTTAAGAGTTACAAACACGGGGGCGGACATTGATTTTTCAAATCTCGAAAAATCCCGTTCGGAAGGGTTTGGATTGTATAATATCGAACAAAGATTAGCCTCATATTACGGCAAATTATCCGGCTTGGACATAAAAAGTAACGCGGGGCAAGGAACGACGGCAATATTGAAAATTTTTCTTAACGAAACCGCTTTCGCCGATTTTTGAATTGCAAACAAATAAAATTTAAGAATTTACTAATTATGGAAAAATTGAGGACGATTATTGCGGATGACGAGCGTCCGGCGCGAGAGTTTTTGAAATCAGTTTTGCGGGAGTTTGAAACGGTTGAAATTGTCGGCGAAGCGGAAAATGGTGCTGAGGCAGTGGAAATAATCAAAAAGCTCAAGCCTGATTTAGCTTTGCTGGATTTGCAAATGCCGGAGGTTTCAGGCATCGAAGCCGTTAAATTGCTCAGAAAATCGCAGATGCCGCTCGTGGCGTTTGTTACTGCGTTTGATGAGTTTGCGATTCAGGCTTTTGAGGTGGGCGCGGTTGATTATTTGCTTAAGCCGGTTGAAAAACAGAGGCTTGCGGAAACTTTAAAACGCGCCGCCGAACGTCTTGTGCAGAAGGATTTTCGAGAAATTGAAGCCCAAAAACTCAAAAAAGCCGCCGAAATTTATGATGAAGCGGTTCGACAACCTTATCTGGACAGAATTCCCGTCAAACGGAACGAGGAAATTTTGCTTGTGCCGGTGCAACAGATTGCTTCGATAGTCGCTGACGGCGAATTGCTTTTCATTACAACTTATCAGAATAAAAGATTTGTTATCAATTATCGCTTAAAAGATTTGGAGGCACGCCTTGAACCTTTAAAGTTCATCAGACTTTCGCGTGGGGCTTTAGTAAATCTCGAAATGATCTTAAAAATTTCCCCAATGCCCGGCGGCATTTATGAAATCACTCTAAAAAACGGGCAGAAGCTAACCTCAAGCCGTTTGCAATCGAGAATTTTGCGTGAAAGATTCTTTAAATTGTAATTTTCGGGCTGAAATTATTGATTGACGGCTTCCGAAAAATTTTCAAATAAGTATTTGTATAAATTTAAGCGAACATATTTATTTTTAACTAATACAAAATTATTTTCGTGTAACACCGAACGAAATAATTGATAGTTAATAATTAATAA
The DNA here is from genome assembly GCA_964548225.1 of uncultured Blastocatellaceae bacterium. Lineage (GTDB taxonomy): Bacteria > Acidobacteriota > Blastocatellia > Pyrinomonadales > Pyrinomonadaceae > CALMEH01. Next base: position 15,161 of record CAZJQP010000013.1, on the reverse strand, counting down.
TTGGTAATGCGCGTTTATTTCGCGGGCAATTATTAATTATTTCAGGCGTTGATTATTTATATTTTTCCGTTCGTTTAAGAAAAAATTAAGAAAGGCGAACTCCGCAGAGTTCGCCTTTTTGTCGGCAGGTTTGGGGGCAGGGAATTATTGTGCGCCGCCTTGGACGGGAATGTCGCCGTTTGCGCCGAATGGGTAGCCGAAGAAAGTTGCAAAGTTATCACTGCTTCTGAGAACGAAGAAATTTCCGTTTGAAGGTCGCCAGATAGCGATATCGGAGATGCCGTCTTTGTCGTAATCGCCGACCACGGGTTTATCACCGTTTTGCCCGAAAAATGCACCGAAGACCGTGCCGTTTGAACTGCGTCGAAAATACCACGAACCGTCGGACGGACGGAAGATAGCAACGTCCGCAAGTCGGTCACCGTCAAAATCGCCGTCCACGGGAATATCCCCATTTAAGCCAAAGACTTCCTGTTGGAAAGTATTGCTTCCCGAATTTAATCTAAACCACGTCGCGGTTGTCGGACGGAAGACCGCAGAATCGGAAAAGCCGTCCCCGTCAAAATCGCCGGAATGGAATTGGGAAGCGCGGGGTTCACCGTAGATAAAATCGTCCATCGCCACAACATCAACGCCGCCCGTGCCGTCCGTATTTGTTGAACTCAAAGCCGCATTGCCGCTTTCAATAACAACTCGTGCAATTCTTTCGCCCGCATTAAAGGAAATGCCGACAAAAGACAAGCCATTATCTAAAACAGGGGCGGAAGCCGCGGAAAGTTGCCTGCCGTTAATGTCATAAACGCGAATCAGCGAACGATTACCACCCGTTGCTGAGTCAACATCGCAGAAAACCACGCCAAAACCGCTGACCGTAGCGGGAATATTTGTTCCCGGAACTGAAAAATTGACTTCCATAATATGCGTATTGCGGGCGGTAAAAAGTCTTTGTGCGCTAAAAGTTTGGAAAATTGTCGAATAAGAAGCATTAATATTGCCAAACCGCACGGGAATGCCGGAAGCTGTTGTTGAACTGACGGCAAATTGGTTCAAACCCGCGCCCGTTGCATCTTCGATGGCATTAAAAATCACGCCGCGGGGAGAATTAACATTAAAAAAGTCCACCGGCAGATTATTCGGTTCGGCAAATCCATCCGGCACGCCGTCCCAATTTATTTCGCGTCTGCCATTTAAAAATGTTCCGCCGACTCCATTGTTTGCACCGCCCAAATCGGCACGAAATTGGTCAACGATTGCTTGTAAAGCCGCCGTATTTGCGCCCGAACCTTGCCGCACGACCGGAGCGGCGAAAATATTTGTTGTTACCAAGAGCATCGCAAAAATGCTCAGACCGATGTTTTTTAAAAAGTTTGTGTTTTTCATACTTGTAATCCTCAAAAATTATTATTTTTTCAAAAGCGTTTTGGCTTTGATGTATCCAGAATAAAATTTCCGTTCTGATAAAATCTTTAGAATTTTCTGAAAATTTTCTGAAAATTTTCTGAAAAAAAGTTTTTTGGAATGAAAACTGAAATGCAGGGACGCGCACGAGATAAAATTCGGAAACGCGCAGAAAATAAGCGTTTCAAACGAATTAAAAATCACACTTATTTTCTGCGCGTTTCCGAATTTTTCGGTTTAGAGCAAATTCAAATTAAATTTACGGTAAAAATGTAGAACAGGCTGTTAGCCTGTTCCGCCGTTACGCTTCGCTGACGGCGTGGCAGACTAACAGTCTGCCTTACATTCTACCCAAATCTGCTCTAGGTAGCGATAAACGCGGTTTTGGTGTCGGAAAAATTGCCGACGGGTTGATTTTTTTCGATCATAATGCCGCGCATTTCGAGTTGTTCGGCAACGCCCGCGACTTGCGGATTAATATGCACCACGCCCGGACTGCTCGTGAGCGTTGTCAGATAAATCCATTCGCCGCCTTTGTAGCGAAATTCAATGCGAATGCCGTCCGCGCCTTGTTTTTTGAAGACAATTTCGACATCAAAGTTCGCCAAAGTCCGCACTTTGAAATCGGCAATTAATTGACCGAAGTTCGGCGGCAACGAAGTGGCGGTAACAATGCCCAAAAGTTCGCCGTCGGCTTTTGCATAGCCAGGATTGCCCTTGATAAACTTGGCAATTTCGCGTGTTCGAGAACGAACCCCGACGAAAACAACCGCCGGCGCATCCGGCGGAAGCGCAACCGCCGGAACAAGCGGTTGCGGCGAACCTTTCGGGAGCTTCCAAATTTGCTGAAAGAATTGCTCAATCTGATCAAGTTGTTGTTGGATAGAAATTAGGGCATTCACCCAATAAACAATCCAGTCTTTATCGTCCTCAGCATCCTGAATCTGCTGATTCGTGATGCCGTATTTCGCCTGCAACGTCGGGAGATGCAGGGCATAGTTTGTGTGCCACTCCGGTAATAATTCGATTTTTGTTGGATACCAATCGCTTGCCATTTTTTTTTAAGTCCTCCTTTATTTTTTTGATTTGTTTTTAGTTTTTATTGCGCCCCGCCGAAAAAAAAAGAGTTTCTTTTTTTTTAAAAAGAGCTTCCTTTTTTTTAAAAAGGGTTTCCTTTTATTTAAAAAGGGCTTCCTTTTATTTAAAAAGGGCTTCCTTTTTTTTTGAAAGAGCTTCCTTTTTTTTAAAAAGAGCTTCCTTTTTTTTTGAAAGGGCTTCCTTTTTGTTTAAATTGCTACACTTTACATTTTTTTTTAACCTCCTTATTTTTTCTCTCCAATCAATTTTATTTGGGAGATGTTCGTATTTGCCTTCATTCTTTCCAATAGAGAAATCAAGCAAATAAATATTTCTCCGTCCGCACCCGCTTCAAAATGACAGCAGTTGATTTTGATAAATTGAAACAACTTTTCGAGTTCAACGCTAAAAAGTTTTGCCGCTTCGCCAATCGGAATAAAATCAACTTCGCGCCGACATTCGCGGCAGGCAATTAAATGTGTGTTCGCACGTTTCCGAATAAGTTGAACGCGCTCAAATTCGATGATGATTTCTCTCTGTTTTTGAATTTTCATTTCCAAATGAAATTTTCCCCGTAAAAAAAATTTTGTGTTTTCTCGTAAAACTGCGCTAATATTTCTAATTATTTCCCGCAACTGGGGCGCATTTACTTTTTACTGCGGATCACAAAGGGAAATCTTTAGATTTTTCTGAAATTTTTATGAAATTTTTCTGAAGAACCGTTTAATATAAATAATCGGATAAAAAAATAAGGTAATAACTTCTCGAATAATTGATAATTGATAATTAAAAATTTATAATTTGCCGTATTTTTACGCGCCAATTATCAAATTCCAATTCTCAACTATCAATTATTCAAGAGATTTTAGTTAAAAATAATAATCGTCGAAGTATTGTCAAAAGTAAGAAGAAACTGATGAACAATTTGCCCGCCAAAATCTATAATTTCAGCACGTTTCGGCTTGATGTTGCCGAGCGTCTGTTTTTTGACGGAACGAAAATTATTTCAATGTCGCCGAAAGTTTTTGACACGCTTCTTCTTCTGGTCGAAAACGCCGGAAAAGTTTTGAGCAAAGAACGGATGATGGACGAAATCTGGGAAGGCGCATTTGTTGAGGAAAACAATCTCGCGCAAAATATCTCGATTCTGCGCCGCATTTTAGGCGAAAAAAAAGATACGAAGTTTATCGAAACCGTCCCGAAGTATGGCTACCGTTTTATTGCGCCCGTTTCTTTGTCAAACACCGACACCGAAATTTTTGAACGCACCGAAGCGCGGATTTTGATTCGGGAAATCGAAGAAAATGAAGACAAAGAAAGAATAGAAGCCGGTGAAAATATTTTTGAGGTGTCAAATCAAATCTCTGCGCCGCCTAATTTTCCCGTCTCGCTTTCGCCTCATTTGCCGGAGACGCATTACGTCGAAAACGGTGATGTCAATATTGCCTATCAGGTCGTCGGTGAAGGCGATTTGGATATTGTTTTTGTCATGGGATGGGTTTCGCATCTCGAATATTTCTGGAAACATCCGTCTTTCTCCGCTTTTTTAAATCGTTTGGCTTCATTTTCGCGCCTGATTCTATTCGACAAACGCGGCACGGGACTTTCGGACAGAGTTCCGCTCTCAGAATTGCCCACACTGGAGCAAAGAATGGAAGATGTCCACGCCGTTATGGACGCAGTGAGTTCAAAACGGGCGGTTTTAATCGGCGTTTCGGAAGGCGGACCGATGTGTTCACTTTTTGCGGCGACTTATCCCGAACGAACAACGGCATTAGTAATGATTGGGACTTACGCCAAAAGAATTAAGGACGAAGATTATCCGTGGGGCGTTTCTCTGGAAGACCGCGAAAGGTTTTTTGAAATGATGAGGCGCGATTGGGGCAAACCTGTCGGCATTGAAGAACGTGCGCCTTCCATGGCAAACGATGAGGAGTTCCGTAATTGGTGGGCGGAGTATCTCAGAATGGGCGCAAGTCCCGGTGCGGCGGTTGCGCTGACCAAAATGAATGCCGAGATTGACGTTCGCAATGTTTTGCCGACGGTTCGCGTGCCGACGCTCGTCATTCATCGAAGCGGCGACTTATGTTTGAAAGTTGAGGAAGGTCGCTACGTTGCCGAGCTTGTCCCCGCTTGCAAATATGTTGAACTCGAAGGCATTGACCATCTTCCGTTTGTCGGCGAACAAGACGAAATTTTAGACGAGATTGAGGAATTTCTTACCGGAATGCGCCATTCACAAGAAATTGACCGCGTTTTGGCGACTGTGTTGAGCGTAAAAATTATTAATCCGCAAGAACAAGCTCTGGAGATGACGAATTGGGAAGATTTTATCGAGCGTTCGGGCGTTTACGTTCACCGCCAAATCGAACTTTTTAAGGGCAGGGAAGTTTCTTTTGACGAAAATGGTCTGTTGGCGGTCTTTGACGGACCGGCGCGGGCAATTCGTTGTTCGATTGCCATCAATGATTCTGCCAAGAGGCTCAATTTGCGCGTGAAAACCGGCATTCACACCGGCGAGTGCGAAGTTTCAGGCGAAAATTACGGCGGTGTAGCCGTCGCGCTGGCTCAAAAAATTGCGGAGGAATCCGCCGAAGGCGAAATTCTCGCCTCGCGCACCGTCAAGGACTTAGTTGCCGGTTCAGGACTCGAATTTAAAGAAAATATCAGAAAAACTTTCTCCGATATTGCCGGAGAATGGCGGCTTTTTACTGTCAAATAATTATTTTTTTTAACCCTTGAAAACAAAAATCCGCCGGAATATTTGATAATTGCCAAGGTAAATCAAAAATAGAAAGCCAAAATACTTAATTTATCCATTAATCATTATCAATTATCAATTATTCCGGCAGTATTTCGCTTTGAACCACAAAAAAATAATGGATAATTGATGCTTATTATAATTGATCAAGCCGAAAAATAAGGCAAAATGTTTCTTGAGTTGCTACTTTTGATCCGTAATGCCAATAAATAATTGATAAATTAAGCGTTACAGAACTTTTTGATGTTACTCACCCGCTTATTTCTTGATCATAAAACTCGCCGAATAATTAATTTTAGATTTATCATCATCCGATTTTAATGCGGGAGTTAAATTCGTAATTTCTATTTTATACCCCTGAAATGTAATGCTTTTCGGTTCGATATTTGTGTTCAACTCAAAAACTTGCGCCGCCATCTTGCCTTTGCTCAACTTAATCTGAACTTTTGCATTGCCCGCCCAAACGCAGTCAACATCAACCGGACAACGCGAATCTTCCAACACGGAAACAAATTCAAGCGTGATTTTGCCGGTTTTGTAAAAACCTTTTTGTTTTGTTGAAAGCGTAAATTCTTTATTCATACTAATATTTCGGGTGTTTGTTTGCGCGAAAACCGCATTCACTCCCACAATAATTATTAACAACGCCAAAATATTTAATTTTCTCATATTTTTTCTCCTTTTTGCCGGACAAAATTATGCCAGACCGTTTGAAGTTTTCATAACTTCATTCGTTGCCTTAATTTAACAAATAAAATCAAAAGTGCGAATTCAAATAGTTTTCTTTTCAAAACCAAAAAAATCAGCTATGATTTCGGAATGACTGTCGAAATATTTCTGGTTTTAGGATTTTTAGTTGCCGCGCTAATTCTGTTCGGGGCTGAAAAAATTCCTGTTGACATTGTCGGTATTTTGTTAGTCATCGGCTTGGTTTTAAGCGGCGTTTTGACTGTCAACGAAGGACTTTCAGGATTTGGGGACAACGTAATTATTACTATCGGCGGACTTTTTGTCCTGACCGGAGGCTTGATAAAAACCGGATTGGTTGATCTTATCGGGCGCAGACTCTACAAAATTGCCGGAAATAACGAACTTTTTCTGACTGCCTTAATTATGGCAATTGCGGCGGTTGCGGCTTCGGTTTTGAAGAACACGACGACGACCGCAATGTTTCTGCCGGTTGTTATCGGATTGGCTGAACGTGCCAAAATTCCACCTTCAAAACTTTTGATGCCTCTTGCTTTCGGGGCAATCCTTGGCGGAAGCTGCACGCTTATCGGAACTTCAACAAATCTGGCGGTTTCCGGCGCAATGCAGCGTTATGGAATGGTTGGCTATTCAATGTTTGAATTAACGACTGTCGGTGTGCTGATTTTCCTTGTCGGAATGATTTATATGCTTTTCGTCGGCAGACGAATGTTGCCAAGTATTGGCGGCGAAGATTCTTTTACAGACCAATACAGAATCCGCGAATATATTTCGGAACTTCTCGTGTTGCCCGGTTCGCATCTGATCGGAAAAACCTTGAGCGAAGCCGATTTAAACCGTGAACTCGACCTCAATGTTTTAGGCATTATCCGTGACAATAAACCGATAATGTCGCCACAATCGCGGGAACGAATCCGTCTTAACGACCTTTTGATTGTTGAGGGCAGACTGGCAAATATTTTGAATATTAAAACCGAAGCCGGACTCGAAATAAAAGCCGATTTCAAACTAAATGACGAGGTTTTGCAAGGCGGCGACATTGAACTTTTTGAAGTAATGGTGATGCGGGATTCTTCAATCGTCGGGCAAAACTTAAAGAGTTTGCAATTTCGTCAAAATTACGATTTAACCGTTTTGGCAATCAATCGGCAGGGCGAAACTTTTCTCGAAAAATTAAGCGAAGTTCGTTTAAAATTCGGCGATGTTTTGCTTGTTCAAGGGAAAATCAAAAAAATTGAACCTTTGGTTTCTGCGGGGGAAATTCTACTTTTAGAAGATGTCTCAGCTGGAAGTATGCGGACGGAAAAACGCAAATGGGCATTGGCGGCTTTCGGACTTTTTCTCACGCTTTCACTTTCAAAACTCGTAATTGGTTTTGATATTCCATTGGCAATTTGTGTTTTACTTGGAGTTTTACTGCTTTTGGCAACTAAAACAGTTCGGCATTCGGAAATTTATTCTTTGATTGATTTCCGACTTTTGGTTTTAATCGCGTGTATGATGAGTTTCGGTATTGCGATGGAAAAAACCGGAACTGATAAATATCTTGCCGGTTTAATTGTCGAATATTTTCAACAATATGGAGCAGTTGCCGTGCTTGCAGGGTTTTTTGCATTAACGGTTTTGCTGACTCAACCGATGTCGAATCAAGCCGCCGCGCTCGTTGTTCTGCCGGTCGCCGTAAAAACCGCCGTTGCGCTTGGACTAAATCCACGAACATTTGCGGTTGCCGTAACATTTGCCGCTTCATTTTCTTTCATTACGCCTCTGGAACCGGCTTGTGTTTTGGTTTATACGCCCGGCAGATACAAGTTTATGGATTTCGTCAAAATCGGAACAATTTTGACAATTATTACTTTTATCACGGCAATATTACTCGTTCCGGTTTTCTGGCAATTGTAGTCAATTGCAAACTGAAAAATGAGAAGTGAGACGATTGATTATTAATTCTCATTTCTCAAGTTTTATTTAATTCTGGACATTTCCCGTGAAAGATGTTCTAATTTCTCCACACACCTCTAAAAGATTTTCAGCATCAAAATTTGGAAAGATGAAATTAACGGGCGCACAAAGAGCAAGGTTATCGAAACGACTCCAAGCAGTGGTTGGAACGGACACTCCTTTGCGCGATTTTGCCGGAAAATTTTCGCAAGTTGCGCGTTATGCGATTAATGAAGCCAACTCTTTGATGATTGAAAATGTCAAAATCAACTTGAAGCGTTTGCCGAAAAAACTCGATAATTTTCGCATTGTGCATCTTTCCGACATTCATCACAGCCCGTTCACATCGCTTGAACACATTGACCGAATGGTTGAAATTTCCAACAAATTAAAGCCTGATATGTTTGTGCTGACAGGCGATTATGTTTCGCACGAGCCGGAATTTATTGAACCGATGGCTAAATCTTTGGGAAAATTGAAAGCAAAATTCGGAACTTTTGCGTGTCTGGGAAATCACGATCATTGGACTGATGCGGAGAGAGTTACAACCGCGCTCCGAACGGAAAATATTAAAGTCTTAATAAATGAAGGCTTTCGCTTTGAAGCACAAGGAGCAACTTTTTGGTTGTGCGGCGTTGATGATTATATGATTGGCAAAACTGACTTAAAATCGGCGTTGCGCGGCGCGTTCCCCGATGAGATGAAACTGCTTCTCGCACATAATCCGATTCTTGTGCGTCGTGCCGCCCGTGCCGGAGTTGATTTGGTTTTAAGCGGACATACTCACGGTGGTCAAGTTAAATTGCGCGATGAGGATAAAAGAATTTTGCCGCGCCGCAAACTTAAAAATGGATTGCATCGGCGAAAAGACACTCAAATTTATATTACCCGCGGCATCGGCACAGTTGTTCTGCCCGTCCGGTTCGGCTGTCCCCCCGAAATTTCCGCTATTGAACTTTTTTGTAAATGATTACGAATTTCAAATTACGAATAACCATTTTGTTATCACCAATTCGTAATTTATAATTCGTATTTTGTAATCTAAAAAAATGGCTTCAAACATCTTAACTGTTCCAAATTTACTCACCTTTCTACGAATGGCACTGATTCCGGTTTTTGCGAGCTTGCTTTATTACGGCTACACCGGAACCGCTTTAATAGTTTTCGTAATTGCCGGAGCTTCCGACGGAGTTGACGGTTTTTTGGCAAGAAGATTCAAGCAGGAAAGCGAACTCGGCACGATTCTTGATCCGATTGCCGATAAACTTTTGATGACAACTGCTTTTATTGTTTTATTATTGCCGAATATTCCAGATTTTGTCCGCGTTCCGGTTTGGGTAACTGCCGCTGTTATCGGGCGCGATATTTTGATCATCGCCGCTGCCGTTGCCATATTTATAACTACGAATTTTAGAGGTTTTAAGCCTTCGTGGCTTGGTAAGTTCAGCACTTTAGTTCAAGTTTCGGCGGTTACGCTGATTTTGATTTCAGCCGTTTCAGGAATTACTTTTTATCTAAAGGCAACGCATTTAATTGTTGCGATTGTAGCTGTTTTATCGGGAGTTCACTATATCTTTCACGTTTCAAATTTAATGCGCGAAGCCGACCGCCAAGAAAAAAATTAGTTAAATTAAAGACATATATAATAAAGCAGGTTGATTGTTCAATCTGCTTTATTTGTGGTTTATATTTGTTTGCTCATATAAACTTGACAAAGATACACTCATATATTATATTTTTTTTAGCTCAATGAAGCTAAAATTTTTATCGTAATTATTTTATTTTTTTTGGAGAGTTTGAAGAATGAGCAAAATTATAGGAATTGACTTAGGAACAACGAACTCGGTCGTTGCCGTAATGGAAGGTGGCGAACCGGTCGTAATTACAAACGAAGAAGGCGGGCGCACGACTCCTTCGGTTGTCGCTTTTACGAAAGATGGCAATCGCCTTGTCGGACAAGTTGCAAAACGCCAAGCCGTAACAAACCCCGAAAACACTTTGTATTCAATTAAGCGTTTTATGGGACGAAAATTTGATGAAGTTTCGGGCGAAATCAAACAAGTGCCGTTTAAGGTCGAAAAGGCAGGAAACGGTGATGTGAAATTGGACGCGCAGGGCAAAGCCTACAGTCCGCCGGAAATTTCGGCGATGGTTTTGCAGAAATTGAAAAAAGCGGCGGAAGATTACTTGGGCGCAAAGGTTGATAAAGCCGTGATCACCGTTCCGGCGTATTTTAACGACGCACAACGTCAGGCGACAAAAGACGCGGGCAAAATCGCCGGTCTTGAAGTGATGCGAATCGTCAACGAACCGACGGCGGCAGCTTTGGCTTACGGTTTGGATAAGAAAAAAGACGAAACTATTGCAGTTTTCGACTTTGGCGGCGGAACTTTTGATATTTCGATTTTGGAAGTCGGCGAAGGCGTTGTTGAAGTAAAATCAACAAACGGCGACACGCATTTGGGCGGCGACGATGTTGACGAAGCGTTGATTAAATGGATTATTGACGAGTTCAAAAAAGACCAAGGCATTGATTTGACGACTGACAAAATGGCTTTACAACGATTGAAAGAATCGGCGGAAAAAGCAAAAGTCGAACTTTCCAGCGCGATGGAAACCGAAATCAATCTGCCGTTTATTACAGCTGACCAATCGGGACCGAAACACCTTGTTTTGAAATTAACCAGAGCAAAATTTGAAGCATTGGTTGAGCCGCTTTTGAAACGACTAATGCCACCGGTTGAGCAAGCGATTAAAGACGCAGGTTTAGAAAAAGGTCAGATTGACGAAGTTGTTTTGGTTGGCGGTTCGACTCGTATTCCGAAAGTTCAGGAAATGGTAAAGGAATATTTCGGAAAAGAACCGAACAAAACCGTGAATCCTGATGAAGTTGTTGCGCTCGGTGCGGCGGTTCAAGCGGCGGTTCTCGGCGGCGAAAAAACCGATATTTTGCTTCTTGACGTTACGCCTTTGTCGCTCGGAATTGAAACTTTGGGCGGCGTAATGACACAGATGATTCAGCGCAATACGACGATTCCGACGCGCAAATCAGAAATCTTTTCGACGGCTTCGGACAATCAAACTTCGGTCGAAGTTCACGTTATGCAAGGCGAACGTCCGATGGCAAGCGATAACAAAACGCTCGGAAAATTCCATCTAGTTGGAATTCCGCCGGCACCGCGTGGTGTTCCGCAAGTCGAAGTTACGTTTGATATTGATGCAAACGGCATCGTCAATGTTTCGGCGAAAGACGTTGGCACGGGACGTGAACAGAAAATCACGATTACGGCTTCGTCGGGCTTGTCGAAAGAAGAAATTGACAAGATGATGAAAGATGCCGAAGCGCACGCGGGTGAAGATTCGAAGCGTAAAGAAGCTATCGAGGCGCGAAATCGTCTTGACGGTTTGGTTTATTCGGTTGAAAAAACTTTCAGCGAGAACAAAGACAAACTCGATGCGGGTGCGACAAGTGAACTCGAAACGGCAATTTCCGAATCGAAAACCGCTCTGGCAGGCGAAGATGCCGACGCGATGAATTCGGCGTTTGAACGTCTGCAAACCGCTTCGCACAAATTGGCGGAAGTTCTTTACAGCCAAACGAGTGCGCCAACCGGCGACGCTTCAACAGGCGAACAAGCATCTTCGGCAAGCGCAAGCGGCGATTCGACTTCAACGGCTTCGGACGACAACGTGATTGATGCCGAATACGTTGATGTTGATGAAGAAGATAAAGAGAAAAAGTAAAAAGTAAAAACTTGCTTTTCTTTTGATTGAAAATCAGCCGTTGTTTGTGTTGCGAACAACGGCTGATTTTGCGATACTTCAAAAGCTATGACTGTTCAAATAGAAATTGACGAAAAAACTTTGGCTGAAGTTGACAAAGCCATCGAAATTTTGCGCGAAAATCGTAGCGATGTTTTTCGTGAAGCCTTTTTGGAACTTGCACGAAAAAAAAAGCGCGAAGCTGAAGTTGCCCGAATGTATGCCGAAGCATATAGAAAAAATCCTCAAGCCATTGAGGAAATTGAAGAATGGGAAGAAGTGCAATATTGGGAGGATGAATGAATCGCGGAGATGTTCATAAAATTAAATTTAAAGAACCCGATAAAATTCGTCCGGCTTTGATATTAACTCGAACCGGAGCGATTAACGAATTAAATGCCGTTACCGTAATTCCGATTACAAGCACGATTCGTGAACTTAAATCACAGGTTTTTCTCGATGAGAATGACGGAATGGAAAAGGGATGTGTCATCAATATTGACAACATTCAAACAATTTCCAAACAAAAAGTTGGAGCATATATCACACATCTTTCTGAAGAAAGAATGCAGGAAGTTTTTGAAGCGATGAAATTCGCATTCGGTTTTGATAAATAGAATTTGTCTGTTGTCGGTCGTCAGTTGTCCGTTGCAAAAACAACTGACTGCTGACCACTGACCACTGACCACTGACAAATGGCAAAAAAAGATTATTACAATATTCTCGGTGTAAAAAAAGACGCAAAAGCAGACGAGATTAAAAAAGCGTATCGTCGGTTGGCGCGGAAGCACCATCCTGACGTAAATCCCAACGATAAGGCGGCAGAAGATAAATTTAAGGAAGTCCAAGAAGCATACGATGTGCTTTCGGATGAGAAAAAACGAAAAGTTTTTGATCGTTTCGGATATTATGCCGATAATCTCGACGTTAATTCTTCTTACGGGACGGGCGCGACCGGCGGTTCGGGCGCATCGAATTTCGATTTTTCAGGATTTAACTTCGAGTCGAGCGGTTCGGGCAGCAGTTCGTCGAGCTTCCGCGATATTTTTTCGGATTTGTTTAGCGGCGGGAGCAAAACGGCGCGTGAGCCGGAGCCGCCGAAACCGATGCCGAAAAAGGGGCGCGACATCGAGATTCCTTTGGCTTTGAGTTTTGAAGAATCTTTTACGGGATTGACGACAAATATCACCGTCAACCGAAGTGAACAATGTTCTCGATGCCAAGGCGCAGGCGACACGGGCGGTCCGGTAATATCGTGTTCAACCTGCAAAGGTTCGGGGCAAGTAATGAAAACCGGCGGACGACTTCAATTTTCGCAACCGTGTTCCGACTGCGAAGGCACGGGCAGACGCAGACAACCTTGCAGTTTATGTAATGGCAAAGGCGTTACGCCGAAAAACGAACAAGTTAAGATTCGCATTCCGGCTGGCGTTGACACAGGTTCGCGGGTGCGGATTCCGAAAAAAGGACACGGCGGACGTTTGGGCGCAGAATCCGGCGATTTATTTATTTTAACGAATGTCGGAAAGCATCGGTTTTTTACACGAAAGGGCGATAACATCTACGTTTTAATGCCGATAACAATTTCCGAAGCCGCGCTCGGCACAAAGATTGAAGTTCCGACGGTGGAAGGCAAAGCGCAGTTAAAAATTCCGGCGGGAACGGAATCGGGGCAAAAGTTTCGACTGCGTGAGAGAGGTTTTCCGAGTTTGAGAAACCCAAGTTTGCGCGGCGACCAATTTATCGAAGTGCAAATCAAATTACCGCGCATCATTTCGGAAGAAACAAAGGAAATCTTGCGCCAATTTGAAAAAGCGAACCCCGAAAACCCGCGCAAAGCGATGGGGTTGGAATGATTTAGGTGTTAGGGATTAGGATTGTGTTTTCAAGACCTAAAACCTAACACCTAAAACCTAACATCTAAACATTAAAAATGAAAAAAAAGGTTAAAACATACACAATCAGCGCAGTTGCGGAGCTTTACGACATCCATCCGCAGACGCTTCGGCTATATGAGCGCGAAGGATTGTTGCAACCTTCGCGTTCGATTGGGAACACGCGGCTTTATGAGGACAGCGACCTTGAGAGATTGGAAGTTATTTTGGCTTTGACGCGAGATTTGGGGGTAAATCTTGCCGGAGTCGAGATTATTTTGAATATGCGCGAAAAAATGGACGCGATGCAGAGAGAATTTGAAAGTTTCTTAAAATATTTACAATCTCACGCGGGAGAAATCTCCCAACAATTTGAAGGTTTATCCAATTCCGAAGCCTTAATCCCGATTTCACGTCTGACGGTTACGAAGGTTTATCGAAATTCGCCGGAAGAGAACTGAGTTAGAAGGGGAGAAAGGGAGAAGGGGAGAAGAGGAGAAGAGGAGAAGAGGAGAAAAGGAGACAAAGAAAATCTCCTCTTCTCCCTTTCTCCTTTTCTCCTCTTCTCCTCTTCTAACTAGGGGTTCAGGGTTAATTCGATGGCATCAGACGGTTGACCGTAGTTTTGGTTATTTTTTCTGCCTTGGACGCGGACTTGGAGTTGTTCGGGTTGTCCGGGGGTGGTAAGAGTAACCTGCACATCAGCGGATTTGCCGTTATAGCGTCCGACAAATTCCCAACTGTTTGCGCCTTTGCGTAAAACATAAACGTCCCACGCATCCGAATTTTCGCGGTTGCCGACGACTGCCGAAAAAACTGCGTTGCTTGTCGCCGGAAATCCTTGCAGAGTCAATTTCACCTGTGCCGGAACAACCGAGTCCGAAGATTTCGGCAAAATTTTCAGCAATGCGCCGATTTCGTCGGTGTAACCGTTTGCCAGAAAAATTTTTGAACGCAATTTATTGAGCCGTTCAAAGATTCCGGTTTCCGAACTTCCGGGGTTTGATAAATTTGGCGGCGCGGAAAAAGTCGGCGTAGGTTCGCCGATATTGCCTTGCGTGATGATGCGGATAAACTGCGTAACCGACGCGCCCCACGCATCTTTTTGCGTGTCGGCATCGGCAAGAAACTGTATCATCGCATTGTCATTATTGACACTCTGAATGTCGGCGTTGGTAAAACCGAGTTGGATGGCAACGGTAGCGAAATTAGTAGCGAAATTTTGAAACCATTCGGCACGCGCCGGAAGGCTTTGCGGAAACCACGATCTTGATGGAACCATATTTGTATCTTCTCCTTTAGTTTTTTGAATTTGGGTAAAACTTCCCGAAGCAAATATGAATCGAAATGTTGATTTAAGCGAATAATCTATCTCACATTCGCCGTGCATCTGCTTCGATTAACCGCTATTTTACACCAAGTTTCCGATTTTGCAAGTTTTTTTTTTACGAGATAAAATCCTAGAGCAGATTTTGAATGAGCTATGGAAAAAATGGTAGAAAAGGGCAGAAACACGACTGTTAATGGCAGAAACACAGCTGTTAATGGCAGAAACACAGTTGTTAATGGCAGAAACACGACTGTTAATGGCAGAAACACGACTGTTAAGGAGTGTGTCAAAACGCTCAACCATCAACACA
>CAZJQP010000012.1:0-76615 GCA_964548225.1 uncultured Blastocatellaceae bacterium | reverse complement strand
TAAAATTATATTTCTACATTGAATTATCTAATTTTCTTTTGCAAGAGGTCTAATGTTAGAGGAGATATTTTCTGTGTTACTTTTGTTGCAATTCAGAAACAACAAACTTGCGATAATCACAAGCATAACTTTGACAAATCTATCTTTCATTTCGTTTATTCTCCTCAAATTTTGAATTTTTCAACTTTGATTTTAGCTCGCGTAGGCGAGCAAGAGCGTGTAGCCCGTAGCGCAAGCTACGGGAACATCGCCAAGATAACATTCGAGCTATCGTCAGATAGCGACAGCGTGAACAAGGCAAAAGGTAAAAAGCAAAAATCAGGCGATTTGTTTTTGCTTTTTACTTTTACCTTTTTAATTGAACGCTGTCGCCCGCCGCCGCGGGCTTGAATTTATTTTCCTCAATTCCACAGGCTTGCGCCTGTGGCTACATGCTTTCGTCCGCCTACGCGGACTTGAAATCAAAACATTCCGCCACCGCCGAAAAAGCCGAACATTGCCTCTTGCGCCATTTCGATTGACGGCAGTTCGTCGGTTTGCCGGAGTTTGACGTTGATTTGTTGGGTAAAACCGCGCAACATTTCAAAAAGCATCTCGTTTTTGACGCGAATTTCTTCGGGGCGCACGCTGAGTTTTCGCAAATTTTCGACCAGATGATACGGAATTGTTTCGTGCGTTTCCAACAAAGTTTCTTCCGGTTTGACCATTTCAAAAGCGACAACCATTCCACGACTCGCTTCGGTAATTATTAGAAGTTTCGGGAAAAACGGACGCTGATTTTTTTCGCGGACGGGCATCGGAGCGTAGTCGAAATCTATCTCCAAAACCAAACCTTTCTTTTGCGGAAAGTCTTTTAATTCAGCGACAATTTCTTTCGGCGCATCAACAAAAACGGTAAATTCTTCGGGCGGCGGAATGTTCATAATTTCGTCGCGCCACACACCTTTTTCCGAAACTCTGACCAAATACAAATCTTCGTCCGGGTCGGGCAAAAGCATTTCGTCCTCACGGATTCGCGGCGTGGTTTCGAGAGTTTGTTCCAGCGCGTAAATCAAAAATTGGGCTTCGTCCTGAGTTACAAAATACGGCATAAAACCCGCTCTGATGCTCCGAAATTGCGGATAATTTTGACTGCCTCGAAATTTCAAACCGAGTTTTTTAATTACGTCGCGGTCTTGTTTTTCAAGCTGTTCGCGGTCTTCAAACGAGGCTTGCAGTTGCGGCACGTCAAACAATGCCAACGGATTGTTTTCGAGTCCCGTCGCCGGGTTGGAAATGTTCCAATAGCCATACAAACCTTCCGCGCCTAGATAAACGCCAATCGAAAGATGTTCACCCATCAAGCCCATCACGCTGATAAACCCGATTTCGTCGGTTTCGGGATTTTTCACGCCGAAAAAATCCACTTCTTCCATAAATTCCCAAGGCGCGAGTTCTTTAACCTTTGCCGCTAATTCATATAATTTTCGCCAATCTTTTTCAGTTGGTTGTTTGAATTTTGCCATATTTTTATTAAAATTGCCGATTTCTTTTTTCGGCTAAATACTGTAAATTATTGGTCGTTTCGTCATCGAATTTCAATTTTTAAGCTGTTTTTTGCCGATGTCTTTGCCGATTTTCAAAATTTAAGGCTTCGCTTGCCGTTTGAATCTCTGTCCGCCCCAAATCAATTCGATTTCTTTGGTGTCTGGCTTGACCTCGAATCTCATCAGGCTTTCGCCTTGCCAAGGCTTGTTTGATTTCGCCAGAAACGAGTCTTTTTCCCAATGTTCGAGGTCGGCGTAGGTTTCGCGGTCTATTCGGGCGCGAAGTTTTCCTTCGACGATTTCGAGTTCGATTGTGCCGTAATACGGGTCGGAATATTTGCCCGCGTAAGCGTCGAGCGCGAGCGTCGGTTTGGTGTTTGGTTGGCGTTTTGAGCGTTGGGCTTCGACGTTTTTGGCGGCTTCGGCGGCGATGTTGTCATACAGATTTTTCGTTTCTGCGCTCCAATCGCGGCTGTCATCGTCGAAGGCGAAAAGGTCGAAAACTTTATACATTAGTGCGTGGCGGAGTTGTTCTTGATTGAGATTTCCGAAAACATAAATGCCGATTTTTTTGTCGCGCAGTAAGCCGATAATCGCCGTTCTTCCCGTCAAACTTCCGGTGTGAAAATTGACCATCTGCCCACGATAATCGTGTTGAAACCAGCCGAGTCCGTAAGTCGTCCAACGCGGTTTTATCAACTGAAAAGTTGGATAAAACATTGCAGGTAGAATAACTTGCGGTTTGAAAAGTTCGTTAAAAGTCGCGGGTTTGAGCAAAGATTTTCCGTCAGCAGTCGTGCCTGAAAGCGTAAAATTCACCCATTTGCCGATGTCGTCCGCCGTTGACCAAACCGAACCGGCGGGACCGGCGACATCAACCTCCATTTCGGGAATGACCGTGATTTGATTTTTGAGTTCGACGTGCGACGACGAGCGATTTTGATAATTTTTTGAGGCGTTCAGAGTCGGAAAAGTGTTTTTCATACCGAGCGGCGCGAAAACCCTTTCGGTCATAAATTTTTCCCAAGTCATTCCGCTCGCTTTTTCGATGATTTTTCCGGCGACGAGATACATTACGTTGTGATAAACGAATCCGGCGCGAAACGGATATGACGGTTTTGAATATTGCATCCGGCTCAAAATCTCATCCGCCGTTAATTCGTCGCGCACCCAGAGAAAATCGGCGTTCGGCATTCCGGCGTTGTGCGTGAAAAGGTCGCGGACGCGGATTTCGTTGGTGATATACGAATCGGCAACGCGAAAATCGGGCAGATGTTTCGTAACTTTATCGTCCCAACTGACCTTTCCTTCATCAACCAAAATTCCCATCGCTACGGCGGTCATCGCCTTCGTCGTGGACATTGCACCGAACAGCGTTTCAGCACCAACCGCCGCCGTTTTGCCCGATTCGCGCACACCGTAACCTTTCGCCAAAATCACTTTGCCATCGCGCACAACCGTAACCGACATTCCCGGCACGTTCCAATTTTTCCGCGCCGCTTCGATGTATTTATCGAGAATTTCGACTTTATCTTGTCCGAACGCGAACGCGCTCAAAAGCAAAAGTAAAACGAATGATTTGAAAATTTTATTGGTCATCATATTTGGTAAAAAAAACGCGCCTAAATATCTAAGCAATCGGAACTTAACACAAAGCAAAACCTTTATCGAGCGCGTCAATTAACTCATCAACATTGTCTTTCGTTGAATTGAGCATCATTCCCGTGCGGATGACGTTGCCGTAAAGTCCACCTTTGCCGATGAGAACGCCTTGACGTTTGGTTTCTTCAAAGACTTTCAGAACTGCGTTTGGATTCGGCTCTTTGGTTTTTCTATCCACAACCAATTCAATGGCTTGCATCAAACCCATTCCGCGAACATCGCCGATGATTTCGTATTTTTCCTGCAATTCTTCAAATCTTTCGCGCAGATAACCTCCGACAATTCGGGCGTTTGTCCGTAAATCGTGGTCTTCAATAAATTTGATAACCGCAAATCCAGCCGCCATCGAAACGGGATTTCCACCGAACGTGGCAAATGTTACGCCGGGGAATTTGTCGGCAACTTCTGGCGTGGCAATCGTCCAAGCAACCGGAACACCGTTGCCCAAACCTTTTGCCGAAGTCATAATGTCCGGCACAACGCCCCAATGTTCAATGCCGAACCATTTGTCGCCCGTTCTGCCCCAAGCCGTTTGAACTTCGTCCGCGATGCAAACGCCGCCATGTTCGCGGGCAATGCCGTAGGCGATTTCAAAATATTCCTTCGGCGGAACGATAAAACCGCCGACACCCAAAATCGGTTCAGCCATAAACGCGGCAATTTCGCCCGTTGTCGTGGTTTCGATAATGTTTTTGATGTCTTTGGCGCAAGCCACATCGCAAGACGGATATTCGAGTTTGAAAGGGCATCGGTAACAATACGGCGCGGCGGCGTGGACAACTCCGGCAACCTGCGCCGGAAGCGGTCGCCAAGTGTGTTGCCCGACATTTGTTAAAGCCGTTGCGCTTCTGCCCGAATAACTGTGGCGCAAAACGATGACTTCTTGCCGTCCTGTTGCCAATTTTGCCGCAAAAACCGCCGTGTCGTCAGCTTCGGTTCCGGTGCTGGTAAAAAATGACTTTTTCAAATCGCCCGGCGTGATTTCCGCCAACTTCTCCGCCAAATTCGATTGATTTTCATTGGCATAAAGCGTTGAAGTGTGTGAAATTTTATTGATTTGATTGATAACGGCTTCATTGACCGCCGGATTTGCGTGTCCAATGCTGACGGTCAAAACGCCGCCGAAACAATCAAGATATTTGTTACCCGCGTCGTCCCAGACGTATTCGTTTTCGCCTTTGACGAGCGCGATTGGTTCTTGATAATAAGTCGCCACCGCCGGAAAAAGAAACTCTTTATGCTTGCGGACGGCTTCGGAAACGGTTGTTTTTTGTTCTGTTGGATTCATATATTTTTTGCGTGTAAATTAAAATTAGAAGTGCGCTAAAATATACGAAATATAGCGAAAAAAAGCAACAAAAAAAGCGGAAACCGTAAGCAGTTTCCGCTTTTTTTGTTAAATTTTCCGACAATTAGCTTTGGATATGCGCTTCGACAAACCAGAGCGATTTGTCAATTCCGCGCGAGATTTCGGTGAAAAGGTCGGCGGTGTCTTTGTCGCCGAGTTCGTCTGTGTCATCAATGTTTTGGCGCACCTTTTTGCCAAAATCCGCCAATGCGGATGAAAGCGCATCAACGTGGTCTGCGCCGTCCGTGATTTCGAGCGGATATTCGCTCAAAGACGAATTTGATGCCGCCACGCGAACCGTGCCGAGTGCCGTTCCGCCAAGTGTTGTAATTCGTTCGGCGATTAAATCCGTGTAGCCTTCAACCTCCGTTGCAATTTGGTCAAAAAGTTCGTGCAAAGCAATAAAACTCATTCCTTTGACGTTCCAATGCGCTTGTTTCGCTTGCGATTTCAAATCGCTCGAATCCGCTAACCGTGCGTTTAAGATTTCGATGATTTTTTCCCGATTCCCCTTCTTTATATCAATTTTTGTTTTGTGCATACCCATAGTTTTCAACCTGATTTAGAACTATTCTAACTCTAAGTTAGAAAAAAGTCAAGCAACTTGAATGACCGGAATTGCTTCCCTTATAGTAATACCAAATTCCCAGATACGGGGTAAAATTATGTTTTTTCAAAACTCGAACACAGCCACAAAAGTCATTGAAGACGCTTCGCAAGTGCCGAAAGTGGCGTATAAATCAATCAACGATTTGCTCGTTGCGGCAATCGAACAACTTCCTTTAATTGCGGCGGGAATCGTTGTTTTATTTGTTTTTTGGCTATTTGCAAAACTTCTCAAAAGTATCTTTTTTGCGACTTCAAAACGTGCAAAATTAGATAATCGTCTGCGTGTTTTAATCAGCCGTTTGATTGGCGCGGCAATTTTCGTGATTGGTATTTTTGCGGCTTTGACAGTTATTGTGCCGTCGTTTAAGTTTGGCGATTTGATTGCAGGGCTTGGATTTACGTCGTTTATTGTTGGCTTTGCGACCAAAGATATTTTGAACAATTTGCTGTCGGGCGTTTTGATTTTATGGAAACAGCCTTTTCATATCGGCGATTATATTTTCATCAAAGATAAGCAAGGAAAAGTCGAATATATCGGCGTTCGTGCCACTACTTTGCGAATGGATGACGGTGAAATGATAATTATTCCGAATGGCGAAATGTATTCCGAACCGCTGACAATTCGCGGAGCAGGCGCACAACGCCGGATGAAACATCAAATCAGTATCGGCTACGAAGCCGACATCAAAACTGCGAAATCGAAAATTTCGCAGGCTCTAACCGATTTGGAGAGTGTTACAGACGAACCGAAACCGGAAGTTTATGTTACGGATTTAGCGGCAGAGGGCGTGAAACTTTCGATTTATTTTTGGATTGATACCAATAAACACAAAGCTATGAAAGCCGTTGACGAAGCGGCAACGGCAATCAAAGAAGCATTGAATAAATCCGAAATCGAACTCTATCCGCCCGGCTCGATTATTGTCCAAAACGCCGACAATCCGACAGCGGAAAATGGGAAAGATGTGGAAATGTAAAAAAAACGAGGAGAAATTATCCTCTGATCATTTTCTATCTAATAACAGTATTTGTCCTGCCGCCGCCGCTGTTACTGTTGATTTGGGCTGAACCGGAACCCCGGAAAAGCGGAGTAAAAATCCATTTGCTGTGGTTTTCAAGTCCGTAATAGGCAACAACAGATCGGCTTTGGCTTTGGCTGACAACACCGATAAAAGGCGTGTCGGTGGTATCAAAACTTTCGTCGTCTGCGCCGTCAGCGGCATCGGTTATGTCATTGTCCTCACTATCGAGTTTTGTGTTGGTAATAAACGCGCCAACCTGATCGGAAATGTTGCGCGGCATATTGTCCGAAGTCGGCAACAATCCGTTGTTGTAATTTTGCACTCGACGGGCAAATCCGGCTAATTTATTCATTGGCACGAGCTTCCATTTGCCGTCTTCACTAAGCGGATCAATTGCCGCCGATTCGCGTAAGATTTGAACTTTTTTCGTTCCGACAGGCAAACCTTCAAGCAAATCATCAATAGATTCCGGCAGCTTCGCGCCCTGATAAAATGTAACGTAGCGTTGAATTGCAACGGCAACTTCTTCACCGCGTCGGATTTGCTCGAGTTCTTTTTCGCGTTGGATATTTTGCTGAACACTCGGTGCAACTGCGAGAAGCGCAACTGAAACAAGCGTCATTATCGCCATAATCGAAATCAAAGACATTCCTTTTTGTCCGTTGTCCGTTGTATGTTGCCCGTTGTTTTTCTGACAACTGACAACTGACAACTGACAACTGGCTACTTTTTTAATTGTCTCCATCGTCATCATAATCGTCTTTTGTTTGTTTCTGTCTTTGATCTTGATTCGGATTATTTATCGTATTATTCGGCGTAACTAGCGGATATTTGTCGCAAGGAATTCCCGGCGGACAATTCGGATTCGGATTGGTAGTCGTCGGATTATTGTTATTAAAATTCGGATTGGTTTGAACATTGCGCGGATTATTGTTATTTGTCGTCGAAGTCAGCGCACCGCCGGCGGATTCCATTTGTTTGCGATATTCAAAACCTAAAAACTTGTCCTGCACTTTGATTTCGTTTCTCGAAATACTCGTAACCTTAAAACGTCCGCCGATGTCATCGTTCAAACGCACGAGCGACTCTTTTTCCCCTTCTTTAATCGTCGCGGTATTGTTGTTATTGCCTTTACGAATTGTTACGCCAATATATTTGAATTGCGGTTGCGGCGCGGCTTGGATATTAAACGCCACCGGATTTGAATAAAGTTTGCCGTCTGGCGTAGCAACCGTAATTATCAGATTTCCGGCGTTTCTAATCAAATCCGAAGGAACTTGCGCCGTTAATCTCTGCGAATTTACAAACGTCGTCGGCACAGCCATTCCGTTCAGCAAAATGCGTGATTCAGTCGTGAATTTATCGCCGCTAACATCAATTTGAAAACCGTTTTGTCCGGCATAAATAATTCCACCGGTCGCGGCTGTTGCGGTAAAAATCGTCAATGGCGGCGTTGGTGTCGGAACAATAGTTTGCACAGGGAATTCCGTAGGTATCGGTGTCGGTGTCGGCGAATACGGAGTCGGCGGCGGCGGTTCGTAGAAAGCGAAAATATTTCTGCCTGCTTCGGGCGCGTATAAACTTCCCGGTCTGTAATCAACCGGAACAGAAGCATAATTCGCGTATATTTCCGATTGCGACGGCATTTCACTCTTCGTTGCGTTATTTGCGCCGGAAGGTTTCGGGGTCGGCGATTTTGTTACGGTAACGGTCGGTTTTTTGCCGAAAAACATTCCGCCGAAGGTGTATGAGAGCATTAGCACAGCCAACACGCCGAGAACAATCGCGGCGATTATTTTATTCCTTTCGGTCGGAGTTTTGCCTTCAAAAAGTTTCATTTCGGTTTAATCTTACGGTTCTGTGTCTATTGCTTGTTGCGGAACAAAATTCGGACGGCGATAATAAGCCGCCATTTCAAGCCTTAAAGCAACAATTTCACCGCGTTTTTTGCCTTGCGGAACCTTGGGTTTCGGCGTTGCTTGCGTAATTTGTGTCGGGTTTATTCCGCCGTTCCGAAAATCGGTCAATGGCGGATTTTGTGTTTGTCCGCCGGCGACGGTTTGTTTAGTATCTTTTTTCTCTTCCGAATCTGCCGGTTCGAGTTCGACTGCGCTGATGACAATAAATTGATTACTCGTTTCGATTTGGCGAATAAACCGCCGCAGATTTTGATACGAACCTTCAACCGTCATAGTTACATAATCGCCCGGAAAAAGACTCTGAAATTTCGCTCTGCCACTTTCTTTTTCGTCTTGAGCATTATTTGAAGCACTTATTTCAAGCCGTTGATAATCAGGTCCGGTCGTGTTCGTCAAACCGTAGCCCGCAATCAAACCGTTAATTTGCTGATAAAGCGCGGAACGGCTGATTGAATCGGATTTCAAGAATCTAGTTTCAAAATCGTCAACGCTGTTAATCAATTCGGCAACGCGCTTTTCGGTTGTTTCCGCCGAGCCGTAACGCTGTCTTTCGCTAATCAGTTTTTTCTCAAGTTCATCGAGTTTTGCACGATTGTTTTTGAGTTCACTCTCACGCGGCAGAACAAAAAACAGATAAAGCAGAAGAACCGACAAAACTGCCAACCCAGCCAGTCCGACAGTCGTAATTTCAGGAATTCCCCACATTCCGCCATAAACTTTTCGCGGACGGTTTTTCGGAACAACCGAAATCATCGGGTCTTTTTCAATAACAATCGTTTCCTGTTCGGTCAATAAAACTGTTCTGTCCGCTTCATCAACGACAACCGCCGAATCGTAATCGTTGACAACGATTTCAGGTTCTTGTTTAGCGTTTTCCGCTTCGTTCGGTTTCAGATTTTCGCTCATTATTCGTTACCTCCGTTTTGAGCGATTTGCGGCGAATAACCTGCGCTCGGTGTGTAAAGCAAACTCAAAGTATATTCGGTGTAAGTAATGCTATCGGTTTGCTGTAAATCTTGACTGCGAAGTTCGGCGCGGAAAATTCCCGAACTGTTCATATTATCAATCATTGCCATTACCGCCGGATAATCACGGCTCAAAACGGCAAATTCGAGTTGCGCTTTAATGCGGTCTCCATCTTTGAAAACATTTTCAACTGCAATGCGGGACGCGCTGACACTTCCGGGCAAAACCGTTTCCAAATCAGAAAACAAACGCGACCAACCAAACGATTTATTTGCCACGAGTTTGTGCGCGGCAATCAACAATTCGCGTTTGTCCGCCGGAAGTTGTTGCTGAACCGCGTCATTTTTACGGCTGAGGTCTTTGAGTTCGTCTTCCATTTGCTTGAGTTTAATAATCGCCACATCATTGCTTTGTTTCACATCACGCCATTTGGTAAATGCCAAAGCTGTGCCTGCTACCGCCAACGCGAGAAGCAAAAGCGAAATAATATACGGAAGCGTCCTGTTCCGAAAAGGCTTACTGGCAAGATTGATTTTTGTAATCACTGTTTTTTGATTGTCCTTTGTCTGTTGTCAGTTGTCCGCAGAATAAGAAAGTTTATCAAACAAAAAAGAGCAACTGCAAACTAAAGGCTTTTAGCAGTTGCTTTCACGTTGAATTTTATTGAAAAGTTGCAAAAGTTGAAGAAATTCAAGGTTCAAGGTCTTATTATTTGAACTTTGAACTTTGAACTTTGAATTATTCTCTTGCCGGCAAACCTTCTTGTAATTCTTCTTCGCTCAAAGCGCGATAAGCACAGACACGGTTTCTGCCTTCGCGTTTGGCACGGTAAAGCGCGGAATCAGCAAGTTCGACAAGTTCGATAGGATCGCTTGAATCCATCGGATATGATGAAATGCCGATGCTGATTGTTATTCGATGCGTTTCCGAAGGTTTGCCGTGTCGCACCACGCTAAATTCTTTGCTTTCAATCTCCGCCCGAATTCTTTCTGCCGCAACGATGGCTTGCGAAAGCGACGCATCAAGCAAAAATGCCGCAAATTCTTCGCCGCCGAACCGTGCCGCAACGTCGCCGCTTCGCAAATTTTGCATAATGCAATGACCAATTTCTTCCAAAGTTTTGCTTCCGGTCAGATGACCGAAAGTATCATTGACCGATTTAAAGTGGTCAATGTCCATCATCAAAACGCAAAAACCGCGGATTTCCGCTTTTGCCCGTGCCGCTTCGCGCCGGAGTTCCGAGAAAAAAGACCGACTCGAAAGAAGTCCGGTCAAATCGTCGTGCGAAAGCAGACGACGAATTTGTTTTTGATATTCCAAATCAATTTCATCCAGCAAATCAAAGCGGAAAATATGCTCGCCGATGGTAATTTTATCGCCGTTTTGCAAAATTTCGCGGGTGATTTTTTCGCCGTTGACAAAAGTGCCGTTGCGCGAAAACAAATCGGTCAAAACATAGTCCCGCTCGCCGGTGTCAGCTTTAAAGATTGTTGTGAGCTTGGCGTGTTGGCGCGAAACTTTGCTGTCGTTTATTCGCACATCGGCTTCGAGAGCGCGACCTAAAATGACTTCTTCGCGCTCAAGCGGAATCGGCACGGCAAGCAAATCACCGCTCAAAAAAACCAGTGCCGGACGCAAATCGCGTGGCGGACGTTTCGATTCTTTCATAGTCCGAATTTGGGAGAAAGGTTTGCGGGCAAATCGCCCTAAGTTTATATGATAGCTTATTTTAGCGAAAAATTCCAGAGATTTTTGTGGGGTGTTTAAATCATACATTATTCAAAAAATCAGAACAAGGAATGGCAACTGCTTGGGAGATTTCTGAAAAGCCAAGTCGCTACCGCTCCTTGTTCTGACAAGCGGTAAGCGTCTAAGATTATGATTTGCAAATGAAAATTCTCATTGTCAAACTCAGCAGTATCGGCGACATCGTGCATAATTTGCCTGCGCTGGCGGCGATTCGACGTGCTTTGCCCGAAGCCGAGATTTCTTGGGCGGCGGAAAAACGTGCGGCGGAAATTTTGCGCGGTAATGAACTTTTGGACAATTTAATCGAAGTTGATACGCGCTCGCTTCGCAAAGGCAAAATCATCGGCAAAATTTTGCCTGAAGCCGCGAAACAGCTAGGCGAACTGAGAAAATCCAAATTTGATGTTGCACTCGATTTTCAAGGTCTTTGGAAATCCGCGGCGATTGCAAAACTTGCCAAAGCGAAACGGATTTTCGGTTTCGCAAAATTAAATTTGCGTGAACCTTCAAGCCGTGTTTTGCTTACGAAAACTTTTGAAATTCCGCCGCAAACACACATTATCCGCAAAAATTTGGTGCTTGCTGAAAAAGCTCTGAAAATTCCCGTGCCGACCGAAAATTTTGAATTTCCGATATTTACCGACGAAAATCATAAAGCCGAAGCAGAAAAAATCATCAATAAAACAGGTGAAAATTTTGCAATCTTAAATCCGGCGGGCGGTTGGGTTACAAAGCTCTGGCACGCGGAAAAATTCGGCGAATTGGCAGACAGACTTTGGGAAGAAAAAGGTTTGTTTTCCGTTGTTACAACTGCGCCAAATGAAAAAAAACTTGCGGAAAAAGCGTTGGAAAACAATAAATCGGGCAAAATTTTAGCGACCCAACCGAGTTTGAAAGGTTTTTTCGAATTGGCGAAACACGCAAAAATATATGTCGGCGGCGATACTGCGCCAACTCATCTTGCGGTTGCGGCTCGTGCGCCGATTGTCGGAATTTTCGGTCCGACCGAATGGTGGCGCAATGGCAGTCCGAACGCACAAGATTTATGTGTTGAACGAAACGACATCGGTTGCCGTGTAAATTGTCATCGGCGCACTTGCAACAGATGGATTTGTATGGACATCAAAGTTTCGACGGTTTTTGATGCGATTCGAGCGCGTCTTGAAAATCCGGTGTAAAATTTTACATTTTTTATCAAAAAAAACTTCTGAAAAATAATGCAAAATGCCGAGTGTAAAATGTATAATAATTTATCGCCGGCGGTAAAATTTATGAAAAAAATTCTTCTTCGTTCGTGTTTGCTTTTCGCGGTTTTCGCGCTCGGTTTTTCGGCAATTTCGGCGCAGACCAAAAAAAATAATGACGAAATAAAATCTTACATTATCGGCGAAACTCTCACTTATGAAGGCAAGTTCAGCAAAGCGATTTTGCGCGGCATTTCCATTGCCGACCTTGTTTTTTCGGTTGAGCGTGCAGCTGACGGTGAAAATTTTTTTGTCAAATCCCGCGCCAAATCGAAAGGAACGCTCATTGGGCTTTTCGGATTTAAATTTCTTCAAGAAATCGAATCAACCATTGACAGTAAAACACTTGACATCTTGAAAAGCGTCAAAAATGATGTTCAAAACGACCGCGTGCGCCAATCGGAAGCGGTTTTCGATTATAAAAACAAACAGGTAACTTACGTTGAAATTGACCCGAAAGACACGGCTCGCCCGCCGCGCAAAGTTGCTTCGCAAATCGAAACGGGAACACAGGATTTTATCAGCGGACTTTATCTTTTGCGAAGTATGCCGCTCGAAGTCGGCAAAAATTTTGAATTAACCGTCAGCGACACCGGACTCGTTTATAAAATTCCCGTGCGGGTTACGAAACGCGAACAACAAAAAACAATTTTCGGAAAAGTCTGGTGCTTTCGCGTTGAACCGGAAATCTTCGGCAAAGACCGTCTAATTGACCAAAAAGGTAGTATGATTATTTGGATTACCGATGACAATCGCCGTATTCCCGTGCGCTCGCAAATCAACGCCGAAATCGGCAGAGTCGAAGTCAAACTCAAAACCGCCGAATACAAAAATGCTTCTTAATTTGACTTAAAACTCCCGAATCGCTAAGATTTTTATTCGTTCTTTTTATGCTCCCGTAGCTCAGTTGGATAGAGCAACAGCCTTCTAAGCTGTGGGTCGCACGTTCAAGTCGTGCCGGGGGTATTTCAATTTTTGATTTTTGATTTTTGATTTTTGATTGTAAGATATATTTTGGTTTTAGGTAAAATCGAAAATCGGCAATCTAAAATCAAAAATCCAGATACGGCGGCTATAGTTCAGGGGTTAGAACGCCAGATTGTGGTTCTGGATGTCGAGGGTTCAATTCCCTCTAGCCGCCCCATAAAATTTATTTCAGCAGAAAACGGTTTCATTTTGAAGCCGTTTTTTTTTAACGCAAGCACTCGTTTTCCCTTGTGATTATAAATTGCAGATTACAAATCACAAATTTTTCTGTAATCTGTAATTTGTAATCTGCAATCACGAACAAAGTGAGTGCCAGCTTTTATGTTCAAAAACTTCACAAAACCGCGTCGGGTTGTCATCACGGGTTTCGGATGCGTTACGCCAATCGGCATCGGGAAAAATGAATTTTGGAATGCGCTTGAAACGGGAAAAAGCGGCGTTTCGCGGATTGAAAGTTTTGATGTTTCGGGTGCGGAAGTAACGATTGCGGGCGAAATTAAAGATTTTGATTGGCGGGCGGAATTGAATATAAAAGACCGCAAGCACGTTCCGCGCACCGTGCCGCTTGCGCTTCGGGCGGCGCGTGAAGCGGTTGCCGATTCACAAATAGACATCGAAAAATTGTCTATAGACGAACGCCGCGCTTTCGGAGTCGTTCTCGGCACAGGCGGCGGCGGACTTTCTTTTACTGAAAAACAATACGTTTTCTGGCTCACGGGCGAAGCCTCGAAAGCGAGTATTTACACGATTCCTTCTTCAACTCACGGCGGTTTATCTTCCGAATTATCAATGGTTTTCGGGCTTCACGGACTTTCGCACGTCGTTTCCACAGGTTGCACTTCTTCGACTGACGCGATTGCTTACGCGGCACAACATATTTCTTTAGGCAAACAAGATTTGATGCTCGCGGGCGGTGTGGATTCGCCGCTGGCGCGTGGAATTTTGGAAGGTTTTAATGTGATGACCGTTTTGACGCGGGATTTTAACGACGCGCCCGAAAAGGCTTCGCGTCCATTTGATAAAAATCGTTCGGGCATTGTAATTGCCGAAGGCGCGTGGGTTTTTGTGTTGGAAACTTTAGAAAACGCCGAAAAAAGAAAGGCGAAAATCTACGCCGAAATCAAAGGCTACGGTTCAACGTGCGACGCTTATCATCGCGTCCGTTTGGAAGAAAACGGCATCGAACCGGCGCGGGCGATGAGTTTGGCTTTGCAAGATGCCGATGTCAAACCCGAAGAAATTGATTACATAAACCTACACGGAACTTCGACGCAATTAAACGACCGCATCGAAACCAAAGCCATCAAACTCGCTTTCGACAAACACGCTTATAAATTAAAAATGTCCGCCACAAAATCACAAATCGGACATCCACAAGGCGCATCCGGCGCGGCAGGAATCGGCGCAACGCTTTTAGCTTTAAACAAAAATATCATCTCCCCAACAATAAATTTAGACGAACCCGACGCAGATTGCGATTTAGACTACACGCCGAACAAATCAAAAAAAGCCGATGTCAAAATCGCTTTGTGCAACTGCATCGGCTTCGGCTCAAAAAATTCGGCGATTGTTTTGGAGAAAGTTTAATTTTTTTTCGATTATTTAGTCCGAATTTTGCGAATAATCATTGCCGAAGCGAGAACTATTAACGCCGGAATCCAAATACAAATTATTTCGCTTGAAATTACGATTAAACCTCTATTGCCGAAAAAATCTAAACCAATCGGCGAAACTTCAATCGGTCGCCACGGCAGAAAAAATCGTTCGTTGCTAAAAGGCGCGAGCAAAGCCACGCCCAAACCGCCGTCGGTCAGCATATCAAGAAAAGTATGCGAAAAAGTTACGAGCGAAAAATAAACGAAAAGTTTTGTAAATGATAAGCCAGTCGGCAAAAATTTGTGGACGAGAAAGGCGATAAAACCGCCGAAAAGTAGCGCGAAAAAAATCGAATGCGTCAGCCCGCGATGCCCGAAAAGACTGTTATATTTCACGCCGAAAGCAAAACCGACGGCATCGGCATCGGGAATCACCGAGCAAAGAGCAGTCAGAAACCAAAACCAAAATGAAACCGATTTTTCGGTAAATGCTTTGCCCGCAACAATGGCGAAAAAGGCGTGTGAAAAAATTGTCGGCATTGATTAAACTTTCCGGTTCTCTAACTGTTTTTCAAATAGTTTTGATAATCTTCAATCCACATTTTATCAACGAATGATCCCGAATTATCTTTTTCTAATAGAATCAAAGATTGTTTTGGTGTGAGTGTCTCCGCCCATCTTATTCCATTTGTAATAGTAAAAGTTCCTATTTCTTTTAAAAACCCACTAACATTATCCGATTCTCCGTATCTTATTTCGTCATATTCGTTACAATTTAACTCAAAATTATATTTCCATTTATCAATGTCAATTTTGCCAAGTTCACTGGGTTTTACTCTGAAGGGATATGAAGAAATTTCTCTCGGTGGAGATGGGGGGAATTTTTCCCAGATGTCGCGCAAAAATTTATGACGAAAGCAAAGAGTAAATCTTGTGAACTGATTCAAAGAGGCAAACTTACTGCCATTGAAACGAAGAATAATAAGTTGACTAATATTATCTTCTCGAACAAAACTATTTCCTACTCTCTCGAAACCGCTTTTTTTAATCAGAGCATAAAGATTTTTGTCAATTTGTTCTTTGAATTTTTCTGCGTTCATATCTCAAGTGGGTGTCTGTTGATTAAATTCAAACCGTTTCGCCGTGCCTTATCTTTTCGTTGCGGTGAAGTTTCTCAACAAAGTTATGTGCGGCTTCGGATTGGAAAAGTTCGCGGGTTTCGGTTTCGTTGTCGCTTACGGGTTCTAATGCCAAATCCATATATTCGAGTTTTTTCGGGTCTTTGCGGACTTTTCGGTAAATCAGGCGCAGACGCGAATAGAGCGAAATCCAGCGGATTTGCTTCCACAAAGTTTCAAGAAAAGTTTTCGGATAAAACACGAGCGGATTTTCGAGCGGCAGACTTGAGCGGCGTGATTTGCGGTGTTTTCTTCGCAAAAATCCGCCTTCGAGCGGGTGAATTCCTTCGATGTCAATGCAACCGTTAAACCACGTTATGAAAAACATCGTCTTGCCCGGACTCGTTCCCGTGGCGATAGCGCGGCGCAGAACGGTTTCGATATGCGCGTCGGTGTAATAAGTTTTCCACGCTTTTCGGTAAGTTTCTTCCCATTCGGTTTGCGACATTTTCGGATGCGCGGTTACGGCGTGATTGAGGTCATATTTGTTCAAATCTTCGTCCATCGCAATTCCAGATTCGTGCAATTTTTTATGGTCAGCCGAACCCGGAAGCGGCGTTAAATAGAAAAATTCGAGCAAATCAACGGGCAATTCTTTTTTGATAATTTCGATGTCGTGCAAAACGGATTCCTGCGTGTCGCCGGGAAAACCCAAAATATAGCCGCAATATGTAACGATTCCAACCTTTTTCCACGCGAGAAGCATTGCACGGTAATCGGTAATTTTGTTCTGTCGTTTGCTTGCGCCTAAAAGACTGTCGGGATTGATGTTTTCTAAACCGATGAAAACTCGTTTGACTCCGGCGCGTTTGCATTTTTCGATAAAATTCGGGAGTTTATGGCACAAAGTATCAACTTGAATGATAAAACTGATGTTGAGTTTTTCCGTCTCGCGCAGATGAATGAGTTTGTCTAAAATGATTTCCCAATCTTTGTTTCGCGCAAAATTGTCGTCGGTAATAAAAAACGAATGCAAGCCTTGAGCGACATTTGCACGAATCAATCTTTCGATGTCTTCGGGCGAACGTCGGCGCGATTTTCGCCCTTGAACATTGATAATCGTGCAAAAAGAACAGGTAAAAGGACAACCGCGCCCCGCATCGAAGCTCGTTGTTGCGCCCGCTGTCAGATGAACTCGTTCCGCCGGAAGAAGCGGCGTAGCGACATTTTCGATGTTCGGCAAATCGTCCATAAAATTGTAAATCGGTTGGAGATTTTCGTCCGAAACATCTTTCAAAAATTGTCCGAAACGTCCTTCGGCTTCGCCCGCAAAAACGCAAACGCCCAAATCAATCGCGCTTTGAACATATTTGTCGCGTTCCTTCAACATCGCCATCGTGCCGGAAACGTGAAAACCGCCGACGGCAACCTTAATTCCTTTTTCGCGCAAAGGTTTAGCAATATCAAGCGCACGCGGAAATTGATTTGATTGAACGCCGACAAGCATCACAATTCCGTCATCAGCCGACTGAACCAGCGACGCAATTTTATTGATTTTGATATTTGTGTTCGTTTCGTCAAAAGCGTGAATCTCAAGTTCCGTTTCTTCGCCCAAAATTTTCTGCTCGCGGCATTCCAAAGCCAATCCGTAAAGACACGCCAAAGAATTCGCCGGAATTGCCGAGCGAAACCATTGAATTACATAACCATCATCGTCGTAATGCGAAGGTTTGATGAGAACGAGACTGAATTTTCGTTTATTTGTTGTCATTATTTGCTTGAAACAGCTAGATTTTATCCGAATAGCCCAATTATTACAACATTATCTTATCCGATGAATAATTGTTTAGGTCGAATCATCAATCATTTAGGTTTGTAACCTAAAATTTCAGGTCTGAAAGGTAAAGTTTTAGGTCTCCAACCCAAAATTTTAGGCTCAGAACCTAAAATTTTAGGTTGTTAGGGGTAAAATTTTAGGTTCTGAACCTAAAATTTCAGGTGTCGAACCTAAACGGCGCATCATTTGACCTAAACGATAGGGTTCTTTACTTGAACTTCGGCTTTAAAACCCCGAAACTTCAAAGTATGAATGTAACGCATCTTTATTGCTCGAATTGCGCGGAAAAATTTGAGCCGAACAAAATTTACAATCTCTGCCCGCATTGCGCTAAACCTTTGATGGTCGAATACGATTTGGAAAAGGCTTCGCAAACTTTGACGAAAGAATCTCTAAAAGCACAAGTTTCAACGCTTTGGCGTTATGCGGAAGTTCTGCCTGTCGAAAATAAAAGCAATCAATTATCTCTCGGCGAAGGGTGGACACCGCTTCAAAAAGCTGAAACGCTCGGCGCAAAATATGATTTGAAAAATCTCTACATCAAAGACGAATCGCTCAACCCGACACAGAGCTTTAAAGCTCGCGGAATGGCTCTCGCGGTTTCGATGGCGAAGGAATTGGGCATCAAAAAAGTTGCCGCGCCGTCTGCCGGAAATGCGGCGGGCGCGTTGGCGGCTTACGCGGCTTTGGCGCAGATGGAATGTCATCTTTTTGTGCCGCAAGATACGCCGAAGGCTTGTATTATCGAATGTATCGCGCTCGGCGCAAATGTTAATTTGATTGACGGATTGATTACCGATTGCGGCAAAATTGTCGCCGAACGCAAAGAAAAAGAAGGCTGGTTTGATGTTTCGACTTTGAAAGAACCTTACCGCATCGAAGGCAAAAAAACAATGGGTTACGAACTCGCCGAACAGATGAATTGGACTTTGCCCGATGTCGTTTTGTATCCGACTGGTGGCGGCACGGGACTTGTCGGAATGTGGAAAGCGTTTGACGAAATGGAACGAATGGGCTGGATTTCTGCGAAACGTCCGCGAATGATTTCCGTGCAAGCGATGGGTTGTGCGCCGATTGTCGAAGCCTTTCATCAAAACTTAAATCACGGGGCAGACATCCAAAACGCGCACACCGTCGCCTCAGGTTTGCGCGTGCCGAAAGCCGTCGGCGATTTTATAATGCTCGATATTTTACGCAAATCCGGCGGAACCGCCGTCGCCGTTTCCGATGAAGAATTAGTCGCGGATGCCCGAGAAATCGGCGCAAGCGAAGGAATTTTCGCCGCGCCCGAAGGCGGTGCGCTTCTTTCCGCACTCAAAAAATTGCTCGAAACCGGCGAAGTAAAAAAAGATGGGCAAATCGTTCTTTTCAATACCGGCTCAGGCATTAAATATTTAGAAGCCTTTGAAAATTAAAAAAGGCAAAAGTAAAAATTCGCTTCTGCGCTTTTTACTTTTACCTTTTTACTTTTTACTTCCGAAGGATTAATAACCTTGGCATTTCGTCAGCCAGTTTGTGGTCAAAGCCCAATTTTTGTTTTGGAAAATCGAAATGTCCTCTAAAACACAGGCATCGCCGTCTTCGTCAACAAATTTAATATCGTAATCGCCCGGAACAAGGTCGGTCAAAGTAAAACTTCCGCCGCCCGCTTCGAGAACGAAATCGCCGAATTGATCCGGTCCCCACGCTTCGTTTTCCGCACTCGATACAAAAAGCTGATAGATGTCATACCGCGAATTATTGGTAATTTTCAACCAATATCTTTTTTGGGGATTATTCACCTCGAAATTGCTCTCAAAAACATTGGTTTCGGAAATGGAAGATGCGAAATTCAAAGATTTTGCGCTCACACTCCCAACCGAAAATACAAACACTAATGTTGCAAACATTAAAAATAAACTATTTTTTTTCATACTAGATGCTCCTTAATTTTTTAATTTTTATGAATCAGTAGTTTTGCGGCGAATCTCGGCGAAATGTCGAGATTCGGGAGAAATGAATTTGCGTTTGTTTTTTTCATCAACTGTCGTTTTACAAAAAGCGCAATTCGCCGTCCGTCGTCTGATTCTGCCAACTCTAACATAAAAAAAACCTTAAATCAAGCATTTTTTTTCAAAAAATCTTAAGATAAAAAATATGTTTCAAGTCAGAAGCAAAGACCTCGAACGCATTGACACGGGCGATTATACACCTCAAGAATACGAGCGTTTTCTGCACGAAATTGGTTTTATTAATCGTTATTTAGGTGATGAACGTGCGATGCGCGAAACACTTTTGCGTGAGATTAAAGCAAAAAATTTGCGCGAATTTTCTGTGCTTGACGTTGGTGCAGGTTCGGGCGCAATGCTCCGCACCATTGCTGATTTTGCGCGGAAATCAAGAAGCCAAGCGCGACTCGTCGGACTCGATTTGAATGAGCTTTCCGCAAAAACTGTTTCAACGGAATCGAAAAATTTCAACGAAATCTTTTCTGTTCGCGGCAACGCACTTCAATTGCCATTTCCTGATAAAACTTTTGATTACACAATTTGCTCACTTTTCACGCATCATTTTTCAGACGCGCAAATCATTATAATTTTGAAAGAAATGCAAAGGGTTTCACGCCGCGAAATTTTCGTTATTGACTTGCACCGTCATCGTCTTGCATATCTTTTTTACAAGATTTTTTGCACCGCTTTTCGCATCAGCCCACTCGTCCGTCAAGACGGCTCGCTTTCAATTTTGCGTTCATTTAAGCCAAACGAACTGAAAAATTTAGCCGAAAGAGCGGAATTGGAAAATATCTCGGTGAAAAGATATTTTCCTTTTCGCTTAGTTTTACGCGCCCATTGATTGATGTTTTTCGTTCGCGGCAATGTGTTTCGCCGTGTCGAGATAATGCCGAAAACCGATAACTTTGCCATTTTCGCCAAATGTCCAAAGGTGCATTTCTTCTTCGTAGCCGAAACGCTCGGTTTCGATTTCAAATTCAACTGCAAATTTATTTCCGCCATCCATAATCGAAAGAACATTTGCCATTTTTACGCCCAATTTTCCGACTTCCCCAAAAAATTCGGCAACTCCGGCGATGTCACTTCGCTCCTGCATATACGGCACATTTGATTTTTGGGCAAAATTATTGCTCCATTTTTCCCACGCGACCGTTTCATCTAAACAACTCAAAATAAACGGAACATCGCCTTTTGCAAAGGCTTCATAAATCGCCTTAACCGTTTCTAAATTATCCATTTTCATCTCTCCTTTTTACTTTTTAATTTTTACTTCAAAACTGTCTGCCTCAATTTTCGCAAGATGCGCCAAAACGGATTTAAAGGCAAGCGAAAAAAGTTTCTCGTCCAAGCCTTGATAGACGATTTTCGTAATTTCTTCGGGCGTTTTCGCGCCTTTTTCGATGGCTTCGAGAATTTGTCTTTCTCTGTCCAAACGATGCGCGATGTATTCTTCAATTTTGCCTCGCGCATCAAAAATTGCCGAACCGTGAGAACCGGCAAGAAATCGCAAACGCGGCAAATTTTTCATCCGTTCGAGAGAATTTAAATAATCCGTCATATTCCCTTCGGGATGCGCGATAACCACCGAACCCGTGCCGACGACATTATCGCTCGAAAGCAAAAATCCGAGTTCCGCATCATAAAAACACAAATGTCCGCGAGCGTGTCCGGGCGTGTGAAGTGCTTTTATTTCAAAATTTACGCCCGCTTCATCTTTAAGTGTGAAAATCTCTTCGTCTTCGATAAATCTTTGAAACTCAACTTTCCCGCGCAAATCTTCCGCTGTGATTTTATGAGTTGAAATCGGTATTTCCAAACCGAATTTTTCGCGTAAATGATTTTTTAAAGCAGTTTCGCCGCCAAAATGGTCAGGATGCAGATGCGACACGATAATCTCTTTGCAAACAAAACCTTTTTCGACAAATTCGTCAATTAATTCAAAAAGTTTTGCCTGCTCATCTGCGTCGGGCGAAGCCGCATCCACAACGACAAACTCTTGTTTCCCAGCAATAAAACAATTCGTATGCGTCGCCGGCGGCAAAGTTTTCGTCCGCAAAGGAAAACAAATCAAACGCGGATTGAGTTCGATGAATTCAATCACACCGTTGAATTTCTCGGATTTTTCGAGAAGATTCAAGATTGCAGATTCAAGATTCAAGAAAACAGATTCACCTTTTGAATCTTGAATCTTAAATTTTGAATCCGCTAATTCTTGCAAAGCAATCAAGACCGGCGGCGAGATTAAAACTTCCGAGTTTGCCCAACGCCTCAGAGCGTCTTGCGGTGTGATGAATTCGATGTTTTGAAGTTCGGAAATTGCGGCGTAAGGCGTTTGTTTTTTCGGGCATTCGGCAATAAAAAAGCGTGTTTTGAAGCGCACGGGCGAAAATTGCGGCGTTGTCCAAAAACCTGTGTAAAGAAAATCTTCCGCATCAATCCAAAGATTCCAATCGTCGAGAATTTCTTTAAATGAGCTTCTGCCCGAAATCAAATCGTCGTGCAAAGATGCGCGTTGCCCTTTGGTTAATTTTTCGCCGTTGCGGACGAGCAAAACGCCAACTTCTTCAAAAACTTCGCGCACCGCACTGACAATAAATTTTTGTAATCGCAGGTCTTTGCAGTTTTTAACTTCGATTTCCGCGTCCGTGCTTTCCGTCTTCCCGCCCGGAAAAGCGTGCCAGCCGCCCAAAAATTTGAGTTTCGGATTGCGTTGCGCCCAAAGAACTTTGTCGTCTTTGATTAAAATTATCGCCGAAGCGTCTTTCGGCATTGCAGGATTTTGATTCACATTTTGATTCTACGAAAAACGAAAAAATTTAACCACGAAAAAACACGAAACGACACTAAAATTTCGTGTTGCTTCGTGTTCCTCGTGATTTATTCTGCTTATTACCCTTAATTCAAATCAAACAATAAAAATTCGCTTTCATCTGCTAAAGATTTTATTTTCAGCAAAGTTTCTTCGCTGATTGCCGCGCCGTCGCCTTGGCTTAAAATTTCACCTTTCAAAAAAATTTCGCCTTTGACGACTTGAATCCAAGCGTGGCGATTTTCCTTTAATTCAAACGAAACTTCCTCGTCTTTCGCCAAAATTGAACTGTAAAGATTTACGTCCTGATTTATCGTAACCGAACCGTCCGTTCCGGCGCGTGATGCAACCAGTTTCAACTTGCCTTTTTTATCTTCGGGCGCAAAAAACGTCTGTTCATAGCCCGGCGTTAAATCTTTTTCTTCGGGCAAAATCCAAATCTGAAGCAGATGCGTTTCGTCCGTCGGCGAACTGTATTCGCTATGCAAAACGCCCGTTCCGGCAGTCATTCGTTGCACTTCGTTCGGCAAAATCGTCGTGCCGTTGCCCATCGAATCTTTATGCGAAAGCTCGCCGCGAATAACGTAAGTCAAAATTTCCATATCACGATGTCCGTGCGTCGGAAAACCTTGATTCGGCGCGATAAAATCTTCGTTTATCACTCTCAATGAGCGGAAACCCATAAAATTTTTGTCGTAATAAGTGTTAAATGAAAACGTATAATGCGTATCGAGCCAACCGTAATCGGCGTGTCCTCTTTCGTTCGATTTTCTAACTTTAATCATAATTTTTTCCTCCGTGTTTTCGGATTATGATTCAATTTTAGCGAAGAAATCTGGCTTTGTAATCATCAATTACTGTGAGATTTTTCTCATACTTTCGGGTGAAGCGATTTTTGATTTTTGATTTTCGATTTTTGATTTGCCGACGAAAACAATCAAAAATTGAAAATCAAAAATTAAATCACACTTGTTTCTAAAAAAGTCATCGTCGCGCTTGCCGTATCTAATTCGGCTTCGATGCCGACTGGCAGAGTGAATTGGTCGCGGATGTGTCCGAAGGAAAGTCCGTAGATGACGGGAATTTTCAAATCTCCGAGTCGGTCTTTGAGAACTTCCATCAAAGATTGTGTGCCTTCGGTTTTCGGGTTGCAGTCTTCAAAAATGCCGAGTGCGATTGCCGAAAGTTGTGCCAAATCAACGCTTTGCCTTAATTGTGTGAGCATTCGGTCAATGCGGTAAGGCTGTTCGCCGACATCTTCCATAAACAGAATTTTGCCTTTCAAATCGCGCAAAGCGTAAGGCGTTCCCGCCAGCGCGGTCAAAAGCGAAAGATTGCCGCCGATGAGTTTGCCTCGTGCTTTGCCGGACGTGATAATTTCGGTTTTGAAAAGATTTGATGCTTGCGCTTTGTTAAATTCGGAAAGCTCGATTTTATAAGGCGCGGACGGATTCATCAGCATATTTAGAACGTGATTTTTCGTATAGTCCGAAGGCGCGGAAGACGCAACCGGACCGTGAAAAGTTACGAGTCCTGTGTTGTTTGAAATCGCCAGATGAAGCGACGTAATATCCGAATAACCGATTAAAATTTTCGGATTTTTGCGAATCAAATCATAATCAATCATCGGCAAAAGACGCGCCGCGCCGTAGCCGCCGCGCAAACACCAAACGCCCGCAATTTCCTTGTCCGCAAACGCCCAATGAAGGTCATCGAGCCGTTCTTTATCCGTTGCCGCAAGAAAACCTTTCAAACCTCGCGCCGATTTACCGATTTTGGTTTTCAAGCCGTAACTTTCGAGATTTTGCATTGCTTTGTCGAAAGATTCTTTGCTTAAACCGCTCGCCGGAGCAATCACGCCGACCGTATCGCCCGCTTTCAGACGTTTCGGTTTGATGATTTTAGTTTTTTTCGTTTTTCCCAATGCCGGAGTTGCAAGTAGCGGCAATGCCGCTAAACCTTTTAATATTTCACGTCTTTTCATAATTGTTTCGACCGGAGCGCAAGCAGCTCGCTTGCATGCGTCGCTGTTTTTTAGCGGCGCAAAAACGTTTGCTAACATTCAATTTGATTTCATCACAAACGATTTTTTTCTCGCTCCGCGCTCAAGCAAGTGAGCCGCTTGCGCTCCAGTCATAGATGTATTCTCACCAAACCGCGTTTTATTGCTAAAGTTGCGGCGGAAGTTCGGTCGGAAACGCCGAGTTTGTCGAAGATGTTTTTAACGTGCGTTTTGACCGTGTTTTCGGAAACGTCGAGCGCAAAAGCAATTTCTTTGTTGCTCATTCCGCCAACGAGATACCGCAAAACGCTCAATTCGGTTTTCGTGAGTTCTTCGCTTCCCAAATGTTCGCTCAAAATTTCGGCAATGTCGCTCGGAATGTATTTTTTGCCCGACGCAACAACACGAATTGCCTTCGTCAATTCTTCGGGCGAAATGTCTTTGCAAATGTAACCTAACGCGCCTTTCTTCAAGGCTTTGCTGATTTCAGCGTCGCCTGCCGTATCTGCCAAAACAAGGATTTTTGCGCGTTTTTCAACTTCAAAATAATCTTCCAACGAATCAATCGCGCAAGAATCTGGAAGGCGCAGACTCAAAATCGTAACATCAGGTCTTAAGTTTTGAAATGTTTGAAAACCTTCTGCGCCCGAATCTGCTTCGCCGACAATTTCAAAATCTTCCGTTTCACTCAAGACCGTTTTGATTCCAATACGGACAAGTGTCTGATTTTCGATTAGCAAAACTTTAATCTTATTCATCTTTTCTCGATTTTAACCGAAAACCGCCGAAAAGATGAAAAACCGTTCCACCCAAAGTTGCATAAAGCGCGTAACGACTGACTTCGGAAAACATTTTCGTCGTGTAAGTTTCATAAACAAACGCCCAAACGAACAAAATACTTCCCGCAAAAAGCAAAACAGAACCGAAAATCTGCACGAATTTCCGCCAATTCGGTCGCATCTGCAAATAAACGCCCAAACAAATATGAATCAAACTTGAAAGCAAAATGTATATGTGCCGCGAACGCATCAAAAGCCGTAGATCTTGCGGAATCAATTCTTTATCGGGAAAATCAACGCGCATAAACTTGCCCGTAATGGTGAAAACGACAAACAAAATTATCCCGAAAATAAGATGCGCGTATGACATACGCCACAAACTTACACGATAGTGCCGCGAAATTCAAATAAAAGTTTCGCAGAAGGTTATGTAAAAATTATCAAAAAAGTATGATGGTGGAGG
Source organism: uncultured Blastocatellaceae bacterium (assembly GCA_964548225.1). Lineage (GTDB taxonomy): Bacteria > Acidobacteriota > Blastocatellia > Pyrinomonadales > Pyrinomonadaceae > CALMEH01. The sequence goes on along the minus strand of CAZJQP010000012.1, from coordinate 50,989 downwards.
CGGCGGGAATCGAACCCGCATCCAAGAGTTGCGACCTGGGGAATCTACACGCTTAGTCGGTTCACTTTAATTTTCGCTTTTTGCAAGCAGGTGAACTGACAAGACCTTGCAAAAGGCTAACCTGACTAACGGTTCGTTTGCGTCCGCAGGTGGTGGACGCGCACTAGCTTAAACTGGGTTATGCCCGAAACGACGCGCTTTAAGCAAACTTGTCGCCGGACATCGCTTAACCTAAAGTTAATTAGGCAGCGAGTGCCATATTATTATTGGCATTTGTTTTCCTTTCAATTTTTTAACGAGCTATCGAAAGCAAGCCCGACGTGCATCCAAAGATCTATACAAGCCCCTGTCGAAGCCTGTCGCCCCCAATCCGAAGGAAAGCTATTTTACCGTATTTTGAAGCAAAAACGAAAGCGAAAGTTGTCTGTAATTGCATCTTTCCTTAACCACATAACGTCAGTTCGGGCTAAAGACCGGAGCGTAAGCGTCCCCGCTTGCAATGAGCGCAGAGTGCGAAAAAGCCTTTGATTACTCGAAAGTTTAGGTGAACAAATACCGTTACACCGCTGAAAAACGCAGCGTTTGCAAGCGGGGACGCTTGCGCTCCAGTCGGTTTTTCTTATCCCTAACTGACGTTACACAAATCAATAAACCTGCGAATTAGCACAAAGCATCACGGATTTATCAGATTGTTTTCGTGTCTTTTCGCATCTTTTCGCGGTTTAAGTCCAAAGACGAAAAGTTATGACACAGAATTCAAACGTCTTGCTTGCAAAACCTTCCGTCAAAGCCAAAAGTCAAATGTGCAATCAGGAGAATCGGTTGTGCAATGGGCAGAGTCGGTTGTGCAATCAACAAAGTCGGCTGTGCAATCAACAAAATCGGTTGTGCAATCGAGAGAGTCGGGTGTGCAATCAACAAAATCAGCCGTGCAATCAACAAAATCAGCCGTGCAATCAACAAAATCAGCCGTGCAATCGGCAGAATCAGCCGTGCAATTAGGATTGTCAGACGGATTTTGTTGAATGTCAGACGGGCAAACTCCTTTGTTTTCGGGACAATTGCCGCGTTTAGGCGGCAAAAGCGGTTTGCGCTTTGGGCAAATCGGTCTGCATTTCGAGATAGTCAACCAATTTTAAGAAATCCATTCGCGGATACGAATATCGCCCGACGGTTTTAAAGGCTAATTGCGGTTTCGCGCCGTCGAAAAGGTGAAAACCCCAATAAAGAAGCTGTTTCGAGAAGCGAATCGCGCAATCGGCAGGGTTTATGTAATGCAGTTTCGCGTCCGTTTCGCGCATCTGTTTGAATTGTGTTTGCAGATTTTGATTCAGAAGGTTGTTGCGGTTCGGCTCATCGGTTTGCAAAGAATTTATCAGCACGAACAATTCCGCCTTTTGATTTTCGCGGCGAATCGCTTGCAGAGTTCGCTTGATAACATCGGCGTTTTTATTGATTCCGAGCGGATTGAGCGTCGTCGGAATGATGCAGTAATCGAACTTTTGGATATATTCACGCGGATTCGCCTCAAATTCGGGATTGCAATCACAAACTACAATCTTCGTGTCCTTATAGTCGCCTTCGCGCCATTCATCTTTCGTCAAAACCGAGATGACTGAGCCGAGATTTCCCTTAGTTTTCTGCAAATAAACGCCTTCGCCCAAAATTTTGCGGAGGTTTTGCTGATGGTCAAGGTCAATCAAACCGACATCGTAACCGTTGAGCGCAAATGCTCCGGCGAGATGCGCCGAAATTGTCGTTTTGCCCACGCCGCCTTTGCAAGTGAAAACCCCGATGTAAGTAGTTTTTTCGCGCTCTTCCGTCGTGTCAATCTTCTCGCAATCAAAAATCAACTGATGCTCGCGCAAAATCGCCAATTTCAGATTCGTGATTTTTTCCTCGCGCAGATAGGCATAGACGGAAGGCGTAAAACCGCTCGTCGAAATGAATAAACCTTCGGTAAAATTTTTGGGGTTTTCGTGCGCGAGATAGTCTAAAAATTTCTCTGCTTGCCCAAGATGAACCTTTGCGCGTTGGTTACGAACCTGCACCGCCATTTTCGCGCCCGGTTTTGAAACCTCGATGTCATATTCCTTAATTTCACGCGCCGAAACCTGCGCCGACCAACCCATCCGCCGCAACAAAAATAAAGCCATCCGCTCCGTCTCGGTGGCTCGTTCGATAACAATGTTCCGCTTGCGCTCAGAATCGGTGAGAACGTCCAGCAACTCCGCCCAAGGCATTCTTTCTTTCGACATAAATTTAGTGCATAGTGCAAAGTGCAAAGTGCATAGTTATTCAATTCAAACTATGCACTTTGCACTTTGCACTATGCACTTTCTCCAAACGCTTCCAACACTTCGTCAGCGTGTTCGGCGACCTTTACTTTATCGAAAATCTTCGCAATCTTGCCGTTTTCGTCAATCAAAAACGTCTTGCGGAAAATTCCCATATACTTTTTGCCATACATACTCTTTTCGCCGTAAACGCCGTAAAGATTGACCAAAGTTTTATCCGTGTCGGCAAGCAAATCAAACGGCAAACTGTGTTTTGAAATGAATTTTTGATGCTTTTTCTCGTCGTCGTTCGACACGCCGAAAATTTTGATCCCTTTTTCTTCAAAAACATCAAAAGAATCGCGCATACTGCACGCTTCTTTCGTGCATCCGGGCGTGTCGTCCTTCGGATAAAAATACAAAACAACCCGTTTCCCCTTGAAATCCGAGAGTTTTACGTCGTCGCCATTCTGATTTTTCGCCGTAAATTCCGGCGCATTGTCGCCTTCTTTCAACATAATTTTGTAAATTTAGGATTCAAGATTTAAGATTTAAGATTCAAGGTTCTTCAATCTTGAATCTTAAATCTTAAATCTTGAATCTACCTAAATTGTAGCAAATGAAACCGCTTTCGGAAAAACAAGCCTTGCTGAAATTGCGAGAATTAAAGGACGAGTTTCGGCAAACGATTAAGCAAAATTACGAACACCGCGCCAAAGATTGCGAAACTTGCGAAACAAAAGGCGCGTGTTGTCTCGACGCGCATTTTGTCAATGTTCACATAACTCAATTGGAAGCTGTTTTGATTCACGAAAAACTTGCAAAATTTTCACCCGAAACGTGGGGGAAAATTTATAAACGAATCGCCGAAACCGTCGAAAAATACAATCTAACTTCCGAAAGCGACACATTTGCGAAAACTTTTGCCTGTCCGCTTTTTGAAAAAAATGTCGGGTGTCTGATTCACGCCGTCAAACCGATTCCGTGTATCGCTCACGCTTGTTATGAAAGAAAAGAAGATTTGCCGCCCGACGCACTTCAAACCGAAGCCGAAACAAAAATCGAACGCCTAAACGAGCAAACTTACAAAAAATTCCCGCAATGGCTTCCGCTTCCGGTTTATTTGCTGAAAACCATAATTCACGACTTACGCGACAAAAACTAAAACTGCGTAAGGTAAGAATTTAAGTCTTGGGGAAAATTTCAATCATTCTGTTTTTATAGTCTTGCTTGCTCCTTCGGTTCAGATGAAAATCCTGCTGATATTTTTGATTGGGATTCATAAAAATAATACAGTAAAAGAAAGAGGTTTTTTGGTGAATTATGTCAATTACTTATCAAACTAAAGCTAATACGATTTCGACTGCCGCCCTAAAAAGGTTGAACAAAGCGAAAGGAACTGAATCAGTTCTGAAATTTATTGATGAAAAACATCCCGATATTGCCGGTATTTTGACTAATTTTTGTGCGTTAGCCGGAATTCCGCGTCCATCTACAATGGAAGGCGAGGTAAGCCGGTTCATCATCGAAATCGCCGAAGAAAAAGGTTGGACATACAAGAAAGATGCCGTCGGAAATCTGGCTGTTTCCGTTCCGGGCAAAGGCACCGGCGTAAATGCGGAAACTGTCTGTCTGCAAGGACATTTGGATATGGTAACTGTTCCTGTCAGCTTTGATTTTTTAAACACCCCATTGACTTTGAAAATCGAGAAAGGCGAATTTGAAGGCTCTGCGACCGACATTCTCAAAGCCGACCAGACCACTTTGGGAGCAGATAACGGAATCGGTGTCGCTACTTCTATTAATGTTGCGCTCAATCAACCGGAAAATTGCCCTCCGCTGGTTTTGCTTTTTACGATGGACGAAGAAACCGGATTGACCGGAGCAATGCAGCTTGATAAATCTCTGCTCAAAAATGCGAAATACTTGGTAAATTTGGACAGCGAAGACCACGGAACAATTACAATTAGCTGTGCCGGCGGAAAAATGGCTGAAGGAAAAATTATTCGGGATAAAATTAACGCTCCTGCGGGTTTTGTGCCGATTCAAGCGGTAATCAAAGAACTAGCCGGCGGACACAGCGGTCTTGAAATCCACGAAAAACGCGGAAATGCCATTATCATTCTTGCAAAAGCTCTAAAAAACGCTCTTTCCGAACAGGAGTTCTATCTTTCAACTTTTGACGGCGGCGATAAAAGAAATGCAATACCGGCTTGGGCATCCGCAAATCTTTTTGTCGAAGCGGCAAAAGTGGATGAAACAATCGAAAACGTCAAAATTGCTCTTGAAAATCAAGTAAAAGCCGACGTTGATTCGGAATTTAATTCCAAAAGCATCATTGAAATTACAAAAACAGATTCAAACGAAAAAGTTTTTAGTTCGGAGTTTTCAAAGGATTTTGTCGCCGCGTTTTCGGAAATTCAAAACGGCGTTTTGAGTAAATACGAAGAAGAACCCTTTATTGTCGCCACAAGTTCAAATCTCGGCGTGGTCAGAACCGAAGCAAACACAATTTCGTTTTTGGATAATATGCGGACTTCGGAAAAAAACGGTTTTGAAAAGGTTGAAGCAAAATTGCTACCGCCGCTAAAAACATTAGGATTTGATATTGTGTTGGGCGTTCCGTATCCGGGCTGGTCGCCTGATACGCAAAGTCATCTGCTAAAAACTGCGAAAGCTACCTATCGAGATTTGTTTTCAAAGGAAGTTGAAACGGTTGCCGTCCACGCCGGACTCGAATGCGGCGTAATCAAGACCGAAGAAATGCAAGCAATTTCTTTTGGTCCGCAAATAAATTGCGCCCATTCGCCCGACGAGCATTTAGTTTTGGAAACGGTTGAACCTTTTGATAAATTTTTACGGACTTTACTGGTAAATTTGTGTAAATGAATGACCGGTCGAAATTTTGTTGCTGAAAACGATTTGTGTCTAAAATGAATTATAGTTAAACCGCTTACTTGCAGATATTCCGCCGAGGTAAGCCGAAATCAATTTTGTAATCAAGGAAATTGTCATCAAACCCGAAATCCAAAGCGTTAAACCGCTTGCAAATAAAACGGTTATATCAATCAACGCATAAGCAATCCAAACGGAAATTGCCGCTTTGACGGTGAAACTTCTTTCCCACTTGCCGCCGATCCAACGGCAGACAAAATAAAACAGCGGAATGCCGAAAACAATACTGCAATACGGCGCGGCAATTTGAACGTGGTCTTGATAAAATTGTTCATCGTGTCCCGGATTGATAACGTAGCCGTAAATAACCATATACAAAACGCTCAAACCGACATTGACGACCAAAATAAATATCGCCGCGCCGATTATCCACACCAAACGCTTGATGTTCATAAAATTTCCCTTAATTTTTTCTGAGTTTTCCGCCTAAAATCGCCAAAGGAATCAGCGGAAGCAAAATCAAAAGATCATACCAAAGCGGAACGTAATTCCAAAAAATCGAATGCACGAAAAGCCCGAATGCCAGCAATAAAATCCCTAACAAAAATGGCGATTTGAAGTTTTCTTTAGAAATCAAAGCCGCGACAAAACCCGAAATAATCGTTAAAATCGCGCTTCTCGTGCCGGTCAAAATCATAATTGCCGTGTCCATCGTATATGGAGTTTTATTTTCTATCGCCGCCAAAAGTTCGGCACTAATTCTGCCATACCAATCCGGCGAAGCGAGTTCCAAAATCTTGTCAGTTGTAAAAAGCAAAATCGTCCAAACGATAAATCCGACTATCGCGCCCAAAATAATTCTCAACATAAATTTTTCTCCTATTCAATATTTTCGCCCAAATGCAAAATATAACCGTTGCAATCGCGGATGCCGAATTCGCGCATTCCGTAATCAAAATCTTTTACCGGATAAGTAATTTCGACCTTTTCGCGCAAGGTTTTATAGATTTCATCAACATTTTCAACTACCAAATAAATCGTGCAATACGCTTCGGTTTTCTCAAAACTGCGCTCGTCTTCCGGCACACTGAAAGCAATTTCAACATCGCCTTTGCAAAGACTCGCCCAACAAGGATTTTCCGCCGGATATTTTCCGAGACATTCAAAACCCAAATATTTTTCGTAAAACTCAATCGTCGCTTCCAAATCTTTCGTCGCCAGAATTGGAAATAAATGTTTAATTTTCATAACTTTAAACACAAAAAGGACAAAAGAAATCTTTCCCGAAACTTCCCTTGCCCTCGTTTGTTTGCCCCAAAATTCGGTTTCGGGTTTCTAGTTTCTGGTTTGGTTGCCTTTAACCCGAAACCCGAAACTAGAAACTTAAAATTCACGCCGCTTTTTTCTTGGCGGGTTTGATTTCTGCCTCCGCCGCTTTTGTTTTTTCAATTCGTGCCGTGATTCGTTTGTCCAAATCAGCGATTTGTTCGCCTGTCAGACGATAAATGTTCGGCTGATTATGATAGATTTTCGCGCCCGTAACGATGTCTGCTTGCTTAAATCCGTTGGCTTCCGCTTTAGCAATCAAATCTTCGAGCGTCATCTCGTTTTTGACAATCGAAAGCGCAGGTTTTTCTTCGATAAATTCGGGAACATCCGATTTCACAGGCTTTTCAAAAGCCAATTCAAGAGCTTGTTCGCCGCGCATATAGTCGAGAAAATCTGCAAAACCAATGTTTCCCGTCATTTCAAATCCGACTTCAAACGCCGGACTGTTTGATTTGACGACTTGGAAAACCCGCGTAATTTCGCCGTCGCGCTCTTGCAGAGAAATTTCAATCATCACGTCAACGAAATATTCCAAACCGCTCGCCGTCATCGGCAGAACGCGCCCAATTTCGTTGTCTTCCTTAGATTCTTTGCCTTTCGCCGGAATCTGGTCGGCAATAACGACGCATTTGCCCGATTCGATGCAGAGTTTCCGCAAAACCGATTGCAAAATCATCTGGTCAGCCGCCAATTCTTCCGCGCTCGGTTGTGCCAAATGGTCCCCCGTTTTTTCGCGCACTGCTTCGAGCATTTCCGAATGTTTCGCGCCGAAATATGCCGCCCAACTGTCCAAGGCGAAACATCCATAATTTTGCTCAACGCCTTCCCCGTTAATCGCCCATTCTATAAATTCCGGCAATTCGTCCGAATTTTCAACTTCAAGCGCATCAAACGTTGCTCCGACTCCGCGCAAAAGTCGCGCCTTGCGTTCCGTGTCAAAAATGCAAAGTTTGCCAATTCCGGCTTCGCTCATCGAACGAATAAAATGACTTTTGCCAACGCCCGCGCCACCGCGAATTGCCATCACCAACCGTTGTTGCCGCGGAATTCTGCTTAATGGATTTACTTTTAATTTTGAATTTTTCATTTTTTTGCTTTCTCCTGATGTTTTTGTTTAGTTTTTGTTCCTTAAATGCCTACCGTTAAAGGCATTTCGTTTCATTGATGCAACAAATGTAGCACAAGTTGTTTTATGTTGCAAGTGTGAAACATTATTTTTGAAAAAAAACTTATAGTTGGAGCGCAATCGGCTCGATTGCCTGAGCGCAAAGCGCGAAAAAAGGCGTTTGCATAAATTCGAGTTGAATCTATGCAAACACCTTTACATCGCTGAAAACGCGATGCTGCGATCGAGCCGATTGCGCTCCAATCATCTTATTTCGAGTTCGTAAGGCAACATCATCATCGCTTCGCCGCGTTTCATTTGGTCGAGAATTGAAGCGTAGCGAAGAGTTTTTCGCACGTCTTCGGGTAGAGCTTTTATCAATTCTTCCTGAACTTTTTGTTCTTGTGTTTGGGTGTAAATACCACCGCCGAAAAGCGTTTCAAAAAACGGGCGCGGTTCGGGAAAATTTACGCGGCGCACGTCTTTGTCAGCGGGAAGATTCGCCAAACCTTTGGCAATTTCAATGGCTTTTTCGAGTCCGCCGAATTCGTCAATCAATCCTTTTTCTTTGGCTTGATTTCCCGTCCAAACTCTGCCCTGTCCGATTGTATTTACTTCTTCGTCGGTTTTGCCGCGTCCTTTGGCAACTTTCGGGACGAAGTTTGTAAAGTAAATATTATTCACCGAATCTTGCATTTTCTTGAGTTCGTCGCCTTCCCATTTGACGGTTTCGCGGAAAATTCCGGCGTTTTTGCCACGCAAAACATATTCGTTTGAAACGCCAATCCAATCATAGAAACCTTTCAAAACCGGTTTGCCCATAAAAACGCCGATTGAGCCGGTTACAGTCGAAGGTTCGGCAACAATTTTATTTGCATTACAAGCGATATAATAACCGCCCGAAGCCGCAACATCGCTCATCGAAACAACAACCGGCTTTTTCGCTTTGGCGTTTTCAATCGCATACCACATCAAATCCGACGCGAGAGCCGAACCGCCGGGCGAGTCAATTCTTAAAACAATCGCTTTGATTGATTTGTCTTCCGCCGCTTCGTTGATTGATTTGACCATCGTGTCCGAACCGACAGTTTCACCACCAAGCGGACTGCGGTTTGAGCTTCCGCCCGTAATTGCGCCCGAAGCATAAATTACGGCAACCCTTTCGCCATTATTTAATCCCAAAGAATCTGCCGGAACTTCACGATATTCGCTTGTCGAAACAGTGCGGATTTTATCTTCTTCCTTGTAGCCAAGACGATTTTTGAGTTCGGCATAAACTTGTTCTCTGTAAAAAGTTTCGTCAATTAAACCTTGCTGTTTCGCCTGCATCGCGTTGTAAGGCGCGTTGTCAATTAAGGCTTTGACATCTTCGGGTGATTTTTTGCGTGTTTCGGAAATCGTGTTGACGATGCGCGTGTAATAATCGTCCAAAACCGCGTTGATGACTTCGCGCTGTCCTTCGGTCATCTCTTTTTCGGTGTATTGATCGGGCGCGTTTTTGTATTTGCCGATTTTCAAAAATTGCGGTTCGATGCCCAATTTATCGAGCGAACCGCGATAAAATTGCGCTTGCGCGGCAAAACCTTGAATATACAAATCTCCGGCGGGCGGCAGAAAAATCTTCTCGGCTGAGGTTGCAATGTAATATTCGCGGTTTGTGCCGATTTCCATATACGCATAAACGGGTTTGCCCGACGTGCGAAAATCTTTTATCGCTTCGCGCAATTCGTCCGCTTTGCCCCAACCGATCATCGGAAAATCAATGTCGAGCAAAATCGCGCCGATGCGTTCATCAACTTTCGCCTTGCGAAGTTGTGTTATCAGCGACGAAAAAGATTGTTTTTGTTCGATGCCGAAAAGTTTCGCCGTTGCGTCTTCCGGTGCGTAATCGGGCAAATCGCCCGTAATGCTCAAAACTAAAACCGAATTTTCCGGCACTTGTGATTTCCCTGAAGCACTTAACAAAAGTGCGATTCCGATAACCGCAACCAAAATAAGAGCGAACAGAATTCCGCCCAAGATGAGAAAAGTTTTGCCCGTTTTAGACATTGCCATTTTTTAATTCTTTCTCCAAAAGTTTATTAAATTTGTCGAATTTTACGCGATAAATTCTATGTGTTTTACGTTTGAAATATTGAAAAGTTTAAATTAAAGGCAGAAGCCCTTGCTTACGCGCGGGCTTCTGCCTTTAATTTTTTTTCCATAAAAAGCGTTTCGCCGAAAGGGTTGTGATAATAAGCGGAAATTTTGTAGAAACCGTAAGATTCGTAAAGTCCGACGGCTTTTGACATTTTCGGCGGAAAAGTATCGAGCCGCATTTTTTCGTAACCGATATTTTTTGCTTCTTCGATAATTTTTTCAATCAAAGCCACACCGATTTTTTTCCCGCGAAATTCGTCTTTCACAAAAAGCCGTTTCATTTCGCAGATTTTATCTTCCAATTTTCTGAGGGCAATGCAACCCGCAAGTTTTTCATCAGTAAAAGCAAGAAATAATCTGCCTTCGGGCGTAGAATATTTGCCCGGCAAGTTTGCAACTTCTTCATCAAAATCTTGAAAACACAGTTTGATTCCGAACCACGATTCGTATTCACGAAAAAGTTTTCGTGCTTGTTTGATTTGTTCGTCTGTTTCGGCTTGGATGATTTTAAGCGTTTTATTTACTGAGACTTGCGCCATACATTTTTTGATAATATTCACGATACGCGCCGTTGCGAATGTGATTTACCCAATCTTGATTTTCTTGATACCAACGAATTGTTTTGTTTAAGCCTTCTTCCCAATTCGTCAAAGGTTTCCAACCTAATTCGGTTTCGGTTTTTGCGGCATCAATCGCGTAACGGCGGTCGTGTCCAAGACGGTCGGTTACGAATTTTATCAACGAATGCGGTTTGCCGAGTGCGTCCAGAATTGCTTTGACGACTTCGATGTTTTGGCGTTCGTTGCGTGCGCCGATGTTATAAATTTCACCTGATTTTCCGTTTTTGTAAGCCAGCCAAATCGCCCGTGCGTGGTCTTCGACAAAAATCCAATCGCGCACGTTCTTTCCGTCGCCGTAAACCGGCAAAAATTCATCATTCATCGCGTTGGAAATCATTAGCGGAATCAATTTTTCGGGAAATTGGCGTTGCCCGTAATTATTTCCGCATCGTGTAATTATCGTGTCCAAACCGAAAGTTTCACGCGCCGCACGAACAAAATGTTCTGCCGCCGCCTTTGATGCCGCGTAAGGTGAATTCGGTTGAATCGGTGAATTTTCATCGAAAAATGCCGTGTTATCTTCGGGCAAACTGCCCATTACTTCATCAGTCGAAATCTGAATAAATCTGCTAACATTTTTCGCCCGCGCACAATCAATCAAAACTTGCGTTCCGAGAACATTTGTCGTTACAAATTCGCTTGCCGAAGAAATCGAGCGGTCAACGTGCGATTCGGCGGCAAAATTAAAAATCGCCGCGCAATCATCCGGCAAAGCCTGTAAAACTGCGGATTTATCGCAAATGTCGCCTTTCACGAATTTATGACGTGATTCATCCAAGTCTTTTAAGTTTTCAAGATTTCCGGCATACGTCAACGCATCGAAATTAATAATCTCAACGTCTTGAGTCTCCTCCAAAACAAAATGAATAAAAGCCGAACCGATAAATCCTGCGCCGCCGGTTACGAATATTTCAGTCATACTTTTTACGAGAAGAAGAGAAGAGAAGAAAGAAGATTATTAAACGGAATTCAATTTTCTTCTCTTCTTTTCCTTTTCTCTTCTTCTTATTTATCCAAAAGGCGCATTTGCTTCAAAACAGCGTCGGCATATTTTTTCGGGGAATTGATGTTTCTCAGAGTGATTTTGCCGCCGTCTTCGCTGGCATTGTCAATCACCAAATCGCCGAATCCGAGCATTCTTTGCGTAATTGTCGAAGAAACGGAAACGTCTTGAATCGAGCGAAGCGGAACATTGCGCGAATTCTGAAAGATAAAACCTTCGTCAATTTCGATTTTCGCGTCCGTCAGCGTGTAGCGAATCATCTTTTGCTTGAAATGATAAAACGCCGGAATCAAAAACAGTGCAAGTCCAAGCGGAATTGCCACAAGAAATCCCAAAGCCGGAACAAACATTGCCAACAACGCAACCAAAATAAGTGCGCCGATTGCCGCCAAAACGTAACCCGCCATGACAAATTTGAGCGTCGGCGAAATCGAAAAGATTCGCTGTTCATCACCACCTTCTTCAATTCCTTTTTTGGCAATTTGTGTTTCTACGCCAACCGCACCAAATCGCGTTCCGCATTTTTGACAATAAACTGCATCGTCCGCATTTTCTCTGCCGCATTTTGAACAATACATAAATTTAGTAGTTAGTAATCTGTGGTCAGTGGTCAACCGCTGAAACCAAAGATTCAGACTTTTTCGCAAATATCATATCAGTAATAAGTGTTTTTGCACAAAAAAACGCGGCTGAAAATTGCTTTTCAGCCGCAAGTCTTCCAGACCAAGAGGAGAAGAGAAACTCCATGAGGAAACCTCGAAAATTTATTTATTGACCAATCTCATTCTACCGTCGGGCAGTTTGATTGCTAAAGAACTTGTTTCATAAACCGTTAAGGGTTTTGACTCTTTTTCAACCAATTTTGTTGCCTGATTCGTTGTTACGGTGCGAACGGTTTGGGCAATATTCGGATTTGAAATCTGGCTGTAACGTGCCGTAATGCGTCGCACATATTCTTGGGTTTCACGATACGGCGGAATTGTGTTGCCGTATTTCATTACTGCGCCTTCGCCTGCATTGTAACCCGCAAGTGCCAGTTTTACATCACCGCCGAATTTATCCAAAAGCCAACGCATATATTTTACGCCTGCATCAATATTTTGACGCGGATCATAAATATCCGTTACACCGAATCGAACGGCAGTCGCCGGCATTAATTGCATCAAACCGCTTGCGCCTTTGTATGAACGCGCTCTTAATTTAAAGGCGGACTCTTGGTGCATCTGCGCGTAAATCAAAAGCGGATCAATACCGTAGCGTCGGCTTGAAGTAACAATATAATTATCAATCGTCGAGTCGCCTGTCGTAAAACCGCCCAAACCTGTCGCCGTTCCCATTGTGGTTTTTGTGTAAGCGACGTTTTGCGTTGTCGCTTTTTGAGTTTTGTTTTGCTGACTCAAACCTTCCTGCACACTCATTGTTTGGGTGGTTGATTGTTGTTTTACGCCGCGTTTGTTACGCGACACGGTCGTTGTAACCGCAGGTTTAACAACTGTCGGAGTAACGACTTGAACGCCTTTTTGCGTATCAAAATTGTCAAAGACTCTTGAGCGGGTTTGAGCGGAAATACCGGAAACGAGAAAAATCCCAAAGAAAATGATGACAGGTAGAAGTTTTTTCATAATATATTTTCGATTTTGACTGAAATGGTTTGGTGTTTGTTCGAGGCGTTTTATTGATTGCGTTTAACCCGGTTTTTTCGAGCCGCTATTTATTTGAAAATCTGAATAGAAAACTTATTCCAAAAAAATTTACAGTTTTTAAACATTTTTTATCACAAATTCGTGATTTATTGAAAAAGTGGCGGTTGTCCTTGTCAAAACGGAAAAAATTTTGTATCTTCAAATCAATCTAATCCGTTTTATACAAAAAAATTATGCGCGAAAATTTTCCGGGCGTTAGAAAGCCCAAAAAGCATCCGTATCTTAAAGAAGTAGGTTTGTTTTCTCTTGAAGGTAAGAACGATTTCTTGCTTATCGGCATAATTTTTTTACTTGTTTCATTCTTTATTTTGAGTGGATTTTTATTCAAATAATTCCGTTTTTTCGCATAACCCGCCGCTATTTTCGCTTTTGTCATTTCGGCAAAACTCTTTATCTCTGAAAAAAGATGCTTTATTTATCGCAAATTCTTGGTCGTCCGATTTTTGATGCCGAAGGCGAACGCATTGCGATTATCAAAGATATGATTGTGCGCTATGGTGAAGCCGATTATCCGCCGATGGTCGGACTTGTGGCTCGTTATCGGCGGCGAAATTTCTTTATGTCGCGCTCTCGGATTGCATCTTTGAACGAAACGGGCGCACGAATGAATTCGGAAATTATTAATCTCAAACCGTTTACACGCCGTGAAAACGAAGTTCTTCTGGCAAAAGATGTTTTGGATAATCAGCTGATTGACGTTGATGGCAAGCGTGTCGTGCGTGTGAACGATGTGCAGATTATCGAAGTCGGCGGCGAATGGCGCGTTTCCGGCGCAGATGTTTCTTTGCAAGGTTTTTTGCGGCGTTTGATGCCGAAAGGTTTCTACGGAAGTTCCCGCATTGTCGAAGTAATTGATTGGGCGGATGTTGGTTATCTTGCCACCGATTCGGCTTCGGCAACGGTCAAACTAAAATCATCGAAAGACAAATTATCGCGCCTGCATCCGGTCGAAATCGCCCAACTTGCCGAATCGCTTTCGCCGATTCACCGCACGGAAATCGTTGAAAGTTTAGACGATGAAATTGCTGCTGACACGCTTGAAGAAATGTCCACTGAAAATCAAGCGCGAATTCTCGAAGATATGGATGAGGAACGCGCCGCCGACCTTTTGGAAGAAATGTCGCCTGACGATGCGGTTGATGTTCTTGGCGAAATGTCGGACGAAAAGGCGCAAGAACTTCTCGATTTGATGGAAGACGAGGAAAAAGCAGACGTTGCCGAATTGATGGAGTTTGAACACGACACGGCGGGTGGTTTGATGACGACAGAATTTGTTGTTTTTCCTAAAAACTTAACGGTTGCCCAAGCGATTGCCGAATTGAGAGAAATGGCGGAAACGCCGGCGATGATTTATTATCTTTATGTTGTCGAGGAAGAAAATTCGTGGAAATTGGCAGGTCTGATTACGCTTCGGAGTTTGATTTTAGCTGATCCGACTTTAACTTTGGCAGATGTTATGCGCGAAAAATTTCAATTTGCACACCCGTCCGATGATGCCCAAGAAACCGCACAAAAAATTGCTGAATATAATCTTTTAGCATTGCCCGTTGTTGATGACGAAGGCGATATTGCCGGAATCATTACGGTTGATGATGCAATGGAAATTCTTCTGCCGAAAAATCTGCAAAGAAGTCTGCCACGCCTTTTCGGATAAAATTTTTTGTAAAAAATTTGTCCTTGACATTTTAACGATTAAACACAGAGTTGCACCGAAAAAGGTGATGGAACAACAAACTAACTGAAGCACAATACTTCCCTCTCTTTATAATTATTTCTATGAAAATTCTAAATTTCAAAATTCTGTTTTTTATCATTTTGTTACTCGTTTCGCCGAAATTCGCGCAAACGAGTTCCGCGAAAACGGACGCGAACATTTTACGTCAAAAACTGCAAAATAACCTCGACGAATGGCACAAAGCGGGAAAATTTGCGGGTGCAACGCTCGGCGTTTGTTTAGCAGACGGAAATTGTTTCGGTTTGGCAACGGGTTTTTCAAATCTTGAAACCAAAACGCCGATGAAACCGAACGATTTGATGCTTGCAGGAAGTGTCGGCAAAACCTTTGCGGCGGTTGTTGCTTTGCAATTGGTCAAAGAAGGCAAAATTAATCTCGATGACAAAATCGAAAAATATCTTGGCAAAGAGGTTTGGTTTTCGCGCTTGCCGAATGCGAAAGACATTACCGTTCGGCAGTTGATGAATCATTCGAGTGGGTTGGTGCGCTACGAATTTAATCCGAAATTTCTCAAAGATTTGCGAGCCGCCCCGGATAAAATCTGGGAACCGGAAGAACTCATCGCGTATCTTTTCGACACTAAAGCGACGTTTGAAGCGGGCAAAGATTGGGATTATTCAGATACGAATTACATTGTTCTCGGAATAATTATCGAAAAAGTTTCGGGCAAAAAATATTACGATTTAGCGCGGAACAGAATCTTGAAACCTTTGAAATTTGAAAAAACTTTTCCGCAAGACAAACGCGAATTGAAAGGTTTGATTCAAGGTTATGCGGGCGAAGGCAATGATTTTACGGGCAAAGACACGGTTTTGGAAAACGGCAAATTTATAATCAATCCGCAATTTGAATGGACAGGCGGCGGAATGGTTTCAAACTCCGAAGATTTGGCGCGTTGGGCGAAAGCGATGTATGAAGGCAAGGCGTTTTCGGCGGATTTATTGCCGCAAATGCTCGATGGCGTTCCTGCCAAACTCGGACGTGATACGAAATACGGTCTCGGTGTGATAATTCGCCCGACGCAAATCGGTTTGACTTACGGACACAGCGGATTTTTTCCCGGTTATATGACTGATATGATGTATTTTCCCGAATCGAAAATTTCCATCGCCGTGCAGGTAAATTCGAGCGTTCCGCAAAATTTCGGCGGAAAATCTTTGAGTCGGATTTTAGTCGAATCAGCCGCCACCATCACGGGCAAACAATTCGTGCCTGTAACAACAACGCAAACCACTCCGACGAAAAAGCAATTTGTCATAATTTTGCGCTTAAACGCGAAATATCAGGACGAGAAAAATTGGACGGAAGCGGACAATCAAGCCGTGGGGCGACACTTTGCAAAATTGCAGGAATTACAAAAACAAGGCAAATTGATTCTCGCCGGACGCACAACCATCAAAGAATCAATGGGATTTGTGATTTTGGAAGTCGAAAGCGAGGCGGAAGCAAGAAAAATTATGGAAGACGATGACGCGGTAAAAGCGGGAATTATGTCCGCAGAACTTTTACCGTTTCAGACGGCTTTGATGAAGGGCAATTAATTTACTCACGAAATATGAAGCGAATTTTTGTCAATTTTTTATTCTTCATAATTTATTTCGTCGGATATTTTTTTATCGCGGCATTCAGCACGGGCGGCGGACACGGCAATTTTTATCTTTTCGCGCCGATTATGCCGATTGCGTCGTTGGTGTTAATTTTTATCGCCGTTTTATTTCTCGGTAGATTGAAAAATTTGCCTTTGAAAATACTTTTTGTCTGTTTGATGTTTGCTCATTACGGTTGGATTATTTATCAGTTGGCAAGCTATAATTTCGCAGAAGACAAAGGTTGGAAATTCGGGGTAGGCGCGGCAATTTTTCCGATTATTTGGTATGTGGTCGGACAAATTCTAATCTGGTTTGACTTCTTTAGGAAATACAAAAAAACGTCCGAGGTAGCGACATAGAATTGTTTTCTTACTTCGTGCGGACTTCCGCATTTTTGAAACTCACGCTAAAATCAGATTATTTTAATTCTTCGGAGAATCAATCAAATGAAAAAATTTCTTTCCTTTTTATTTGTCCTTTTGCTTGCAGCAAATTCTATTTTTGCTGTTGATATGAGCAAAGAAATCAACGCGGCAACTGACAAAATTGCGCCGAAACTCGTCGAATGGCGGCGGCATCTGCATCAATATCCCGAACTTTCAAATCGTGAATTTAAGACTTCAAAATACATCGAAGAACATCTGCGAAAATTAGGTTTAGAAGTGAAAACAGGAATTGCAAAAACGGGTGTGGTCGCAATTTTGAAAGGTGCATTGCCGGGACCGACGCTTGCGCTTCGCGCCGATATGGACGCTTTGCCCATTACGGAAAGAAATTCTTTGCCGTTTATGTCAAAAGAAAGAGCGGAGTATAACGGCGCACAAGTCGGTGTGATGCACGCTTGCGGACACGATACGCACGTTTCGATGTTGATGGGCGCAGCGGAAATTTTGGCGGGAATGAAAGACAAAATCAAGGGAACAGTCGTTTTCATTTTTCAACCTGCCGAAGAAGGTGCGCCAGCGGGTGAAGAAGGCGGCGCGGCTTTGATGGTTAAGGAAGGCGTGATGGACAACCCGAAGATTGACGCGATTTTCGGAATTCACATCAATTCGCAAACCGAAATCGGCACGATAAAATACAAAGAAGGCGCGGCGATGGCGGCGGCGGATTGGTTCACGATTAAGGTCAGAGGCAAACAGACGCACGGTTCGCAACCCTGGAGCGGCATTGACCCGATTGCGACTGCCGCGCAGATTATCAATGGTTTGCAGATGATTGTTTCGCGCCAATCGGAATTGACAAAAGCTCCGGTAGTAATTACCGTTGGCAGAATTAACGGCGGCGTTCGTGAAAATATTATTTCCGAAGAATTGACAATGGCTGGCACTATCAGAACGCTCGACTCGGCAATGCAAAAAGACGTTCACGAAAAAATCAAACGCACTGTCGAATTCATCGCCGCCGCAAACGGTGCAACTGCGGAAGTTTCGATTGAAACCAAAACTTTAGTAACTTTTAACACGCCCGATTTGGTTAAGAAAACATTGCCGTCTTTGCAAAAAGCGATTGGAAAAGAAAATGTTTCGGTGAATGAATGGACAACCGGCGCGGAAGATTTTTCGTATTACGGCGAGAAAGCTCCGGCGTTTTTCTTCTTCGTCGGCGGAATGCCCAAAGGCAAAAATCCGAAAGATGCCGCACCGCATCACACACCCGATTTTTTCATTGATGATTCGCGCCTTGATGTCGGTGTAAAGGCTTTTTGCAATATCGTTTTTGATTACTGATATTATGCAAAGTTGGAAAGGGCTTGTAAAACCTGACTCTGTGTTATGAAAGTCTTTCACATAATCAACGAAGTGAGATTTTCGGTTTTTATCTAACGGCGGCAAACTTTTGATGAGAGCGAAACCTCTGATTGGAAAACGCAAGGCTTATTGAACAAATAAATTGAAAAAAGTCGCCTGAGCTTTCAGGCGAAAAATCACAAAGACAGACGGACTTCGCGGAAAAGTTCAGCTAAATCATCTGCTTGATAATGCGCGTTCAAACCGCTCGGATTCGGCAGAAGCCAAACTTCTGCGCCGCCGATCTTTTCGGGTTGTAAGCCGAGTTTGGCTTTCGGGTGTCGGAATGCGATGCGGTAAGTTGTGATGCCCAAAACGGCTAAGACTTGCGGTTTGTATTTTTCAATTTTTTTGACCAAAATCTGTCCGCCTTCGATAATTTCTTCTTTGGTGAGTTCATCGGCGCGGGCGGTTGTGCGTTCGCAGAAACAGGTGATGCCGTAACCTTTTTCCAAAAGTTCGTGTTCTTCCGACGGATGCAAAATTCTTTCGGTAAAGCCTGATAAATAAAGAACTTTCCAAAAGCGATTGCCGGGTTTGGCAAAATGAAGTCCGGTTGCGCCCGACCAAAGCCCCGGATTTATACCGCAAAATAAAACTTTCAAATTATAATCAATTACATCTTCCATCGTGCGATTTATCGCATCGCGCAAATCTTCTTTCGAGGGTTTGAAATTTTTCATAATTTCAATGATACAAAATTTCAAAAGAAAACAGGCGACTCGAAAATCGAATCGCCTGTTTTTCCGTTAAAGTTTTATCTTATTTTCTCTTAAGCAAAAAGCCGATGACCAAACCGACTGCTGCCGAAATCAGAATTGTCTGTCCGGGTTTCTGACGGGCAAATTCTTTTGCATCTTCGACTAATTCTTTCGGGTCTTTTTGTGAAAGTTCCTTGAATTTATCGCTGGCTTGAGTAAATTTTTCGTTAGCAAAATCCTTCGCTTTTACTGCTGCGTCATTAAATTTTTGTTGATATTCTTGCGCTTGCATTTTCCAATCTCCTAAATATTCGTCGTCCAATTTTTCCTCCGGCACAATCGGGACAAGACTTTGCTCCAATTCCGCCTCTGCTTTTTTAACTTCCGCTTCAAATTCGTTCATTTATGATAATTCTCCTTATAAAAAATTAACCAAGCTACAACTTTTGGTTCGCGCCTTTTGATGCGGCTTCGTTACAAAAAGTTGATACGTTTTTTCGGAAAATTAAGTTCGCGTTAATTTTTTCACAAGCGGCTTGACAACCGATTTCCGAATTTGCGAAACTCAGGTAAGTAAGCACTTACTTAGTTAGGTTAATAGGAGATTTGGTTGATAGAGAATATTTTCAGATGCGGGACGAGCCGAATGGCAGGCGACGAACGCCGCCGACAGATTTTGCAAGTGGCAATGCGGCTTTTTAGCGAAAGAGGTTTTCGCGGCACGACAACGAAGGAAATTGCCAACGCGGCGGGTGTTTCGGAAGCAATAATTTTCCGGCATTATGCCAATAAAGATGAGCTTTATTCGGCAATTTTAGACCATAAGGCGTGCGACCGAAGGTTTCAAAATCCGTTTGAAGAATTAGCCGAAAAAGTTGCGGCGAAAGACGATTTCGGTGTGTTTTATACGATGGCTTTGAACGCCATCGAACATCATGCGGAAGACCGTGATTTTTTGCGTCTAATGCTTCATTCGGCACTCGAAGAACACGATTTGGCGCGGACATTTGTGGAAAGTTTTATTACTGAAATCTATGATTTTTTGGGCGCATACATCAGCCAAAGACAAAAAGACGGCGTATTTCGGGAAGTTAATCCGCGCATTGCCGTCCGCTCTTTTATCGGAATGTTTGTTCATCATTCGCTGAACAATATTTTGTGGGACAAAGAGCAAAAATTACTGAAAGTTTCCAATGAAGAAGCGGCGCGGGAATTTGCGACGATTCTTTTGAACGGTATTAAAAAGTAAAAGAACAGAGATGCAATTATTCAAATTTATAAGTTTTGCCGCAGTATCAGTTTCATTATCGCTGTTTTTATCGGCTTGCGGCGGCTCGAAGGCAGAATCTTCAAAGGCGAACACAAACGCTAACTCCGCGCCGAGCGTTGTTGATACGACAACAACAGCAGCAATTTTGCGTGATGTGCCAACGTATTTTGAAGCAACGGGAAATCTTGCCAGCGACGCACAGACAGACGTTGCGCCAACGGTTGGCGGAAAAATTACGGCGGTAAATTTTGACATTGGAAGTTATGTCAATAAAGGTGATGTTTTGATTAGGCTCGATGACCGTGACGCACGAATTCGGCTCGAACAAGCGGAAGCGCAATATAATCAGGCTCAATCGCAACTCAATCAGGCGCAAGCAAATGTTGACCAAGCGATTACGAATCTACGACAAGCGCAGGCGAGGCTCGGCGTAAAAGACGGTGAAATTTTCGACATCAATAAATTTTCGCAAGTTAAATCAGTTACGGCGCAACTCGAATTAGCCGAAAAAGAACTTGCGCGGGCAACCAGATTGCTTGAGACAGGTGATATTTCACGTTCTCTTTACGATCAACGCAAAGCACAGCGCGACCAACTTTTAGGACAACTTGACGAAGCCCGTTCAAATGCGGCAGTAGCGATTCGGGCGATAAATATTGCGGAAGCGGCGGTAAATACGGCACGAACCGGAGTCGGCAATGCCCGCGCCGCGCTTGGCACGGCACAGACGAACATTGACCAAGCAAAGAAAAATCTCAGCGACACGGTTGTTTATGCACCGATTAGCGGCTATATTTCCGAGCGAAATTCGGATGTCGGCGAATATATTTCGCCGAGTGTGCCGAACTCGAAAATTGCTACGATTGTTCGCACGTCGGTTTTACGTTTACGGATTGATGTTCCCGAACAAAATATTGGGCAAATTGCTATTGGGCAAGGAATTTCTTTGCAAACGAGCGCGTATCCCGACCGCAATTTTGCCGGAACAGTTGTCAGAATTTCACCAAATATTAACGCGACATCAAGAGTTTTAGTCGTTGAAGCCGAAGTCGAAAACACTGAAGGATTATTAAAACCCGGACAATTTGCCACCGTTAGAATCACGCAAGGCAAAGGCAAACAAGCCGTAATGATTCCGAAAACAGCGGTAAAAGCTGAAGGCGAAACAAACAAGGTTTTTGTCATCAAAGACGGACGGGCATCGGAAAGAACAGTAAAAGTAGGCATTTTGGAAAACGATTTAATTGAAATTCAAAACGGCATTCAGGAAGGCGAATCAGTAGCAACAAGTAACGTCAATGTTTTATATGACGGAGTTGCGGTAAGGCAATAGTTTTCGGTTTCGAGTTTCAGGTTTTTGGTTTCTAGTTAAAAGCAAAACAACCAGAAACCAAAAACCTGAAACTCGAAACTAAAGGTGATTTATGCAATGGTTAGCAGAAGTATGTGTTAAGCGTCCGGTTTTTGCGACGATGTTGATTTTGTCGCTTGTTACGGTCGGAGCGTTTTCGTTTTTCTCCTTGGGAGTTGATCTTTTTCCGAAGATTGACTTTCCGACAATTACGGTAACGGTTGTAAATCCGGGCGCGTCGCCGGAAGAAATCGAAACGGAAGTTACGGAAAAAATCGAAGAAGCAGTCAATACGATTAGCGGAATTGATGAAATGCGTTCATCTTCGATTGAAGGTGTTTCTCAGGTTTTCGTCCAATTTATTCTTGAAAAAGATGTAAATGTTGCGGCACAAGAAGTCGAAAATCGTGTTCAAACGGTGATTCCGAATTTGCCCGAAACTGCGGAACAACCGACGGTGCAGAAACTCGACACGGATGCCGCACCGATTTTACGAATCGCCGTGAGTGCGCCGACAAATCTGCGTGATGTAACCGAAACTGCGAAAACAAAGATTAAAGAGCGCATTGAATCAATCAACGGTGTCGGACAAGTTTCGTTAATCGGCGGACGAGACAGGCAAATAAATGTTTGGATTGATCCCGACAAGATGCGTTCCTACAATGTAACGCCGGCGGAAGTTACGACTGCTTTGCGTTTGCAAAATATTGAATTTCCGAGCGGCAGATTAGATGAAGGACAAACCGAAACGAGCGTTCGGACACTCGGAAAAATCAAAAACGCGGAAGAATTTGAAAATGTCGTTGTCGCTACACGCGGAAATTATCAGGTTAAAGTCAAAGATTTAGGTTATGTCGAGGACGGTGCAGAAGAAATTCGTTCACAGGCACTTCTGAACGGTCAGCCAGCCGTAACCTTAATTGTTTCAAAGCAATCGGGACAAAATACGGTTGCTGTGGCACGAGAATTAAAAGAACGACTCAAAGAAATTATTCCGACTCTGCCTGCAAATTACAAAGTCCAGATCATCGGCGACAACTCGATTTTTATTGAAAATTCGCTCCACGCAATTGAGGAACACTTAATCGTTGGCGGCATTTTGGCGGCGGTTGTCGTGTTTTTGTTTTTGTGGAATATTCGGACGACTTTTATTGCGGCTTTGGCGATTCCGACTTCGATTGTTTCGACATTTGCGCTGATGTATGCGATGGGCTACACGCTTAATTCGATTACGATGCTTTCACTGACTTTGATGGTCGGCATCGTCATTGACGACGCAATCGTCGTGCTGGAAAACATCTACCGTTTTGTCGAAGAAAAAGGAATGAATCCGTTTCAAGCAGCGATTGAAGGCACACGCGAAATCGGTTTAGCGGTTTTGGCGACAACCTTGAGTTTGATGGCGGTTTTCGTGCCAATCGGTTTTATGCAAGGCATCGTCGGACGTTTTATGTCGTCATTCGGATTAACCGCTTCGTTTGCCGTTTTGGTTTCGCTGATTGTTTCATTTACTTTAACCCCAATGCTTGCGGCACGGTTAATTAAAGAACCGAAAGAAGAAAAAGAAAAAGAAGCAAAACCTGAAATTTCGGGCGACGGAATGCTTGCAACGGACGAAGACCGGAAGCCGAAAAGCGAAGACCATTCATCAAAAGACGGTTGGTTTTATCGAAAAATTGATGGTGTTTATACCGCGCTTTTGAAGTTTTCGATGGCGCATCGTTGGTTGATTGTAACGCTTTGTGTTTTGGTTTTTTTGAGCATCGTGCCGCTGTTTATGTTTGTCGGCAAAAACTTTTTGCCCGTTGATGACCAATCGCAATTTGACGTAACTGTTCGTGCGCCCGAAGGCAGTTCGCTGTCGGCTTCATCACAACTTTTTGAACGGATTGCCACCGACATTCGCAAACTCGACGGCGTAACCGACACGCTCGTAACCATTGGCGGAGGACAACAGCAAGTTGTCAATGCGGGTTCGATTTACGTCAAATTGAGCGACATCAAGGATCGTTCAAAATCGCAGGAAGATTTGATGACGGCAACACGCGAACTTTTGAAAAATTATCCGCCGGAACTCAGAACAGGCGTTCAGCAAGTTGCGGCGTTTTCGGGCGGCGGTTTTCGTAATGCGAACGTGCAATTTTTGATTGCCGGACCGGATTTGAAAAAACTCGAAGAATATTCCGAAAAAATCATTGCCAAAATGAAATCAATTCCCGATGCGGTTGACGTTGATTCGACTTTGATTAGCGGAAAACCTGAAGTCCAACTTGAAATTGACCGCGACACGGCGGCAGATTTGGGTGTTCGCGTGAGCGACGTTTCGCAAGCCTTGAACACTTTGGTTGCCGGACAAGAAGCGACGACTTTTAATCAGGGAAATGAACAATACGAAGTCCGTGTTCGCGCCATCAATAGTTTTAGAACTGATGTCGAAGGATTAAATCGTCTGATTGTGCCGTCGTCAAAAGTCGGTTGGGTAACGCTCGACAGATTGGTCAAAGTCAAAGAAGGCACGGGACCGAGTTCGGTTGAAAGAACAAATCGTCAACGTCAAGTTACGCTTTTGGCGAACACAAAACCCGGAGGTTCGGCGGCAAATATCACGGCGGCGATTGACCAATATGTTAAAGAATTGAACATTCCGGCAGGTTATACAACGGGCTACGTCGGACAATCGAAGGAAATGGGCAAAGCCGGTTTTTATTTTCTATTAGCGTTCGCACTGTCGTTTGTTTTTATGTATATCGTTTTGGCAGCGCAATTTGAATCGTTTATTCACCCGATTACAATTTTGCTGACGTTGCCGCTTTCGATTCCGTTCGGCATTCTTTCACTTTTGATTGCAGGGCAAACCGTGAATATTTTTTCCGGTTTGGGATTATTACTTCTGTTCGGTGTGGTTAAAAAGAATGCGATTCTGCAAATTGACCATACGAACGGCTTGCGTTCCAAAGGAATGTCGCGCTATGACGCGATTATTCAAGGAAACCGCGACCGTTTGCGACCGATTTTGATGACAACGATTGCGCTCGTCGCCGGAATGATTCCGCTTGTTATTGCCACCGGCGCAGGCGCGGGAACAAACCGTTCAATCGGTGTTTTGGTTGTAGGCGGACAAACTTTGTGTTTGCTTCTGACACTTTTGGCAGTTCCCGTGTTTTATTCGATTTTCGACGACATCAGCGAATTCAATGTTTTCCGCCGAATGAATAATTTGTTATCAAGAATTTTTGGTGGTCTGAAACGCAAAGCGGCAACGGCGGCGAGTTCGTTGGTTGGGAAAAATTAAATTTCTGAGTTCCAACTTCAGTTAGAACTCAGTAACGAAAGAAAAGATGAAAAAAGACAATCCAAGCGTAATTGCCCCGCCGCCTTTGATATTTTTGAGCGGTTTGTGGCTCGGCGGAATTGTAAGTTGGTTTTATCCGTTCCCGTTTTTGCCGAAAACGATTTCGATTCTCATTGGAATTTTGTTAATTATCGGCGGAATCGGTGCGATTGTAATGATTTGGCGACAAATGCACGCAGCAAAAACAAACATCGAACCTTGGAAACCAACGACGAAAATTCTCGATACGGGATTTTACGGATTTTCGCGCAATCCGATTTATGTTGCGATGATTTTTATTTACTTCGGTGTAAGTTTTTTATTTAATTCGATTTGGTTTTTGCCGTTTTTGCCTTTGTGTTTGCTGACAATCCATTTTGGCGTGATTTTGCGCGAGGAAAAATATCTCGAGACCAAATTCGGGGAAGATTATTTGAATTACAAAACCAAAGTGAGGCGTTGGATATGAATTTGTCGGTGAAAATTGCGCTTTTGGCTTCGGGAATTTTTCTTTTGAGCGGAATGCTCACAGGCGTTTGGAAATACGCAAAGATTATGAGTTCGCCCGAACATAAAGCTCCGGTTTATGTTGACATCGCGCATCGCGCATCTTTTTTTTACAGTTTTGCGAGTTTGGTAATTGCCAAACTCATCGAATTTTCGCCGTTTTCGCCGAACGTGCAAATTTTGATTATCGCTTTGCCGCTCGCATATTTTGTGCTGACGGTTATCGGTTACATCAAAGAAGGTTTTCTAAATCGCACGGAAAATATGTTTGCCGAACGCACATTTATCACGACTTGGTTTATGTATGGCTTAATCGCGGGTGAAATCGGCGGGCTTTTGTTTATTTTGGGCGGATTTGTTTATACGCAGTTTTTATAAGTGGTTTTTGGGCTTTGGTTTTTGGTTTTTGACAGTTTTCAAAGACCAAAGACAAAAAGACAAAAACCAAAACAGCTTTATGAGAAAGCATTTATATTTATTTATTTTAGTTTTATTTCTTACGACTTTCGTGCGGGCGCAGGAAGCAACGCCTACGCCTGCGCCGTCGCCGTCGGCGGTTGAAAAGTTAGAAAATGTGCCGCAAATTGCGCCGAATTTTGAATCGGACAAAAAGAATTTACCGGATTTAGGACTTGTCGGCGTGGATATGACACAGCAAAAACCTCTGACTTTGAAAGAAGCGATAACGCTTGCACTGGAAAATAACAAAGACATCGAAGTTACGCGCCAAAACGTGAAAATTGCCGAATTTGATTTACAAGCGTTGCGCGGCGTTTATGAACCGCGTCTTTCAGGGCAGACTTTTTACGAGCGTTCCACCGTGCCGAACACTTCGATTTTCAGCACAAACCGCACGACAACAACGGGAAGTTTGGGCGGAAACGTAGCTCTGCAAGGCTTTATTCCAAAATACGGCACGATTTTGAGCGGAAATTTTACGAATAACCGCGTTTCATCGGACAATCCGATTTCGATTTTGTCGCCGCAGTATAATTCGAGTCTGACTTTAAATATAACGCAACCGCTTTTTCGCGGGCGCAGATTTGACCAAAACCGCCGCAATATCGAAATTTCTAAACGCAATCTTTCTTTAACCGACACGCAATTTCGCCAGCGCACTATCGAAGTTATTACGAACGTCCAACGCGCCTATTGGGATTTGGTATTTGCTTTGAGAAACTTACAGGTTCAGCGCGACGGTGTGCGCGATGCGAAAGAGCAACTCGAACATAACAAGCGACTTGTCGAAGAAGGAAGCCTCGCGCCGATTGATATTGTTGCCGCCGAAACGCAGGTTGCCGTCATTGAACAAAATGTCTATGAAGCATTGGAAAATGTCAATCGGGCTTCGAATGTTTTGAAAAGTCTGATTGCTACAAACCGCAACGACTCAATTTGGAACGAATCAATCGTGCCGACTGATTCCGTCGAACTCGAAACACCGCGTGCAACTTTGCCCGAAGCACTCGATTTGGCTTTGAAAAATCGCCCTGAAATCGAAGTCAACGAAACGCAGAAGGAAATAAACTCAATCGAACAAAGATTTTACCGCGAACAAAATAAACCGCAGATTGATTTAATTGCAAGCTATTCTTCGGCAGGAATCGGCGGAACTCAAAATTCGACGTTTCGCAGTCCGTTTTCAATAACCTGCGACGTGGCAACGCAAACACCGACCGAATATCAAACGTGCATTTTGCAACAACAAACACAAGCCGCAAATCAACAGGCATTTCTCCAACAAATCGGCGGTGCAGGCACGACCTTTACGGATATTTTGGCGAATCGTTACCCGACATTTCGCGTCGGTGTGCAGTTTAATTTGCCACTTTTCGGAGATAAAACTTCGCAAGCCCAACTCGGTAAAACACTCGTCCAAAGCGACCAAATCAAAACACAACGCGCCCAACTCGAACAGGCAATTCAAGTTGACGTGCGAAACGCTTTGCAATCTGTCCGCACGGCTGAGGCGCGTTTGCGTTCGGCGATTATTGCGCGTGAAAATTCGCTGAAACAATACGAATCCGAGCAAAGAAAACTCGATGCAGGGCAATCGGACATTTACAAAGTTCTCGAACGCCAAACCGCATATATCAATGCGAGAAGTAACGAACTCCGCGCCCAAACTGAACTAAACAAAGCGATTGCCGATTTGCAGAGAGCAACCGGAAATTCGCTCAAAGCAAACAATGTCGAAGCGAGATTGAGATAAGAACTCAGGCGAAATAAGTTTGGAAAAGTTTGTAAATTTAGATGACTGATTGCATTCGGATATTGTTTGACTTATCATTAGCTCAAATATTTTGGACTTAATTTTGCATAATTTTTGGAGGAGTTACAGATATGTTTCGGTTTTTAACTAATAAAAATTTCAGTTTGAAGACGATTTCTTGGGTTTTGTCAGTAGCATTTATTGTTTCAATTGCTGCGCCTGTGGCAAAAGCCGATATGAACGGGCGTGAACTTTTGAGCATTACCCGCGTGGCACACGGCGGAGCGGATTACGCCGGATTGCAATTTGTTACGACAAAAGCTACCGGGTTTGTTAATGTTGCGCCACTTGCCGGTGTCGGACTCGGAACGGGCGGAGCGGCGGCGACCGTTGAAGTAAAACTTAATTTGACGGATTATCAAGACAAAGATTCGCGCCGCAGACTCGATGTAACGCCGACTGCGGGCGGCATAATGGCTGGACAAACCTATCTGGTTTGGACAGGAAACATCGGCGGCGGAATGTATATGGGCAATGAATTCCGCATTAGTGAAGCGGCGGCTTCGCGTCATTGGGGATTGATGGGATTCAGCACTTTGAATCGTGCAATTGAAGGACAACTTAAAACCGACAGACTTAGCGACCAAGGCGAAAATTACGTTATCGAAGTCAAATTTAACAAAGAAGATTCGCTTCGTTATTGGATTAACAAAGACACATTTCTCATCAGTCGCGTGGTTTCTTACTATAACGGCAAGATTTTAGTTGAAGAAGACCGCAGCGATTATCGTCGGGCAAATTGTATGTCTCTGCCGTTCCGCATCGTTACCAAAGTCAACGGTCAACGTCTTGCAGATTTGACGATTGACAGCTATGACCTGAAAACGGAAGTGCCGACCGCAAAATTTACGATGAAATAATGATTTGATAAAATCGCAAAAAGAGGCGATGAAGCCTATTGCTTCATCGCCTCTTTTTTAATGTGTTTTTCTTGCTTGAGATTGCACGGCTGTAATTGCAACCGCATCAACAATATCTTCAGCTTTGCAACCGCGTGATAGGTCGTTGCAAGGTTTGTCCAAACCTTGCAAAATCGGACCGATTGCCGTTCCGCCGGTTAATCTTTCGGTTAATTTGTAGGCGATATTTCCGGCGTTCAAATCAGGGAAAATCAAAACATTCGCTTTTCCGGCAACGCTTGAACCTTGGGCTTTCGACTCGGCAACAGACGGAATAAGCGCAGCATCGGCTTGCAATTCACCGTCAATTTCCAAGTCTGGCATTCGCGCTTTGACGGTTTTCACGGCTTCGATGATTTTGTCCAGAGATTTATGTTTTGCGCTTCCTTTGGTTGAAAACGAAAGCATTGCAACTTTTGGCTCAACGCCCAAAAGCGCACGGCACGAATCGGCGGAGGCGATTGCAATTTCGGCGAGTTCACCAGCGTCAGGGGCAATTACCACGCCGCAATCGGCATAAATCATCGCGCCGTTTGCGCCGAATTTTTTATCCGGCACAACCATCAAAAAGAACGAAGAAACGATTTTAAATCCGGCGCGAACGCCGATGCAACGCAAAGCCGCCGCGACCGTGTGCGCCGTCGTATTCGTTGCGCCCGCAACCGAACCGTCGGCTTTGCCCAATTTTACGAGCAAATTTCCGTAATAAAGCGAATCTTTTACGGTTTGTTCGGCTTCTTCCAAAGTTACACCTTTGGCGCGACGCAATTCGTGATAAAACTGCGCGATTTTTCCGAAGTCGTTTGATTTTCGATGATCCAAAATCTCCACACCGTTTAAATTCGCACTTGCCTCACGCGCCGCTTCACGCACTTTTTCTTCATTGCCGATGACTGTAACTTTAGCTATTTTATCTTTTACGCAAATTTCCGCCGCTTTCACGGTGCGCCCGTCTTCGCCTTCGGGCAAGATTATATGCTGCAAATTTTCGGCGGCTTTTTGTCTAATTGTTTGTAAAATCATATTTCATTTATCATTTGTCATTTATCAGTTATCGAATCTGTCCGCAGAGTAAATTCCTTTGCAACATTGCCGATTGATAAATGATAAATGATAAATGATAAATGATAAATGTCAGGCAACTTTTCGAGATAAAACTTGCTCAAACGTCTGCTATTTTCTAAACTGAATTTACGGAAAAAGGAGCGACCGATAAAATGACGAAACCGCGACAAATTAGAGAGAAAAAAACAACGCGCAAGGAAAAAAGTGAATTAAAAAGCCGTATGAGCAATTTTTTGATGTTTTTGCCAAATATGTTTATGCTTTTGGGCAGACTCATCAAAGACAACCGCGTTCCGATTGCCGAAAAAGCACTTTTTGCGGCGGCAGTTGTCTATGTCATTATGCCGCTTGATTTTATTCCCGATATTTTCCCGTTTATCGGGCAAGTTGACGATATTTATCTTGTCGCGTTGACGCTTTTGCGTCTCATAAATCGAACCGATGAAACCATTATCCGTGAGCATTGGTCAGGCGGTGGCGACATTATCAAACTCGCCGATTCAATCGCCGGAATTGCGCCGATGCTTCTGCCGAAACGAGTTACGCGCGTGCTTACTTCAAAAGTCGAACTCGCACCCGCCGCAAAAATTTTGAATTCGATTAAAGATAAAAAAGAAGCCGTGATGATTGAAATTCCACAGGAAGAAAAATCTATCGGAAAATAATTTATTGAAAGGCAGAAACACGCGCGTTAGCAAGTGTGTCAGACTCAAAATATTTGACACACTTGCTAACGCGCGTGTTTCTGCCTTTACTTGCGAAAGAATTTTTTGTAATTAAAAAGAAAAAGTCCGAACGGCTCAAGCCCTTGTTTTTCCACCGATTGGTGATGTTTTTGATGTGCGGCGCGAACGGTCAGAAGAATTTTGTTTTTAGATTTAAAGGGCAAAAATCTTCGGTGCGTAAAAAAATCGTGTGCGATAAAATAAACAATGCCGTAAATCGCAATTCCCAAACCTATTGCAAAAACATACAAATTCCCGAAAATCATCATAAAAATTGAAATCAATGAAAACACGAGCGAAAAAATATCATTTGTCTCAAACGTGCCTTTTCGCGCAATGTGATGAGTTTCGTGAACGCGCCAAAATACACCGTGAAACAGCCATCGGTGAACTGCGTAAGACAAAATTTCCATCATCACGAAACCGAAAATTGTTAATCCGATAAATTTCATAACAGACGTTAAAATTATAAACCGAACACGCTATTTAAAGTAAAAAAGGTTTGAGATTCCAAAAATATCGAAACCGATTTATAATTTTCGGAGAATAATTAACCGATGACACATTACGAATTTAAAACTGTCTGGCAATTTGATGCACCAATCGAAAAAGTTTGGGCGCAAATCAAAGACTCCGAAAAATGGAGCGATTGGTGGAAAGGCGTGCTGAAAGTTGAAAAGTTAAAGGACGGCGACCCGGACGGCATCGGCGCGATTCATCGTTCAACGTGGAAAAGTGCGTTGCCGTATAAATTGATTTTCGATTCGGAAACAGTGCGCGTTGAAGAATTAAAATCAATCGAAATCCGCGCTTTCGGTGAACTCGACGGACAAGGAATTTGGACTCTGACCGCCGAAAACGAAAACACGACTCGCGTGCAATACGATTGGCGCGTTCGCACAACAAAATCTTGGATGAATTTCCTTGCGCCCGTTGCCAAACCGTTTTTTCGCTGGAATCACAATACGATTATGAATTGGGGCGGCGAAGGTTTAGCAAAAAAATTGAATTGCAGATTGCTTGAATCAAAAGAAGATTAACCATAAACAAATTCACAGAGATATTATTCATCTTACATTCCAATTCGTTCCGGTAAATTCATCCGTTTCAACAAATCCTTGTATCACGGGTCGTCACGGATTGGCTCGAAATAAACGATTTTTCAACTACGCAATGTTCAAACTGCTCAGTAATGTTATTTAGAAACTGTCTCAAAATTACTTAACAACTATTTTTGAGATTGCTTCTAATAAAATTTCCGTTCAGTAATGAAAATTTTTACATTTTATTTCGCAAATATGATTGAAGTCATATTTTATGCCGTCAAAAATCTCCACAATTATATTTAGAACATTGGAGGTTTTATGCAAAATTTAACAACAAAAACAGTTCGGGAAATAGCCTTGGAGATGCCGGTAACGACACGGGTTTTTGAGAAATTTAAGATTGATTACTGTTGCGGCGGCAGAAAGATATTTGCGGAAGCGTGTCAAAATGTCGGCGCAAATCCTGAAATCGTCTTGGAAAAAATAAACGAAGTTCTCGCTACCGATAAAAATAGCGAATTTGATTGGCTAACCACCGCAACGCTCACCGAGATTGTTGATTATATCGAAGAAAAACATCATACTTTTACAAAATATGAACTAGAACATCTGCCAATATTGATGGAAAAAGTATTGCGGGTTCATGGTGAACGACATCCTGAATTACTTGAATTAAAAGATTTATTTCAAACTTTGTGCGATGATTTACATCCGCATTTGTTGAAGGAGGAAATAGTGCTTTTTCCGTATATCAGAGATATGGAATTCAAACACACAAAAGGACTTACCGTTTCTTTTCCACCTTTCGGAACAGTAAATCATCCGGTGCGGATGATGATGATGGAACACGACACGGCGGGCGATTTGATTCGTAAGA
Source organism: uncultured Blastocatellaceae bacterium (assembly GCA_964548225.1). GTDB lineage: Bacteria > Acidobacteriota > Blastocatellia > Pyrinomonadales > Pyrinomonadaceae > CALMEH01. The sequence continues at coordinate 18,761 of CAZJQP010000012.1, read as the reverse complement.
TGCGCGAAATCTCCAACGATTATACTTTGCCCGAAGGCGCGTGTCCGAGTTTTACAGGACTTTATCACAGATTTGAAGAACTCGAAAAAGATTTGCATCAGCATATTCATTTGGAAAACAATCTGCTTTTTCCGAAAGCTGTTGAACTGGAGAAAAAATGCTTTAATTGACGAAGGAAAAAACTGAAATGTCTGCCAATGTTTTGACAGTAAATCCGAAAAACAATGTTCGTTTGCGCGGCGTTGTTTTGCCGGTCGAACACGGTTCGTGGGGATTTTTATTTGAATCGTTGGTCGCGGCGGTTGCGGTTGCGCCTTCGTTTTCATCTGTTTGGATTTCGCTGATGGTTATCGGTGCTTTTCTCGTGCGTCAGCCGCTTAAAATTTTTCTCACCGATTATTTTGCCAAGCGAAATTTGCCGCAAACTGCCGCCGCGCTCAAATTCATTTTGATTTACGGGACAATTTTTCTTTGCGGGCTTGCCGGAAGTTTGATTTTTGCCAAACTCGAAAGTTTTGTGCCATTTTTGTTTGTTTCACCGTTTGCGGTTTATCAAATCTACTGTGATGTTTCGCGTCAAAGCCGACAACTTTTACCCGAATTGACAGGCGTGGTTGCTATTTCCTCGTCTGCGCCGGTCATTGCATTGGCGGGCGGTTGGACATTTCCGGCGGCTCTGGCTTTGTGGGCGATTTTTGTTGCTCGCCTGATTCCTTCGATTCTTTACGTCCGCAATCGTCTGCGCCTCGAAAAAGACAAAGATTTTACGTTGCTTGATGTTCTTGCCGCGCATTTTATCGCCATCGGCGCAATCGGAATCTTGGCGGGAAACGGTTTCGCCTCAAAATTAACTTTGGCAATGTTTATCGTTTTGTTCTTCAGAGCCGCCATCGGATTGTCGCCGTTTCGTCGAAAAGTTAAAGCAATGAAAATCGGCGTTTGGGAAGTTATCTATGGAGTTTTAACGGTTCTATCGGTTATCATCGGTTATTATTTCCGAATATGAAAAAGACACCTTCAAGCATTTACGGTCCGGTGCATTCGTGGCGTTTGGGACTTTCGCTCGGCGTTGATGTGCTGTGCGTTGATTCGATTTGCTCGTTTGAATGTGTCTATTGCCAACTCGGAAAAATCAATCGCGTAACCGCCGAGAGAGATGTTTTTGTTTCGACTTCAAAGGTTTTGCAGGATTTGAAAAATGTGGATTTGCAAAGCGTAGATGTCATCACTTTTTCGGGAAGCGGCGAACCGACACTGGCAAAAAATCTCGGTGAAATTATTGAAAAGATTAAAGATTTGACCGAAAAACCGATTGTCGTTTTGACCAACTCGACTCTTTTGCATCATAAAGATGTCAGAAAAGAATTACGAAACGCCGATAAAATTTTCTGCAAACTCGATGCTTGGTCAGACGATATTTTGAAACGAATTGACCGTCCGCACAAAGGGATTTCGCTCGAAAAAATTGTCAAGGGCATTGCACGTTTGCGCTGTGAATACAAAGGTTTTTTGGCGATTCAAACAATGGTTTTGCGCTTTCCGAATGATTTGGAACTCGAAAAATTTGCCAATATTCTCCACTCGATAAATCCCGACGAAGTTCAGCTAAATCTGCCGACGCGCCCGATTCCGCAGGAGTATTTTACCAAAACGCGCGGCAACGAAGTTGAATTTGACGAAAGTTTTACAAAATTGAAAACCATTTCCAAAATTGAGTTGGAAAAGATTCGCGCAAAACTGTCGAGTCTGACGAATTTGCCCGTAATCACGAGATAAAATATGCACAATATTGATTTTGATTTAGTTGAAATGATGCTTGATGTGATGAAATATGCTATAGGCAGAATTACCGACACGAGTCCCGAACTCGGTTTTCCGAAAAGCGAAGAAGAGTTAAAAAACTTGGTTGGCGAAACAATCACGGAAAAAGGCATCGGCGGCGAAAATGCGTTCAAACTTTTTCGTGATGTTCTGATGAAAGCCAGCGTTTCGATTGATCATCCGCGCCATTTGGCATTTGTTCCCGCTTCGCCGACTCGCGCCGCCGTGATGTTTGACCTCGTTACATCGGCTTCGAGCGTTCACGGTGCGTTTTGGCTCGAAGGTGCGGGCTGTATTTTTGCCGAAAATCAGGCAATGAAATGGCTTGTTTCGCTGACCGAAATGCCCGAAGGCGCGTTTGGCGTTTTTACGAGCGGCGGAACGGAGGCGAATCTTTCGGCAATGGTTGCGGCACGCGAAAATTGGCGGGCAACCGATGAAAGCCGAAAAACAAAACGCGGAATTGTAATTTCGGCAATTTCGGCGCATTCTTCGGTGCGGGCAATGGCGAAAGTTATTGACGTTGACTTAATTTCGGTTCAAACCGAAGACCGATTTGAAGCTGCGCATTTAGACGAAACTTTCAAGAATTTATCAGATGAAGAACGAAGCAGAGTATTTGCCGTGATTGCCACCGGCGGCACGACAAATGCCGGAATTGTTGACGATTTGGCGGGAATTGCCAAAATTTGCGAGCGCGAAAATCTCTGGTTTCACGTTGACGCGGCTTACGGCGGCGGCGCACTCGCGGCAAAATCCGTGCGGCATCTTTTTAATGGCATCGAACGGGCGAATTCGGTTACAATTGACCCGCACAAATGGCTTTTTTCGCCTTACGATTGCGGCGCAGTAATCTACCGAAATCCCAAACTTGCAAAAAACGTCCATCAACAGGAAGGTTCGTATCTCGATATTTTTTCCGACGAGGGCGCAAAAGGATTTAATCCCGCAGATTATCAAATTCAACTGACGCGCCGTGTTCGCGGGCTTCCGCTGTGGTTTTCGTTGGCAATGCACGGCACAAACCGCTATTCGCAAGCCATTGAGCGCGGCATCGAACTCGCTCAAATCGCCGGACAAATGATAGAAAACAGCAAACACACACAGTTGGTCAGAGAACCGAGTTTATCGTGCGTTTTGTTCCGACGTTTGGGCTGGTCGGCGGAAGATTATCGAAATTGGACTTATCGAAATCACAAATCAGGCTTTGCCCTGATTGCGCCGACAAAAGTTAGAAAGAACAATGATGTCGAAACTGTTGCCAGATTTTGTTTCATCAATCCCGATACAACCGCTGATGATATTAAAGCGATTTTGGAGACAATGAATTAATTTTCACCGCACTCAAAAAACGAATTATCTTCCGTTTCACCCAAAATAGGCAAAATCTGTCTGTTTTGCTTATCTTTGTCTTTTCCGACACGCTTCAAAAGTGCCGCACTTGCCAGAGCTAAATATTCGATGTCGGATGAAGCCAAAGTTTTTGTAATTTGCTCCGTAAACTTAGCCAAATGCTCATCGTTGAAATTTTTCGCAGCTTTGGCGGTAATTTCGGAGTTTTCAGCGTTGCCGCATTCTTCGGCAAATGCTTCTTTCAGTTTGAGATAAGCCATAAAACCCGTTTCAACCGCGATGTGATCGGGCGATTCTTTTAAGGTCGGTTGATACGAAAAGACATTGTAAAAAGCTGATAATTCAGACAAAAGATAACCGGGCTGAACCCAACTCCGATATGTTACTTCGCGTGCCGGAGCAGGTCCGCCGGGACCGAAAATCGAATGATAAAGCCCTTCGCCCGCTTGCGTTTGAGCAAATTCGGCCGCCGCTTTTAATTCCGCATCACTGATTTCATCCGCCAGATTTTTGACCTTTTCCTGCCAATCTCCAATGGGACATTCAAACAAAAGGCTAATCATCCGCCACTCAGCCGCTTCGTGCAAAAGATTTGTTTTCTGTATTTTCGCTTTCATAAATTTTGCCTTTTACTCTTTGTTTTTCTCACTACTTCATAATCAAATTTACCCAGCCCGTCCGCATTTTCCGTGCGCCGGTTTCGCCGTGCGAGCCTTCCCAAATCGCAAAGGCAATCTGCCCCGGATTTTCCTTTGAAAAACCTTCGGGCAAAGGTCGTGTGATAACCACCGCCCAGCCTTTTTCGGTGCGAACACCTTTACCCTTTGAAAAACTGTTCGGATTCGGTGAAAGTGTTCCGGGTCCTTCAGCGATTAAATCTTCGACGGGTTGTTGGCGCGGACCTTGACGATTATTTCCCAAAGCCCTCGCGGGCGAATAACGCAAAGATGCTTCCTGCTGTGTCTGCGGGTTGTTTTCTAACGATTCGGCATTAAAAGGATAATGGTCGGGTTTAGCATTGGGATAAATGCTCGTGATTTCGTCTGCACGTCCGTCAACAATCGCTTGCCAATCCGCACGCCAAAAAGAAATCTGCACCGTTTTGCCCGTTTCACCCATTTGCGGCGCGGGAACATTTGCCTCGATTTTTGCCGGAAGTTGAACGGCGCAACCGTCCATAAATCTTTTCGGTCCCGGCAAATCGTTTTGCGATTCGTCAATCCATTCAATACGAAAAGCGATTTCATTGCCGTTCGTAACGGCTTGAACCCGAACTTCCTGCGTCGAAACCTCCATCTGACGCGGCTCGACCAAATCCTGCAAAATCAATTTTGAAGCGTGCGTCGGTGCATTGCTCCAAACCGAATCGTTTGCGTCGAAAGTGATTTTTTCCGCTTTGACAACCTGCACGTCGGGCGTTGTAACAATGCTTCGGCGACACGACGTAAAAAATAGAAAACTTAAAATCAAGATTAAAATTATTGCTTTTTTCATAACTTAAACCTCTTTCGTTCAGAATTACGCATTTATGAGTGAAATCACTCCTGAAGACGTAACTCTAACCATTACGGGCAATTTGTCCGCGTAATCTGATAAAGTTTGTCCATTGAAGGACGAATTTGAATCTCCTCACGCATCGGAACATTGACGATTTCTTTGCCGTTTATGTCCAATCCGATAATTTTGTCGCCAACTCGTTTCCAGCGTTCCATAACCATTTCGCTTGAACCGAAAAGGCTCAAAAGTCCGGTCAAATCGTCGTCTTTATTGGCGGCGGCTTCGCGGTAAGTTTTGATTGCGTGGTCAACTCCCGGACCGAACATTTGTTTGGTGAAAGAAGTCGGAACGTGAATTGGCGGAATGTAATAGACATTCGGCTCTAATCCAAATTGCGGAAATAGCGGCAACGCAACCTTTTTAATATGAACCAAATAATCAATCGGATTGTCGGGATTGGCTTTGTCGGGCGTGTTGAGAAATCCAGCCAGACGGATTTTGCCGATGCAGTTGACAAAGCATTGCGGTTGGATACCTTGTTCCATTTTCGGGAAGCAAGCGATACATTTCTCGCTCGTTCCTGTCATCGTGTTGAAGAAAACTTTTTTATACGGACAGCCGCGAACACATTCTTGATAGCCGCGACAGCGTCCTTGATCAACTAAAACAATGCCGTCTTCGGGGCGTTTGTAAATCGAGCCACGCGGACAAGATGCCAAACAAGCCGGATAAGTGCAGTGATTACAGATTCTGGCGAGATAATAAAACCAAGCCATATCGTGTCGTTCCAAAATACTCGCGCCATGGTCAACGCCGCCTGCACAATCATCTTCACCGACATTCGGGTAGGCATAGTCTTCATCTTCCGGTCGCCAACCAAGCACACGCTCGCCCGCCGGAGCAGATTCAAAAATCGTGCTTCCGTCATAAATCGGCTTGTCGCCTGATTCGTTCCATTTTTGACCGTCGAGCATTTCCAACAACTTCAAATCCCAAGCCAACGGGTAAAATCCGTAAGGCTTTGATTCGACATTGTTCCAAAGCATATATTCCTGCCCCTTGCCCGATGTCCAAGTCGTCTTGCAAGCCAGTGTGCAAGTTTGACAAGCAATGCACTTATTGATGTCAAAAACCGCCGCAAATTGCTTGTTTGGACGACTTTCGGGATACCAATAAGACATCTCTCTTCCTAATTGCCAGTTATTAACGCGAGCCATAATTTTTTATCTCCCAATCCATTATCTTTGAAAATTCGTTTGTGGCTTAGATTCTCCACCCGTTAAACCAAATTTGATCCCACGCCCTAAAAGAGTTGTTCTGGTAACTAAAAAGGCTGAAATCAAGGACAAAACTAAAACCAACACCACACTCCATTTAGCAATTTGTGAACGACGATACAACAAAAACAAACCAATCAATGCGGCGATGCCTGTTACTTCAATTACTAAGAACGTGATTAAACCGCTGGCTTTGTGTTCCTTAATCAAACTGCCAAAAATCCCTTCAACCATCTCTTTTCCGGTGATTTCACCGCTCACATAAACAGGCAGAGTCAAAAGAGCAATCGCCAAAAAATACCAAAGGCAGAACCGCTGCATCTTTACACTTTTTCGCCATAAACCGATGCAAATCAAGCAGATTCCGAGAAATGTTCCTACCATCGGATAGTAGTTTAAAAGCAAATGTAGTTTGTTTGCATCCATTATTTTTTCACCAAAAATTCCCCAGCCAAATATTTCTTCATCGCGTCCGATTCATTTTTGGGGCGAATGCCGATGGTAACCGGTCGCCACAAACCTTCACCGCCGATACCGCCGGGTTCAGCCTTCGTAATCTTTATAAAGGCTTCACGCGGTGCGCCCGTCGGACAATGAATGTCAGCCGCAAAACCTTTGCCCATCAGTTGTCCGAACATTTCTTTGCGGACGAGGGAATCGGTCATCCAGGTCGGTTTCAGCCAACCGCGTGTGGCTGATTGATGAGAACCCGAACGGAACATTGCTTGATAATTCGTCAATTCGTTTTTTGCCAAGCCGTCTTTGCGTGTTTTTTGACCTTTTTGCGATCCCGGCGTTGTGCCATACATGTTGAACCACATTCGCGTAACACCACGCGGCGTTCCGGGATAAAAACGGACGCGGCACATCAGACGGGCAACTTCAAATTCCTCTTTGCGGTCTTGCCAACCGCGAAACGGACGGTCTTCGGGGTCGCCGTCAATCCAGATATAATCGCCGTCATTGACACCTATTTCCTGTGCGTCCAAAGGGTTGATGTCCACATAACCTTCCGTAACGAAAGGCGATCTTTTATCGCGTCGATATATGTCGCCGAAAGGTCCGAAAAGAACCGCCACCATATCGGTATCAATCGGCATAGTATGCGCCCCGTGCCGATATTTCGGCGTATGGAAAATGAATTTATAACCGTCTTTCATCAAAGGATGCGCGGTCTTTTTCGCATCTGCCCAAGAATAGACGACATTGCGTCCGCAACGTGTTTCGCAAGAGAGGTCATCAAGTTTTGCCCCGTAAGACTCGGGTCCTGTCGGACGCATTGCTTCGTGCGGCGGCGAAATGATGATGTTAGGTTCGTAGAAAGTTGAATCCACCGGCTCACGATGAACTGGCAGATTTTCGCCCGCTTCGATAAATTCATCTTCTTCGCGGTAAAATTCGAGTCGTCCGCTTTTGGTATACCAAGGCGTAGCATCGGTTAATTGGTCATACCCGACGCTTTTCGGATTCGTGCGGTTATTCATAATTGCCGGAATACCTTGCAATGCTTTTTCGTGAAGTTTTTTGAAATTGTAGCCTTTTGTGTTGTTTGAGTGGTCAAGAATCCGTTGCAGATAAACGTCTGTTTGCCCTTCGCGGACAAATTTCCAGTAATCGTTAAAACGCTGATCGCCCGTCAATTCTGCCATTTTTGAGGCAACCAGAGCAAAAACTTCAATGTCGCCGATAGTGTTAAAAATTCTTTCTATCGGTGTTTTCGGAAAAACCAGCAGGAACGGATTCGTTACTGAAGCAGTCATATCGGGATGTTTTAATTCCGCCCACGAATCTACGCCGAAAACCACATCCGCCCATTCACACGAAGTTGACCACCACCACTCGTTAACGGCGATCATTTCGATTTTCGGCAAAGCGTTAAACACTTGATTGTAATGCCATTTAACATTACCGAGTATCGAATTTGCATTGGCGAACCAAAGCGATTTTGTTGGACACGGCATATGTGTTTTACCCGTCAAAATTTTATTGCCAACCTTCAAAGGATGATCTTCATGATTGTAATAATGTGCTGATTCCGCTTTCCAATATTGTTTCGGACGTGCCGGTTTTGCCGGATCCAGTTCGATGTCGAAAGGATTTTCGTTAATGTATTGCGGAGCCCCGTTGAACATCGCCGTTCGATAATTGCCCGCGTAAGAGCCGACATTGCCACCGATTTTGCCGACATTGCCAGTCAGAGCAGCAAGCAGGAAAAGATCGCGGTCTTTGTTGTCGCTGTTAAAAAACTGATTCGGTCCCATTCCGACGGCAAAAAGCGTCGTGCCGAAATCTTTGGCGAAATGGCGGGCGAGATTCTGCACCGCCGCCGCCGGAGCCCACGTTATTTCTTCGGTTGTTTTCGGATCGAAATGAGCCGCATATTCTTTGACCAAATCAAAGACAGGACGGCATTTGACCTTGTTTCCGTCTGCCAATGTTACTTCAATTGCTCCTTCAAGCAGAGCCTCGCCGATCTTGGAATTTTTACCGACCTGATCGCGTGTAAGTGTCTGTGGCATATTTGCTTTCGCATCCCACCAAACATAATCGCCCCATTCGTTACGGAGTTTTTCGGGGATGACGTTCTTCATCGTCTGTTCAGCCGGCGGTGGCGGTTTTTCGCCCTCTCTAACGATGAAGGTTTGCTTTAATTCAGTCGGATTTCCGCCGAAAACATCACTCGCTTTCAAATATTTGAGCGTGTCCATTCGCACCAAAATCGGCATATCAGTCCATTGGCGAACATATTCGGCATCATAGAGTTTTTCCTGCAAAATGACGTTTGAAAAACCGAGTGCGAGCGCGGGCATCGTGCCGGGACGCACAACCAGAACTTCATCGGCTTTGGTTGCCGTCGCCGAATATTCGCAGGCGATAACGACAATTTTCGTTCCTTTGACACGGGCTTCGGTCAGCCAGTGAGCATCGGGCATCTTCGTTGTAATCCAATTCATTCCCCAAACGACCAAAGTTTTAGAATGTTCGACGGAATGAAGATCGAATTCGACGGTTTGTTGTCCTGTTACCATTGTATGTCCGGGCGGCAAATCGGTGTGCCACGAATAATTATCAAAACCTTTTCCGCCCAATGCTTGGTCAGCACCGACTCCGCGAATTTTTGAATCAAGCAGAGCCATAGAATTTGCCATCCGATACATTCCGAAAACCCGAGTCATTCCCAAAAGTGGCATTCCGCCACGGAATTTCATAACCTGAGTTCCCACACCTTTAGTTGCCTCAATAACAGATTCTTCGTAATGCTGTTCTTTCAAACGGTGTAATCCTTCCTCACCCGTGTAGGTTTCGGCGATGTTTTTAAGTGCTGCGGCGACGATGGTTGCCGCTTCGTCGTGCGACATCCGCACCCATTCGTCTCTCGCTCTTTGGAAATATCTTTTGTCCGGTGAACCGTTACTCGTGCGGGGAAAACCTTCTTCATACCATTTTTTGAATCCAGCCCGCACCATTGTTTGATTTACTCGTCTATCACCGTAGAATCTTCGCGTCAAAGCCAAACCTTTTTGACAAACACGCGGATCCCAACGATGCGAAGTGCCTTTGTTCGATAAATCTTTGGCTTCACCATATTTCATCGTCGGACCAATTCGCGTAATCACGCCTTGGCGGACGTAAGCATTGAGCAGACAGTTGTGCGTATCGTTCGGCGCACAGGTAAAAGTGTAGGTTGAATCGTATTTCCACAAATCACGATAAACCTTTTCCCAATCACGATTCGGATAAACGGCTAACGGATTGGTAATTGCATCCAACCCCCAAGCATTAGTTGTCGAAGCAACCAACGCACCGAAACCTGCCGCCGAGATTCTTGCCAAAAATTCACGTCTTGAAATTTCTTTACTCATAATTTTATTTCGCCTCAAATGACCTCAAATAAACGACAATCGCTTCAATTTCTTCTCGCGTCAGAGCGCGGCGCACGACCGAAGAATTGTTAAATCCCTGCATAATCGTGCCGCGCCGACCGCGTGAAATCGTTTCGACCAAAAACGTATCTGTTACATTCGCCAGAAAATTCTTGTTACTCAAAGCCGGACCTTCCAAACCTTCGCCGACCGCACCATGACAGCCTGCACAATTTGAGATAAAAAGCCTCGCGCCGGCATTGGCATCGCCTTTCGCCCAAACGCGCGGCATCGTGTCGGGTTTGTATTGAACATTGCCGCCGAGCGCACGAATATAAGCGATGAGAGATTTTATTTCGTCCGCCGTAAATCCGTTTTCGCGCTCGCCCCAAGGAAGCATCGGTCTGCCCGGTCGCCCTTTTTGAATCGTCGCAAAAAGAAAATCGTCCGACGCTAATTCGAGAAAATCAGCATTGGTAATCGAAGGATTCGGCACGAGTCCGGGAAAACGTGCGCCGGTTCCTTTCGCGCCGTGACAGGCGGCGCAAGTTGCGGTGTAGAGCGTTTCGCCATTACTTAAAAATTCCCTCGCACCAAAACGCATCGCCTTTACGCGGTCTTTCGGCAGATACAAATCGGGAAGCGTTTTCCGCCGCAAAGAAAGCGTGTAAAACGTCAATAAATCTGTCTGATTTTCCGTCAGTCCGAGTGCGGGCATCTGCGAACCGGCGACGGTTGAAACGGGTGAACGAAAATGCTGAACAATCCAATTTGAAAGCGTGTGTTCGCCCGGCACGTTAGAAAAATTCAGTTGATTCGGGTCTTTGAAACCCGATTTTGAAAGGTTTACGCCCGCGTCGCCGCCAAAATTCCCGACAACATGGCAACCCGCGCAACCGACGGTGTTAAATTGCGCTTTCGCTTCAATCAATTTCGGTGCGCCCATCCGCGTATCGAGAAAAATTTTCAATGCGGCAAGGTCGGTTTCGCTGATTTCGCGGAATGAATTTTTCCAAAAGCCTTCGGTGTTTGAATTTTGCAAATGCGTGGCATACCAATCCGCTTTGTATCCTTTCAGACCAACGTGCGAAAGGTCGGGACCTTCCATTCCGGTCAGGTTTCCGCCGACGCGGAGCGTGCCGCCGCGTCCGTCAAGCCGATGACAGGCGTAGCAATCGAGCCGTTCAAAAGTCTTGCGGGCGGTTTCGAGCGTCGGCAAATTCGGCACGTTCAGAGGCGTGTGGCAAGTTCCGCAACTTGCCTGCAGATAATTTTTCGGCAGCATCGGCTCAGTCCAAAAATGGACGTTGCCGTGCGCGTCTTCTTTCGTCGTGGCTTGCCCTTGACCGCCATGACAAACGGTGCAACCCATTTCCGTCGGCGAATGAACAACCGGCGGATGAACCGCCGCGACCTTCAGATTTGAAGAAATCTGTTCGCCCGGAGCCATCCCGACATGGCAGGTTACGCACCGGTCGGCGGTTTTCAGATTCGGATTGATAATCTGCCGCAGGTGAACATCAATCGCGCCTTCCTGTGAAGTCGAATCAGCCTGAATCGCGTGCCAATCCTGCAAAAAATTGTCAGAAACAGCCGCAATCGCCAACAAAACGAAAACGCCGAGACTCGAAAGCATTAACAGATATTTGTTCTTGTTCATACCTTTTTAATGCGCCTGCCATTGCGAAGGCGACCAGAAAAAGTCCCAATTCGGACCTCTGAAATATGTGCCGATAACCGTCAACACAATAAAACCGCACAGAAAACAAGTAAATAAAACCAACGCGCCGGCGCGGGTCGAATTGTATTTTCGCACTGCCCAAATCGAATAAATCGCGTAAATCAAAGTCAGAACCGTTCCGGGATTGACAAAGGTGATAACAAGTTGCGGAATATCGGGAAACCATTCGCGCAACCAGCCGAAACGAATCGCAAACGCTTCAACCGCAATCGAAGAAACAAAGCCGATAAAAATTGCCTGTTTGACCAACCGCCAACCGCCCGGACCGCCAAACCATTCGCCTGTGCCTTCCTTTTCGCGGTCGAGAAACGGAATCAAACCCAAGCCGATAATGCAGAGCATCGGAATTCCAATGCCGCCCATAAATGCCGAGAAAGAAACGATTTCCTGCAATCCGAGAAAATACCACGGAGCTTTTGCCGGATTTTCCGGCACGAGCGGATTTGCCAATTCTTTCAAGGGCGCGTCAGAAATCAACGCCAGCCCGACACAGATGAGCGTCGTCAGCATAAACACACCGAGTTCGGCATAAAAGAGATGCGGCATCGAAGGAACGGTATGTTCGGGACCGCTTCCGACCTGCGGCGTTTTACCTTTGACGACCGCCGCCAAATGATAGGTTTTCTTCGGCGCGTCGGTAAAAACCGGATAAAATTCTTTCGCTTCTTCGGCGACCAATTCATCGGCGTTTTCCGGCTTAGCAAGTCCGCCGTCTTTCCGAATCCGCCAGAAATGCACTGCCATCAAACCTGCTAAAACCAGAGGCAAAATCATCACATGAAGCAGATAAAAGCGAATCAGTGCCTCTTCGCCGACCACGTCCGAGCCGAGAAGAATTTCCCTTTGCAATCCGCCAATGTCCGCCCATTCGGTAATGCCTAAAGCATCTGTAATTTCACGCGGCGATTGCGCGATATTCGCGCCAATCGTGATTGCCCAATACGCAAGCTGATCCCACGGCAAAAGATAACCCGTGAACGAAAGTCCGAGCGTCGTAACAAGCAACCCCCAACCAATAAACCAATTAAATTCGCGCGGTTTGCGATAAGCAGCGGTGTAAAACGCCCGCGCCATATGCAAAATCACACCGACGACCATTACATTTGCCGCCCAGCGGTGAATGTTTCGCATCAAACGTCCCGTCGGCACGATAAAATGAATGTCTTTGATGGATTGGTAGGCAACATCAGGGTAAGGTTTGTAATAAAACATCAACAAAACGCCGGTGATGAGAGCAAGCAAAAACGCGGCGGTCGTGATAATTCCCAACCCCATCGTGGTTGACCAGCGAAGACTCCAAAGATGTGTGCGGACGGAATGCAAATGCAGAAAGACGTTGCCGAAGATAAATGATGACCGTGTGCGGTCTGTCTTTGGCGCACCGCCACGAAAAACGGCGCGATAAATTATCTTCGGAGAATCTTTCAGATTATTCCAAAACTCTTGCAATGCCGAATATTCCGTCGTTTTCATAATTTAAACCTTTGTTCCGGTTTTCACCTTTGTTTCTTCGTCAATCGTAAAACCCGAACCGCTTTTCGTAACCTTGAGCCACGGCAAAGCCTTTGGTGCAGGACCTTTACGAACCGTTCCGTCCGCCGTAAAACCCGAACCGTGGCACGGACAATCAAACCCGTCTTTGCTCGTTTTGACGATACAGCCCAAATGCGTGCAAACGGTTGAAATTGCGTAAACTCCTTCCGCATCGCGGAAAACCGCCATATTTCTGCCCGGCGGCACAAATGCTTCGCCTGTGGCTAAATTTTCGGGCAGATTGACGTTGAATTTTTTCGCGGGCGAAGCCGAAACCGCCGCTTTTGGCAGTTTTAACATCCCGAACATCGAAAAAAGAAGCGTCGCCGCCATCGAGCCGAGTGCCGCCAAGCCGAGAAAATCACGGCGCGGCATCGGTTCGGGGTCAAATCTTGATTTTTTTTCTCCTGCTTTTGTTGTCATAAAATCTCCCGACCGGAGCGCAATCGGCTCACTTGCATTCGTTGCGTTTTTAGCAACGCAAAAGCCTTTGTATGCATTCAACTTGATTTTTACTCAAGCGTTTTTTCGCGTTTTGCGCTCATTGCAAGCGAGCCGTTTGCGCTCCGGTCAATTTCCGTTCAGCGAACTCCAAACGGTCGAATAACAAACTCTCTCCATCGAAATCGCGTCCACCGGACAGCGCATCGCACACAAAGCGCAACGGATACAGCGGTCTTCGTCCTTCAAGATCGCTGTATTTTCGCTCAATTCGGCATTCGCGCCGATTGCTTCGTTAATTAAAGGCATCGCGTCGCCTTCAAATTCCAAATCCGCTAACGCCGCGAGTTTCAAACATTCCGTCGGGCAAACGTCAACGCAACCGCCGCACAAAACACAGCGCGTTCCGTCGAAAACGGGCGTTACTCCGCAGTCCAAACAGCGCGAGGCTTCGCGCACCGCCTGTTCTTTTGAATAGCCGATTTCTACTTGCGTTTCAGGGTGTTTGAGCCTTTCGTCCGGTTCGATTGTCGGAACTTCCGTGCGGCGCAAAGATTCGTAACCGCGTTCGCGCCGATAGCGTTCGAGAACTTGATGCGTTTTGACGACTTCGGTTTTCAGACTGTTTCCGGTCAAAAATTGATAAATCGAACGCGCCGCCGCTTTGCCTGAAGCCACCGCATCAATCAAAAGCCGTGTGCCGTGCGCCAAATCTCCGGCGACAAAAACATCTTTCGCGGTCGTCTGCAAAGTTTCCGCGTCAACTTTCAGCCAACCGTTACCCATTCGCTCAATGTCTTTTCCGCCTTTGTCCAAAAATTCGAGCTTTGGAGCTTGCCCGACTGCCAGCAAAACCGTGTCGCACGAAATTGTTTTTACGTCGTTATCGTCATAAACGGGAGAAAATTTGCGGTTTTCGTCATAAACTCGCAGACATTTGCGAAAAGCTACGCCCGTAACTTTGCCCGAATCATCGCGGACAATTTCGAGCGGTCCCCAACCGTTTTGTCGTTCAACGCCTTCTTCGTCGCCTTCGACGATCTCAATTGTGTCGGCGGGCATTTCTTCCGCCGATTCGAGGGACACAAGCTGCACCCGCGAAGTTTCACTTAAACGGGCGGCGGTGCGAGCCGTATCGAAAGCGATTTGACGAACTACTGTTCGTGCAACATCGTATGCAACATTTCCGCCGCCGATAACGACTACTTCACGACCAACTGCAATTTCTTCCCCAATAGAAACCGCACGAAGCAAATCCACACCGCCATAAACTCCTTGTCCGTGTTCCCCTTTCAGCGATAAACTCCTTGAAGATTTCGCGCCGACGGCAATCAATACCGCAGCGTAATCTTTCCGCAATTCGGCAAATGAAACGTCTTTCCCAACCGTTACGCCACAGAGAATTTCAACGCCCAAAGCCTCGATGACTTCGACTTCTTTTTTAATCAATTCGCGCGGCAAACGATACGCCGGAACACCGACTGCGAGCATTCCGGCGGCGACCGGTTCGATTTCAAAAACCGTCGGCTTGAAGCCCATCAAAACCAAATCGTGCGCGGCGGAAAGTCCTGCGGGACCCGCACCGATTATTGCAATTTTTTCTCCATTTGCTTTTTCAAATTTTCCGTCTGTCGCCGAATGCAAAAGTGCCGCCATTTCCTCGACATTCGCGGCAATCGGCGGAACAAAATGTTTGATATTTTCCAAAACTTCAGTTGGCGGATTCGATTCAGGACCGAATTGGTCGCAAACAAATCGTTTCAGAGCGCGAATCGAAACGGGGCGGTCTTGTCCGACAAATTTTCCGTCATCATTGACACGCGGAACTTTCCCGCGGCGACAGGCGATTTCGCACGGTGCGCCGCAGATTCTTCCGCAAATCGAAGCAAACGGATTTGGACCGCGAGCGATGAGATATGCTTCTTCAAAACGCTCTTCGGCAATCGCACGAATATATCCGCGTGCGTCGGTATGCACGGGACAAGCTACCTGACAGGAAATTAAATTCTGATGG
Source organism: uncultured Blastocatellaceae bacterium (assembly GCA_964548225.1). Classification (GTDB taxonomy): domain Bacteria; phylum Acidobacteriota; class Blastocatellia; order Pyrinomonadales; family Pyrinomonadaceae; genus CALMEH01. The sequence continues at coordinate 3,221 of CAZJQP010000012.1, read as the reverse complement.
TAGCCTTCATTCGGGATTTGAACTTTGAGTGGTATCATCGCAACTCACCGTATTTCAATGTGTCAAACTCTTTTGCTTCAAAATGAAATATAGTTTCAGAATCTTTACTTTGGATATTTTAAGTAGCTTTCAGGCGGTAAAATATGATTTGAATCATAAAATTGTGAATTTTTTCTCGCGGGTTGGAAATCTCTAATCTCGACTTTATCCATTTTTTGAATAACTTCTGAAAATGATTATGAAGTTAAATTATCCGCCGATAAAACTCATTGAACGAGAGGCAGTCTTGAATTTTGAGTCGTTGATGTAATGGCGCAGTTCTTTTTTCAGCACGGCAGAACGGATAAATTCAATAATTTCCGTTCGTTTTCCGCCGTTTCTGAGTAAATCCCGCAGATTATATTCTTTTGTCGAAAAAAGACAAGTCCTAATCTGTCCGTCGGCTGTCAAGCGAATCCGCGAACATCCGCCGCAAAACATTTCCGTAACGGGAGCGATAATTCCGATTTCGCCTTTTGTGCCGTCTTTGAATGAAAATGTTTGCGCCGTTTCGCTTCCGCGCCCTTTGTTTTTGCGCTCAATAGGAAAAACTTTATTGATTCGGTCAAAAATTTCTCTTCCCGAAACAACCGATTTTCGATTCCAATTTTTTCCTGCATCGAGCGGCATATATTCAATGAATCGTGCTGAAATATCCATTTCACGCGCAAACTTTACCAATTCGACAATCTCATTTTCGTTCCAACCGCGCACAATTACCGTGTTTATTTTGACCGGATTAAGATTGACAAGTTTTGCTGTTTTGATTCCGGCAATTACGTTTTCCAATTTATCTGCGCCGGTTATTTTTTGAAAATTATCTTTTTTGAGACTGTCAAGAGAAATAGTTACTCGGTCAAGTCCGGCAAGTTTTAATTGTTCCGCACGATTCTCCAACAAAAAACCGTTGGTCGTTATGGCAATTTCTTTCAGATTTCCGGTTTTCAGTTTTGATAAATTTTCAATCAATGTTTCGATATTTTTTCGCAAAAGAGGTTCGCCACCCGTTAAGCGAATTTTTTCAATTCCGAGTTCGGCAAAAATTTCGCTGACGAACACAATTTCTTCAAAAGTAAGAATACTTTCCTTGTCGGCAAAATCCGCACGACGATTCGGATTACAATAAAAACAAAGAAAATTACAACGGTCGGTCAGCGAAATCCGTAAGTCTTTTATCCGGCGTTGGTATGAATCGAAAAGCATTTTCAGGCTAATTATGGAAAAAATCAGCGCGGGCAAATATGACTTAAATCATATTTGCTTTTTTTTGTTGTGTCTCAGATTTTACGCTGAATAGTTTTTGTTTTTTTTATTCTGCGGAATAACTCAGAGCGAATAGTTAATAGCTGATAATGACACAGTTTTATTGTCAGTTATTCCGCAGAAACTTCTTTCAGCATAAATTTTGAACCACTATCCTTTTTTACGGTTAGTTTGATAAAATGAATCTTCGGAGTAAATATTCAATGTTACCGTTTCTGCAAAACCTAAGCCCTGAAATCAATCAAACATTGTTAAAATCAGGCATAAAAAAAACGTATTTGGCAAACGCGCAGATTTTTGCCGAAAACGAGCCGGCTACTTTTCTGCCGATTGTCTTAAAAGGCAAAGTCAAGATGGTGCGATTTCCCGATATTGCCAAAGAAGTTATCATCGGAATTTTTCAAGACGGAGAGATTTTTGCAATTCCGCCCGCGCTTGACGGTAAAAAATTTCCCGCCACCGCAGTTGCTATGGTCGAAACACAAATTCTTTTTCTGCCTCGTCCGTTTTTTTTAAGTTTGTTGAAAGAATCAAGCGAATTTTCCGATATTGTGATGTCAAGAATGTGCGGACTTTTGCGTAATCATACGGAAACTGTGCAGATTCTTACGATACCTTCGGCGGAAAAACGAGTCGGAGCAGTTTTGTTGAGATTAGCAAACGAAAACAACGGAAATCATCCGGCAAAAATACAATTACGGCGACAAGACATTGCCGAAATGTCCGGTTTGACAATTGAAACAACAATTCGCGCCATTCGCAGTCTTGCCGGAAAGGATTTAGTGGAAATTACACGCGGCAAAATTGTCGTCAAAAACACTCCGCGTCTTGAAAACTTTTTGCAATAGTTAATTCGACATTATTTGAATCTGCTTACTTGAATGACAGAAAATTTTTCTTTGATAATCAGGTTTAGTATTGACCAAAAACGTATTCTTCAAAATAGCAATATATTTCTCGGTTCGTTCAAAATTTCAGCTTCATTTATTAACGCGGCATTTTTCAGTAAAAAAGCTAAAACTTGTTTCATAAATTCGCACAAAAAGTCGAAAGAGATTCAAAAAGTATTGTTATCACGGAAATTATTTCCAAAAAACGGCTGATTGGCGAGCGAGATTTTACACCCGTAAATCAACAAAACCAAAATCAAACTCAAAGTCAAAAACATTCCGCCGGCATACCACGCCGAAAAATTGAGCGTCAGGAGCGTTGCTTCCAGCCACATAAACACCGCTTGAGCAACAACCATCGTCGTCAAACCAAGTTTGGCGATTGCCAGACACAACACGGTCGCAATAATCAACGTAAAGGGCAGAAAAATCCACGATTGAGTGAATAATAAAATCTGCACGGTTATCATCAAGACATAAATAACCAAGCCCGCAAAAAGCCGTCGGCGAAGCAGCAAAAACAAAACTGAGAGAATACAAATGAACATCAATCCGTAGCCAAAGCCAACTCCCGCAGTCATAAAAATTCCCGCCGCCCAACTCCGCAAACTTAATAACGCATTAGGCAGAAAAAACAGCCGAAAATCGCCGTAAAACAATCGTTCCGTGTAAAAACCGGCGTGAATCAGCGTGATATGTCCGATTCCGACCAGCGTTCCGAGTAAAACATCGCGTCCAACCAGCGGGTCTCGCCAATCGCCCGCCAGCAGGCGATTCCACGAAACAATTAAATCCGGCAAATTGCGTCGGACAATCGGCTCAAGAGCGAGATACATTATGCAAGTCAGCACCGCAAAGTATAAAGCTGCACGAAATCCGAGCGTAACGCGGTCAAGTTCGGGGAAAAATGACGGGACGTGATTCAAGCTGAAAATCCAGCCGAGCAAGGTTAATACAAAAACAGCAAGCGAAATTTTGAACGCACCTTTGCGGTCTCCGCTGCCCGATTTGATATTTTTCCAAGCCAGA
>CAZJQP010000011.1:0-78715 GCA_964548225.1 uncultured Blastocatellaceae bacterium | reverse complement strand
ATCTCAACGCAAAGACGCAAAGACGCGAAGACGCAAAGGAAGAAATTTAAAAACTTTGCGCCTTTGCACCTTCGCGTCTTTGCGTTAAAAAAAAACAAAATTATGAAATTTGAAGAATATCAAACAGAAGCAAAACAAACGGCACTTTATCCGCGCCGTCTGCAAAATCTCGAATATCCAACGCTCGGACTCGCGGGCGAAGCGGGCGAAGTCGCCAACATCGTCAAAAAAATCCAACGCGATTTCGGCGGCGAAATCACCGACGAAGTGCGTCTGAAACTAAAAGACGAACTCGGTGATGTGCTGTGGTATATTTCCGCTTGCGCCGATGAATTGGGCTTGACTTTGACCGAAATTGCGGAGTTTAATGTAGAGAAATTAGCGAAAAGGCACAAGCGGAAATAGTTTTGAGTTCCAACTTCAGTTGGCATTTGCGGCAAGCGAAGCGATGCCGCAAATTTCGTCGCTAATTAAAGTTCTCGATAAGTAACGCTGAAACCGCTTCGCTTCGCTGGCGGTTTGCCAACTGAAGTTGGAACTCAGAACTCTGAACAAAAAATTATGCTCGAAAAAGGCAAAAAGGTTGGCGAATATGTTTTGCTCGAAAAGCTCGGCGCGGGCGGTTTCGGCGATGTTTGGCGGGCGGAAAAACGCACTGCGTTGGACGTGAATCATTTTGCTTTGAAATTTTTTCGCCCGAAGGAAGACGGCGTTGATTTTGACAAAATCGGTAAGGAACTCGCCGTCTGGAAACAGCTAAAAGGCTTACCGCACATCATTTCGGTCATCGAATTAGACCGCTTTGAAGATTATGTCTATGTCGTCAGTGATTTTGCCGACGGCGGAAGTTTGGAAAAATGGCTGAAAACCAATGGCGGCAAGGCTTCGACGGAAACAGAAGCCGTGCAAATCGCGCTGGAAATTCTTACCGGATTAGAAAATCTGCACGGCAAAGGCTTTGTTCACCGCGATTTGAAGCCGGACAATATTTTGCTCATGAACGGCAGATTTTGTCTGGCGGATTTCGGCATCTCACGCGAGATAAAAACGCACTCGAAAGCCACCGGAACAGCCGGAACAATGGAATATATGCCGCCCGAAGCGTTTGAAAAAACGCCGTCCGTTACACCACAAACCGACATCTGGGCAGTCGGCGTAATTCTGCAAAGACTCCTGACGGGAAATCTGCCTTATCCGCAAGAAGATTATCCGGCTTTGGTCAGCGCGATTTTGATGTATGAGCCGGATGAAATGCCCGAAAGCGTTTCAAGAGATTTGCGCGAAATCGTCAGAAAATCTTTACAAAAGAAAAGCACAGACCGCTTTCAAACGGCAAGTGAAATGCGCGAGGTTTTGCGAGATATTTTGAAATCTCCGCAGAAAATTGCGGCAATTTCGCAAGCCGAAACGATTGAATTTGAAGATTCGGACAAAACTGAGAAATATGAAATCGCGCCGACTCAGCAAGCCATTCTGCCCGATAAAGAAGACGAAACCGAGATAAAAACCGCCGTCCGACAGCAAATCAGAGAAGTCTTTGGACAAGTTGATGAAGAAGTTACGCGCCAAAAAGCGGTTGATTATCAAGCGTTGCTGAATCGCCAAACTGCGCCTCAAAAATCATCAAACAAACCGTATTTCCTTTGGATTGGCGCGGCGGTTTTTATTGCTTTGTTGATTGGTTTGGGCGGTTTGGCAGTTTGGTATCCGAGCGGCAATCAGGCAAACAAAAATAAAAATGTCGCTTCAATTTCAAATAATTCGACAAACAAAAATACAAATATCTCAAATTCTTCGAGCAGTTCAAACACCTTCAAAAATTCAATCGGAATGGAGTTTGTCAAAATTCCGGCGGGTTCGTTTATGATGGGCGACAATTCGGAAAAACCAATTCATAAGGTAACGATTAGCCGCGATTTTTATATGGGCAAAACGGAAGTTACGCAAGCGCAATGGAAGGCGTTGATGGGCAATAATCCGAGCCATTTCAAAGGCGATAATTTGCCTGTTGAAACTGTTTCATGGGACGATGCACAGGAATTTATCAAAAAACTAAATGCAAAAGGCGAAGGAACATATCGCTTGCCGACGGAATCGGAATGGGAATATGCGGCACGGGCGGGAACAACGGGCGATTATGCGGGAAATTTGGATTCGATGGCTTGGTATGGCGCAAATTCCGGCAACAAAACGCACGAAGTCGGGACGAAACAGGCAAATGCTTTCGGGTTGTATGATATGCACGGGAATGTGTGGGAATGGTGTCAGGATTGGTATGGCGAGTATTCAAGTTCGGCGCAAACAGATCCGACGGGAGCAAGTTCAGGCTCGTTTCGGGTGAGTCGCGGCGGCAGTTGGCTTAACTACGGCGGGCTTTTGCGTTCCGCCAATCGCAACTCCTACACGCCGTCCGATCGTTACTTCAATCTCGGTTTTCGCTTAGTCAGGCAGTAACACTTTGACGCTTTTACCCTTTTACCTTTTTACTCTATTTCAAAAAAAATTTTGGAACTCGGATAGCAAGATAGAGAAATTCGCCCGAAGCGAAGCCGGAAGCGAATTTCTCTATCTTGCGGGGTTGGGGTGAAAGAGGAGCCGTGGCAGAGAGGAAAAAAATGCCGCGCAAGCGGCTCGAAATTTTTATCGCTCTGAGTTGGCTAAATACCAAGCCGCAGATGCGGAAAGGCTTTGTGCTATAATCGGTGGGAGAGGTTTTATGGAAGTTACGCTTAATTTACCGGAGAATATTTATCGGAATTTTCAGAAGGTTGCCAATATGTCGAAACGGCGGATTGATGAGGTGATTGCTGAAAAAATCCAAACGGAATATGTTCCCGACAGACATCTGGAGAATTTGGAAACTTGGTCGGATGAAGATATTTTGGCTTTGGCAAATTTGAAATTGCCGAAAGCGCAGTCTGAACGGATGAGCAAATTGCTCGATTTGCAACAACGCGGGACGATTAGAGCGGCTGAAAAACGCGAACTCGAAGTTTATACGGAACTTTATCAGATAGCGACTTTGCACAAAGCACAAGGTTGTTTGGAAGCCGTTAATCGAGGTTTGATAAAAACGCCCGCCGATTTGAAATGAGCAAAATTTCCGACGAATTGCGGAGAAAAATTGCCGAAGCCGCAAAATTTCGTTGCGGTTATTGCCAAATGCCGCAAGCCATTCTGCCGATGCCTCTGGAAATCGAACATATCTTGCCGCAAGCCGCAGACGGAACTGACGAAGAGGAAAATTTATGGCTGGCGTGTCGCGCCTGCAACAGTTTTAAGCACGCCAAGACTCACGGCTTTGACCAAGAAACCAAACAGGAAATCAGATTATTCAATCCGCGAACTGAGGATTGGCAAGGGCATTTTGAATTTGATTTGGAAACAGGCGAAATTATCGGTAAAACTGGTTGCGGACGAGTAACGGTTATTGCTTTGCAGATGAACACCGAACAAGCCGTGAGCGCAAGGTTACATTGGGTAAAAGCTGGTTGGTATCCGCCGGAAGATTAAACGAAAATGCTCAAAATCGCAGATGCGAAAAGGCTTTGTGCTATAATCGGCGGGAGAGGTTTTGATTGAAATAGAGTATGTCTGCCAGAGATTTGCTTCATAATTGCGTGAAAAACGCGCTTATCAAAGACGGTTGGAAAATTACCGATGACCCGTTTCGATTGAAGTATAAAGGGCGCAAACTTTATGTTGATTTGGGCGCGGAACGGATTTTGGCGGCGGAAAAAGGAACGCGGAAAAATTGCGGTTGAAGTCAAAAGTTTTGTCGGCGCGTCGGAAATGAACGACCTTGAAAACGCGCTTGGTCAATTCATTTTTTATCGGGCGATTTTGGCGGAAAACGAGCCTGAACGCGAACTGTTTCTCGCCGTTCCCGATGAGGTTTTTCAGACGCTTTTTCAGCAGGAGTTTTACGATTTGCTGACAAAACACGCTTTGGTTAAAGTTTTTGGCGTAAATGAAGAAAAGGAGGAAATTGTCGGATGGATAAATTAGCGAAAATTCGCGGCGCAATCGAAGAAGTTTTATTGAAATATACTCAGCCGCCTTTTGCCGAAGAAGGCATCGAAACCGAAGTCGTTTTTGACCGTGAGCGCGACCGTTATTTGTTGGTCGAAGTCGGTTGGGAAAACGGTCTGCGCGTTCATCAAACCGTCGCGCATCTCGACATTATCAACGGCAAGGTTTGGGTTCAACTCGACAAAACCGAACACGGCATCGCCAACGATTTACTCGAAAACGGTTTGTCGAAAGCCGAAATCGTGCTTGGCTTTCGCTCCAAAACTTTGAGAAAAATGAGCGAATTTGCTTTTGCTTGATTATCTTGAAAAAAAATGAAAACCGAACTAATACCCGTTATCCATATGCTCAATGAAAGACAGGTTTTGATGAATGTCGAGACTTGTCTAGCGTGTGGAGTCGAAAAAGTTTTTCTGATAAATCACGCGGTTTCGGATAAAGAATTGTTGGCTTGCGCGGCGAAAGTCAGGGAAGCTTTTCCTTCGCTTTGGATTGGCGTTAATATGTTGGGCGTTTATAAATTAGATGCAGTTGGAATGACGCTTTTGGGGGTTGATGGGCTTTGGTGCGATGGGACTTTGAGCGTTGAAGATGCACGAAAATACAGAAAATTTGCAGGTTTGTTGTTCAGCGGATTGGCTTTCAAGTATCAGCCGCAGCCATTGGATTTGAAGCTCGCTTGCGAAGAAGCCAAACTCGCCACCGATGTTGCTACAACCAGCGGAATCGGCACGGGCAGACCGGCGGATGTCGAAAAAGTCAATAAAATCCGCGAATTTCTGGGAAATCATCCGATGGCGATTGCTTCGGGCGTGTCGGCGGAAAATGTTCATAGTTACAAAGGCGTTGCCGATTATCTTCTTGTCGCAACCAGCATCACGGACAGCAATGAATTGCTTATCAAAGACAAACTAATCGAGTTGAAATCGAAATTGGATTGAAACATCTTTAATCGGAAACCAAAAAATATGCTCAAAGTCGGATTAACAGGTTCGATTGCTGTTGGTAAATCTTACGTTTGCGAAGTTTTCGGCGAACTTGGCGCGTTTGTTTTGGACGCAGATAAAACGGCGCGGGAAGTTGTTGCGCCGGATACGGTTGGTTTGAAGAAAATCGTTGAGAATTTCGGCGCGGAAATTTTGCAACCGAATGGCGAACTTGACCGTGTGAAATTGGGCGCAATCATTTTTGCGGACGAGGCGAAACGGCAACTTTTGAATTCTATCGTGCATCCATTAGTTTTCGAGGCACAGAACGATTGGTTGGCGGAAGTGGAGAAAGAAAATCCGTCGGCGATTGCGATTATTGATGCGGCTTTGATGATTGAATCGGGCGGATATAAAAGATTTACGAAATTGATTGTGGTTTGGTGCGATTCTGCGATACAATTGGAACGATTGATGTTACGCAATAATTTGAGTGAATCTGAGGCGTTAAAACGCATTAATTCACAAATGCCGCAAGATGAGAAAAAGCATTACGCCGATTTTTTGATTGATACTTCCGCAGGTTTTGAAACAACAAGATTAAAAACGATTGAAGTTTTCGAGCAATTAAAACTTTTAACTTAGAAATATGAATTATTCACGGATTACAAATTACAGATTACAAATTACAAAAAAATCTGTGTCTATCTGTGTTTATCTCTGGATAATTATTTTCGCTTTATTCCTCAGTTCTTGCGCGGAATTGGAAAAGCCGAGAACCGAGCCGTTTTACGCACAAACTGCGCCGACGGGAAAAAAAGAGTTTCGTTGGTCAAATGGCAAAATGCCGAAAACTTTTGATCCTGCGCTCGCCGCGTCTTCGCCGGAAACAGACATTGTGCGGGCGGTTTTTGAAGGTTTGACCGATACGAATCCGCAAAGTTTGGAAGCGATTCCGGCAATTTCGATTAAATGGGAAGCGTCCGAAGATTTCAAAACTTGGACATTTCATTTGCGAAAAGACGCGAAATGGTCGAACGGCGAGCGTGTTACGGCAAAAGATTTCGAACGGTCTTGGCGACGACTTGCGAAAATAGGCACAAAGGTTTCGCATTATAAATTACTTCAAAACATTGTCGGAATGCAGGCTGTCCCGAAGGAAAATTTACCCGTTATTGAAGAAACGGAGCCGGATGTTTTTGCGAATGCAGCGAATCAAAATTTACAGGTTTTAACCAATCAAACAAACACGAACACGGCGAACACAACGATTGAAACCGAAAAGAAACCAACTGAAAAAATTGAAACCGAAAAAACCGTTTTCGGTGTTGAAGCGGTTGATAATTATACTTTGAAAGTTTCGCTTGTCAATGCCGACAAAAATTTCCCCGCGCTGGTCGCGCATCCTTTGTTTCGTCCGATTTACGGGGACGGGAAAGATTTTGAAACAGGCAAATTAAACGCCGCTGTTGTAACGAACGGCGCGTTTCGGATTTCTTCAATCGGGCAGGACGGCATCACACTTGACCGTGCGGAAAACTTTTGGAATAAGGATAAAATAGAACTCGAAAGAGTGCGTTTTGTGCCGGCGGAAAATGCGGAAACGGCTTTGCAATTTTACCGAAAAGGCGATGTTGACGCGGTTACGAATTTCGATTTTGCGCCGCTTGCCTTGAAATTGCTTGAACCTTACGATGATTTTCACCGCACAACACATTCCGCGCTGAATTTTTACGAATTTAATCTCGAAAAAGCTCCGTTTAACGACCGCCGCGTTCGTGAAGCTCTGGCGATTGCCATCGAACGCGAACGTTTGACCGAAGGCACAACAGAAGGAGCAACCGAACCTGCGCTCGGATTTTTGTCATTCACAAAAGGTGAAAATAAATTATCGCAAGACGTTAAACGTGCAAAAAAATTGCTCGAAGAAGCCGGATTTCCAAACGGCGAAAATTTTCCGACTATCAATTTAGTCATCAACCGTAACGACATCCAACAGCGCATTGCCCGGAGTATCAAACAAATGTGGGAGCAAAACTTAAACCTTAAAACCGAAATTAGCGTAAAAGAATCAGGCGAAATTGAAGCAATTGCGAAATCGAAGGGATTTGATGTTTTACGGCGCGGCGCGGTGTTTCCCGTAGCAGATGAAACGGCGAATTTGTTGGCGATTTTTCCTCCGAAAATTATTGTTCCCGAACAGAAAAACGAAGCCGAAAAAGTAACGCCGGAAAAAGAAACTACTGAAACCCCTGACGTTATAACGGACAAAAAGGAAGACGAAAATTCTTCTGTCGAAAATCCGCAAACTGTTGAAAACAAAGTCATTCTGACAGAAGAAGAGGCAATTGACGAACTTCCCGCAATTCCGTTATATTTCCCAATGACTTATTCATTGGTCAAGCCTTACGTCAAAGGCTTTGAAATGAATTCGCTCGATGCGCCGTCGCTCAAGAACGTCAAGATTGACAATGATTGGAAGCCGTAGGCTGTTTAGAAGTTAGTGGTTTTGCGATTTGTTGTAGAAACGCTCCGCGAAATCAACAAATGGCAGACTATTAACACACTCTCCCAAATATAAAAAGGAATAAAAAAACTATGACGAAAATTGGTTTCAAACGGGTTCGCAGTTTTTCGGTATTGATTGTTATTTCGTCTTTTTTAATTAGTTGCACGAGTTCGGCGAACAATCAATTTTGGGGAAAAACCGAATTGCCGAAAGGAAATGTTTTGCGATATTCTTCCGGTGCCGAATCGGAAACGCTTGATCCGCAAATTCCTTCCGGTCAGCCCGAAGCGCGTATTTTGGCGGCTTTGTTTGAAGGATTAGTCGAATATCACCCGAAAGATATGTCGCCGATTCCGGCAATCGCCGAGCGTTGGGAAACTTCGACCAATCAAGACGAATTTATTTTTTATCTTCGAAAAACCGCCAAATGGAGCGATGGCACGCCGATTACCGCTAAAGATTTTGTTTATAGTTTCCGACGCGGATTTGCGCCTGAAACGCTTTCGCGCACTGCACCGCTCGGCTATTTCATCAAATATGCGGAAGCCGTCAACGGTAAAAAATATTTTGTGCGACGCAACGGTGAATTCATTTTAGACAAAGATTTGGCGGAAAAACCTGCGGACGCGCCCGCAATAACGCCTTTCGGCACGGAAACCGATTTTCGCAAATTTATCAAATCCCCAGAACGCACGACACTCTACAATGATTCATTTGGTCGCGCCCGCGCCATCGAAGGCAATCCGAAACTGAAAGCAGTTTTCACTTTTCTACCTTCCGAAATCAAAAATCCAACAGCTTTAGCGACAAAAATCAAAGAATCGAAAGACGAATTGACTAAATTTTTGGCGGCAAATCTTTCGCCTGATGCTCTTGCTTGCGCTGATGTAAATGTGTGTAACGACGGCGCGAAACAGGCTTTGGCGGATGGTTTGAACAAAATTATTGACGGTGATTTGTTTTCCACAAACGAATGGTTTGCAACTTCTGCGATGTCGAAGGATGCGAAAAAGTTGGTTGATTCGATTGCGGCGGAAAATGCAAAACGAGTTGATGACAACAACGCTCTCGATGTGCGAATCGGCGAAGCAACGGACGAAGCGAAAAAAGCCGAACTCGAAAAAGCCAAGAAAAAGCCGGTTACGAAATTGATGTATGGCAATCGTTTTTGGCTTGAACAAGCATTTGCGGAAGAAATTCAACCTGCTGATTTAGTTCCGGTTAAAGGTGAAGACATCGGTGCAGAAGCGATTGACGATTATACTTTTCGGATAACTTTGCGCCAACCTGCGCCATTTTTTGTCGGGTTGCTGACACATCAATTTTTCCGTCTCGTGCCGCAGCACACAATTGAAAAACACGGTAACAATTGGACACGACCGGAAAATATCATAACCAACGGCGCATTTAAGGTGAAGGAACATAAGCCGTATAATGTGTTGATTGTCGAAAAAGATCCGAATTATTGGGATGCGGCAAATGTGAAGCTCGACCGCATCGAATTTCCGGCAGTCGAAGAACTTACGACTCGTCTGAATATGTATAAAGCGGGCGAAATTGACGGGTTTTTGAATCACGGCATTTTGGCTTCGTGGATTGATGAAATCCGTCAATATAAAGATGAATATTTGGATTTCCCCGAAAATGCTTCATCTTACTACAGTTTCAATATTCGCAAGCCGCCGTTTGATAATGTCAAAGTTCGTCAAGCATTCAGCGCGGCTTTAGATCGTGTAACGCTTTCGGAATCACGCAAGGTAACAAAACCGCTTTATTATTACACGCCGAGCGGAATTTTTCCCGAATACGATAAAGCGATGCAAAAAGTCGGCGAGGAAATCCGCCAACAAAAGGGAATTTCGGCAGAAGATTGGGCGAAGCGCAACGATTTTAACCCCGAATTGGCGAGAAAACTTTTGACTGAAGCCGGTTTTCCGGTTGTTAAAGAAGGCAATGATTGGTCGTGTCCGACATTTCCGGCGGATAAAGTTGCGCTCACTTTTAACAAAGGCGAATCAAATCAAGTTATTGCCGAATTTGTTCAATCGCAATTTAAGCAAAATCTGGGCATTACGGTTCCGCTTCAAAATATGGAGTTTCGCACGTTTTTGCCAATGCGAAATGCACTTCAGTATGAAGGTTTGGCGCAAAGTTTGTGGTCTGGCGATTATATGGATCCATATACGTTTTTAGGATTGCATTACGGTTTTCCGAATGACGGCGGTTCAGGTTTTCAAGACGAAACTTATGACAAAATGCTTGATGAAGCCAACGCCGAACTAAATCCACAGCTTCGATATGAAAAACTTGCACGCGCCGAGTATTATGTGTTGGATAAAATGCCCGCAATGCCGTTGACGATTCCTGCAACTAATTGGATGAAGAAGCCTTACGTCAAAGGAATGTATCCGAATTCGGGAACGCTTCACGCTTGGAAATTCGTTTATATCGAACGCGACCGGGCGAAATGGGACAAGGACGTGAAAAATATTATGACCGACGTTGATCCGCAGGTTGAAGCACAATTAAACCAGTTGAAATCAACGATGACTAAATAAGATTTAGTCTTTGGTTTTCGGCGTTCGATTAAATCAAAAACCGAAAATCAAAGACCGAAAACCAAAAACCAAAACTATGCTAAGTTTCATCATTCGCAGATTACTTTTGATAATTCCGATGGCACTCGTGGTAATTACCCTGACGTGGGGCTTAATTCGACTTGCGCCGGGGAATTTTTACGACAATGAGAAAAATCTGCCGAAAGCGGTTGTCGAAAATATCAAGGAAAAATACGGTTTGAATTTGCCTTGGTATCAGCAATACGGAATTATGTTGTGGAACACGATTCGCGGCGATTTCGGCGATTCGGTTAAGAGTCCGGGCAAAACCGTCAACGAAATTATTTGGACGCATTTTCCATTTTCGGCGCAAATCGGAATTTTGGCATATATTTTGGCTTTGTTGATCGGTTTGACCGCCGGAACAATTGCCGCACTCAAGCAAAATTCGGCGTTTGATTATGGTTCGATGTCGTTGGCAATGCTCGGACTTTCCGTGCCGAATTTTGTTTTAGGTCCGATTCTTGTGCTGATTTTCTCGCTTTGGTTGTTCTGGTTGCCCACTTCGCGGCTGGAAACTTGGACAGGCTATATCTTGCCGATTATCACTCTTGCGGGAATATATTCGGCTTATATTGCGCGTTTGACACGCGCCGGAATGCTCGAAGTTATGCGCTCAGATTACATTCGCACAGCACGGGCGAAAGGTTTAGACGAAAAAACGGTATTGTTAAAGCACGCAATTCGCGGCGGTTTGATTCCCGTTGTTTCATTTACGGGACCTGCACTTGCCGCGCTTTTGGCAGGAACGGTCGTTATCGAAAAAGTTTTTTCAATTCCGGGGTTGGGCAATATTTTCATCAATTCGATTACCAATCGGGACGAGCCTTTAATTTTAGGAATAGTCGCATTTCTTTCGATTTTGATTATGATATTCAACTTATTGGTTGATATTTCTTACGCATTTTTAGATCCGCGTATTCGTTACGAATAATTTTTATGATCACAGTCGCCGAATATAAGAAAAGTTTGTCGAAACGGTCTAAATTTACACATTGCCAAAAAAACGTGAATTATCGGCTGGCGCGGAGTTTGGAAACAGGCGAAACAGTTGAATCAAACACGGTGGAAAATTTGAAATTGCAGGTTGAAGAAATTTTGGGTTAATAAATTTTATGGAACAACAAGAAATCATAAAAGGCACATCGCTTTGGAAAGATGCGTGGAAGCGTCTTTTGCGGAATAAATTGGCGGTTTTCGGGCTGATTGTTCTCGCTATAATGTTGGTTGCGGTCATCATCGGACCTTCGATTATCTATTGGACAACCGGCTTTACCTACGATTTTATTCCGGCGACGGGCAATCTTGTGCGCTCGTTTCCGCCTTCGCTTCAACATCCGATGGGAACGGATGATCAAGGACGCGATTTGTTGGCAAGGGTTTTGCAGGGCGGAAGGATTTCGCTTGCTGTTGGAGTGATTTCAACGATTGTCTCGCTGTTCATTGGAGTTTCTTACGGTGCGGTTGCCGGATATTTGGGCGGTAGAGTTGACAATATAATGATGAGAATTGTTGATATTATCTACGCAATTCCGTATATCTTAATCGTCATCGTGCTTCTTAAAGTGTTTGAAAAAGACAATACGCCTGAATTTATCAAATGGATTTCATCGCTCGTCGGCGGTGCGAACAATTCAGGAATGAGCCAGATTTTTCTGCTCTTCTTCTCGCTCGGATTGGTTTCGTGGTTGACGATGGCGCGTGTCGTGCGTGGGCAGATTTTGAGTTTGAAAAATCAAGAATTCGTGCTTGCGGCGCGGGCAACAGGCGTTTCAACACTCGGAATTATTTTCAAACATCTCGTCCCAAACGCGCTCGGTCCCGTGATTGTTTATGCAACTTTAACCGTTCCGTCCGTAATGCTTTCCGAAGCGTTTTTGTCATTTTTGGGAATCGGTGTTCAACCGCCATATGCTTCGTGGGGAAGTTTGGCGGCAGACGGTATTAAAAATCTCGCCATATTTCCGTGGCAGATGATTTTTCCCGGGGTTACGATGGCTTTAACCTTATTTTCATTAAACTTTTTAGGCGACGGTTTGCGTGATGCGCTTGATCCGCAAACCAGGAAATTTTAGAAATTGTTTGTAGTCTCATTTTCAAGCGGAATGTTTTGAACAAAAAAACACTTGAAAGCGAGACTGCGAACGGCAAAAATTATAATGAATAAAATTATTTCAATATTTCTAATATTTTGTGTTTTCATCGGTTTAGCCGAAGCACAAAGCAAAAAGACAACCAAGCCGACGACAAAAAAGCCTGACGAAACTTACAAAATTGCGCGTGAAGGCGTTGGCATTGAAGGAATTACCGTCGGAAGTTCGACGGCAGACAGCGTTATCAAAAAATTCGGTAAAAACTACGTCAAAAAAACTTGGGGAAAATATTCATTTTCGCTCAATTACGCCAAACTAGGATTGGTTTTTTATTATTGCCAAACAGACAAAAAGAAAGAGATTTTCGACATCGAAATCCGTGCGCCATACAAAGCTAAAACAAGCAAAGGCATAATTTTAGGCAAAAGCACGGTCGAAGACATCAAAAAAATCTACGGCAAATCCATCGGACAGGGAAAAGAAGACCTCGAATATCGCGGCGTGAGTTTTTTCTATCAAACAATTCGCGGCAAAAAAATTATAACGGTTATTGATATTGTCGAAGCCGGCGGCATTCGGCAATGCAAAGAAGCAAAATAAATATGGTTACGGCAGAAGTTACAATTTCGCGCAAAAATCTGTTGGATCTGAAATATCCGATGGAATTAGTTGGTATTGATTGGCAAACTTACGAAGATATTTCCGAAGAATTGGGTCAATCAAGAGCAGTTCAACTAACTTATAAAAAAGGATTTTTGACAATTATGCCGGTTACTGAAATTCACGAATTACTTATAGTTTTGTTGGAAAGAATGATTGGATTTGTTAGCGTTGCCACACGCGCAAACATTATTCCAACGGGCAAAGCTACCTTGCGTTCAAAACGCAGAGATTACGGCATTGAGCCTGATTTGTCATACTTTGTCAGCAAAGCGGACATTCATCAATTAAAAAATTACGTCCCGAAAGAATTGGAACTTGCGCCCGATATTGTCGGCGAAATTGATGTTCATCATCCATCGGACGACAAATTTGAGATTTATGCGGAGTTTGGAGTTTCGGAATTTTGGCAATACAACGGTGAGAGATTGAAAATTTTCAAGCTACAAGAAAACGGCGAATATGCGGAAATCGAGAGAAGCGAAGAAATTCCGATTTTGACAAGCGCGGTTTTGACGGAATTTCTCAGACGCGGACAGACGGAACAACAATTTACAGTTTTATCGGATTTTCAAAATTGGTTGCAGGAAAATAAATGAGCGAAACAAACGGCACAATCTTAAAAGTTCACGATTTGAAGACGTATTTTCAGACCGAAGACGGCGTGGTCAAAGCAGTTGACGGCATTACGTTTGAGTTGAAAAAAGGTGAAACCATCGGCATTGTCGGCGAATCGGGAAGCGGGAAATCGGTAACGAATCTTTCGGTGATGCGCTTGATTCCCGAACCGCCGGGGAAAATTGTCGGCGGCGACATTGTTTTCGACGGCGTTGATGTGCTGGCGTTGCCAATTGACGATGTGCGAAAGATTCGCGGCAAACGGATTGCGATGATTTTTCAAGACCCGATGACTTCGCTTAATCCGTTTTTACGCATTTCGACGCAGTTGATGGAAGTAACGCAACTTCATCTTGGACATACGAAACAACAGGCTTATCAGCACGCGATAAAAATGCTGAAAACAGTCGGAATACCTGACGCGGAAAATCGCGTTGATGGTTATCCGCACGAATTTTCCGGCGGAATGCGTCAGCGTGTAATGATTGCGATGGCTTTATCTTGCGACCCTGAACTTCTTATCGCCGATGAACCGACAACCGCTTTGGACGTTACAATTCAAGCGCAAATTCTCGAATTGATTAAAGATTTGAAAGCGCGGATGGGAACGAGCGTGATTTTGATTACGCACGACCTCGGAGTTGTCGCGGGAATGACCGATAAAATTATCGTGATGTATGCCGGAAAGGTTTTTGAGCAAGCTCCAACACTCGAATTATTCAAAACTCCGGCAAATCCATACACGAAAGGACTTTTGAAATCAGTTCCCGACCCGGCGCACGAATCGGGCGCGGAACTTTATCAAATTCCCGGACTTCCGCCCGATGTCGCGCATCTTCCGCCCGGTTGTCCGTTTGCCGAAAGATGCGAACGCGCCGAAGACATCTGCCGCGCAGATTTTCCGCCGTTTGTGCAAATCAACGAAAACCATCATTCGCTTTGCCATTTTGCAAAGGAAGTTTATGCCGAATCGGTTGCCGAAAGGGAGAAATTATGAGCGTTAATATTTCGACAATTACACCAAAAAGAACTTTTCCGCCGCAAATCGCGGAAGATGAAGAGATTTTTTATCCTGACACGGGCGAATCAATTATGCCTGAAGGAATTTTGCACTCTTTATTGAGTGTTCGCTTGATTTCGACGCTTTTGGCTTTTTTTGCAAAGCGCGAAGATGTAAAGGTTTTTGGAAATTGTATGCTTTATTACGAAAAAGATAATCCGAAAAAGGTAGTTTCGCCCGATTTGATGGTTTGCTTCGGTCTAAATTACACGCCGAAACGAGTTTATAAACTTTGGGAAGAAAAGGTTACGCCGTCGGTTGTAATTGAATTTGCATCCGAAACGACTTGGTTTAATGATGTCAGCACGAAACTTGCGCTTTATCAAAAACTCGGCGTGAAAGAATATTATGTTTTTGATGTCGAATATGATAATTTGCCGCAGTCTTTAATCGCTTATCATTTGATTGATGATGAATTGCAACAAATAGCGGTCGAAAATAAAAGAGTTTTGAGCGAATCGCTCGGTTTGGAATTAGTTGATACGGGCGAAACTTTGCGTTTCTTCAATCCTGAAACAAACAAATTTTTGAGGACAATGGAAGAATTGCAAGGCGATTATCAAAAATTGGAAGCAGAAATAGCAAAATTAAAAAAACAAAACGATGGAAACTAACGAAAACAATTTAATATCTCTGCAAAATTTAAAAGTTCACTTTAAAATCGGCGGCGGACTTTTCAAAGAAACCAAAGTCGTCAAAGCGGTTGATGGTGTTTCGTTTGAAATAAAACGCGGCGAAACGCTCGGATTGGTTGGCGAATCGGGTTGCGGAAAATCAACACTCGGCAAGGCGATTTTGCGTCTGACACCGATAACGAGCGGTAAAGCGATTTATAACGGCAAAGATGTGGCGCATTTGTCGGAAACCGAAATGCGCGAGCAGAGAAAAAGTTTGCAGATGATTTTCCAAGACCCTTACGCGAGCTTGAATCCGCGAATGAACGTCGGGCAGATTATCGGCGAACCGATTCGGACATTCGGACTCGCAAACGGAAAATCCGTTGAACAAATGGTGCAGGATTTGATGGAAACGGTCGGAATGTCGCGCCGTTTTGTGAAGCGTTATCCGCACGAGTTTTCCGGTGGACAACGCCAACGCATCGGCATTGCGCGTGCGCTGGCGGTTGACCCCGAATTTATCGTCGCCGACGAACCGATTTCCGCGCTCGATGTTTCGATTCAGGCGCAGATTATGAATCTGATGGAACGTCTGCAAGCCGAAAAGAATCTGACGTATCTTTTTATCTCGCACGACCTTCGCGCCGTCCGTCATTTGTCGGACAGAGTTGCCGTAATGTATCTTGGCAAAATCGTCGAACTCGCCGACGGGAAAGAGATTTACAAAGAATCACTTCATCCGTATTCAAAAGCGTTAATCTCCGCCGTTCCCGTGCCTGACCCCGAAATCGAAGCGAAACGCGAACGCATTATTTTGAAAGGCGATGTTCCTTCGCCGATAAATCCGCCGTCGGGGTGTCCGTTTCATACGCGCTGTCCGTATATGATTGAAGAATGTAAACAACAAGTGCCGCAATTAGTTGAAATCAAACCGCGCCACTTCGCCGCCTGCATCCGCATCAACGCCGAAAACCCGAACATCGAAGCCAACGCCAAAGAAAATCTCGCCGCAATCGGAAATTAAGAGCAGAAACGCGACTATGAGGAAGTGTGTCATTTGATATAATTCACACACTTCTTCACGGTCGTGGTTCCACCTTTCACAATGCCCTTTCAATTGATTTGATTCTACCGACCGCATCATATTCTTTCTTTTCGTGCAGAAAAATACTTGTTTGAAGTTACTGCAGAAACACGCACGGAGTAAGGGAGTTACTTTGCATTCAGTGGCACACTTATACCAAGTTGCGTAAAAAAGTGAAGAAAGAATTATCCACGAAACACACTAAAATACACGAAGTTTAGTGGTTCTTGCGTGTTTCGTAGATAATGTTTATCACATATTTTTATGTAACTTGGTATTACTTCGTGCGTGTTTCTGTAATAACTTCAACAAAGAGTCTTTTTATGAAAAATTCTTGCTATTTCTCAATTAAAAACGTAAATTTAAAGCGTAGTCATTCCGCACTAAACCAATTCAGCTTTAAATAATTCAGGAGAAGATATGAAAAAGATTTTATTTGTCGGCACATTGCTTTTAATTATCGGCATCGGCTTCGGTTTGTATTTTAATCCGCAGGTTATCGCGGGCATCAAAGCGCAGATTTTCGGCGAAGACCCCGATATGCCTTCGATTTTGATGAAAGGCAAAAGCGGCTTTACGAAGGAACAATTTAAGACGATGCGCGAAGAAAATATCGCTATGTATCGCGGTATTTTCAAAGATGAGCCGTTTGACCCGCAAGCGCGTGTGCGGGCGATTCGAGAGATGGAACGGCAGGAAGCATTACTGCGAGATTCGTTAGTTCCGCAGGCGGTGTGGACGGAACTCGGACCGAATCCGATTCCGAACGCGCAGGTCGAAACCGCGCCGACAACGACCGCGAGCGGGCGAACAGTGGCGATTGCTGTGCATCCGACGGACGCGAACATCGTCTATGTCGGCACGGCGCAGGGCGGACTTTATCGCACACTCGACGGCGGCACGACTTGGACGCGAATGACGGAAACGGCGTTGAGTTTGGCGATAAACGCAATTGCGATTTCACCTTCTGCGCCCGATACGATTTATGTCGGCACGGGTGAAGCCGGATTTTGCCTCGATTGTTATTCGGGTGTCGGTGTGTATCGCATTACAAACGCCAGCGGCGCATCGCCGGTCGTTGCCGGACCATTTAATCAAAGCAGTGCGGCGGTTGATTTGATGACCGGACGCGGCGTCGGCAAAATCGCCGTTCATCCGACTGACCCGAACATAATTTTTGTCGTAACCGGCAACGGCACGGCGGGCATTCACGGCGGCGGGACTTTTGGAACTTTGCCCAACCCAGGCATTTTCCGTTCGACCGATGCGGCGGGCGTATCGCCGACTTTTACAAAACTTTCAATCACCGGACTTGCCTTTCAGGATTATCCGATAAATGATGTTCTAATTGACCCGAATGACGCAAATAATCTAGTGCTTGCTTTGCAAGATACTTTCGGCGACGGCGTGGGCGGAATTTACCGCACAACCAATGCGCTGGCGGTAACACCGACCTTCGCGCGGACTTTAGCACTCGGAAGCGGCGCGGTAATTCGCACCGAATTGAGCGCACACCGCGATGCGGGAGCGTGGACAATTTTCGCTGCTTCGGGACAAGGCAACGGGCAGGTTTTTCGTTCAACGGACGGCGGTGCGTCATTTTCCCTGCGAATTGACAATGATTTTTGCAATCCGCAATGTTTCTACGACATTGCCGTTGCCGTTGACCCGACTAATGCGAATAACGTCTATCTCGGCGGTTCGCCCAATCTGGTTTTCGGAAGTTCAGCCGACGGCGGCGGAACATTTACCGCAGATGGCGCGAATTTTACCGCCGGATTGCACGTTGACACACACGCGCTGGCGGTTGCGCCTTCCGCGCCGACTACTGTCTATCTCGGCACAGACGGCGGAATTTACAAAACAACGAATGTTTCGGCAACACCAATTGTCTGGACTTCGCTGAACAATGCAACGTTCACCGCCACGCAATTTATGTCGCTTGATACGCATTCGACCGAACTAAACTTTGCTATCGGCGGAACACAGGACAACGGCACGAATCACAACACATCTGCCGGAACTTGGAACAGAATTGACTTCGGCGACGGCGGCTATGCCGTCATTGACCAAGCCGACACGAGCGCAACTACGGTTGATATGTATCACACATATTTTAATAATTCGGGGCTGAACGGTTACGGCTATGTCGGCACAGTCGCCGGAGCCTTTGACGGAAATTGGACGTTTCGCGGATGTAGCGGCGTAACGGGCAACGGAATTAGTTGCACGGGAACGGTTTTGTTCTACGCACCGCTCGAACGCGGTCCGGGCAGTCCGAACAATACGATTTACTACGGCTCGAATCAACTTTATCGTTCAGCCAACAACGGTTTGACTCATACCTCGGTCAGTCAGACCGGCGCGTCAATAAGTGCCATCGGCATCTCGCCGCAAAACGACAACGTGCGGCTCATCGGGCGGAGCGACGGTTCTATCTTCGGCACGACGACGGGCGCGAATCCTTTGGTTAATTTCGATCCGTCCAATACGATTCCGAACAATTTCGTCGCCCGCACCGTCATTGATCCGCAGAATGCAAACACGGCTTACGTTACGCTGACGACTTTCACGACGACGAATGTTTGGAAAACGACGACGTTAAGCAGTTTTGCCGAAGAAGGTTTGCTTGCGCCGACTTGGACTGCCGCCGCGACAGGTTTGCCGCAAGTTCCGGTCAATGCGTTTATGGTTGACCCGATTGATTCAAACCGTCTGTATGCGGGAACGGACATCGGCGTTTATACGTCGGGCGACGGCGGCGCAAATTGGACTCCATTCGGCACAGGTTTGCCGCGTGTCGCGGTGTTCGATATTGCAATGACCGCCGGAACAACCGCCACGCGCCAAGTGAAAATTGCGACGCACGGACGCGGAATGTGGCAAACGCCCGCGCTTGCGCCGACGGCTTCAGGCGTTTCGGTTTCCGGTCAGGTTATCGCGCAAAACGGCAGAGCCATTCGTCGTGCGCGGATAACTTTAACCGACGCGCAAGGCGGTTCGCGGGTTGTTTCGTCTAATACTTTCGGCTATTTCAGCTTTGATGAGGTTGGTGTCGGTGGCACTTACACGATTCAAGTGCAAGCTAAAGGCTATCAATTCCAACCGCAAGTTATCTCGGTCAACGAAGAAATCAGCGGTTTGGTGATAACTGCCGAATAAGTCGAAAAACTTAAAAATCTAAGAATGCTAAATTAAGAAAAAAGTGTTCGGTTTTCGAAAATATTTTGGAAACGAACACTTTTTCTGTTGATGATTATCGAGTCCTCAAACAGCATTTCTCAAACAGAACCCCGAAAATCTCAGCAAGACAGGCAAACATCTCAGCAAGTTGCTCGAATATCTCAGCAAGAAGATCGAATATCTCGGAAAGTTGCCCGAATATCTCGGAAAGTTGCCCGAATATCTTGGAAAGTTGGGCAAAAATCTCAGAAAGAGAGGCAATAATCTCGAAAAGTCGGGAATAAACCTTAAAAATATATTTAGACTGAAGGCGGAAAATCTTTGTTCCTTGCGAAAAAAATGGCACGGCTTCGTGAATTTTAGCGGTTTCTGATATAAGATTATTCGATTACTTATCAACTGATAAAAAATATGAACAGGGCATCTGAATACGCAGACATTGTTATCCGAGACGAACGTCAAAAGATAAAAAACGAAACACCGACCGTTTATACCAATGATAAAATCGAGAGAATTTACGAATTCCACGATGGCGCAGTTCTCAAATACGAATGGCAATCTACGCCCGATGGCAGAACTTCATCCGAAGAACGCTACAATCATCGGTTTTCATTGATAACTCTACCGTCGCCGAACCCGCATAAGTTTAAGAAAGGAATAGTTAAGGTCATCAACTATCCACAAACATAATTGAAAAGTTATTCAATTACTGTTCTTTACTTCAAAATGATTGACAACATTATCTAACAGGCGTAATGTCTTAGATATTGTCATACTAAATTTTCCGGCTGGCGGTATCGCGGATAATTCTATTCGGTCAGATGCTTTTTTAAGGTTATTTCTAAATATTAAGAGGAGAAAAAATGAATAAGAGATTTAGCAGTTTAATGATTGTAGCGGTTTTCGTGTTTATCTTTGCGGCAAACGCAAATGCCGAAAACTTTTTTGCCTATCTTGAAGGCAGACAAGAAAATCCGGCGGTAACGACAGCCGCGACGGGATATGCGCGGGTTTTTCTGAATGAATCAGCCGGAACGATTACTTATCGGGTTGTTTATAACAATCTGGGAAGCGCACAAACGGCGGGACATATCCACACCGGCGCACGCGGGTCAAACGGTCCGGTTACGATTGGTTTTAGTGTCGTTGGCGGAACATCCGGCGTGATTACCGGAACTTCGGCGATTACTCCGACGCAGATTGCGACTCTGCGATCGCAAGGAATGTATGTCAATGTTCATACATCAGGCAATCCGGGCGGCGAGATTCGCGGTCAACTTGCGTCGAAACGTCCGATTGATTTTGACGGCGACGGCAGAAATGATTACAGCGTCCTGAGATTTCCGTCAACCGGAACGCCGCGACCAATCACTTATTGGAACAAAAACAGCACCGCCGGAACTTCTATTTCGGGCGATTGGGGCGATGCGCTGAGGGATTTTCCGTGTCCGGGCGACTTTGACGGCGACGGTATTGATGATTTTTCATACTACCGCGACGCGCCGACACTCGGCGGACAATCCGAATTTTGGGTGTTTCTTTCGGCGACCAACACAACACAGTATTATGCCTGGGGACTCGGACAACCTTCGACCACCAGCAATAATCCGAGCGATACGCCGCTCTGCCGCGACTACGACGGCGACGGCAAGACGGACGTTGCCGTTGCCCGAAGAGGCGCAACGACCGGCGACCCGCTCACTTGGTATATCCGACAAAGTTCAAACAATACCGCCCGTGTAGTTCAATGGGGCGTTACCGGCGCGGATAACAATTCTTTTTATGATGCTCCGATTCCGGGCGATTATGATGGCGATGGTAAATTTGACTTGGCAATTTACCGGTTTGGCTCAGGACCCGATAATCACTTTATTATTTTGAAGAGTTCGGACGGCGGCACTATTTACCAACCGTGGGGTAACTTTACGACTGACTACATCCTGCCGGGAGATTATGACGGCGACGGTAAATTCGATTATGCCGTAGGACGCACAGGCGCAACGACAACGGCACCGATAGTCTGGTGGATTTTGCAAAGTTCCGGCGGAGTTGTTACACGACAGTTCGGCATCTCCAGCGATTTGCCCGCGCAAGGTGATTACGACGGCGACGGCAAAGCGGACATCGCCGTTTATCGTCCGGGCGCAACCGCCGGGGCGGCAGGTAATTTCTGGGTTTTCAACAGTTTTGACAGCTCTGTTTTGGTAACTCAATGGGGAGTTAATCCCAACTTTGCGGTCAACACTTTCGATATTCGTTAAGAAACTTGTCGAAACATTAAAAAAAAGGAAAGCAAATTTGCTTTCCTTTTTTTTCTGAATCTTCGATAACTTTATCGAAAGATTAATCAAAAATCAGCAGTAAAATCTACTCCGGTTAAATCTTCAAAAACTGTGATGGTGCGGGGCATGAAAGTATATCGTTTTGCATTGACTTGAACAAGATAGGTCTCACCGGCTTGGAGGGCTTCAAAACGATAATAGCCGAATGTGCTTGTTCGCACGGAACGGGTGTTGCTATTGTTATCCGTTAAAGTAACAACGGCGTTTCTGATTCCTCTGCCGTCGGTTGTCATTACTCTGCCGGCGATAAAAACATTTGCTGCAACGGGCGCGATGAATTGAACGCGGTAATTTGTAACAATTGAAGCCGCGCCGTCTGTTCCTGTAACCGTAAAATTAAAAATTCCGCTTTGCGTGGTTGTGCCGTTGACTGAAACAACAGCATTCGGTGAAAGCATTGTTGTCAAATTTACGCCGCTCGGAAATGCTCCGGCGGTTAAAGAATAATTCAACGTGCCGTTGTTTGGAATGAGTGTGAAATTATAAGGAGAATTTGTCTGACCTTTCGGAAGCTCGGCAACAAAAGTGCCACCGTTGCCGGAATTATTGACCTCAAACGCACCGATGTCCACATTACCGATTCGTGCCGCGCCGCGTTGGTCTGCGGTGAGCGCAATCGGTGGATTGTTGGTGGCGCAAGTTAAATCGGTAACGCAATTTTGTGCGGCGTTAATTGCCGGTGAGCCGGAAACAAGTGCATAGCTCAAGCCGTTTCCGCCATAAAAACCAAAAGCCGCGAGAGCCGGATTTGTGTTTTGCAAATCCGAGGCGATCCAACCTGTCGAAGTTCCGATATTCCCGATAATGTTATTGCCTTCGGAATTAAATGTTCCGGTCGCGTCCGGGGAAGCCGCTGTGCCGATGTTGTTGGCGATAATCGTATTGCGGATAACTCCGATGTTGGCGGTTGATTTGTGAATTCCGCCGCCGTTGTTGGTTGCCGTATTGTTTGCAATCGTCGAGTTTGTAATGCTCAAAGCTGTTCCGTTATAAACGATTGCGCCCCCCGAACCGGTATTAGCATTGTTGCCGGAAAACGTCGTGTTTGTGATGTTCACAGTCCCGTTTGCCTGAATTGCACCGCCGCCGGTAGTCGAATTGGAAGTATTATTATAAATCGAAGAATCGCGGATGTTAGTAGTGTTTCCGGCGAAATTTTGCATCGCCCCACCTGAACCTGTTACCGAATTGTTGAAAATCGCGCATCTGAAAATATTGAGCGTTGCCGTTCCGGCGTTGTTCGCTGCGCCGCCGTTAGCCGCTGTATTTCCCGAAATGACGAGTCCGTCGAGCGTCAAAGTTCCTCCGTTATTATAAACCCCGCCGCCGCGTCCGGTTGTAACAGTGCTTACACCCGTTCCGCCTGTAACACGAAGATTTGAAATCGTTGCTACCGAACCTGTGTTATTCGTAAAAACGCGGCTTACATTATTACCGCTGACAGTTAATTTATCTGCACCGGGACCGTTGATTTGAAGTGTTCCGTTATTCGTAATAATAATGTCAGTGCCACTCAAAGTGATTGTCTGAGGAACATCAAACAGCATTGAAAAAACTATCGAATCATTGGAAGCCACGCCATTTGCCGCTACGACTGCTTCGCGCAGAGAACAATCCGAATCGCAAGTTCCATCGTTTGTATCTGCAGTTTTCGTAACCGTAAAAACCGCACCCAAAGCAAACTGACTATAACAAAATACAAATACCAAACCAATTATAATCTTACCGAATTTAACCATTATTACTCTCCGTAACTTGTCCTATTTTTATAACAAGTTTAACGGCAAACTCCGCAAATGGCAATTCGTCAGACTTGACCTTTACTGGCGCGGGATTTGAACTCATCTAAAACATCGAAAACTTGAAGCGCATATTTCACATTTCCGAACGGTGCGGAAACCTGAACACCTTGAATCAAATCGCGGACTTCAGCCAAAGATTCACGGGCGATTGCCAAGCCTTCGTTGCGGGCGGCTTCTTTCGAGATGTCAGAAGATTTCCGCATCCGTTTGAGGATTTGTTCGGTGATGACTACGCCCGGAACTTCGTTGTGCATAAATTCGGCGTTGCGGATTGAAACGAGCGGAAAGATGCCGGCGACAATCGGAATGCGAACGTGTTCGATTCGTTTGAGAAAATCTCTTAACTGCTTTGTGTCATAGACAGGTTGCGTAATGGCATATTCCGCGCCGGCTTCGACTTTCCATTCAAAGCGGCGGATTTCTTCGTCCAAGTTTATCGCGCCCGGATTTACGCCGACACCGATTGAAAACGCCGTCGGTTGTCCGATTGGATTATTACCTAAATCCAAGCCGTGATTGAGTTTATTGACCATATTCGTCAAGCCGATTGAATCAATATCGAAAACGGCGGTGGCATCGGGAAACGGTCCCATCTTTGGCGGGTCGCCCGTGATAATCAATAAATTATGCACGCCGAGAGCCGCCGCGCCGAGAAGGTCGGACATCATTCCGAGCAAGTTTCGGTCGCGGCAACAATAATGCAAAACGGCTTCGATGCCGACTTCGCGCTCGACGAGAACGGCGGTTGCCTGTGCGCTCATTCTCGTTTGCGCTCTCGGTCCGTCAGGAATATTTACCGCGTCAACTCCGGCATCAACAAGAAGCCGAATTGAATCCAAAGTTTTCTGCGCGTCGCAACCTTTCGGCGGCAAAACTTCAACCGACGTAACAAATTCGCCAAGCGCAATCTTCCGCGACCATTTCGAGCGCAATTCCGGCGCGACGACTTCGACATCCTGCGGCGTTAAATCATTCACTTTCGCGCTCGCCGTAATCTTCGACGATTTCGTTTTGCGCGGCGAAAAAGCGCGGACAGCATCCGAAATCAGTTTGATATGTTTCGGAGTCGTCCCGCAACAACCGCCGATAAACGACGCGCCCGCTTTGATAAATCTTTTGGCAAACTTCGACATATATTCGGGCGAACACATATAAAACTGTCTGCCCTGAACATCTCTCGGCAAGCCCGCGTTCGGTTGCGCCGCGAGCTTTTTCGTCGTCGCCGGACGCATCTTTTCGAGCGCAGTGAGCGTGTGCGTCGGACCGACACCGCAGTTCAGACCGATAACGTCTGCGCCGTATTCTTCTAGGCGTTGCGCGATAAGTTCCGCGTCCGCACCGAAAACCGTCTTACCGCTTGTCTCAATCGTCATCTGCGCGAAAATCGGCAAATCCGTTAATTCTCTGACTGCGTTTATCGCTTGTCGAATCTCCGACAAATCCGAAAATGTTTCGAGAACAAACAAATCAACGTCGCCTTCCAATAACGCGGAAATTTGTTCCTTAAACATCTCCTTCGCTTCATCAAACGAAGTCGGACCGTAAGGCTCAATCCGCAAATCAAGCGGACCAACCGCGCCCGCAACAAACGCATTTTCGCCCGCCGCCTCACGCGCCAATTTCACGCCGGCAATGTTTATCTCGCGCAATTTATTTTCCAAACCGTATTGTTGAAGCCGATGCCGCGTCGCGCCGAAAGTATTCGTTTCAACAATATCCGCGCCCGCTTTGACATATTCGGCGTGAACTTCGCGCACAAGGTCGGGCGAAACTAAATTCAGTTCGTCATAGCTTCGATTGATATAAACGCCCTTATCATAAAACCGCGTCCCAACCGCGCCGTCAAAAACATAAACGCCGTCCGATTCAAGAATTTCCCGAAAATCTTTCATAGATTGGTTTTTAGGTTTTAGGTTTTAGGTTTTAGCGGAATTCCGAATTTTGCTAAAACCTAAAACCTAAAACCTCTTTCCATAAAAATAAAAATCTCGCCAAAACAGCGAGATTCCTAAAAAATCCATTAACTTTAGCTGTTTAGCGGTTTATTTAACGTGGTCGCAAGTCGCCTTAACTCACCACGAAAGTTAAATTAAATTCTGCGATTTTCGGCGAAAACTGTCAAGCAAAGAAGAAATTATTTCGCCGCACTTCCCATCGTTTCGTCGAGCCAATTATTAACTGTCGGCACGAGAAATTCGAGCGTTGGAATGTGTCCGCCTTCATAGATGACAATTTTTTTCGGTTCGCGCAAGAGTTTGAAAAGCGGCTGTGCATCGGTATTGAAAGGGAAAGTTTCGTCGAAACGTCCGTTGACGATGAGTTTTTGCGTTTTGATTTGCGAAGCGAATTTTATCGGCGAAGTTTCGGGAAGCCGCGTGAGAAAATCTTTTTCGAGTCCTGCACCAACGAAAGCCGAAGTTTTATAGCGGGTTTCGATTGCCGTCAAAACGAGTCCGACATTTGCACCGTTTGAAATTCCCAGAAACGCGATCTTTTGGGAATTAAGGTCTTGCCGCGTTTCCAAATAATCAACTCCGCGTCGCAAATCAGTTATCCAATTAACCATTTGCTTGCGAAATTCGACGGTTGAATTTTCGGGCAAAGCATAATTTTTGGGAAATGGACGCTCAATGTAACCTTTCAAAACAACGCCGAAAACGGCTCTGCCCGATTTGATGAAAGGTGCAACAAACATTTCAATTGAGTCGGGAAGTGAACGAATTCCGCGCACAACATCGCCCGGCGGAACATAATAAATTATTTGCAAAGGTCGTGGATAATTTTTCGGCAGATACAAATATCCAATCGCCGTTTCGCCACCTTCGCCCGCAAAAGTGATGCGTTCGCGTGTCCAAGCATCGGTTTCGATTGTTTCGGTAATTTCAGCGTTCAGAGGCTTTTTGTCGTATTCATAATGCGTCAGCCAAGTCTTAAAATCTGCGTCTGTCGAAGGTTTATATTCCGGTGTTTCGGTTGGCGGAATCATTTGTGCGCCTTGGTCGGTCGGCGAAGCGGAAACGCATCGGAAACCAATTCGATTTGCCGAATAAAGACCGGGATAAATACCGTAATCGCCAAAGGAATAAGCCAAATCATTCCACGCGCCGCCGCTCGTAATAAATCCTTCAGGCGATTCATTTAAGTTCCATTCAGAAACATTTCCAGCCATATTGAATGCGCCGAACGGACTCATTCCAAATTCGTTTGATGTAACTGCAACTGTTCCCGTGCCGCGAAAATTGGCACGGTTGTCGGTCGTTTCACCTTGCTTGATAAAGCCCCAAGGCATTGCGTTGTAACGCGGGTCAAACGCGCCGTCTCGGGCGGCTTTTTCCCATTGAAACACGGTCGGAAGTTTTTTTCCGCGAAATTCGGCGTAAGCCGCCGCTTCATACCAAGTTATGTCCGTTACGGGAAAATCGGCTTTGCCTTCCGCGAAAGTTTGATTCGTCCAAGAACGCGGCGCGGGTAAGCCGGTTTTGTCTTTCAAAAGCGATAGTGCTTCGCTCATCGAAATTTCTTTACCGTCTTTGACGAACGGAACTTTCCAAAGTTCGGGTTTGATGTAGCCGCCGGCATTGATAAATTCTTTGAATTCAGCGTTTGAAACTTCATATTTATCAATAAAATATGCATCCAAATTAACTTTTGAAGCCGTTGAACGAGACCAATTTACCAGCGAATATTCGCCCGCCGGAACATAAATCATCCTGTCGGGAACTTTGTCTTTTTCAATAAGTTTCGCTTCAATTTTCAGCGGCGGCGTTTCGATAAACGAGCCGCCAATTCGCGGAATCGTGCCGGAAATTGTTCTCTCGAATGAAGCAAAGCCGTCCTTTTCGATTTGCAAAATGTAGCTTCCGCGAGCAATACGCAGATTTTCAATCGGCGTTTCGCCAATGAGTTGACGTTCGGGAAATTTGTTTTTTTCGTCCGGCTGAAACCTTTTTAGATAAACTTTTGCGCCGTTCGGCTCGGAATTTACGGAAAGCGAAACCGAAATTGTTGGCAGAAGTTTGTTTAAGGTTTCGTTTGTCGGCAACACTTTTTCTGCTTGTAAAGCTAAATCAAAAGCCTCGAAATTCTTTTCGGACTTTGAGAGTTCTTCGGCTTTTCTTAAATTTTCACGCGCTTGATTGACCCGATAATTTTGCCACAAATACCAGCCGCCGAAAGCAAAGATTGAAATTATTAAACCAAAGAAAACAAATCGTTTCCAACTTGTTTTCGGCTTTCCAGCGGTTATCGCAATCGTTGGATGCTCGGAAAGATATTGGGTCAAAGTTTGATGAATTCCATCGTCTGTCGTATTGCTTGTAGCGTGAATTTGAAGTTGTTCGGCGAATTCGATTTCTTGCTTGAGATGTTTCAAATCCGCAATCATTTCTGTTGCTGTTTGATAACGGTTTTCAGGTTCTTTGCTTAATGCTTTGTCGAGAATTTTCTTCAATTCGTTAGGGATATTTTCTTGTATTTCGGGAGATTTATACAAAATTGCCGCAAGCCGTTCGACCGAATTTTCACCTACGAAAGGCGTTTTTCTAAAAAGCATTTCATACAAACAAACGCCCAAACTCCAAAGATCGCTTCGAGCATCCGCGTCCATTCCGCGCACTTGTTCGGGCGACATATACGAAGCCGTTCCGATAATCGTTCCGGGCTGGCTCAAGATAGTTTTGAAACTCGATTCGCCCTCGTCCGTTTTGAAAACGAAGCGTTTGGCAAGTCCGAAATCTAACACTTTTGCTTGATTATTTGCTGAAATAATTATGTTTGCAGGTTTAATATCGCGGTGGACAATCCCTCGTTTGTGAGCTTCGGCTAAAGCGTGAGCAATTTGAACGGCGATGTCGAGCGAATCTTGTGGTTTGAGATTTCCGCTTTTTATTCGAGCCGAAAGCGTTTCGCCTTCGACATATTGCATCACGATATAATTAAAGCCGGATTGCTCACCGATTTCGTGAATTGTGCAAATATGCGGATGTTCGAGTGCGGCGGCGGATTGTGCTTCACGCAAAAATCTTTTCGCCGCATTTTTATCAATCTTCGAGTTCGGCGGCAAAATCTTCAGTGCAACAAGGCGATTAAGTTTCAAATCACGCGCCAGATAAACTTCGCCCATTCCGCCTGCGCCGAGCAATTTGATAACTTCAAACGAGCCTATTTTTTCGCCTTCCTTCAACTTCGGTTGATTTTCGAGCGTTGCTAACCCTAATTTTGGCGAATCAATAAAGCTGTCTTCGTCGTCATTAGCGTTGAGAAGCATTTCAATCTCTTCTCGAAGTTCCGAATCATCGGCGCATTTTTCATCTAAAAACGCACTTCGTTCATCCGCGCTTTTTTCCAAAGCCAGATGAAAAATTTTACTGATTTCACGCCACTTTTCTTTATCCATTTATTTGCGATTTGCGATTGCCGACAAAAATTGCAAATCGTAAATTGCGAATTGCAAATCTCAGATTTGCGTTTTCAGCCAAGCCCGCGCCAGATTCCAATCTCTTAAAACCGTGTTCGAGTGAACACCCAAGATTTCGGCAATTTCGTCGTGATTTAAGCCGCCGAAAAATTTCAATTCAACGACTTTGGCGCGTCGGGCATCAATTTCTGCCAATTTCTCCAATGCTTCATCGAGTGCAATTATCTCCGTCGGTTTTTCTTTGGCAAAGACAAAAGCGTCCTCCAAAGAAATTTTTTCCGCTACGCCGCCGCGTTTTTCGGCTTTGTATCCGCGAGCATAATCAACCAAAATCCGCCGCATTAAATTTGCCGCCATTGCAAAAAAATGATTGCGGTTTTGCCACGCGGTTTCTTGTTCCACCAATTTCAAAAATGCTTCGTGAACGAGCGCGGTTGGTTGTAATGTATGACCTTCACGTTCGGATTTCAAATAATGCGCCGCCAATTTTCGCAGTTCGGAATAGACGAGCGGCACAAGTGCTTCAGCCGCTTGCGCGTCGCCGGCATTTAAGTTTTGCAAAAGCCGCGTAACTTCTTGCGCTTCTTTTGAATGAAGGTTTTCGTCCATTTTAATTTTTCGGATTCAGGTTTAGAGTCCAGCTTTCAGATTGCCTGTCCGCCGCGCTTTGTTGGCGGGCGCACGCCGCAAGCGTGAACTCTGAACGCTCAAATTTTAACGCTTATCGAAAAAAAATCAAAATTTTTTCGCATCGGTTGTGGTTTTTGCGAAAAAACTTCGCGTTATGGGGTGAGAACAATTTTTTTGGAGAGAAGAATAATGACGAATTTTAACGAACAGACGATTTTGAAACGCATTGCCGCGGGCGACCAAACGGCGGTTGAAGACTGCATCAATCAATACGGAAATTTGGTTTGGGCATTGGCGAAAAAATACGCGCCGACACGCGAAGATGCGGAAGACGCGGTGCAGGAAATTTTTACCGAAATCTGGCAAAATGCGGCGCGTTATGACGACAGAAAAGCGCGTGAGATTACATTTATCACAACGATTGCGCGACGGCGTTTGATTGACCGCGTGCGAAAAATCTATCGCCGCCCGCAAACTTCTTCGCTCGAAAGCGTATTTGTTACAAACAGCTATGAACCTTCGGCTTTCAAACAAGTGCAGGCTAAAGAAGTTGTCAAAGCGATGGAGATTTTGCGTCCCGAACAGCGTGAATTGATGCTCTTGAATATTTACGAAGGAATGTCGCACAACGAGATTTCCGAAGCCACAGGCGTTCCGCTCGGCACGGTAAAAACGCACATCCGGCGCGGTTTTGAACGAGTCCGAAGCGTTTTGAGTCCAAACTTTAACCGCCCGCAGTTGTTGGCGTGAAGGTTGAACGCTGACTGATAGGGCGTAGCAATTGCGCCCGTTAAATTTATCGGCAAAGCGGCAATTTTATTGAATTTACTGAACAAAAATGAATCCATTTTCAAAATCTCCCCGAAAAATCCGGCGCAAATCTCGAAATTAAAAATATTCAGAGTATCGCCTTCAGGCGATTAGAAGAAAAAAAACAAAGCCTGAAGGCGATACTCTGAACTTAGGAGCAAACAAATGATTAGAAAAATTTTAGTTACATTTTTGACTGCCACGCTGTTGGCAAGTCCGATTTTAGCATCGAGCCATTCGGAAGCACCGCTGATTGCCCGCGACCGTTTTGCCGATAATACCGATACTTATGCTTTTCGAAGCATCGAAAAAGGGCGCGAGGATTATGTTACGCTGATTGCGAACTACATTCCTTTTCAGCAACCTTCGGGCGGACCGCATTTCTTCCGTTTTGATGATACCGTGCATTACGAAATCAAAATTGATAACACCGGCGACGGCGTTGAGGACATAACTTATCAATTTGAATTTTTGACGAAAATCAAAAACGGCGACACTATTCTGGGACAAGGTGCGGTCAACAAAGACGTGGTTATTTCATCGTTGGAAGACGAAGATTATAACGAGCCGCAAACCTATTGGGTGCGCCGCATAACCGCGAAGGAAAATAAAATTCTCGGCGCAGGTTATCTGACTCCGCCCGCGAATATCGGTCCGAAAGTTACGCCGGATTACGAAGATAAATTGGCGAAAAAGGCGATTCACGATCTTTATAACAATCGCGGGCGGGTTTTTGCCGGACAACGCGACGAAGGTTTTTACATTGATGTCGGCGGCGTTTTCGACGGTTTAAATCTCAAATCGCTCGGTTTGACCGGCGGTTACGATTATACGAAAGGCTTTAACGTCAGCACAATTGCGCTTGAAGTTCCGATTAAGGAAGTTACGAGTTCCGGCAAAATGCCGAAGAATCCGACGGATAAAGACGCGGTTATCGGCGTTTGGGCAACGGCTAATCGTAAATCAACGACGGTTATCAATGCCGACGGCACACGCAAAACCGACGGCGAATGGCGGCAAATTTCACGTCTCGGAAATCCGTTGGTAAATGAAGTCGTCATTCCTTTGAAATTAAAAGATGCGTTCAACTCGCTTTCGCCGAAAAACGATGCGGTTGCCGCGCCTTTCGTGCTTGACCCGCAACTTCCGAAACTGATGAAAGCCGTTTTCGGCATCAACATTCCCGATGCGCCGCGCAACGATTTGGTTTCGATTTTCGCTACTGGCATTCCCGTCAACGACATCACCGGACCGAATTACACGACGTTTCTTTCGGATGGCAAACCGCACGAATATCTGCGTTTGAATGTCGCCATTCCCGTAACGCCGTTCGATAAAATCAATCGTCTCGGCTTGCTCGGCGGCGATGTCGCCGGATTCCCGAACGGTCGCCGTGTGCAAGACGACGTAACGGACATTGCGCTTCGTGCAGTTGCGGGTGGAACACCGTTCACACCTGCCACAAACGTCGCGCCAAACAACGCTTTGGGCGACGGCGTGAGCGAAAATGATGTCCCGTTCTTAAATCGTTTTCCGTATCTTGCCACGCCTCACGCGGGAAATTCAGGGAAATAAAGCGGAAAAGTGAAAAAGTGAAAAAGTGAAAAAGTCGGTTGATTAAATTCAACCGACTTTTTTATTTGGGGGTGTTTCAGAATTTATGCTGAAAGAAATTACGTTCGGAATAGGGGAGAAGTGAAAGGTGATAGATGATAGGTAAGAGGCAAGTGAAATCTATCACTTATTACCTATCACCTTTCACTTATTCCGAATAGAATTTTATACATCATCTTTTATTTCAATTTCTTCTGAGTTCCAAAATCATATTTCCAAAAAATGCGTATTGGGCGCGTTTGCCGTTAATTTCCAAACGCCAATGCGTAAAATCCTGAAAGTCGTCGCAACCGTTTCCGCGTCCTTGAAAGACGAGAAAATAAGTTGTCGGGCGGACAATTCCGGCATTAAAAAGTCCCGTGCCGCCTTGGACATTGCCTTTGAACCGAAATTCTTTATACAAAAGCGGCGAGCCTGCGCCGCCGTCTTCTTTGTCGTGAATATCAACCTTAAATTTTAGCATCTGCGCGGGCATTGGCAGAGTTAATGTTCCGGTTTTGCCGCCTTTGGTTTTAATGGTAAATTTCCAAGTTTTCGCGGCGAAAATATTGCCCATATCAAATTCGGGAAGCAGATTTGCATCGCCCGAAAGCTCTTTTTTGATGTCGTCCAAGCCTTTGATAATCTCAAAATCGGCTTCGGTCATAAAAAGATTCGCTTTAGAAGCAAACCTCATCGCTTGCAAAATCTCCAAATCATTTTCCGAAGGTTTGCCCGTTGAAATGCTATAAGTTCCTTTTTCGGCGCAACACGTGCAAGCCAAAGCCTCAGCGGGCAAAAACAAAACGAATGCGAAAAATGCGGTTAAGAAAATTGATGTTTTTTTCATAAATTTTATGGTTTGATTTTCGGTGCTTCGTCCAATTCGGTATATTTTTGAAAATCGGCATCAGCCTTTTCCGTTTCGCCGAGTTGCCGATAAACCAGCGAACGTCTGAGATAAGTTTCCGCTTCTGTGTAACTTAAATCTATTTCAATCACTGAATCTAAATCTTTCAGTGCATCTTTGAAATATTGAACCGCTTTGGTTTTATCTTCTTCCGATTCTTTTTGATTCAGGATTCTTCCGAGTTCGAGATAAATTACGGCGCGTCCGAAAAGAGCCTTTGACATTCTCGCATTTAGAAAAATCGCTTGGTTATAATATTCCAATGCCTTTTCATATTCTCTTTTATATCGGTAAATATTTCCGAGTCCGAGCATTCCTTCAATGCGGAAATAGACTTGCTTATAATCTCTTAAAGCTGATTCATAATTTCCCATTTTTTCGTAAATTTTTCCTCTGTATACAAGCGGTCTGCCACGATAGTATGAAATATTGTTTGGAATAAGAGCATTAAAATCTTTAAGAGCATTAGTATAATCGCCTTTTTCGTAGTAGGCTATTCCTCTTAATTCACGATACTCAGCCCCTTTTTCTCTCACTTTTTCTCTTTCAGTGAGTTTATCAATTTGTTCCGTATAAAATGCAATTTGACAATCGTAATCTTGCGGGATGCAATCTTCCAATTTGAGCGGTTTTTTCTTTTCTTCCTTTTTCTCCGTGTCGCTCTTCGACTCGGAAGTTGAAACCGTATCTTTATTTTCCTGACTGAAAATATTTGCGGAAATCGTCAAGATTAAAAACAATCCGAAGAAAATTTTGAATATCGGATTTTTCATAGTTTTTGCCCGCTTTTTATAACAAATATCATAACTCAAAATTCGATTTTTACAAGACTTTTTTTCATTTCTGACATTTCGGGCAAAAATACGTCGAGCGTCCGCCTTGCACGATTCTTTTAATTGGAGTTTCACAATTTATGCAAGGTTCGTTTTCGCGGTCATAAACGCGCCAATGATTTTCATAACCGCCGCCGTAATAACTTCCGTCAATGTTTTCGGGATTGACGTTCAGCGTCGAGCCATGCGCGATTGATTCGTTGAGAACTTCGCGGATTTTTTCATACAGAATTGACGTTTTTCGGGCAGAAATTTTATCGGCGGAAAGTTTCGGATTTATTTTTGCGAGAAACATCGCTTCCGATGCGTAAATGTTTCCCAAACCGAGAACTTTTGTTTGATCGAGCAGAACGATTTTGATGTTTCGTTTAGAATTTTTCAGCGTTTCGCGCAAATATTTTGCATTAAAATCATCCGAAAAAGGTTCGGGCGCGAGCGATTTTAATTCTTTGGTTTCGTAAAGATTTGCAGTTTCAATAACGCGCATAAAACCGAAATGCCGTTGGTCGCTAAAAACGAGTCGGGTTTCATCTTCGAGATAAAAAACGGCGTGAGAAAACTTCGGCAATTCGCGTTCAATCGGCAAAAGCAGAAATCTTCCCGACATCCGCAAATGCGCGATGAGTGTGTGTAAATTATCCAAATCAAACAAAATATGTTTTCCGCGACGATGAACGAAATTGATGGTTGCGTCTTTTAATTTTCCCGCAAATTCATCCGCCGAATTAAATGGCGCGAGGCGTTCGCGCAAAAGTTCGGCGACAACAATTTTGCGCTTTGAAATCAACTGATTCAGAGATTTTACAACTAATTCGACTTCAGGCAATTCGGGCATATTTTTATTTTCCGGCAAAAAAATCTTTCAAACCTGTGATAGTTTCCGCGCCGCGCAATGTTGCTTCGACCGTTTTGCCGAAGCGCGTTTCGGAAAAATATTTGGAAACCAAAATAATGAATCCCATCACGAGAATAAAACCGGCAATCAAAACCGCAAAAGCCAGAGTGTCAATCGCATCCATTTTCAAATCGCTGTAAGAAGTTACGAAACCAATCCACACTAAACTCGCGGGCGCAAAAGCGCAGACACAAACGAAAACAATTCGCCCGAAAAATGTCAAATAATTTTTCTCGCGCCAAGCGGTTTTCAATGCCGTCAGATGAAAAAGCGAAAAGAAAATCGCTACGCCGAGCGCGATAAATGGCTGATAACGCACGAACATAAAACACAATCCGCCCATAATCCCGACGACCAAACCCGCGATGAAAGACGCGAATAAAACAATGAAAAATTCTTTGATTTTCGAGAAAAAAGACATTTCCTAAACTTTTGTGTAATCGGTCAGAGAAGTTTTATCGCCGAGAACTGCGCCGTTTTTGACTTCAGCGTTTTTGCCGATATAACAGCTTCTTCCAACGATGGCATTTTGGATTTTCGCGCTGTTTGAAATCCGTGAATGCGACCAAATAATCGAATTCTCGATTACGGCTTTTTCTTCGATGTGAACGCCTGTGCCGATAATCGAATTGATGATTTTTGCATTCGGTTTGATGATGCAATCTGCACCGATAATCGAGTGTTTATCAATATTTGCGGCGGTTGCGGCTTCATAATTTGCGCTTCGGTCAGCTTCGATGTTTTTGATTTTTCCGTTTAGAAAATCCAGGTGCGCGTCCAAATAACTCTGCGGATTTCCGATGTCGCGCCAGTAATTTTTCTTCATCACAAAAGCATAAAAAGGTTTTTCCCTTACAAGTAAGTCGGGAAAAACTTTGTATTCAAACGATGTGTTTTCGCCTTTCGGAATGATGTCCAAAACCGTCGGTTCCAAGATATAAATTCCGGCGTTAATGTTGTTCGTTGTCAAAAAGGGAAGTTCTTCGGCGGAAGGTTTCTCACGAAACTTCAAGACTTTGCCGTCCGGTTCGGTTTCAACCAAACCGTAAGCCGAAGGATTTTCAACCGGCGTGAGAACAATCGTTGCTTCCGCCTTTTTCTCTTGGTGAAATTCGATGACTTTTGAAATATCAACATCTGTCAAAATATCGCCGTTGAAAACGATTGTTGTCTCGCGCAAATCGTCTGCCGCAAACTTATACGCGCCGCCTGTTCCCATCGGCGCAGGTTCGGTTACAAAACGCAAATTTACGCCGTAATCCGAGCCGTCGCCCAAGATATGTTCAATCTTATCGGGTTGATAGCTCAAAGATAAAGTAATATCGGTTATTCCCGCACGGCGCAAAGAATTTAATTGCAGAAGCAAAAACGGCTGATTCAAAAACGGCACAATCGGCTTCGGCGTATAAACCGTTAAAGGTCTGAGCCGTGTGCCTTTTCCGCCTGCTAAAATTAAGGCTTTCATAATGTTTATAGTTTCAAGTTTTTGAAACGTGAAATTTATATTTAGCTTAAGAAATTTCGGTAATGAGAACAAGGCGCGATAGCAACTTAACACCAGCCAAGTTGCTATCGCTCTTTGGTCTTATTGTTGGAAAGAAATAGTGCCAAAAACTGTAAAAACTCTTTAAAATTTGTTGACATTATTTGGCATCTCTGGTAATTTAATTATGGCGAGTCGGCTATTATTGTCGAAGAAACCCCACAAGCAATCAAATCTTATCAAATCGTTCGGGTTCCGAATTCTAAAAATATTTCAAAATGAGTTTCGATAAAATAAAAGTAATGCGAAACGCGGAAAAGTGTCTATCACAAGGAAAAATCCGCGCGGCGATTAGTGAATACAAGCGCGTTGTTGAAAATGACCCGAAAGATTTCGGGACGATGAATATTTTAGGCGATTTGTATTTGAAAAATTCCGAAGCACAAGAAGCAGTCGGCTGTTTTACGCAGGTTGCCGACTATTACAACGCGCAAGGTTTTTCGCAAAAGGCAATTGCCGTTTATAACAAAATTTCGCGTCTCAAACCCGATTCCGTCGAGGTTTCGGCAAAACTTGCCCAACTTTATAAATCAAAAGGTTCGTTTGCCGAAGCGCGGGTTCATCTCACCGCTTTAGCCGAACAATATCAGCGAAAAGGTCAAAAAATCGAAGCATTGGCAATCTGGAAGCAAATCGCTGATCTCGATTTAAACGATTCGTCAACTTACCTGAAAATCGCCGAAGTTTATTGGCAGGAACAACAAAAAGAAGAAGCGGCACGATCATTTGCCGAAGCCGGAAAACGTCTTTCGGCGCAAGGTCAGCACGAATCCGCGCTTGCCGCATATTCGCGGGCTTTGGAAATCAGCCGTTACGATTTGGCAATTTTGAAAGGTTATGTTGACGCGCAGATAAAACTTGATTGCGGCGATGATGCGGCAAAAGTTTTAGTCGGAATTTTAGAAAAACAACCTTACAACCGCGATATTTTATTGCTTTTGATTGATTGCTATATTGATTCGGAAAATCCTGTGGAAGCCGAAAAAGCGATTATCAAATTGGTCGAACAAGAGCCGACAAATTACCCGAAATTTTTGGATTTAGTTATAATTTATCTGAAAAATAAAGACCTTGACGCAGCGGCGCGGATTCTTTCGATGTCTTCGGAGCATTTGTTGGTTGGTGGTCAATCAGATCAGTTTTTGCATTTTACAGACGAAATTTTAGCAAGCAATCCTGAACATTTGGAGGCTTTAAGACTTTCGGTGCGCTATCACGGTTGGCATCGGGACGAAAGCGAATTAAAAAAATCGCTCGAACGTCTGGCAGAAGTCGCGCAGATAAACGGCGCGGTTGATGATGAGCGCAACGCACTTTCGCAACTCGTAATGATTGCACCGCAAGAAGTTCGCTATGCCCGACGGTTACAGGAAATGAAGATTCAATACGGTTTTGAAGGAGCAGAATATAATCTGTCGCAAACTCAAAACGGTTCTACGGCGGAAATTCCGTCGTTTGAAAATTTCCAGCCGCAAGATGATTATTCGATGAACGGCAGTGAACATATTTTTGAAGCTGAATATGCAGACACAGGCGAAAATTTTGTTGCTCAACCGGAAGAAAAATATTTTTCATTCAGCCAAAACGGTTTCTCCGAAACGGTTGACAATGCGGCAGATTTTATTGTCGAAGGCGTGATTGACGAAGCCTATTCAAAACCTGTCGAAGATGTGCCGGCGCAAGTTCCGACGCTCAAACCGGCGGACGAAATGAAAATCGCTTCGGAAGTTGAAAGCATTGATTTTTATATCGGGCAGGGCTACACGGAATTAGCCGAAAAATCTATTAATGCGCTTGTCGAACAATATGGAAATCGTCTCGAATTTGCCGAACTTCAAGCAAAAATAGGCAATAATTCCGTTTTGCCTTTGAGCAATGGAAAGCCGGAAATGATTGCTGTTAAAGTAGTTGAAGAACCGACACCGCAGACAAAAACGCCGGATGTTTTGAGCGAATTTCGCAATGAACTCGGACTTGAAGATTTTGAAGCAGAAACAACTGGCGATTATGAAACGCATTACGACACGGCGACTGCTTACCGCGAAATGGGTTTGCTCGAAGACGCAATTCGTGAATTTCAAGACGCGATTAACATTGCCAAACCGAATGACGGAACACGAAGATTTTTCCAGTGCGCCAATTTGCTCGGACATTGTTTTATGGAAAAACAGATGCCGAATCTCGCACTCGTTTGGTATCGGCGCGGACTCGAAACCGACGGGTTGAGCGACGATGAAAAACAAGCTCTTTACTATGAAATCGCCAATGCTTACGAAGCGGGCGAAGAACCGACAAAAGCAATCGAATATTTCGAGAAAATATACGGTGAAAATATTGACTACCGTGATGTTTCGGCACGGCTTAAAAGTTTAAAAGCGAAAAAGTGAAAAAGTGAAAAAGTGAAAAAAGCGAGTTGAATTTTGTCAGGCAGACTTTTCAACTTTTTCATTTTTTCACTTTTTCGCTTTAAAAAGCTATAATCTGCGATGTGGTCGAAAGAATAACCGTTATACTTTTTATTTTACTGTTTTTTATGGCAGGCGTGATGCTGATATTATTGCCGTGGATAAATATCGGTGCAGTCGGCGATTGGGGCGATAACTATCTTTTGGCAGTTGTTTCCGAAAAGACGGGTTTGCCAATTATCCGCCAAGCGATTGGGTCCGGTTGGGTGCGCGGCGCGATAACGGGTTTGGGCGTTTTGAATTTGTTTCTGGCATTTTGGGAAATCGCCAATTTTAAACGCAGTGTAGAAATGTTGAGTAATAAGGATTAGCCGAATAACTTTGACAGTTTCTACTTTCCTGCAGGTGATTTTAAAGAAGACGTGAATGATAAAATTCACGTCCTCTTTTGCACTTTTGCTTTGTGATAAGTCATTTTTGTTTAGATATAGCGAAGTTGTTGCGCTAAGATAAGCCTATCTTTCATTATTTTCAAAGGTTTGTTTTTTCGTTGATGGCGTTGCTTCGTAAAAATATCGGAATGTTTTTGTTTCCGGTTTTCGGCGGAGTTTTGATGGTTTGGGCGGCAATTCCGGCGGCGAAAATTTATACGACGGCGGACGGACTTTTGCGTGATGCGGCGAGTTGTGTCGAGCAAGATTCGCGTGGTTTTATATGGTTTTGTGCAAACGGCGGTTTGACCAGATTTGACGGATACGAATTTACGAGTTATACGACCGACGACGGTTTGCCGCATTCGGGCGTGAGCGATTTTCTCGAAGCGCGGGACGGCACGATTTGGGTTGCAACAAGTGGCGGGTTTGTCCGGTTTAATCCCCGCGGAAAACGTGCGGCTGCGGCGAATCAATCGTCCGAAACGGCGATGTTTGTTACGTTTAAGCCGAGCGAAAAGCGCGAAGAATTTGCGTTTAAAAAACTTGTCGAAGACAAAAACGGTGTAATTTGGGGTGGAACTTTTGACGGAACTTTTCGGATAACACTCGAAAACGGCGTTCCAAATTTCGAGAAATTTGACACGGGGCGCGTCGAAGATATGCGTTTTGACCAACACGGCGTGCTTTGGATTACGACTTTGCGAAACGGCGTTTTTCGGATTTTTCCCGATAAGCGGACGGAGAATTTTACGAAAAATTTGCCGAAGGAACTCGCGGCGATTTTTGAAGACCGCAACGGGCGCATCTGGCTCGGTTCGCGGCGCGACAAAAACGGTTATTTGTGCGAGCTTTATCCCGAATTTGTCGAACAAAATAATATCGTCAAAAAATGTTACGGAGAGAAGGATAATTTTTCGGAAATGTGGATTTTCGCATTTCTCGAACGGCGCAACGGCGAGATTTGGCTGGCAAGTTCGGCTTCGACGATTAAAATGGAACTGC
The DNA here is from genome assembly GCA_964548225.1 of uncultured Blastocatellaceae bacterium. Lineage (GTDB taxonomy): Bacteria > Acidobacteriota > Blastocatellia > Pyrinomonadales > Pyrinomonadaceae > CALMEH01. The sequence goes on along the minus strand of CAZJQP010000011.1, from coordinate 38,700 downwards.
CCGCCGACAGCACACCGAAATTGACATCTCTTGATATTGGCAAAGAAAACTGTGGCGAAATTTCTTCGGCATTCGAAGACCGCGACCAAAATTTGTGGTTTTCCACGCCTTGCGGAATTTTCCGAATACCGCCGAACGGATTTATGCAATACGGCGCGGCGGACGGTTTGGAAAATCCGGGAACGTCAACATTATTTGAAACGCTGAACGGCGAATTGATTACCGAATCCTTTTTCAAATCTCGTATTTTCGGACGTTTCAACGGCGAAAAATTCGAGATTATCCGTCCTAATTATTTGCCGAATATCAAGGTTTTTGGTTGGGGAACTAAACATACGACGATTCAAACCCGCGACGGCGATTGGTGGATTCCGCTCGGAAATAATTCTCTTTACCGCTATTCGGGTATCAAAGACATCAAAGAACTTTCGCAAAAATCGCCGACGAAAATTTACGGAAGAGCCGACGGTTTGGACGGCGACGTAATTTCATTGCTTTACGAAGACCGGCACGGCAACATTTGGATTCAGACACTTTTTCCGTTTCGGCTTTATCGAATGGAGCGCGAAAGCGGCAAATTTTTCGATTTGAGCGGGGCTTTGGCGATGGAAAAAGAGCAGGAATTTTCGTCTTTTGCCGAAGATAATACGGGAAATTTGTGGCTCGGAACAAGCGGACAATTTAATTTGGTGCGTTATCGCAACGGCGTTTTCGAGCGATTTTCGGCGGCAGATGGCGTTCCCGAAGGCAGAATTTTTGACATATTTACCGACAGTCGTGGGCGTTTGTGGCTGGCTTCGGGCAGAAGCGGCGCAATTTTGATTGCCGAACCGAACGCCGATGCGCCGAATTTTCAGGTTTTTAACACGCGCACGGGACTTTCCGACAATCAAGTTATGACGATTGTTGAAGATAATTTCGGTCAAATTTACATCGCTCACGGGCGCGGCGTTGACCGGCTCGATACGCAGACAGGCAGAATAAAACGATTTACGAAAGTCGACGGTTTGCCACAAAACGAAATAAATCAATCGTTAAAAGACAAAAACGGCGCGATTTGGTTCGGTTCGGGGGTCGGTTTGGTGCGGTTGATACCCGAACCGGAAAAACCGCGTCTTCCGCCGAATATTTTTATCAAAAATCTGCGCGTCGCGGGCGAAATTCAAACCGTTTCCGAACTCGGCGAAACGATTTTGCCGAATGCCGAATTTGTTGCGGCGCAAAACAATTTAACGATTGAATTTATCGGTTTGGGCGCAACTTTGGGCGAAGAAATGCGCTATCTTTACAAAATCGGCAACGAAACGGATTGGACGGAAACAAAGGAACGGAGTTTGAATTTTGCGAATTTGACGGCGGGAAATTATCGCTTTCAGGTGAAAGCTGTAACCGCTGAAGGCATCGAAAGCGTTGCGCCCGCGACGTTTGAATTCGTGATTTTATCGCCGATTTATCTGCGTTGGTGGTTTTTGCTCGGCGCGTTTTTGGCGGTCGGTTTTATAGGTTATGCAATTTACAAATATCGCGTCAACAGGCTTTTGCAAGTCGAGCGGACGCGCACTCAGATTGCCGCCGATTTGCACGACGACATCGGCTCGAATTTGTCGAAAATTTCGTTGATGAGTGAGCTTGCGCGTTTGCGAATTGACGCGGAAAACGAAGAAAATCAAAGACTTCTGGCTTCGGTGGCGGAAATTGCGCGGGATTCGGTCGGTTCGATGCGCGACATTATTTGGGCAATCAATCCGCGCCGCGATTCGGTTTTGGAAGTTTCGCGAAAAATGCGCTCACACGCCGAAGAAACGCTCGTCCCGCTCGGCATCGAAGTTAAATTCGATGCGCCGCAAGACGAAATAAACTTAAAATTCGCGCCCGAATTGCGCCGCGAACTTTATTTGATTTTTAAGGAAAGCGTCAATAATTGCGCCAAACACGCCGATGCTTCGCGGGTTGAAATAGAATTTTCGGTCAAAAAAAACGACATCTTTTTCCGCATCACCGACAACGGCAAAGGCTTCAACCCGAACGCCGAATTTGACGGCGAGGGAATCAACGGCATAAAACGCCGCGCCGCCAAAATCGGCGGAAATCTAAACATCGAATCGGCAGAAGGCGGCGGCACAAAAATTTTTTTGAAACTCTCGAAAAAAAAATTTGAACCTACCGAAAAAGGTAGTTATTTTAAAATCGTCGTTTTGGTAATTTGTCTCAAATTGGTTTGTTAAAAAAACAAATTTGAAGGAGACAATAAAATGACGGTAATTTCAAGAGTTAAAATCGAAGGCGGAAATGTTTCGGTGACGGTGAATATTTCTTATCGGTGGTATGCTCCGGGCGACGATCCTTGGCAAAAGACTTCGGGCGCACCAACCGATTTTCCGAGTGCGGGTGATTGGGAAAATCGCGCACTCAACGGCAGCACGAGCCAAGCCCGTTTGTATAATTCCGGAGAAGGAAGCATTGCCGAATTAGATAAATTTACCCGATTAAAAGTCGGAAGTAAGGGAAGCGGAACTTTTATGGCTTCGGGTTATACGATTCCGCAGTATTCCGACATTACTTGGACGGTTTTAAGTGTGAAAAAATAAGCAGATATTTACCGAGTTTATACTTGCAAATGCAAACCGTAACATCGCCAATTTCGACCACCATTCGCGTTGCCGTCATCGAAGATCGGCGCGAGATTCGGGAAGGTTTGCAGGCGTTTATCAATTTAACGCCACGTTTTTCGTGTCCGAAAAGTTATCGTTCGATGGAAAGCGCGTTGCGCGAAATCAGCGACGACGCGGTTGATTTGGTTTTGACCGACATCGGTTTGCCGAATATGGACGGCATCGAAGGCACGCGGATTTTGCGCGAAAAGTTTCCCGATTTGCCAATAATTGTGCTGACCGTTCACGATGAAGACGACAAGATTTTTCGCGCTTTGTGTGCGGGTGCAAACGGTTATTTGCTCAAAGAAACCGCGCCCGCCAAGATTATGGAAGCCTTGCAAGAAGTCGTCGAAGGCGGTGCGCCGATGTCGCCCGAAGTGGCGCGTCGCGTCGTTTCGCTTTTTCGGCAATTTCGTCCGCCCGAATATGCCGAATACGATTTGACCGCGCAGGAAAAAACCGTTCTGAAAATGATTGTTGACGGACACCATTACAAAACTGTCGCGTTTGAACTCGATATTTCCATCAACACAGTTTCATTTCACCTGAAAAATATTTACACCAAACTCCGTGTCCATTCAAAATCCGAAGCCGTTGCCAAAGCCTTGCGCGAAAATCTGATTTAAAAACTACCGAAACAGGTAGGTTACAGTTGAGTTTTTTTCTTGCAAGATACTTCGTAAATATCTGAAGGTGCGGAGTATATGCGAAATTTTAAAATCGGATTTTTCCTTTTCTTTTTGTTTTTAACAGTTTCAGCCCAAATTCAAGCGGCTGATTTTGTGAGCGTTCAATCGGGCAGTTACAGTTCGGTTTCAACTTGGAGTCCGAGCGGAATTCCGGCGGCGGGCGATAATGTAACGATTGCCGCCGGACATATCGTTACGGGCGCAAGTGTTACGGTTAACCAACTTACCGTCAACGGCGAATTTCAACACACTTCGGGCGAAATGAATGTCAACGGAACTTTTACCGTCAACAGCGGCGGCGTTTTAAACGGAAATTCGCAAATTAACCTGAACGGCGCGATTGATATTATTAACAACGGCACGGTTTCGCCGTCAACCGTTTTCATTCCCGGCACGACGCATAATCTTTCGGGAACGGGAACTTGGTCGCCGACGACATTTCGATTTTTCAGCACGGGAAACACGACTTTGCTCAATAACATCACGATTTCCGCCGGAACTTTTCGCAAAGAAAATACGGGAACGCTGGTTTTAGGAGCGAATGCGCTGACGATAAACGGTGGAAATTATCACGGCGGAACGATGTCAGCGACAACCGGAAAAATAGTTTTGCAAGGCGTAACGATTGTTACAGGTTCGACTTTCAGCGTTCCGCTCGAAATTGCTTCCGGCACGACAACCGGCAGTTCAATTACTACGAATAGCTTTCTCAGCGTCATCGGCACATTCCAAACTTCCGGCACTTCCAACATTTTCGGAGATTTAAACGTCGCGGCAAGCGGCGTTTTGAATGGAACTTTGCAACTGAATTTATACTCTATAAACACTGTCAACAACGGAAATATTTCATTCCCGTTTTTATTTATTTCGGGCGCAAACCCGAATTTATCGGGAAGCGGAACGTGGTCGTCAAGCTCGCAACTTTCAATGAATTATACTGGAACGCTGACCGCTTTGAGCGACATAAGTTTTTTGAATGCGGCAAATGTTTCTTTCGGTTCTTCGTTTTCAATCGGCACATTTAACTTAAATTTTAACAACGTAAGTTTAAATATAAGCAGTAGCACAATGACTTCAAGCGGCGGAAAAATGCTTTTTCAAGGCACAAATACAATATCGGGTTCAAATTTAATTGCCGCGCCGATTGAAATTTTGAGTGGCACGACAAATGCTTCCAACACTTTAGGTTCGTCCGTTACGGTGTTTTCAGGCGCAATTTTCGGTTGTAATCTTTCCTCGGTTACGATAAATAACGATTTAACCGTCAATAGCGGCGGAACTTTAGCGGGAACTTCTTGCAGTGTTGTTATTAACGGCGTGAATTTCGTTAATAACGGAAGCGTAACCGTGCCGACTTTAAGTTTTCAGCGAAGCGGCAACCAAAATATTTCCGGCACGGGAACTTACAATAATCCGAGTGGCTCGATTAACCTAAGCGTAAGCGGCACGAAATTTTTGTTAAATGATTTGACGACTAATTACACCATCAACGCGGGAGCGATTTTAGATTTGACTAACCGCATCTTAACGACAACCCGCGCCGGAAATTCTATAACCGGCGGAGCATCAAATTTCGTTACAACGGGAAGCACGATTGTTTACGCGGGAACGGCGGCGCAAGACATCAACCAAAGTATAAATTACCACAATTTAACGATTAACAATTCGGCGGGTGCGTCTTTGGGCGGAAGCGGCGACACATATATTAACGGCGTTTTAACCATTGAAAACGGCGCGATTTTTAATCATTCGCAATGGCGTTTGTGGCTCAACGGCAACGGCACGCCTTTTGTCAATAACGGCGGAACTTACGCGCCGACAGCGAGTTCCGAAGTGATTTACAACGGCACGACACAGCAAACCGCTCTACCGACAACCTACAACAGTTTGCGCGTAGCCAATCCGCAAGGCGTTATTTTCAACGGCAATGTTTCCGTTACCGGCGCGAGCTTCAATCTAGCCGGCGGAGTTGTCGAAATCGGCAATAACACGATTACTCTTGCGGAAACGACTTCGATTTTTCGCACGAGCGGCTATGTCATCGGCAATTTGCGAAAACTCTACAACACGGGTGTCGGCAGCGCATTTACATTTCACGTCGGCACGGCAAATGGCTATTCGCCCGTGGGCGCGGTCAAGCAAAACAATTTGGCAGGCGAATTGTCGGTCAAAGCCGTGCAAGGCGCAAAATCTCCGCCGCTCAACTCCGCCACTGCACTCCAACGATATTGGACGCTCAACGGTTCAAATGTAACAGTAAATCTGACTTTCAATTATCTGCAAACTGACGTTATGGGAACGGAATCGGCTTATCGCATTTTCCGAATTTCAACGGGACAAACAACCGATTTTCCCAATGCTTGCCCAAGTGCGCCGTGTGTCAACACGACGGCAAATACGGCAACTATCAACAACGTCAGCACATTTTCCGATTGGACGCTCGGCGAATTGATTGCGCTTTCGGCAACCGCAAATCTTTCCGGCAGAATCACCGCGTCAAACGGCAACGGAATCGGCAAGGCGCAAGTCGAACTGATAAACCAACAAGGCGAAACGCGCACCGTTACGACAAGCACGTTCGGCTATTACAATTTGCAGGAAATTCCCGTCGGCGAAACTTACATTTTGCGCGTCCGGCACAAAAATTTTACTTTTGCGGACAGAGTTCTGACAATTTCCGAAGACATCGGCGAATTGAATATCATCGGTGAACCCGTGAGCGGCAATTGAGTAAATTAGAGCAGACTGAGAAAAAGAAGCGGTAGCGACTTGGCGAGACGACAGCGGTATTTGCCAAGTCGCTACCGCTCCTTTTTCTCATTCAAAAAAAGATTGATTTAACACAGAGACGCAGAGAACGTAGAGATTTAAATACCTTGAAAATTTAATAGTATCTGTGAACCAAAAAAACATTTTGCCTTTCGACAAAATCGGTTCATAATGGTTTTTGATATATGAAACCTCTGATTTATCTCATCACCGACGGCGAAATGACGGCTAAAAATTACGCCAAAAAATCTCTCGAAACCTTAGATTTAATTAAACACGCGGTCGCCGCAAAAATTTCTTTAATCCAAATCCGCGAAAAGCAGATTTCGGCAAAAGCAGTTTTTGAACTCGCTTTGCAAGCGGCAAAAATTACCAAAACATCTGCCACAAAACTTTTAATCAGCGACCGCGCCGACATTGCGTTGGCGGCAAATGCGGACGGCGTTCATCTGACGGCAAATTCGCTTTCGGCTGATGTTATTCGTGCAAATTTTCCGAAAGATTTTATTGTCGGCGTTTCAACGCATTCGCTCGAAAAAGCTGAAATCGCCAAAAATCAAGGTGCGGATTTTGCGACGTTCAGTCCGATTTTTCATTCGCCGAATAAAGGCAAACCTGTTGGATTAGACGCTTTGCGCGAAGTTTGCGAAAAACTCAAACCGTTTCCAATTATCGCGCTCGGCGGAATTGATGGGACGAATTACCGCGAAGTTTTGCAGATTGCTGACGGCTTCGCGGCAATTCGTTTTTTGAAGGAAATGAGGGATGAGGTTATCGTGTAGATGAGGAAATAAATGGTTTCCGTTTATAAGTGTCGGTTTTCGGCAAAATGTAACAGCTTTTTTTGAAAAAAATAAAAAAAATTATGAAACAGAAAATTTGCTTGACGATTGCGGGGCTTGATCCGTCGGGCGGTGCGGGTGTAATTGCAGATATAAAAACATTTGCGGCGTTCGGATGTTACGCGGCGGCGGCGATTGCTTCGGTAACTTTTCAGAATACACAAGGCGTTTTCGGCGCGGAAAATCTTTCGGCGGAATCGGTTCGCGGACAAGTTTTGCCGATTCTCGATGATTTTAAGGTTGATGCGTTGAAAACCGGAATGCTTCCGACGCGGGAAATTATCGAAGAAACGGCGCGGATTGTCGCGGAAAATAATTTGCAGAATTTCGTTGTTGATCCGGTTGTGCGTTCGACTTCGGGATTTGATTTGATTGACGATAAAGCCTTGCGCGTTTTGATTGAAAAACTTTTTCCGCTTTCATTGGTTATTACACCAAATATTCCCGAAGCCGAAAGAATCGCGGAAATGAAAATCGAAAGTGTTGAAGATATTAAAAAAGCGGCGAAAATTATGCACGATTTGGGCGCGAAAAATGTTTTGATAAAGGGCGGACACCTGCCGATTTTGGATTTTGGATTTTGGATTTTGGATTCGGAAAACGATTCGAGTAAGAAAGAATCTATAAATGAGCGGTCAAAAACCAAAGACCGAAAAGCGAAAGACTTTTTGTTTGTTGGCGAAGAATTGCACGTTTTTGAAAGTGAATTTATCGAAACAAACGCTACGCACGGAACAGGTTGCACACTCGCGGCAGCGATTGCGGCGAATTTGGCGTTGGGGAAAAATTTAATTGAAGCCGTCAAAATTTCAAAAAGATTTGTAACCGAAGCGATTCGCACCGCACCGCACATCGGCAAAGGGCATTCACCGATAAATCATTTAATCAAAGATTTTTAATACCATCTCTCAAACTCATTCAAGTCTGAAATATTGATTTTTTTGTCGGATAAATAAAATATTCCCACAGAATACTTTAATTATTCCCAAGAAAACTTTAATTATTCTCAAGAATAATAAAAAAATCCCATAGAAAACTTTAATTATTCTCAAGAATAATAAAAAAATCCCACAGAAAACTTTAATTATTCTCAAGAATAATAAAAAAATCCCACAGAAATATTTAAAATTCCCTTTTTTGAAACCACGAAACTGCACGAAATAATACTAAACAACTTCGTAATTTCAAAAAAAGCAAACTAGAGCAGATTTGAGTTGAGTGAAGGGTTAGAAATCAAGGGCAGAAACACGACTGTTAAAGGCAGAAACACGACTGTTAAAGGCAGAAACACGACTGTTAAGGAGTGTGTCAAAACGCTCAACCATCAACACACTCCTTAACAGTCGTGTTTCTGCCCTTGATTTCTAATTTATTATTTTGCCGGAGCTAAAATCACGGGGGAAACGTAAGTTACGCCAAAGGTGAAGCCGGAGCGCGGACTGAATTTGGTTAAGCCGAAGATTGCGGCTGTATCGAATCTTAAGCCGGAAGCGCGGATTTGTGCGCCGATGCGAAATTGCCCGATGCTTTCCGTGCCGATTGGCGTGTTTTTTCTGGTGCTGATTCTTCCATTGACTTCGCTGGCGATGTTGATGTTGTCATTGACACGGAAAATTCCGGCAAGTCCGTAAAGCAGAACGTCGTTTTGCGTAAATAGTGCAAGCGGCGCGGTCATAATTCCCAAGCCGAGATTGCCGTAAGTGTTCACCCGCGAGACATTTTGTTTATTTTTGCTGCCGAATCGTTTTTGCACGATGATTTTGCTGAAAACATTGATTTGATTTGTGCCGATGCCGCGGGCTTGGTTTGAATTCGGCATCTGAAAACCGAATTTGAAACCGATTGCGGGCAGATTTTTGGTTTCATTTCGCAAACGAATCTTTGTCGAAAATATAAAATCGCTGAAATCATTGGTCGAATTTCCCGTAACTTGAAGCGGAATCGGCGAAACGGTCTGAGAATTTATCGCCAGAAAATTTTGAACTACGCCTTCGACTTGAATTTCGACGTTCGGAGCTAAACCCGTTTTAATGCGAATGTCGCCGACTCTGGTTAAATCACCTTTGATGCCGGAAAGCGGAAACTTATCGTTTTGGAGAAAATCCGCGCCCGCCGAGATTTCAAGCGCACCGGGCGGAGTTGTGTCAACATCGTCGGTCAAAAGTGGACGCTGTTGCGCGAAAGCCGCGAAACTTAATAAAATAATGAGAAGAAAGGCGCGATTCATAGAGATATTTTTGCATTAAATCGCTGAATTTGTAAATCATCAAAGCGGCTTTGGACATCTGCGGGAAAACTTGGCAAAATACTTACGAAAATTCATTTCTCCTTTGCGCCGGAAATAAAAATGGAACTAACCGATTTCGTTAAAAAAGAAACAGAGCCGACACCCTTGCGTCTAGTTGCGGATAACAAACAGCCTCAAATCATTCCGATTATCGAAAAGCAGTTTGTAAATTTTATATTTTTTCGTGTAAATCCCGATTGGCGCAAATTGGATTTGGAGTCGAAACGCATTTTTAAGAGCGAATTTCAGAGCGTTTTTAATACTTTCAATGAAAATCTTTTGCTGTTCAGCTATTCGCTCGTTGGTTTTGATTCAAAGGCTGATTTGATGTTTTGGCGAGTTGGTGATTCGCTCGACGCGATTCAGGAAATGACCGCGAAACTTTATCGGACGAATTTGGGAAGCTATCTCGAAACGGTCAATAATTATTTGGCGATTACGAAAAAAATGATGTTTATCTCCGAAGATTCGCACGAATCTGCCGAAGACCGCTATCACATCAAAGCCGGAACGCGGAAATATCATTTTCTTTACCCGTGCGCGAAACATTCGGATTGGTATGGAAAATCGGACGAAGAACGCAATTCGCTGGTCGAAGAAAATTTTATGGTCGGCAAAAAGTTCGAGAACATAAAAATTCATCTGACACACGCTTTCGGCTTTAGCGAGCAAGAATTTATCGTCAGTTTTGAAACCGACGAACCGAAAGATTTTCTCGCTCTTGCAGAAGAATTGCGCGAAACTTCCGCGAGCAAATTTACTCTGCGCGGAATGCCGATTTACACTTGCCGTCAGCGACCTTTGATGGAATGTCTTGATGCTATCGGCTAGTTTCTGGTTTCGGGTTTCAAGTTTCGGGTTTTTGACCAGAAACCAGAAACCAGAAACCAGAAACCGTTTTATGAAAGTTGCCCGAAAATTTACAATCAGCGGCATCGTGCAAGGTGTCGGATTCCGGTTTTTTACACAACGTGCGGCGGCGCGGCATCAGGTTTTGGGTTATGTGCGAAACTTAAAAGACGGACGAGTTGAATCGTATGTCGAAGGCGACGCGAAAGCGGTTGAAGATTTCAAAAACGATTTGACCGCGGGACAAACTTACTCGAAAGTTACAGAAATTGAAGAAATAGTTTTAGAACCGAACGGTTTATATTCATCATTTAGAATTGAAAGATAGTTTTGAGGGACAAGGGACAAGGGACGAGAAAATTTCTTACTCATCCTTCATCTCTCATCCCTCATCCCTTAAAACAATGGAACATTTAAAAAAACTTATACGCGAAGTGCCTGATTTTCCGAAGGAAGGCATAAATTTTTACGACATTACGACGCTTTTGAAAGATGCGGACGGATTGAAACAGACGATTGATGCGCTGGCAGAACAATTTGCGGGCGAAAAGATTGACACGGTAATCGGCGTTGAATCACGCGGATTTATTTTCGCTGTGCCGCTTGCTTTGCAACTCGGTGCAGGTTTCGTGCCGGTTCGCAAGCCGAAAAAATTGCCTGCCGAAAAAGTTTCGGTTTCGTATGATTTGGAATACGGGCAAGACACGCTCGAAATGCACAAAGACGCGGTCGGCGAAGGTCATAAAGTGTTGATTGTTGACGATTTGCTGGCAACCGGCGGAACGGCAAAAGCGGTCGTTGATTTGGTCGAAGGTTTGGGCGGCGAAATTGTCGGACTTTCGTTCGTTGTCGAACTCGATTTTCTTGGCGGACGCGCCAAATTTGACGGTTATAATGTCAAATCACTTTTGAATTACGATTCTTAAACTGGACAATCCAAAATCCAAAATCTAAAATCCAAAATTGATACGCTCTCGTAGCTCAGTTGGATAGAGCGAACGCCTCCTAAGCGTTAGGTCGCAGGTTCAATTCCTGCCGAGGGCAATTCATTTTTTTACAAAAAAACGAGCGTATTTGGTTTTGACAAACACGCTCGTTTTTTTTGTGCCGACCATATTTTCTACATCTCGCCCAAAGCCGTAAAATCAAGGTTTTCGACCGCATCCGTGATGTTCAAAACCTGCGGATTGAACGTATATTGCTTATGCTCAACCGTGAAAACGTAGGTTTCGCCGACTTCGATTTCATCAAATTGGTAATAGCCGAAAGCATTGGTTATTGCCGTGCGGACTTCGCCGTTCGGCATCGTAACGAGAATACGGGCGCGATTGACGGCGATTCCCGTTGGTGAAATAACTCTGCCGCCGACCGAAACTCCGGCGGCGGTCGGTCCGGTGATGAGAACTCTACCTTGCGAACTGTTGAGTGTAATCGTGTTGGCGTTTGCGTCGGTCGCCAAACGCTGTGTCGGCGCGTCGGTAAAATCAATTATGGCGTGTCCGGTCGCACCTTGAATGACGCTGAAATTTAATCGCAACAGCGCAGTCGTGCCTATTGGAAAATTGCCGAATCCGTTGCGAAACGCGACAACATTGACCTTGCCGGAGACAGTGGAATTGACGGAATACAGATTGTTCGCGTCGCCGTTACTGACACTGTTGAGAAAGAGTTTAGTGTTGTCGTAATTGATGGTGAACTGTGCCGCCGTTGCCGTGCCGTCGGAGGTTAGACTAATCGGAACTTGAACCGCGCCGCCCGTGTAATTGATGACAGGCGCGGAGACGGTCGCCGTTGTGAGATTGTCGGGCGATTCGGTTTTCGACGCGCTTTCCGTCGAAATATCGGAAGAAAGCGTGATTTTATTTTGCGAAACGGGTGCTGACGAAGCCGTCGGACCGCCGACCAAAGTCAGCGGATTGGTTCTGACGATGTAGCGAAGCATCTGTGTTACATCTGCGCTTTGCAGAATATTTGAGCCGAGAGTCGAGCGCGGTGCGATGGATGCTCTCTGCCATTCGCCGCCGCTTGCGGGTTGTGCCTCTTGATTATTGATGATGCGGGTAAGCAAAATAAAATCACGGACATCAACGCTTCCGTCGCCTGTGGCTCGCGGCGCGATGTCGCCTTCGTAATGCGTAAAAGCGGTTGGAAAATCGGCATTGCTGACATTTGCGCCGACATCGTTCAAGTTCAGAGTTGGTTGGGCGAAACTGTAGCCGCTCAAAGAGACGGTCGCCGTGTAATTCTGATTTTGCGGCAGATTGGTGAACAAATAATTGCCCGAAGGATCGGTCGTCGCCGTTTGATTCGCGCCGCCGCTTAAGATAACAGTCGCGTTCGGCAAGCCCTGTCCGCCGTTGGTTACGCGCCCGCCGACGGAGACATTGCCCGCCGCGACGACGGATAGATTTTTCGTCGTGCTACCTTGACAGCCGTTTCGGTCGGTGTAGAGAATGCGAATCGGGAAAGTTCCGCTCGCGGTCGGCGTGCCGCTAATCGTGATTTGGTTGGGCGCGACGGTCGCCGTCAAACCGACGGGCAAATCGTAGTTATTATTGATGTCATTGCCTTCCGCTCTGAATGTATAAGGCGCGGTGTTGCCGCTCAGGGTGAACGTCTGCGAATACGCGACGTTTTGCTGTGCGTTGGCGAACGCGCTCGGGCTGAGTGCAAACGGCGCGGGTCCAGCCAAGGTTACGGGCTGACCTTCGTAATCGGTATTCGTGTCGGTATCGTGAACTCGCGGAGTATAAGTTTGCGGCAGTAAATCGGGGAAAAAGTTTGAATCTTGCCGCACCGCACCGCCAAGAATCGAATACTGATAATTCGTGTTAAACGGAATCGAATTGCCTCCGTTAATCAAAACGCGAATACTGCCGTTCGCCGCGCCGGAACAGCGCGGTTGTTCGGCGACGGTCGTAACCGAGATGTTCGCGGGCGCGTTCGGCACGATTGCCGAAGTTACATATTGGTTCTCAAGTTCGTCCACGACAGTAATCTCATAATTCGTGGGACGCAGATTCATAAAATAGCTGGTGTCCTGCTCGGCGGTCATTATCAGAGGATTTTGCCAGCGCAGTTTGAATCTGAGCGGGAAACCGCCTTGTGCTTCCATCAGAAGTCCACCGTCGTTGCCGTCGCGCACTTGCGGTGCGTAGGGGCGAATTTTTAAATAAAGTTTGCCCAAACCGCCAACGGCGTAAATGTTTCGGATGTCTTGCAGACTCAGCGCACGGCTATAAACGGTCGGTTCGTCAATCACACCTTTGAAATTAAGCCAACCGTTCGTGCCGCCGTTGACGGCATCCGGTGCGTAACCCGTGCCGAATTGATATTTGGTTGAAGAGGCGAGTTGTCCGCCGAAAAGCGAACTGACTTCTTCGCCGTCGAGATAAACACGGCGCATCTGGTCAGCCGCACTGTAAGTAACGGCGACGTGGTGATATTGATTGTCGTTGACGCTTTGCTCGGTTCGGATCGAACGATTGTATTGGTCTCGGAACATCTGCACTTGCAGTTTGCCGTCGTGCGAGACGTAAATGAGCGGTGTCGCGCCCGAAGCATCGCCGTAAGGATCGGCAATCGGCTGACTGCCGACAATTACGCCGGCGCGGTCGGTTTTGAACCACGTTTCAAAGGTAAAATCATTGCCGGGTGAAAAAGTGTTTTCGGGCAGACGTATGTAGCTGTCGCTGCCGTCGAAGTAAAAGCCGCGATTGACTTTGCCTTTCTCGAAAACGACGTTGCCGACCACCGTGCCGTCAGCGCGTTTGAAATGATCCGCCGCGCCGGATTCGGCACGCCACCAACTTGTCGCACTGTCGTCCATTCGAATCATATCGGCACTGATGTTGATGATGTAATCCTGACTGATGCTCTCGCCGTTGGCATACTGTTTGGTGAGATTGAAATGATATTTTCCGGCGGAAGCGGGCGTGCCGTAGAGATAAATATTCGGGGTTGCATTACCCGCAGGTCGTCCGATTTTTAAGCCCGGCGGCAAATCGCCCGAAACCGTGAATTGGTTCGCCGAGCAACTTATCTCCAATTCCGAGCCGACGATTGCCTCGTAATAATCGCCGAGTGTTAGCCGTCTAATTGTTTCCGCCGGCAAACTGTTGACCACGGCGGTTTTTTTTAATTCGACCGAAAAAGTTTTTGTCTGCCCGACACTATTTGCTACAGTTCCCGTAAAATTCGCAATCGTCGGCGTAGGCGCGTTTTCGCTCAGAACATTTCCGATGACCTCGTAGTCATTGTTAATGTGTAGATTGCGAATCGTGATTCCGTTGACGGTCGCTGATGCACCGCCGTTGATTGTCGCGCTTAAGGTTGATGCCGGTTCGCCCGCGTCTTCGACTTTGCCGATAATGGTGTCGGCTCCTTGTCCGGGGTTGACGATGCTGCCGCACGAAATAATTTTTGTGCCGACCTCTTGCGTCTGCATTTCCGTGTCCTTGATTCTGACGACGACGTTCTGATTGTCAACTTTCAACTTTATTTCGCCGTCCAACACGGCTTTCTGAGTGTTTGTCGGGTCAATAATGTAAAATGCCAAGCCCGTGCGGTAAGCCATTTTGATTTTGTTGTCCCAATCGAGATAACGAATCGCAACCGTCTGGCGGCTCGGATTGGTCGGCGACTCGGCACCGGATTGCGCCGGATGAGCAAACAAACCGCCGGTCAGCCGTAACTGCAAATAACGATTGTTTTCCCATTCGAGACGTGCGTTCAAGGTTGGCGTTTCATACTGTTGTCCGGTCGTTTGATTATAGACGACGAATTTGCGGTCGGTCGGTTGTGCCGCGGGCGCGTCCGGTGCGGGAAAATCGGGCAATGTTTGAAAAATAAAATTCATATAAACTTCGCTGTTTCCGGCATCGGTTGTCAACAAATCTCTCACATTGATATTCGCGTTTTGCATATCAACAATCGCCTGATCGAGTTTATCGGGAAGCTGCGCCCGATTGACGACGTTAACTGTTTGTGTAGCGAGAATCTGAATCGCCATCGCAATAACGGCTATCGGACCGCCGATAGCCGCGCCACCCGACGCTCCCGAACTTGCCGTCGAAGGCAAAGCGGTTTTTACTAAACCTAAAGACGCATTGCGGGCGACGACACCTATCTGACCGAGATTTGGACCCCACGTTCCCCAACTGCTCGCGGCGAACGGTAGAACTGAGGAGAGTGCGCTGAAAGTCAACGATTGACCGACAACCAAGCCAATGCCCGTGCCGGCGGTAATCACACCGAGGCTCGCCGCCGTTTGCACCGCCTGTCCGGTTCTTTCCGCCACGACTTTGGAATCATCCGAAAACGCTGCGCCGTGAGCGGCAGCGGCACCGTATTGCTGAAATTCTTCAAACGTCGGCGGAATCGGCTCGCCATTGAGAATGAGCGTGTAGAACGTGCAGCCGGGTGAGTTGTAAGTATTCGGCGCGGGCGGCTGATAACCGCCGCACGGGTTTTGTTGCCAACGGTGATATTCATCACGCGCCGCGACCGCCGCCCGCACACGCGAATCTTTGATTTTACCGGCGAATGTTTCTATCGCCTGTGCTTCGGCGGTGGTTTTGTCCGGTTTATTAATCAGCGCGAGCAATCTGATATAGAGCATTCCGCGCACCTCGTTACGCATCGTTTGCAACACCAACGTCCGGTCAGTGATTCTCAATTTATACATTTCAATAACATCGTCCACCGCCTGATTGGTCAAATCGTTTTCGACCTGCCCGCCGCCGAGCGCACAGTTTTGGAAAATCTTATCCGCTCCGCCGCATCCCGTTTGCGCCCACGCTTTGAACATTTCAATATCAAAAACAAACGCGCCGAACAGCATCGTCAAAACCAAAAATGCACTGACCGTCTGCCGCACTCGTTTTTTCAAATTAAAAAACCGTTGTAATTTTCCCGCCAATTTCCCAAAGCCTCTTTTTCCGCTCAATTTTCCGTTTTTCATTAACTCTTTCATCCTCAAAAAATAATTAGTTCTCCGCGATAATCCGCCGTAAGTTCAAAAGTTCGTCCTTCAAGACAAAACCGAATGCGCCCGCTTCCTGCGCCGCCGATTTGAGTTCCGCATCCGTATATTGCGTGAACATCAAAATCTTCGCCGTCGGGTAAAACCGCAAAATCTCTCGCGTTGCTGTCAATCCGTCCATTTTTCGCATTTCCCAATCCATCAAAACCCAATCAGGCAAGAAATCGGCGTAAGAAGCCAATGCTTCCGCGCCGTCTTCGCATTCGCAGAATTCATTGCTTAAATCCTGCAAAAAAACACGCATCATTTCGCGCATTTGCTGATTGTCGTCCACAATTAAAATCTTCACGAGAAATAGAATATGAAGAAAAGACAGGCTTGAAAATCCGTTTTCACTCGTAAATTGAGGTGCGTGAAAACCCGTATTTTATCTACGGGTTCACTCGTAGAGGATTGGAAGAATTTTTAACGCAAAGGCGCAAAGATACAGAGGCGCAAAGGTTTTTTATTAATTTCTTTGCGTCTTCGTCTCTCTGCGTCTTTGCGTTAAATTCTAAATTTCCGATTTATGAGTTACGGCAAATTTGACGAGGGCGAGGCTTCCCGATAAATCGAGTTTGCGGCAGATGTTTGTGCGGTGCGTTTCGACGGTGCGCGGGCTGATGAAAAGCTCGGCGGCGATTTGTTTTGAGGTTTTATCTTCGGCGATGTGTTTTAAGATGCGCCGTTCGGTCGGTGTCAGACTATTTAATCCGGGCTGAGTTTCTTCCAATTCGACGATGCGATGTCTTCGGTTTAATAGCAATGCTGACAATGCCGGACTCAAAAAAGGTCTGCCTGAAGCGACCGATTTGATACTTGCGACGATGTCCGTAACCGCGCTGTCTTTGAGAACATAACCTTTCACGCCCAAATCCATCGCTTCTTCAAAAATCTCACTTTCCGAGTGCATCGTCAGAAAAACGACTTCGATTTTGATGTTTTTCCGTTGCAATTCACGGACGACATCGAAACCATCCATTTGAGGCATATCAATATCGAGAACGGCAACATTCGGCTGATGTTTTTCGATTTGTTCGAGAGCGTCTGCGCCGTCGCCCGCTTCAGCAACAATCGAAATTGCGCGGTCAGTTTCGATGATTTGTTTTAATCCTTGCCGGACAATCGGATGATCGTCAGCCATCACTATTTTTATCTGATTTTCCATTTGCTTTTCCGAAGTCAAATACTTATTTTAATCTTCACCGTCGTGCCTTTGTCCGGCGCAGATTCGATGTTGTGCGTGCCGCCTAAAATATTTACTCGCTCCGCCATTCCGAGCAAGCCGAAACCTTCTTTTTTATCGTTATTTCTTACGCCGTCAGTCGAAAAACCTTTGCCGTTATCGGCGATTTTGACGGTCAAAAAATCCGTCTCTTTTTTAATCTCGACACGAATTTCCGACGCTTCGGCATGTTTCAAAATATTGTTCAAATTTTCCTGCACAATGCGGTAAAGACTCATTTCTTCTTCCTTCGAGAAAATTTTATCAATATTTTCGATGTCCGCCGCGATTTTCAGATTGCTATTTTCAGCAGTTTTGTTGAACAGCGATTTTAAGGCTTTCGTCAAACCCAAACGGTCGAGCAAATACGGGCGCAAATTATACGAAATCTCGCGCACTTCGTTGATTGCATCAACCGATTGGTCGGTAATCTGTTCAAATTGCTCTTTCGCCGCTTCCAAATTCTTCGTATTTTGGACGGCGAAAACGGCGCGGTTTTTAATCATCGCCAGCGTTTGTCCCAAAGAATCGTGCAATTCGGCGGCGACGCGGCGGCGTTCCGATTCGTGCGCGATTATCAAACGGCGCGAAAACTCTTCTTTCGCGGCGCGTTCTTTTTTCAGTTGGTTAATGCGCCTTCGGTAAATCATAAATGCCAACCCAAAAAACGCCAAAACGCACAGCGCAACAAACCACCAAGTGCGATAAAACGGCGGAATAACAGTGATTTTGATTGACGCGCCTTTTTCGTTCCAGACGTTATCGCTGTTTGCAGCAATGACCCGAAACGTATATTCACCCGGCGCGAGATGCGGATAAAAAGCTGTTCGCCGCGTGCCGGCTTCCGTCCAATCTTCGTCCAAACCTTCGAGCCGATAACGAAAACGCATCTGTTCGGATTTGATAAAACTCAAACCCGTGTAATCAATTTCGAGATTCTCTTGGTTGGGCGACATTTCGATTCGAGATTTGGGATTTGAGATTGCGGATTGGTTGTCAATTCTCGCCGATTCGATGACGACGGGCGGCGGCAAAGGATTAAATTTTACAGCTTTCGGATTGACGATTGCCGCGCCGTCTTGCGTCGGAAACCAAAGCCGTCCGTCTTTGGTTTTCAAGCCCGTAGGTTGTCCGCCGCCGTTGGCTTCCGCGTTGAGCATTCCGTCGGCTTTGCCAAATGCGACAGATGTGATGAAGCGGGATTTGCCGTCGGCGAAATCGTTTAATTCGGCGCGGCTGACGCGATAAATTCCTTGATTCGACGACATCCAAAAATTGCCTGCGTCATCGGGCAAAATCTCGAAAACGCCATTGCTGAAAAGTCCGTTTTCTTTGTTGTAATTGGTGAATTTTCCGTCCTTGAAACGCGACAAACCGCTATCGTAAGTTCCAATCCAGAGCGTTCCGTCTGCGTCTTCAAAAAGCGCACGAACCTGATTTCCCGCCAAACCGTCTTTTTCGGTATAAGCGGTGATTTTTTCATCATTCATCAGCGCAATTCCCGAATATGTCCCAATCCAATAACCGCCGTTTCTCGATTTCAGAATGATTTTTACATTATTTCCCGGCAAACCATTTTCGGTTGTAAATTGTTTCGCGGTTTGTCCGTCGTATTTCACTAAACCTTCGGTCGTGGCAAATAATAAAACGCCGTTTTCGTCCTGTTCGATGTCGAAAACTCCGAAACTCGGTTTTTGCGGATAAAGTTTGTCTTTGAAGTCGTAAAATTTGCCGTCCTTAAAATATTGAACGCCTTCAAACGCGCCAATCCAAAGTCTGCTTTCGCGGTCTTCGTAAAACGATTGAATATTCTGATAAATCGAACCTTCAGCCGTGCCGTAATTTTTGAGCGTTCCTTTTTCAAATTTTGCCGCCGCGCCGTAAGAACCGAGCCAAATTGCGCCTTGACGGTCTTCAAAAATCGAATACAGATTTTTTCCTCTGAGTCCTTGAGCGGTCGAAAATGGCGTGATGACCTGTTTCGACAGACGGCACACGCCGCGGTCGTCGGTCGCAACCCAGAGAGTTCCTTCACGGTCTAAAAACATTCCGCGCACCGAATTGCTCGACAGTCCACTCGTCGAATCAAAACATTTGAAGCCTTCCTGACTCAAAAGACACACGCCTTTCGTGTCTGTCCCGACCCAAATATTATTTTCCTCGTCTTGCGCGATGTCCAAAATAAGTGTCGTAGCAATTTCATCAGTTTCGATTTTACGAATCGTTTCGTTTTCGAGCCGATATAAATGGTTGCGCCACAGCGAAAACCAAAGCACTCCGCTTCGGTCTTCAAATAGTTTGACGAAACTGCTGATTTTGTAACCCGGCGAGTTAAATTTTTGCGGTTCAATCGGCAATGTAAAGTCGGTGCGCTTGCCGTCCTTAAAGCGCGTTAAAGTCTGATTGCGGACTTCCCAAAGTGCGCCCGAAGGAGAAAAATAAAGCACGAAATCATTTCCGTCAAAAGTTTTACTTTCCGCCGACCGAGCCGTAAAACGATTGCCGTCAAATCGCGCAACGCCTTTTTTCGTCCAAGCCAAAATGCCGCCGTTTGCATCTTTCGTCATCAGATAAACGGCGGTTTCAGGCAAGCCGTCGGCTTCGGAAAAAGTCTGAAATTCGCCGTTGCGATAGCGGGACAAATTGTTTGATTCGTGCAGAAGCCAAACCGAGTTTTCGCCGTCAACCAGCAAACCGATTAAACGATTGTTCAGCAAGTTTTTAGAATTCGATTTATTAAAAACCGTAAAACGCACGCCGTCATAACGCACAAGTCCATCGAGCGTCGCCATCCAAATATAACCTTCCGCCGTTTGCACAATCGAATAGACCGAATTTTGCGGCAAACCGTTTTCTGTCGTCAGTTGGTCAAACCGATATTGTGCCGCCGCGTTTGCACAAAACGCCGCCAGCCAGAGACAAAAGGCGATGAAAATTGCAGATTTATCGAACATCCGAAATCTATTGTCGGAAGCTAAATTTTCGACTTCATACAGTATAATCTTATAATATTCGAGCGGTGCATTTTTGTAAATAAAGCATAAGGGAAGTTTAAGGCTTTTTTTTGCGCCGATTTTTGTTTATAATTTTTACAATTCAAGAGCGTGAATCAAGCAACTCAAGAAAATATAACTCAGCTTCTTTTGGAAGTTTCAAACGGCAACGAGACTGCGGTTAATGCTCTGCTTCCCGTAATTTATGATGAACTGAAACGTCTTGCATCAAATTATTTGCGGCGCGAGCGCATCAATCACACTTTGCAACCGACGGCACTCGTCCACGAAGCGTATCTGAAATTGATTGACCAAACCCGCGCAAATTGGCAAAATCGCGCACATTTTTTCGGTGTCGCGGCACAACTTATGCGGCGGATTTTAGTTGACCACGCCCGCGTTCACAAAGCCGACAAACGCGGCGGAGAATTTCAAAAATTTTCTTTGGACGAAAATATTGATAAAGCCGTCGAAATCAGCGACGAATTGATTTCTTTGGACGACGCGCTGAAAGAATTGGCGAAATTTGACGCACAAAAGGCGAAAATTGTTGAACTCAGATTTTTCGGCGGCTTGACGTTTGAGGAAACGGCGGAAGTTTTAGGCGTTTCGGTGATAACGGTGAAACGTCATTGGCGATTAACGAAGGCATGGCTTTACGGACAAATGAAAGGCTAAAACGAATTAAAAATTAAAAATTAAAAATGCAAAATTGAATCCGAAATTTTTAATTTTTAATTTTTAATTTTTAATTATGACTCCTAATTATTGGCAAAAAATTGAAGAAATTTTTCAAGTCGCGGTCGAATTGCCATCACGCGAAGAGCGTGAGCTTTATTTGGACGAAGTTTGTGCGGACGATGAAGATTTACGCATCGAAGTCGAGCATCTTTTAAGGCAAGATGAAGAAGCCGATTCGCTTTTGAGCGAGCCTTTAATGGACAATAGCGGACTTCACATTTTTGCCTCGATGATTGAAGAACGCGACCCGACAATCGGGCGCGAAATCGGCGCGTATCGCATTTTAAGCGAAATCGGGCGCGGCGGAATGGGCGCGGTTTATCTTGCCGAACGTGCCGACGGCTCATTTAAACAGCAGGTTGCCATAAAAATTATCAAACGCGGGATGGATACGGATTTTATTCTGCGCCGTTTTCGCCGTGAACGACAGATTTTAGCAAACTTGAGCCATCCGTTTATTGCGCGTCTGCTCGACGGCGGCACGACCGACGACGATTTACCGTTTTTCGTGATGGAATACATCGAAGGCAAAACGCTTTACAAATTTGCCGACGCGAACAAACTTTCAATCACCGAAAGATTAAAACTTTTCCGCCAAGTCTGCGAAGCAATCGAATTCGCACATCAAAACCAAATCGTTCACCGCGACGTTAAGCCTTCAAATATTTTAGTAACAGCGGACGGCGTGCCGAAATTGTTAGATTTTGGAATTGCCAAGGTTTTGGATGCGGAAGCAAATGTTGACATCACCCTTGAACCGACGGCAACCGCCGTGCGAATGATGACACCCGAATATGCTTCGCCCGAACAAGTTTCGGGCTTGCCGATTACGCCGGCTTCGGATATTTACAGTTTAGGCGTTTTGCTTTACGAATTATTGACCGGACATCGCCCGTATCGTTTCAAAAATCGTGCGCCGCACGAAATTGCCCGCGTCATTTGTGAAGAAGAACCCGAAAAACCAAGCACTTCCATCACGCAAAGCGAAAATCTTTTGCCGACGGGCGCGAGTGAAGCGACGACTTTGATTGATGTTTGTCTGCTGCGTGGTGCGGAAAATTTTGAAGATTTGCGGCGCGAATTAAAAGGCGATTTGGAAAAAATTATTTTAAAGACTCTGCGAAAAAACGCCGCCGAACGCTATCAAACCGCCGCTGAACTCGCCGCCGATATTTCGCGTTTCCTCGAAGGTGAACGAATTTCCGCCGAAAGTTTTACGGAAATTGTGTCCGCCACGGAAAAAACTCTGCCGATGCAAAGCGACGGCACGAAATCTTTGGCAGTTTTGCCTTTGAAAATTTTGAATTTGAGTCCGAAACCCGAAACGACGGGCGACGATTTTTTGTCAATCGGTCTGGCAGACGCGATGATTACGCGCCTCAGCGGAATTCGTCGCTTGGCGGTTCGCCCGACGAGCGCGATTTTGGAATACGGCGACGATGCGGTAAATCCTTTGCAAGCGGGCAAAGATTTGGCGGTTGATTTTGTTCTTGACGGACGAATTAAAATCTTAGGCAAAAAAATTCGTGTTTCGTTACAGCTTTTGGACGTGAAAAAACGCATCAGCGTTTGGGCAAATCAGTTTGACGAAATTTTCACGGACGCACTCGAACTCGAAGATAAAATTTCGGAAAAAGTCGCCGAAGTTCTGCTTCCCGAACTGACAACGACCGAGAAAAACCGCATCAAAAAACAAGGCACGGACAACGCCGAAGCCTTCGACGCATATTTGCGCGGCAGGTTTTTCTGGAATAAATTCACTCCCGAATTTCTGCCGAAAGCTCTCGAATTATTTCAACGCGCCGTCGCGCTTGATCCGAATTATGCGATGGCGCACGCGAGTCTTGCCGATTACTATAATTGGGCGGGAATTTACGGAATTTTGCCGACCAAAGAGAGCGCACCGAAGGCAAAAGCTGCCGCACTTCGAGCTTTGGAAATTGACGGCGAACTTGCCGAAGCAATGGCGGCTTACGCGCTGACTCTGGCGAGTGTTGATTGGAATTACCCGGAATCCGAAAAACTTTATCTTCGCGCCATCGAGCTACATCCGAATTATTCTTTGGCTTACGAATGGTATGCGGCTTCGCTCGTCGGCACAGGACGTTTTGAAGAGGGCGTGGAAATGATCCACCGTTCCGAAAAAGCAAATCCTTTGAGTTTGCGGGCAATGACTTTGACAGCGTGGACTTTGTATCAAGCCGGAAAATTTTCGGAAGCCGTTGCCAAAGCTGAAAAAATCGCGCAACTCGACCGGAATTTTCCTCAGGCTTATATTCAATTAGCCAATGCTCTGCCGCACGTCGGACGCACGAGCGAAGCCGTTACCGCCGCCGAACAAGCCGACCGAATGATGCCGAACACGGGCGTTGCGAAATATGTTTTGTGTTTTGCACTCGTTGCCGACGGGCGACACGAAGAAGCACGGAAAATTTTACAGCAAGTCGAAAAATTGAATGCCGAACAATATGTAAAACCGTATTTTATGGCGATGGTTTATACTGCGCTCGACGAAACGGACAAGGCTTACGAATTTTTTGTCAAAGCATTTGATGAACACGACCAATGGCTGAATTGGTTCGGCACGGAAATCAAACTTAAAAAAATCCGCCGCGAACCGCGTTTTATAAAATTATTCCGGCGAATGAAAAATCCGCTTGCCGAAAAATTGGCGGAAGAGGCAAAAACGACAAAAACAGGCGAAAAATCAATCGCCGTTTTGCCGCTGAAAATTATCGGTGCGGCTTCTGAGGAAGATACGGGCAGCGAATTTTTGTCCGTCGGTTTGGCAGATGCAATGATTACGCGGCTTTCAAACGTGCGGCGTTTTGCCGTGCGCCCGACGAGTGCCGTGTTGTGTTGTGAAAAAAATGCAAACGATTTTGAAATCGGGCGGATGCTCGGCGTTGATTTTATAGTTACGGGAAATTTGCGGCGCGGCGGGGAACGTCTGCGGATTTCGGCGCAACTTTTGAGCATTAAGGAAAATTCGATTCGCTGGGCGCAGAATATTGATGAAGATTTCAAAGATGTTTTGACGCTCGAAGACACGGTTGCCGAACAAATTACCAAAGCAATTTTGCCGCATTTGACAGGGGAAGAAGAAAAGCAATTAAAAAAACGCGGCACGGACAACACGCAGGCGTTTGAAGCCTATCTTCGCGGCAGATTTTATTGGAATACTTTTACGGAAGAAGGTTTTGCGAAAGCCTTGATTTTCTACAATCAAGCGATTGCGATTGCGCCCGATTACGCACTTGCCTACGCAGGAATTGCCGATTATTACAACCTTTTAGGAGTTTATGCGGTTATGCCGTTCCACGAAACTTCTGCCGCCGCCAAAGAATCTGCGCTCAAAGCAATTGCGGCTGACGTGAATCTGGCGGAAGGTTATGCTTCACTCGGTTTTGCGGTTTTGATGCACGATTTCGATTGGCAAAAAGCGGAAAAAAACTTGCGCCGTGCTGTCGAATTAAATCCGAATTTTGTAACGGGCAGAATTTGGCTCGCTTATTTTCTCGGCTTAAAAGGCGAACACGAAGAAGCCTTAACGCACGTTCGCCGCGCCTTTGAACTTGATCCGCTCACGCCCGTCGTGTCGCATTCGTTGAATATGAATTTGTATTATGCCGGACGTTTTGACGAAGCAATTTCAGCGACCGAAAAATTTATAGAACGAGAACCGCGTTATTCAATGGCGCAACTTTTTTTAAGTTCGATGCTCTGGAAAACCGACAGAAAACAAGACGCGATAAAATACGCCAACCGCGCCATTACGCTTCAGGGCAGAACTTCCTACACGCTCATCTGGCTTGCTTCGGCACACGCCGCAAACGGCGAAACCGACAGAGCATTGAAAATTATCGAAGAAATCGAATGCGACAATTCGCGCCGCTATTGTTCGCCTTATTTGATGGCGATGATTTACGCAAATTTAAACGACAAGGAAAAAACGCTCGAACTTTTAGAAAAAGCATTGACCGAACGCGACGGCAGATTGGTCTGGCTCGGCGTTGACCCGCAATTTTACGAGTTTCGTGTGGATGAAAGATTTCGGGAAATTTTACGGCAGACGAATAATCCGATAATGTCAGAAAAGTCTGCGTAAGCGAACTGTCGAGCGTTTGAATATCTGCTTGATTTTGTAATTTGAATTTTGAATTTTGAATTTGATTTGAAGGATAGATAAAATTTTTACCTCAAATCAAATTCAAAATTCAAAAGTCGAACTTTCGTTAAAAATGGTCGAAATTTTGTTTTTAGGTTAAGATTCTACGAAGGTGAAAATTATGAAACTGAAATTAATTTTATTCTTGTTTGCATTTTTCGTTTTCGCGCAAAATTCATTTGCTCAAACAGATTATCGCGGCAAACTCGAATTTAATTTATCGGTTAATCAGATGGAATGGTATATCGGCTCACAAGTTACGGCAAAAATTACGGTCAAAAATATCTCAGATGAAAAACTCGAATTAACGCTTATGCCTTATTTCGAGTTAGTTAAAAAAGAAATCCCGAAAGGAGAGTTTTCGGAAGTTTACACTTATGTCTCCAACCAAAATCCGGACGATTCTAAGATTTTTTTTGAGTTTTCATTAAATAAAAATGAATCTAAAACAGTTGAGGTTGATGTTACAAAATTGGGGTGGAGGCGTGCGCCCGAATCAATTTTTTTTGGTGGAAATTGGCGGTATGAAGTTCCAAGGGGAGAATACGCACTTTATTTCGAGTTTTGGTTTGAGTTCGGCGAAGATGAAAAAAAACGTCGCGGAGGTATTATTTCGTCAAATAAAATAGACGTTAAGTTGAACAGCGAAAAGTAGATGTCAAACTCAATTTTAATCGTAGATGACGAGCGCGGAATTCGTGAAACTTTGCGCGGCGTTTTGGAGGACGAAGGTTTTGAAGTCGAAACCGGTGTGTCGGGTGAAGATTGTCTGAAGGCGATTGAGACGACGCATTTCGCTTGCATTTTGCTTGATATTTGGCTTGGCGACGGCATTGACGGACTCGAAACTTTGAAAAAATTGCGTGATGATGGCAATGATTCTGCCGTGATTATGATTTCGGGACACGGAAATATCGAAACTGCGGTCAATGCTACAAAACTCGGTGCGTTTGATTTTATCGAAAAACCTCTGTCGTTAGAACGGACGATTTTGACGGTTAAAAACGCGATTCGCACCCGCGAACTTGAGCGCGTTAATGAACAACTGCAAAAAAATCTAGCCGAAGAATATGCGATGATTGGCGATTCGATTGCGATGCGTGCGCTTCGGAAACAAATTTCGATTGTCGCGCCGACCGATGGGCGAGTTTTGATTTCGGGCGAATCCGGCACGGGAAAAGAATTGGTTGCACGGGCGATTCACGCACAATCGCGTCGGAAAAACGCACCGTTTGTCGAGATAAATTCTGCCGCGATTCCTGAAGATTTGGTTGAATCGGAACTTTTCGGACACACGAAAGGTGCGTTTTCCGGTGCGTTGACAGCGAAAAAAGGAAAGTTTGAAATTGCCGATAATGCAACGCTTTTCTTGGACGAAATCGGTGATATGTCGCCCAGAGTTCAAGCGAAAATGTTGCGCGTGTTGGAAGAACAACGCTTTGAACCTGTTGGCAGTAATACGCCGTTGAAAGTTGATGTTCGCGTGATTTCGGCGACCAATAAACCGCTTTCATCGCTCATCGAAAATGGAGATTTTCGCGCTGATTTGTTTTATCGTCTGAACGTCATTCCGTTTCAAATTCCGCCGCTTCGGGAACGTCTGGAAGACGTTCCCGCGCTTGTTGAACATTTCAATAAAAAATTCTCGCTTTCATACGGCAAAAAGCTAAAGGAATTTTCATCGGAAGCAATCGAAGCCCTGCAAAATTACGCTTGGCTTGGCAACGTCCGCGAACTTAAAAATACGATTGAGCGCGTTGTGATTATGGTCGAAAAAGCAAAGATTTCAACAGATGATTTGCCGAAATTCAGCCAAACCGAAAATGCGCCGTCGTCGTCGTTTCGCTTTCCGTCGTTCAAAGACGCGACCGACGCATATCAACGCGAATTTATTTTGCACAAACTCGCCGAATTTGACGGCAATGTTTCACGCGCCGCCGAAGCGATGGGCGTTGACCGAAGCCATCTTTATCGGCGGATGAAAAATTTGGGATTGAATGTAGAAAAAGGAAAATAATCCGAGACACGGCAATTATCAAGTATCAATTAACAATTATCCATTATTTTTTAGTTGTTAAAACTGCTGAAATAATTGCTGATTGATAATGAATAATTGATAAATCTGTCTTTTTTTCAACTCCTAATTCGCATTAAAAGCAAATGGAAGCAGATAAAATTTTTTCTCAGCCGTTGGTCGAAATTCAACTGCTCGGCAGATTTCGGGTAATTATTGACGGCGTTACAGTTGAGGAAAAGCGTTGGACGCGGAATTCGGCTAAGTCTTTGGTTAAACTTCTGGCGTTAAAGCCGTTTCACGCGCTTCACCGTGAACAGATAATGGATTTGCTGTGGCTTGAACAAACGCCCGAAACCGCTCTTAATAATTTGAACAAAGCGATTTACGGAGCGCGGCGGGCGTTTGAGCCGGATTTGGCGAAAGGCGCGGCTTCGCAATTTCTGCTGACACAAAAAAATCAAATCATTCTCGCGTCGCCCGGTTCGCTTCGGGTTGATTTGGACGAATTTGAAAGAATCGCCAATTTTGCCGTCCAAAATAACGACCTTGAAAGCGGAAAAAAAGCTCTCGAAATTTATCAAGGCGATTTGCTCACGGAAGACATTTACGAAGATTGGATTTACACGCGCCGCGAGACGATGCGGCTTCTTTATCGCAAGGTCGCTGCCAAAACCGCCGGACTTTACCACGCTGAAAGCCATCATCAAGCCGCCATCGAAATCTTGAAAAGATTAGCTGCCAACGACGCTTCCGATGAATTTGTGCAACGGTTGTTGATGCGTTTATACGCGGAAACAGGCAGTAAATATCAGGCATTAAAACAATTCCAACAATGCCACGAGGCTCTGCACACTCTCGGCATCGAACCCGAACCCGAAACAATAAATCTCGAACAAAAGATTAAACGCGGCGAAGTTCTGCCGATTCAAAATCCGCCAAAAACTGCGCCGAAAACTGTTCCGAATCCGCGCATTACGCCTTTGACTTTTCAAAGCGGCTGTATCAAATCGGCTAAATTTTTGCCGGATGGCGAAACGATTATATTTACGGCGGATTGGAACAATTCGGTTGCCGAACTTTACACGATGCAGATTGCAAGCGGAGAACTTCGCCCTTTGGGAATTGAAAACGCCGAAGTTTTATCCGTCTCGCGCAACGGAGATTTGGCGATTTTGCTGAACTCTTTGCCGATGGGCTTCTACAAAATCGGAACTTTGGCGAGATTGTCGGCAAATCAATCGCAGATAGAAATCTTAAAAGAAGTTCAATGTGCTGATTGGTTTCCTGTTCAAAATTCCAAAGAGTTGATTGCTGTCGTGCGCGACGTGAACGGGAAGAATCGGCTTGAATTTCCGATTGGCAATGTCATTTGCGAAACGGACGGATGGATTGGAAACCCGCGCTTTGCGCCCGACGGAAAGAAACTCGCCTTTGTCGAATATTCATTTGTCGGCGACGACCGCGGATTTGTGGTGGTTTATGATTTGGAAGCCAAAAAGAAACAAATTCTAACGAAACTCTATGTCAGCATTCAGGGCTTGGCGTGGTTAAATGACGAGATTTGGTTCACGGCTTCGAGTCGGGCAAGCTCGCGTTCGATTAAATCCGTCAACTTGGACGGAAAAGAGCGCACAATCTACAGAGTAACGGGCAATTTGACGTTGCACGACGTATTCAGAAACGGCAAAACTTTGGTTACAGACGAAAAATGGCGTGTCAAGGCTGCCGCTCGCCGCGCTATTGATGAAGCGGAACGCGATTTGTCGTGGCACGATTGGACTTTGCCGAGAGATTTGACCGACGACGGCGAAACGCTTCTGTTTGAAGAAGGCGGCGCGAGCGGCGGTTCGCATCATTCAGCTTATACGCGGAAAATGGACGGTTCATCCGTCAAAAAAATCGCGGACGGTTCGGCTCTCGCGCTTTCGCCCGACGGAAAATATGCACTCGTGCGGTTTCACAATCCGCACCATCGTTTGGCTTTGATTCCGACGGACGGCGCGGGAAAAATTATCGAATTTGAAAACGATGCGGCAAATCCGCTCGAATTTAATGCTTTTACTTCTTTTTTCCCGGACGGCAAGCAATTTATGTTCACCGCCTCTGACGCGCACGGCACTCAGGGAATTTATGTGCAGAAAGTTGACGGCGGAAAGCCCGTCCGCTTTGCGCCCGCCGGAAAAGATGTCGAAATGTTGTTTTCGCACACGATTTCGCCCGACGGCAAATATGTTGTTTTATTCGATTCGGAAAAAAGGCTTGCGCTTTATCAAACAAGCGACGGCGCACATCTGCCGCTGAAAAATATGGAGAAAGATTTTTTTCTCTGCCGTTGGTCGGGCGACGCTCAAAGTCTTTTCATCTGGCGACGCGGCAAAATTTCGGCAACAATTTATAAATACGATTTGGCAAGCGGCGAAAAAGAAAAATGGCTCGAAATATCGCCGAAGATTTTCAATAATGTTACTCAAATTGCCGGAGTGAAAACCACGCTTGACGGCAAAACCTACTTTTATTCCTGCCTTTGTGAAACTTCCGAGCTTTTTTTGATGGAAAATTTAGACTAATTTTTCAAAATTTTTATCAAAACTTCCAAATCAGCCCCGATTTGGAAGTTTTTTGGAAGTTTTGGCAGTTATTCTGGATTTGTTCGCGGGAATATTATCCCGAATGAAGGTTTTTATGGTAACGCGCAAATCATTTTTTATCCGCTGGTTTTTGCTCGGCAAAGACGAAAAATCGCAAGAGGAACGCTCGGTCATCGAGATTGAACATATTCAGAGCGGTTCGAGTCAGCGAGTTTCGAGTCTCGAAGAAGCCGGTCAATGGATGCGAGACGTGCAAGCGGAAACGGAAAAAGATCGAGAGATTGAAGCCGAATAAATATTTACGCGGGATACGAAACGGACGCGACGCATTTTGTCGAGGCGCAGGCGGACGCATTGATGATATGCTTGACTTCTTTGGCGGCGGTTTTAGATGGTGAATCTTGAGAAAAATTAGAGGAGATTAACGAAAGTTAAAAATAAAAATTATGAGTAAAACAGCTGCAGTATTAGCCGGAGTTGGCAGAATGACGGCGGTTGGTTTGGGAGGCGGACTTTTAGTTTATAACCAGCTTAGTCAACCGAAAAACAGCAACACAAACAGCAATGTCGTTGCGACTAACTCGAATACTAATGCGACTAAATCAACCAAGAGCGCATTGCTCGGAACGTGGGTTCAGACGTTTAAGACGGATGACCCGGATAATCCGAAAAATAAGGTTGAATTTACCGCAGACGAAATTATCACTTCTGAAGAAGTAATCACTTATACAGACAAGGAAAAGCCTGAAAAGAAAAAAAACACAAAAACTAAAAAGGGAAAATACAAGATTTTTTGCGGACAATTCATAGAAGCTAAGGCTGATGAATCAGACGCTGTTGATATAACTAAATTTATGCTTGAAGGCGATGATCTGACGGTTTTCGGGAGTATCAAAGAAGAAGATAGAAAATACAAACGGGAGTCAAGCAACACCGCCGCCAATACTTCTGACTCGAAGACCGAAGAAGTTACGCTGAACGGGAAAGATTTGGTTGGAACGTGGAATGACACGGAAAAGCCGGAAAATAAACATGTCTTCACCGAAGACCAAATGACCATTTATTACGGCGACATGCAACTGTATGAGGGAAAATACAAACTTCCGTGCGGGCAAATCCTTGAATTTACAGACGAGCGCGGTATCCATTTCTCCAAAGCAATGATTGAAGGCAGCGAGATGACGCTTGACCACCATAATGGTCAAAAATATAAGCTGAGGCGTGAGGGCGATAATGCCGCAAACGAGACGGCGGACGAAAATCTGACGGAAGAGGTTAAGATCTTTAAGCACAAACTGACCGCAACTTGGAAGAATAGTAGCGAAAAAGTCATTTTTACCAGCGATGGCAAATTTCTACTTTATGATAATTACGGCAATTTGACTGGTTATTATTCTTACCGATTTATAGACGACCAAACTGTTGAATGGAACACTTTAAAATTTGAAAAAGTTACTGCAAAAATGACTTTCAAAGATGACAATAAAACATTGGTCTGGGAGGCATATTGGGGAACATTTAATTACACTTTGGAATCCGAAAATGCCGATGTAAATTTGGGCGATTCGTTGGCAGATAACGTGAAAGGCAACTGGGTCGGCATCGCCGGGACTAACTCGGCTGATGAAAGAATAAGCATTGGTCTTTCTTCTTGGAATACCCCACAAAATAATGAAGTTTGGTCTGATCCCGATTACACCGTTGGCAATGACGGAACTGTAAAGGTTGGCATTGTAACTTATAAGGTAACGGTGGCGGACGATGTGATGACGACTGAATTAGACGGCGTGGTCAAAAAATACAATCGCCTGAAAACGGTGGTTGATGAGTAAAGACACCAGGACGGCGGATGTTATCTGAAAATGAGTATCGAATGCTCCGAAAATAACATCTGCCAATGCGGAATCAAACAAAAGAGGAAAATATGAAAATGCAAAAAATTAATATCAAACAATGGATAATTACAGGAATAGTCGGTTTAGCAGTATTTTCGGCAATCGGCTGTCAGACGGGCGGAAATACCGCAAACGGCAATAACAGTGCCAACGGCAATTCAGCCAACAATAAACCGGCTGTCAATAATAGCGTTGCCAACAGTAACGCTAATAAACCCGAATCAAAGCCGACGAATACCAATTCGGCTTCGAATTCCGGGTCAGCCAATTCGCAGACAAATAAACAAACCGATACAGCGGATAAGGAAAAAGGCGATTGCACGGTCAAAGCGGATAACACCGAATTCTTTATCGAAGAAACGGAAAAAACTGTCAAACTGAAAAAAGGAACTTCGATTCAGTATATTCAGTTTGGAAATCAGGGATTAGCCATTGTCAAAGCCCAAGTTGACGGCAAATGGGTAAGAGGCGAAATCAAAGATGATTTAATTGATTGCCCGGAAGAAAAATAAAAGGAAGAAAATAAAAGAGAGGAAATATAAATATGAAAAATAAATTTATGGTAACAGGAACTTTAATGTTAGCGATGCTTTTCGGCACAATCGTTTTGCCGCACACAGCATCAGCTAATACGTTTATGGAATTTACACCGACGAATCAAGATTGGTGCGTCGTCCGCGAAAGAAATAACAACGCGCCGCTTAATGTTCGCAAAACTCCGAATGGCAGAGTTATCGGAAAGCTGCCGGTCGGAACAGACATTCAAGTTTGGGATTTAGTAACGGACAGAAACGGATACGATTGGACTAAAATCACTTGGGGCAGAGGTTACGCTTGGGTGGCGACTGAATTTATCAGTTGCGGATAAACTGCGGCTGACAATCATTATCGGAAAAAAGGCGGACTGTTAATCAGTTCGCCTTTTTCAGCGAGAATTTTCTGAAAACTGTATTCGAAATTCAGTAATGCGACAGAATTTTGAACAGCGGCTCAAATATTTTTAAAAATAAAAGCCGCCAAACTTTGTAATAAATCGGATTTCAGGCTTATGATAAGTTCATAAGTTGAGGAAAAAACGCAAATGATTGATAGCAATCAATGGTTACAGCAAGTTTCGCAGAGATTGGCGGCAAACGGTTATAATCAGATGCCGCCGCAAATTTATCAGCCGCAGAATTTCAAATTTGCGGCGCATCGTTCGCGGTTCGAGATTACGAAATTCGGGATGGCGGAGTGTTTTTTTACATTTGCCGAGATTCCGAATCTGACTGTCGGCGGTTTGCAAGGATTCTCAAACACGGCGTTTCAGTTTGCCAAAGCCAATAAAAGCTCGCCTTTGCCCGACGGGTTTTTTACGGCGACGTTTTCGTTTGCGGTGGCGATAACGGCGAATGTTCCGCCGGAATTTGCTCAATATATTTTTGCGACCGCACCGACAAAACATTGGTCGGCTTTTGAAATCGCGGCGGTTTTCGATGTGGCAAACGGCGGACTTTATTATTTTACCGGAACGCCGCTTTGGGGCGCGGCTTATTACAACGGTTTTCGGAAAGAAATTCAGACGAATTTGGCAGGTTAGAGAAATTTTTAACGCAAAGGCGCAAAGACGCGAAGGCGCGAAGAAATAAAACTTTGCGTCTTTGCGCTTTTGCGTCTTTGCGTTAAAAAATGAAAAGTAAAATCATTGCACTTTTGACGGATTTCGGGACGCAGGATTATTTTGTCGGCGCGATGAAAGGCACGATTTTGACAATCAATCCGGCGGCGAACATTGTTGATATTTCTCACGAAATCGCACCGCAAAGTATTAAATCGGCAAGTTTTATTCTTTCGGCTTGTTATAAAAACTTTCCTAAAAAAACGATTTTCGTCGCGGTTGTTGACCCCGGAGTTGGTTCGGAAAGACGGGCGATTTTGGTTGCAACAAAAGATTATTTTTTCATTGCGCCGGACAATGGTTTGCTCAAGTTTGTATTTGAAGATTGCGCCATTACTGACGTGCGGGCTTCTGCTTTTGAACTGACGAATAAGAAGTTTTTTGCCGCAAAAGTTTCCGCGACATTTCACGGGCGCGACGTTTTTGTGCCTGTCGCGGCGCATCTTTCAAACGGCGTGAAGCCGCAAGAATTCGGCGCGGAAATTACGGATTTTATAAGATTGGAAGAAAACGCAACGCCCGCCGAAATTATCCACATTGACCGTTTCGGAAATTTAATTACAAACTTGCGGCGCGAAGATTTGCCCGAAAGGTTTGCGTTGGAAATCGGCGGAAAGAGAATCGAAAGATTGCAAAACTTTTATGCCGAAGCCGAAACAGGTGAGGTTTTTATGATTACGGGAAGCGCGGGGTTTTTGGAAATTGTGGCGTTTCAGGCTTCGGCGCGAGATTTATTAAACGCGGAAATCGGGCAGAAAATCACGGTCGAAACTTAAATATTTGCAACTTGCGAAGTTGTCTTACCATTTGTTAGATTTAAAGTATCGAAAATTTTAATAAAATTAGGCTTTAAGATAAGGAAAAACAACTAAATGACTACAGCAACAGAAACAACAGTTACCGCAGGTTTGCGCGGCATTGCCGTCGCCACGAGCAAAATCGGCGATGTGAACGGCGAAAAGGGAATTTTAATTTATCAGGGTTACGACATTCACGATTTGGCGGCTAATTCAACCTTTGAAGAAGTTATCTATCTGCTTTGGAATGAGCGTCTGCCGACACGCGGCGAATTGGATGCCTTAAACGCGGAATTGCGTGCCAATTACGCCGTTCCGCCGCAAATCATCGAAATGATGAAAGGTTTTCCGAAAGATGCCGAACCGATGGACGTTTTGCGGACGACGGTTTCCGCGCTGGCATTTTTCGATAAAGAATCGGCGCATAAAACCGACCGTGAAAACGCGGTTAAAGCATCAATCAAATTAACCGCACAGTTTCCGGCTTTAGTTGCGGCTTGGGAACGCATTCGGCAAGGCAAAGAGATAATCGCTCCGCTTCCCGACCAAAACATTGCTTACAATTTTATGTATCAGCTGACCGGCGAAACGCCCGACGATGAAGAAGTTCGGATGATGGACGTTTGTTTGATTTTGCACGCCGACCACGAGCTTAACGCTTCGACTTTTGCGACGCGGGTTGCTTCGGGAACTTTAGCCGACGTTTATGGCGCGGTTGTCGCGGGGCTTGCGACATTGGCAGGACCGCTTCACGGCGGCGCGAACACGGCGGTAATGAATATGCTTCTCGAAATCGGCGAGGTTGAAAATGTTGACCAATGGCTCGAAAATGCACTGGCGAATAAACGCAAAATTATGGGCATCGGACATGCCGTTTATAAAGTTGAAGACCCGCGGGCGACCGTTCTCCGCCGTTTCAGTCAACGAATGGCTGAAAAAACCGGCGTTACCAAATGGTATGAAATGTCGCAGAAAATCGAAAAAGCGATGTTTGAGAAAAAAGGAATGAATCCGAATGTAGATTTTTATTCGGCATCGGCTTATTACCTGATGGGAATTCCGACTGACCAATACACGCCGATTTTCGCTGTTTCGCGCATTTCGGGTTGGGCGGGACATATTTTGGAACAATACGCCAACAACAAACTCATTCGCCCGCGTGCCGAATATGTCGGCGCACGCGATTTGAAGTATGTGCCGATTGATGAACGCTAAAAGCGCGTTCAAGTAAAAAGTAAAAAGGCAAAAAGGAATTTCATTTCCGATTTGCCTTTTTTGTTGTAGAATTTTGATATGAGGCAGACTTTAAAAATTTCAATTCTTTTAGCAGTCTTTTCCCTTATCTGTTTCGGACAAGTTAGTTCGGAAAGTAAAGAAAAGCAAGAAAAAGAAGCTCTTGAGTTTTACAACGCAGGGCTGAGTTGTTTTGAGAGTGATTATGAGTGTCAAATCAAAAATTTCACACAAGCGATAAAATTAAAGCCTGATTTTGCGAATGCTTTTCATAGACGGGGAAGAGCTTACGATTATTTGGAAAAATATGAGCTTGCACTTGATGATTACAATAAGGCGATTCAATTTGATCCGAATTTGGCAAGAGCGTATTTCAATCGCGGCGGGGTTTATGATGAACAGGGAAAATACGACCTTGCTTTGAAAGATTACAACAAAGCCGTTGAACTAAATTCGAGCGACAGCGATGTCTATTATAATCGCGCAATTACTTATACCAATTTGAAAAAAACGAAGCAGGCAATCGCCGATTACACAAAATCAATCGAGTTGAATCCTTCAGCCGATGCCTACTATAATCGGGCAGGTCTTCAAGAAGATAACAAAACCGCGATTGCCGACTATACAAAATCAATCGAATTAAATTCGCTTGATGCCGATGCTTTTTATAATCGCTCGATAATTTATGAAGAAGAAGGGAAAATTGATGAAGCGATTGCCGATTTGTCAAAATGTATCGAATTAGAACCCGTGAACGCCGAATATTATTCTGAGCGCGGCAATCTTTATTTCCGTAAGAAAAAATTTAAAAAAGCCATTGAAGATTACACGAAAGCGATTGAAATTGAACCAAACAGCGAATTGTATGAATCTCGTGCAAATGCTTACGAAAAAATCGGTGAAAAGGAAAAAGCCGAAGCTGACCGCAAAAAAGCGGAAGATTTTTGAGAAAATTTACGGACTTGAAAATATAAAAGAAAAGTCGAATCGGAAAATACGTTTTTCGGTGCGGCTTTTCTTTTGCCGAAAGCGGAAACAAAAATTCAACTTAAAACGTAAAACCAATCGAAAATTTGTCCCGAAATAATATTTATCAAGGAGTAATAGAAAATGAAAAGTGCGCTGTTTGCGTTTGCTGTGTGCGTCGGCATAATTATAACTATCGGCAACGTCGTGATTGTTGCCTAGACTCAGTAGATCCAAATTTCAGCAAAACCGACAAAATCGAGTGTGTTTGCTTTGATGGTTCAAATTTGGATCTCCTGAAACTGATATAAAACCGTCTGTTGTTAAGAAAGTTCCGAAAGTTTTGAAGCTTCACGGCTACGCGATTACGGATTTTCGATTTGCTTTTTTGTTTTAAGCAACTTGAAAATCAGCGCGAAACGACGCAGTATTTTAGAGTGTTGCCGTCGTCCACACCTTTGAATTTTACTTCTTGCCCTTCGGTTAATTTAGCGAACAGCGGTTTATTTTCATCATCCGGGTAGCACGTTACCCATTCGCTATCCTTAATAGCAAGAAAATATCCGTCGCCGCTGATTTTTTTGACTTTGCCGGAGATTTCGAGGATTTTACCGAAATACTTGGCACGATTTTTTTGCTTTGTTTCGTAGCTCAAATTAATGTTCGCTACTTGATCCCAATATTCTTTGGCGGTAATGCTAATATCAGCTTTTTCATTGGCGATAACGGCGGGTTTTCTTTCTAAAACAGCGCAGTTTTTTAGATCCATTCCGGCATCGTCCACAACATCGCATTTTACTTTTACCCGTTCTCCTTCTTTAATATTTGCCAATTTACTGGCTTCGCTCGCAATTAATTCAGTATCTAAAAAACTGCCGGAAGTCCGAAAATACAAATTCTTACCGTCAAATTCCTTGAATAGATAAACCCACCCCGAAATTAAGACGATTTTTCCTTTGTATTTGGCAAGAGATTGTTTTTCCTTCGTATAATCGTCTGCGTCCAGAAAAAATTCTTCCGCTGTCATTGTGAAATCCGGTTTTTTATCGGGCGATGAGTCGGAAAATGTTTGCACTCCATTATTGACGGTTGGCGAAGAATTCGAGTTTCCGTTGCGATTATTGTTTGAAACGGCTTTGACGGCACTCAAATTGTAAATAAAAAGATATGCGGCAAGAATTCCGCCAACTCCGACTAACATCAAGCCGCCAATCAAAGCTCCCGCCATAATCCATACGCCGTTAGATTTTTGGGCAACGGTCGGCTGATTTATTTGCGCGGTCGGCAATTGCGGATTTGATCCGACCGCCGTCGAATTTTGCGGTTTGTTATAAAGACCGCAATTTCGCAATTCAGCCAATGTGTTTTGGTCAAAGCGTTCGTCGAATCGTGGTTGAGCCGGAACTTTCTCGATAAAATCCCAGATTTCCGCAAAGTTTGTCATTGTCGTCGGAAGAATAACTTTGCCGTTGGCGAAGATAAGTTCCGCGCCGTCGAGCGACCTCTGTCGCGGGTCTTTGAAAATCACCGAGCGAATCAGAAAAACGGCTAATTTTGCAATCAACATCGGAATCAATCCTTGACCGTGAAGCCGCGGATTTTTGATTTTAAGAAAGTTTATGTATTGCAATTTGTCCCACTCGTAGAGGACGTTGCCGTTGGTAACAACGCCTTGTGAATTAAAAATGGCGACAAATTTTTTCTTTCTGAAATGATTGACCAAAAATATCAGTGCAAACATTAAAGTCATAACGACGAATAAAATGCCGCCAAGTAACATCAATAACTTACCAAGCGGTATAAAAAGGTTGAGAACAAACCCTGCCAAAAACGGAAGAACGCCGACAATAGTTAAAGTAATCAAATAACTCTTCAATTCGGCAATCACCGATTTATGTTGAACGAAAAGTTGATTAGGTAGATTTTTACTTGCCCAAGCAACGATATTTTGAACGCTGGAATTAACCGGGGGCGGCGCGAAATCCCTAAACATTTCGCTCAAAGTTCGCCATTGTCTGTCTCCTTGACGAATTCCGAAATCATTTGAGGAAACCTGTCCGCCGCGCAACATTTCCAACACTTTGGCTTCTTCAAACGGTCCTGCTTGCTGATTATTTCTTGATAAGTAAATTTGCATATTTTCCTTCATTCCTTTTTATCGCTCTATATTTTCCAGCAGTTTTTTTGCTGTTCAATATAGATAAGACAATGCGGCGAAAACATTTCGTATTTTTTTATCGGTAAGTATCTTCTTTATTTAACAACCCTACAAAAATATCTAATTTCAAGCAAAAAATAGAAATTTTTG